>CAZOOA010000068.1:3334-14543 GCA_964581355.1 uncultured Desulfovibrionaceae bacterium | reverse complement strand
CCTCGGGGTCCTCGGGCGGCCTTCCCGGTTTAACTCCCGTCCAGGTCGATCCCGGCGGCCGACGTCCTGTCGGCCGGACCGCCCGAGGACCTTCGGTCACCAAACGCCTTTGGCCACAGAGACCAACGTCGCCGGACGAATGCGCCATCTCCCCGGTTAGGGGAGCGGGGTGTTGAAAACCAGATCTTCGATCATAAGCAAGGTTTTTCAACCCTGTTGTGGCCCGGATGGGCCGTGACGGTTAGTATGAAAAACCGTTTATCACTGCATTTATTCGTGACCTGCTCTTGTTTTCCTGTTCATTTTTCCTCTTAAAAGGAAGTTTTTACTCGGTGGAACTGCACGTTGCCATAAAAATAAACATTTGTTATAATTTAGGGACAAGGGAAAATTAAAGAATAACCTTTATTAAGCTTGAATAAAGCTACAACACAATAGAGGAGAATAGAAGAGGTGAAGTAAATTATGGCGGTAAAATTTCAAGATTATTACAAAATCCTTGGAGTAGACCGCAACGCAACAGAAAAAGATATCCGTGATGCATACCGCAAACTGGCACGCAAATACCACCCGGATGTGCAGCCGCCAGAAAAAAAGGAAGAAGCGGAAAAAAAATTCAAGCAAATCGGGGAAGCGTATGAAGTCCTCAAAGATTCGGAAAAACGTGCCAAGTATGACCGCTTGGGCCCCAACTGGGAGCATGGAGACGAGTTTGCTTCGCACCAGCAGCAGTATGGTCAACAGCAGCAGCAGTATGGCCCGGGAGATTTCGAAGGTATGCGCCGCGATTTCGGCGGCGATTTTGAAGGTTTCAGCTTTTCCTTTGGCGGAGATGACGGCAGACGGGCCAGCAGTTTCAGTGATTTCTTCGAAGCCATCTTCGGCCAGGGATTTGCCAGGGGTGGAACCGGCACCCGGACATCCTCATCCCGGGCCCGCAGGCCTGACAGAGGTTTAGATATTGAAGCCGAGCTTGAGGTCAGCTTAGAGGACGTGTACCAGGGCAGGGAAAAACAGTTTCAAATCAACCTGCAGGATCTCTGTGACCAGTGCGGGGGGACCGGTCTGCTTGGCAGAAGCTTATGCAGCGTATGCGGCGGAAGTGGTCAAATTCCCGAAACCAAAACCATTAAAGTAAAAATACCGCGGGATGCGCGCGATGGCAAAAAAATCCGCCTGAAAGGCCAGGGAGGAGAAGCTGAACCGGGTGGTGAGAAAGGCGATCTCTACCTGAAACTAAAAATCGCCCCCCATCCCGTTTTCAGCCTGAATGGAGACGATCTGGAAGCTAACCTGACTGTTTATCCCTGGCAGGCAGCCCTGGGGGCTAAGGTCAACGCACCAACCCTGGAAGGCAGTGTGCGGGTTACCATACCACCGCGCACCCACACAGGACATAAGCTACGCCTGAAAGGCAAAGGGCTGCCCCGAAAATCTGGGGTAAGTGGCGATCTGTACTTGAGGGTTGTCATCGACAACCCCAAGGAAATCCTCCCTGAAGAGGAAAAGCTTTATCAACAGCTGGCAGAAACCCATAATCAATAAGGAGTTCGAGGCCAATGAAAAAATACCAGGTAGAAATTTACTGCTTTGACGCAGAAATCTGCGAAGATGATGAATTTCGCTGGATTGAGCTCCACCGCCTGGGGCTGCCCCGGGATCTGCTCCTAAAAATGGGCGAGCTGGGGATTATCGAAATCCAGCAGAACCATGTCCGCAGTGACCAGATCGCGCGCATTTTTAAAGCGCTCAGGCTGCGTCGCGCTTTGGGTATAAACTTGATGGGTGCAGGGGTTATCCTGGATCTTCTGGAAGAAATGGAAGCCCTGCAAACAGAGCTGGAACAGCTGAAAAAGCAAGGCTGGTAATTCCTGTTTTATTTCCCGGGGGCCAGCCAAGGGCCCCCGGGATAGGCAAGACTGCAGGTGAGCCCAATTAACCCATACTCAGGAGTAAAACTTACTCCGGGAGGAAAAACAGGCCTCACAAGCACTGCCCGTCTTTTTTCACCTGGTTTTGCCGGGTTTCCAGGCAAGGGCAGATATTTTCCGGAATATTTTCAAAACGGCAGGGACAGTAAAAGTCTTCGTGCTCTTCTTTTTTCTGCAGCAACCCCTCCATAACCAGCTCCTTCATCTCTTTAAACACATACCCCTTAAGCTCAGCAAAGGTGTTGACCCGGTCAAATATTTCTTCCCGGGGCTCCTGAGGGTATTTGCGACCTTTTACTTCCGGCTCAACCTGGATGACTTCAACTTTAGCCCCGCAGATCCGGCAGAGCAGCACGGCACCGGGAACGATTTCTTCTTTAGGCTTAAAGTTAATTCGGCAGACCGGGCAGTACACTGCCTGGCTCATTTCTCCAGCGCCCCTGTCAACTCATCGGCTTTATAGCCCTGGATCACCGTTTCACCGATAACTGTCACCGGAAATGAACGCTTACCCGTCAGTTTCTCCACTTCAGCCAGGGCCTGCTTTTGTTCATCCCCGCTAATTTTATCCACATCCAATGCCTCATACTCCACCCCTTTTTCATCCAGCAGCTCTTTAACCATTTTACACCAGGGACAGGTGCTCAAAGCATATACTTTAACCATTTAACTCGCTCCCTTCATTGATATTTATTTTCCCTTGCAACACCTTATACTCTTTTATTCCATATTGATAGAAAATATCCTGCTTCTTTGTTATTTTGTTCCATCCCGGTATACTTTGACCTGGTTTCTTCCTTCCTGCTTGGCACAATACATCGCCTCGTCAGCCCGGGAGATTAATACATCACGTTCCAAGCCTGCATGAGGCACTCCGGAAGCTACGCCCAGGCTGATGGTAACCCTGTCGCCCACAGGAGAAAATTCGTGAAGAATGTTTTTTTCTTCCACTTTCTTTCTCAGCTCCTCGGCCACAATTTGTGCCCCCGCCTGATCTGTCCCCGGCAAAACAATCACAAATTCTTCCCCCCCGTAGCGGGCTGCCAGATCACCTGGACGTTTTAACGACTGCTGCAGGACTGTGGCGATCTGCCTTAAACATTCATCCCCGGCCAGGTGGCCGTAGTTGTCATTGAAAGCCTTGAACACATCGATATCGGCCATGATCAGGGAAAGGGAGTTGGCTTCCCTCATGCAGCGCTTCCATTCATTTTCATAGTACTGTTCAAAGGCCCACCTGTTGGCTATTCCTGTCAAGCCATCAATCGAGGTTTGTTCCTGAAGTTTCTGGTTGGCTTCTTCCAGCTTCCGGGTGACCTCGATTAATTCCTTCTCCCGGGCTTTGCGCCGGTCCATCTCTTTTTTCAGGGTTAACACAGAGTTCACCCTGGCCAAGAGCTCCACTTTGTTGAATGGCTTGACAATAAAATCCACCGCACCGGCTCTAAAGGCCTCATGAAGCAGACCGGTTTCATTTTTCGTGGTGATCATGATAATGGGAACATCCCGCAGGTGCTCCTTTTCCTTGATATGGCTGCAGGCTTCAATTCCATCCAGCCCGGGCATTAATATGTCCATAATAATTAAATCGATATCCACCTCTGTGGCGGTATCATCCAGCTTTAAAATTTCAAAGGCTTCGTACGCCGAGGAGGCAAGAATGAGTTCCTCGTAGCCGGCCTCGTTTAGCGTTTTTTCCAGGAGCAGGCGGTTATTTTCAAAATCGTCCACAACCAGTATTTTCATTATCTTTGGGTCCTTTCAACAGGAAAGTGAGTGAGAAAATGATTGAATTGCAACCTGCCAGGCCAGGGCAGGGCAGGGCAGGATAAATTATATTTCGCTGTTTTACTCCACCAATCCTTTCTCTTCCAGGAATTCCCGGGCAACATCTTCAGGCTGCCTGCCTTCGACAGCTACTTTTTTGTTCAATTCAATCAGGGTATCCACATCAAACAGGGAAGACAACTCTCTTAACAGATCTTCCAGCTCCGGGTGGTTTTCCAGCACTTCCCGGCGAATTACAGGAGCCGGGTTATAGGCGGGGAAAAATTGCTTGTCATCTTCCAGAACCGTGAGGTTAAAATATTCCAGGCGCCCCTCGGTAGCATCGCCAATTCCTACATGGGCCAGGTTTTGCCCCACGGCCTCATACGCCAGACCCAGTTCCACTATTTCAATGTCCTGGTCACGAAACTCAAATTCATAATGCTCCTGGAAGCTGGGCAACCCATCCTTTCGCTCGGTCCACTCCGCCGGGGTAGCTATCTTTAATTCATTCTCCCCGTAGCCGACATATTCAGCCAGTTGAGATATCTTTGACCAGCCATGTTCCTCTTTTACTTCCTGGGAAACGAACAAAACAAAGGTATTGTTCGCCGGAGCATAATCCAGCCAGACCAAATCATTGTTTTCCAGGTCCCATTCCTTTACCAGGCGATATGTTTCCTCGGGATCCGTTACCACCTGGTCATATTCCATCAGGTTCATCAAACCTGTCCCCGTATATTCCCAGTACAGATCCACCTGCCCGCTTTCGATAGCCGGACGGATAACAGCCACCTCCCCCAAACCGATCTCGTCTTCTACCTGGTAACCCCGCTCCCGAAGTAGTTCCGCCGTTATTTCCCCCATGGTTATGGCCTCAGCAAATGTTTTTGAACTGACAACAATAGGCCCAGCATCCTCCTGGGGTGCCCCTTCTCCACAGCCCCAGATAGTCGGGGCAGCTAACAGCAGTGCTGCCAGCAGGAGATAGTTGCGAACCTTCCGACATTTAAGCATCCAACCAGCATTTTTCTGTCTCAATGACATCACTCCTTTCAACAAGAATGTACAACCATACAGGCTGCTAACGCAGGTGTCGAGGTAGGACCAACCACTCCACCATTGACAGAAGCCGTTCAAGGATCACAGCCATCAAGCCGATCACCAGGGTGCCGGCCACAATGAGTTCAGGGCGGAAAAAATTAATCCCGGCGAAAATAACCGCCCCCATCCCCCGCCCACCAACCAGGGAAGCCAAAACGGCCGTTCCGACGGTCAGCACGGCCGAGGTTTTCAAGCCGGCCATAATAACGGGCAAGCTCAACAAGAGTTCCACCCGGGTGAACACTTCCCAGGAAGTCATCCCCATGCCCCGTGCCGCCTCCTTGACTTCCTCAGGGACCGAGGAAATACCGGCAATGGTATTACGGGCGATGGGCAGCAGGGCATAAATGGTCAAGGCAAAAACGGCGGGAAAGAAACCCAGGCCCAAAAAAGGGAGGAAAACAGCAATTATAGCCAAGGGCGGGACCGTCTGCCCGGCATTTAGCAAGGCCAGAGCCTGTCCGGCATAGCGCTGGTACCGGGGACGGGTTAAGAAAACCCCCAGGGGAAAAGCCAACAGGAAGGCAAAAAACAAAGGGACCAGGACCAACCTGAAGTGTTCCAAAATGTGTGGTGGGGAACGCTCCAGCAGCGCTTCGAAAAAAAGCTGGCTATCCAGGGCCATCACCGCCTACCCGGTGCACATATTCCTTGATAGCACCCCAGGTTACATATCCGGCTACATTCTGACCCTGACAAACGGTTACCCGGTCGGTGTTTTCCTGAAGCATAAGATCCAGGGCCGTTTTTGCCGGGTCGTTCAGCTGGACACACGTTCCATTGGCTCCATCATTATCTCCCGAGGTCATAAGTGCTTCAACGCAGACCAGGTCCAGAAGCTTCACGCCCCTGTCTTCGCCAATTAAATGGCTGACAAAAGGATCGGAGGGATGGGAAAGGATTTCCCGGGGTGTGCCGTGCTGGATCAAGCGGCCATTATTTAAAATGGCAATTTTATCACCCATTTTGAGAGCTTCATTCATATCATGAGTCACAAAGCAGATCGTCTTGCGAAAGGACTGCTGCAAGTTCAAAAATTCATCCTGCAGCCGTAATCGAATAATCGGATCCACGGCCCCAAACGGTTCATCCATGAGCATGATGGGGGGATCCACGGCCAGGGCACGGGCTACTCCCACCCTTTGCATCTGTCCACCGCTCAGCTGGTAGGGAAATTTTTTTCCCACCAATTGGGGGTCAAGGCCAACGGTCTCCAGAAGTTCCTGTACCCGTCCACTAACCCGGTTCTGGGGCCATTTAAGTAAACGGGGCACCAGGGCAATATTTTCCTCCACTGTCCGGTGGGGAAGCAGACCAATTTGCTGTATGACATAGCCAATCCCGCGGCGTAGCTGGTCCGGGTTGACCTGGGCAATATCTTGTCCATCGATAAAAACAGAACCGAACGTCGGCTCTATCAGGCGGTTAATCATCCGCAAAATGGTAGTCTTACCACAGCCTGAAGGACCCAGCAACATGCAAATTTCACCGGTCTCCACGTGCAAAGAAACCCTGTCGACTGCCGGTGTATCTGTCCCGGGAAAACGTTTGGTCACTTCATGTAATTCGAACAATCCAAACAGCTCCAGAATTTATTCCCGCTGCTGATAGCGCAGACCGGGTGAAACCAGCTTCTTTTCCAATCTGCCCATGAACTGATCCAGAACAAGGGCCACAACGGATACAATCAAGGCACCGGCCAGGATCATCTCCGAATGGGAGCGGGTGATGCCGTGATGGATCAGCCTGCCCAGGTTCCTTTCCCCGATAAAGGTAGCCACCGTAGCCATACCGGTAATCAGCACCACAGTAATCCGAATGCCGGCGAAGATCACGGGCCAGGCCATGGGCACCTGGATCTGCCAGAGCAACTGCCAGGGGGAAAGGCCCATTCCCCGTCCGGCTTCAACCACCCTCGGGTCGACGGATTTAATCCCCTGGTAGACATTACGGACCAGGGGCATCATGGCATAAAGCAGCAGGGCTAAAACCGCGGAACGACGACCCAAACCCAGCAGGGGAATGGTCATAAACAAACCGAACAAAGAAATGCTAGGAAGGCAAAACAACAGGTTACCCAGGCCCAAAACCGGACCTGCCAGCCTGTTATAGCGGCTGATAATAACTCCCACGGAAAACCACAGGAGCAGGGAAAGAAGCATAACAGTTAAAACCAGGGTAAAATGATTCCAGGTATACTCCATGATCCGGTAAAAGTTATCCAAAATAAATGTAAATAAACCCATCTAAAGCCCCCGTCAGCATAAACAGGTTATTTCCGTTTCCCGGTATCGGCTCCGCTTGCTCTTCACGGAAAAGCGCTTGCGGCTCAGCTCAAGCTTCTCTCCGGTGTTCCTGCAAACAGCCCTGCTTTTCATTAGATCAAACTCTAATAACATATTTCTCCATATTATTTGTATCACCTGCTAGCAACTTGCCTGATGCGGTGTTTTTTTTCGTCAGACAGCAAGCTCGAGGAGGTTTCAGATAATATTTTCTGGACTTTTTCCCGGGCCAGAACAAAGGAATCCTTTTTTCCCTGCTCTTCCCACGTCTCCCAGGGTTGCCGGTTCAACGTCTCCGGCATCCAGTTTTCGCTTTTGAAATAATTAATTGTATGCCTGCTCCCGGCAAAGTTCCCGCCTGGACCTGCTTCTTGCAGCACATCCAGGGCCAGTCTTTCCCGGTCCATGCTTGCCCCCGCTCCCAAATGCCGGGCTGCTCCTATGTATTCATGGCACATGACTAAAAAGGGCAGGGAGCCCGTTGTCCCGCCATCCAGGGCACCCAGGTTGTGGGTCAGGTTGGAGCCGTTCAAAGTGGCCAGCAAGATGCTCATCCCTGCCTCCATCCCGGCCTGGGCACAGGGCACAGGGGCATTGCTGCATCCCGCCTCAGAGAAACCGGGGAGACCATAGAAGTGAGCCAGCTGTGTGGTCAGGCCCTGCTGGATAAAAGTATCGGGGGAACCACGGAGGATGGAAGAAGTCTTCATGTCCAGGGACGCTGCCCTGCTCCCCAGGATCACCGAAGCACCCTTTTTTTTCAACTGGGCGAGCACAACCCCGGCCAGGTTTCCGGCGTTTACCTGTAAAACGGTGCCTGCCTTGGTAACAGGGCTGGTCTGGCCTGCTACAGCAGTGGGAGCAAAGATTACAGGAATCTTGTATTCCAGGCAGCAAAAAACCCGGCTCAGCCCATCGTGGGTATAGACCAGGGGAACTTCAGGCTGATAAGAATAAACGAGAAAAGGCGCCTGCTCCAGTTCCCTGACGCCTCCAACAGCAATAGAGGCCATTTCAATGATCTTGCGGGTGTTTTCTTCCGTTGCCGAGGCAAAAAAAACTGGCTTGCTGCAGTGTAATAGCATCGCCTCAAACTGGTAAAGATCCACTTTGTCTGCAGGGCAGTCAGAGGGAGCCCCATAACTCATCACAAAATCATACCGGGGCAGCGCATTGAGCAGGATAGCTGCATGGGTCAGATCTTGCCTGACAGTCCTTCGACGTTCTCCGGAATCCAGGTCCAGGTGACAGGCAAGGCCTGAACCCGGGCCAAAGTATGAATTGCGAGCCTTAACAGTCAAGGATTTTTCTCCTCCTGGACTGTACAGGGGAATCATTCCCGGCGCCTGACGAATACAAGCCTCAACCAGCCAGGCCGGTATGCGGGCAACCCGGTCGCGGACAATGCATCCCGCTTCTTTTAACAGACCGGCAGCTTCCTGGTGTTCCACGCGAACCCCGGTCCGCTCCAGCAGTTCCAGGGAGGCCTGGTGAATTTCTTCCAACTGAGCAGGATGAAGCCAGTTCAAAAGCAGAGGGTTCAGCCCCAGGTCATGAGAACGAAACCGGTTCACGGGACCACCTCCAGAAGGTTTTCAGGTGTTTAAGCAAAATGAGCTTGATGATACGAATATATCTGATCCTGGCGCTCAAAAATCATGGCTACAAGGGCTACGCGGATCCACATGCCGTTACGGACCTGCCACCAGTAGACGGCCCGGGGATCCCGATCCACCTCGGGGGCGATCTCGCCCCGACGGGGCAAAGGGTGCAGCAGGACGGCGTGGGGTTTTAACAACTTTAAATGATGCTCCCGAAAAGAATACCGGTTCAAATCGATCTCACTTTCTGTTCCTTCCTCTTTATCCCACTCATCTTGAAGACGGGTCATGTAAATAGCGTCAACCCGTGAAATTACTGACTCAAGATCATCTTCCAGGGTAAAGTAAACCCCTTCCTTTTCCAGCAGATTTAAGATATCTCTACCCGTCTGAAAACCAGGAGGGGCCACAAAGTACATTTCGACATCATGAAACCTGCTTAACAGCAGAGAGAGGGAGCGGATGGTGCGTCCGCGCAGCAGGTCCCCGACAAAGGCAATCTTTTTTCCATCAATCCCCCCGTAGGACTCAAAACAGCGTTTCAGCGTATAAATGTCCAGCAAGGCCTGGGTGGGATGTTGGTCTTTCCCGGAACCGGCATTGATCACAGGCACAGTCCGGTCTGTCCCATCCAGCAGCTCAGCTATCGTTTCGGCAAAACCGGCCCTGTAGTGCCGCATGATAATCAGGTCAAAAAATGAAGAAAAGGTGCGGACGGTATCCTCCTCCGATTCACCTTTTACTTCCGAAGAAGTCCGGGTATCACGGACCTCTGCGCAGGGAATGCCCAGTATCTGACAGGCACTGTAAAAAGAAAGGAATGTGCGTGTGGAAGGTTGGGCAAAATAGAGCATGGCGCGTTTATCTTGTAAGACGGTAGATAAAAACTCCATGCCTTTTTTGGTTTTGGCTATTTCCCGGGTCAGGTCAGCCAAATGGCAGGCTTCTTCTACAAACTGCCGGGAAAACTGGCGTGAATTCAAACAATGAAAAATTTGTGGGCGCTGTTGTGACATAGTCAGACTCTCCACTCCTTTTTACGTATTTAAGCCGGGAAAGCATCTATTTCAGCCCTATCCTTTCCAGGGCTGCCTGTGCAAGGGCACTTCTTTCTTTTCGGTTACATTGCCCAGCCACAGGTAAACCCATGCCTCTACCTTCTCACCGCTGGGTTCCAGAACAACGGGCATCATCTCCCGCTGGTAAAGAACCCCGTTGTTCTCCAGGAGGTCCAGTTGTGAAAGCACCGCCGGGCTGACTTCGTAAACCTCCCCCAGCACCTTTTTCCCCGGGCATCTGACAGCACCGGGATACCAGGGATTCACGTCATAAAGAGCCAGATCGTGGAGGGTGCCCCGCCCCAGGCAAGTGCTTTCCTGTAATAAACTATAATTTGTATTTTCTTGTTGAAGTGTGCCGTAAACAAACACTTTATCTGTCACGTTTATCCAAACAACCCTTCCATCCGTACACCCGTTGCTAAAAGCAATATATACAGGAATCATATATACAATTAGACTTTAAATTCCCAATCCCTTCCCTGGCAAAAGAAAAAAGTTGCCACGGCAGTCCGCAACGAACAGACTTACTTTTTCGCTCTTTTTTCGCTGGAAAACTAAAGTAAAGCAAGGGAAAGGGAAAGGCGGAAGGGGACCCGAGCTGGCCAGGTGATTTCCGCTTCACACAGATTATAAAGGTTTTTTGGAAGGATTTAGTTGGCATCTGTCGAAGTAGAGTATAAGCAAGAAAAAAAAGGGGTGTTGTGAAAAGATGGATCTTTACACTGCGATTAACGACCGGCGAAGCATAAGGAAGTATAAACCCGATCCTGTTCCACAGGATACGCTTGTAAAGCTGCTGGATGCAGCCCGGGCAGCCCCATCATGGGCTAACAAGCAATGCTGGCGTTTCCTGGTGGTTAAGGATGCAGACCGGAAAAAGGAGCTGGCCGATTCTTTACCGGAAGGCAATCCGGCGGCCAAGGCCGTGGCCAATGCACCTGTTGTGGTAGTTGCCTGCGCTGATCCCGAGGCCTCAGGGAGTATTGAAGGAAAGGATTATTATCTCCTGGATGTAGGGATAGCCATGCAGCAGCTGGTGCTTGCTGCTCATGCTGAAGGGTTGGGCACCTGCTGGGTAGCCTGGATGGACGAAGCAGCCATCCGCAAAGCATGCGATGTGCCGGATGCGTTCCGTGTTGTAGCCCTGACTCCCCTGGGGTATCCCGACAAAGAAGCCAAACCCACTCCCCGAAAAGACCTCTCCGAAATCGCGTTCGAAGAAAAATGGGGACAAAATATTAAGTAAGCTGGAAAAAACGCCTGATAAGAACTTAAGACCCGGCTTTTCCTTCCCTAACACTGGATGCTTCTGAAAAAGCACAGTGGAAAGGAAACAGGAGCCGGGTCTTCAAGATGAAAAACCATTCGCCAAACGCTTTCGTACCGCTTGCAGGGTCGCCAAGTCAGGGAAGCGGATCTCTTTCAAGGAAGGGAAGGGAAGGGAAGGGAAGGGAAGGGAA
>CAZOOA010000068.1:0-3234 GCA_964581355.1 uncultured Desulfovibrionaceae bacterium | reverse complement strand
GGAAGGGAAGGGAAGGGAAGGGAAGGGAAGGGAATAAAAAAGCCATTTCCGGTCCCTTTTGCCACTCGGTTAATCCAGCTTCTTTTCAGCCGGAAATCCGCTTTCGGGGTCCCAACCCCGCTCCCGGTAATATTCCTGGAGCAGGCCTTCCAGTTCCAATTCTTTTTCTGCCGCCCCTCCTTCGGGTAACGGCCGGGTTACTATTTCAGGCAGCTGGTCTTCATCCGGCCTCAAGCCCAGGCGGACGTTCAGTTCCCGCTTAATGTCCATACTGTTTTTCCCCATACCCAGGACATCATCAAAAGTTAGCTCCCAGCCAGTAGCTGTCATTAACAGGTTGGTCAGAACATCAATGGGTAGTGAAGCATAATTGCACATCACCAGCGCATTGAAAACTTCCCGGTAATCCTGCATGGTAATAACCTGGTGGGTCCGGCCCTGAACGTTAAACCGGTTCCCCGGCTCCAGGCCCAATGCTTCCGGCTTTTCAACCTGGCCCAGTTCGACCATGTAAAAATCCCCCCGCTGGTGACAGGCACCTCGCGATCCGGTGGCATAAGTTAAAGCCAATCCCTCGAAAGCCCTGGGTTCATGCATGGGAATCTCCAGCCCCTTGACATGGGCAGCCAGCCCGGGATCCACGCCCAGCTCCTGCGCCATCCGCCTTACTCCTTCGCCCAACAGGGCTGCTCCTTCTTGTTTGTAGGCTATGGCTTCCAGCAAGTTCATCATGGCCCTGGTATCGCCGAAAGCAAACGAAAATCCCACATCGCCTGGCTGAACCTGGCCTTGTTCCAGCAAGTAGGCAGCAAAAGCCAGGGTGACCCCTGCGGAAATTGTATCCAGGCCCAGGCGGTCACAGAGATGGCTGGCCAGGTTAATGGCCTCTAAATCATAAATGCCGCACAGAGGCCCCAGGGCTACCGCCGATTCATATTCGGGTCCGCTCATGACCAACCCCTGTTTCTCCATGCGGGTCTTGCGTTTACAGGAGATGGCGCAGGCACAGCAAGAATAAGCCTTAACCTGGTACTGCTGGCGCATGGTGGTGGCCGTTACTTTTTCCACAGGAAATACCCCGCTGGTAAAATAGCGGTCCGGGACATCCCCGAAGTACATACCTACATCGATGTAACCCAATGTCCCGTATTCCCGCAAAAAATCACCTTTATGCTCCACTTCCCGAAAGATTTCCCCGGAAATAAACCGGAAAACATCTTCATTTGCCAGGGGAGGCCGCTTCGTCCCCCTAAAGGCAACAGCTTTCAGGTTTTTATCCCCCATCACCGCTCCCATGCCGCAGCGTCCTGAAACACCGCCTCCGCTGCGGAGAATACAGGCGTAACGGACCAGGGACTCTCCAGCAGGACCGATAGCTGCCACCTGGGCTCTTTTATCGGTTTCCTCCACAACCCGGTCGAAGGTTTCAAAGGTTTCCAGGCCCCAGAGGTGGCTGGCATCCCTAAATTCCACCCCTTCTTCATGAATATACAGGTAAAGTGGTGCAGAAGATTTTCCGCTAATCAACACGCCATCATAGCCGCACCCTTTCAGGTTTTGTGCCAAAAGCCCGCCTCCTGTTGCTTCGCCCCAGTAACCGGTCAGAGGCGAAAGGGCTGTTACGGCCTGTCGACCGGTGGATGTCAGCCGGGTCCCGTTAAAAGGACCGGTCATAAAGGAAAGCACATTGTCCGGGCTGAAGGGGTCTCCCGCCCGGACTAACCGCTCAGCTGTCAGGCGGCAGGCCAGGCTGGCACCTCCCAGGTACTCCCGATACAGGGCTTCATCTACCCGGGCTTCACTGTATTCCCGTTTTTCCAGATCTATTTCCAGCACTTTTCCATGCACAGCGAACATCTCTATCCCCCCTTAATAATCGATGTCCCGGCCCCAATAGACGGATTCCATGAAACGGCGGTAGCCGGTTTCGTTAATGGGGCGGACGGAAACATTTGTCACCGGATCTTCACTGGCGACACGACACAATTCTTCAAAACGCCGGGCAAAGACTTCTTCTGCAACCACTTCCTTGCCGGAAAGCGGACCCCCTACTTGCCGGTAAAGTTTTCGTATTTGATTCACAAAAACATCCAGGGCATTTTCTTCCGCAGACGCCAGGCCCAAAGCCTGGGCCATTTCGTCCCCCCGTGATGTTACCCTGGCATGATACTGCAGCACATAAGGAAGAAAAAGCCCTACTGCGATCCCGTGATGGAGCTCAAAGAGCTTCCCAAAAGCATGACCTGCGCTATGGGCCAGACCAGGGGCAGCATTGCTGAAGGCAAGGCCGGCCAGGTTGGCCGCAATATGCACCTTCATCCGGGCTTCCCGGTCCTGGCCGCTGGCAACAGAGCGGGGCAGGTAGCTAAAAACCAGGTCGGCCGCCTTTACAGCCAAAGGTTCCGTGTAGTCGGTACTCCAGGTGGAGAGATAAGCTTCGACAGCATGGGTTAAGGCATCCAGGCCGGTGCCGGCAGCCAGCGCCGCAGGCATGCCCAGGGCAAACCGGGAATCAACGATAGCAAAATCGGGGACGATTTCCGGATGCATCAGGGATATTTTTACCGGCACATCTTCTTCGTCATCGGTGATCACCGCTGCACTGGTACTTTCGGAGCCGGTGCCGCTGGTAGTCGGAATAGCCATCATCAGGGCTTTCTGGCGCAAGCCAATCGGTTTGAGCGGATGAACCCCGGTCAAAGGCAGGTCTGGTCGCTCGTATAATATCCAGATTGCTTTTAGTGCATCGATAACTGACCCTCCCCCAAAAGCCAGGAGCAAGTCAGGTTCAAAAGCCCGGGCTTCCCCGGCGCCTGCTCGAATACAGCTCAACGGGGCCTCCGGGGCCACCCCCGCCCACACCTTGCAGCTAAAGCCCGCCCGCTCAAAAAGTGGAACAATCTTCCCTGCCTCCCGGGTCATCCCTGCATCGGTTACCAGCAGAACTTTCCGGGCAGAAAAAAGTGGTGCCGATGATTCAAAAAACACTTTTAAAGCTTCCGCTCCGACCAGGGTGCGAGGCGCCAGGAAATGAGAACGCAACCCCCGGTACGAAGACGCACCCCCTGCTGTAAACAGCACCTTGACTTCGGGATCGTCAAACCACCAACTCTTCGTCCTGGCCACTTTTATCAATTCCTCCTCTGCATAGTATGAAAAACCGTGTATTGGCGCTGTCATCCGGGCGACTGGGTAACTCTGTGGAAGGCGCTAAGGTTCCCTCGGGGTCCTCGG
>CAZOOA010000067.1:2660-14584 GCA_964581355.1 uncultured Desulfovibrionaceae bacterium | reverse complement strand
ACTGACCGGCAATTTCATTTATTACTTTATAAGTTCGCTCATTTATTCGAACGTTTACACTGGACAACTTAATCACTCCCCATTCGTAGTTACATATTAGTATACAATATTGTAACGTTTACTGCAACTGCGCTCTCTTTGTTGCAGTGAAATCATTGAAAGTATCAATATAGAAATTGAGTAGTCGTTTGCGCTTCCCGTGGGTTTGAATCCCACTCTCTCTGCCATTTTTAGTATTTAGTTTTTCCTGTGTTACATTAAGTGCCATAGGAGAAGTTTTATAGCGAAATTAATGCCTGCACAATGAATATCTTGACTATTTAGAAATAGTTGTATTAAAAAAAAAACAAAATCATATTTTGATATATTGCAAACCATTAATTTAACAGATATACCAGGTATTGCTATATATTTTGAGTAAGACTCAAGAGAGAGGTTTATGCTTTGCGTTTTAAAACAAAGGCATCCTCTCTTTTTTATCTTAGTTGCCAGGGTATTCTATAGAGATATTAATGAATGTTCTAATGCTTTATCACGAAAAAAATCATTTGCATCCTAAATTCCCGCAAGTTTATACTTAGAATACCTTAAAAACATAATAAAATAGCCCATTTTAGCAATATTATACCTGGTAATTCCCCCAAAAATAGTTATAATTATAACTATGAGGGGATGTTTTGCATGGCATATCGCAGTCATCAGACAAACAAGAAAACTGGTGTCACTTATGTCTATGAAACAACTTCTTATTGGGACAAGGAAAAGAAACAGCCCCGTAACACAAAGGTCTGCATTGGTAAACTTGATCCTGAAACAGGGGAAGTCATCCCCTCCAAGCAGCTTGACCCGCTGCAGGCAGCGGCTCTGTCTCCTCTTATGGGGAGTTAAATGAATACATCAAGCACGGCTACAACCGGGACGGGGAAAAGGGGATTCCCGCTGGATTTCTAAAACACACCAACATGGGGTCAATCCGCATGACTAAGAAGGTAATGTCATCATCACCCTGCAGGTGGCCATCGTTGTAAAGCTTAAATTCATCGTTGATGGCCTGGACAATGGCTTCCGGGGAGAGGTGGCTTTTTTCCTGGAAAACGGTATAAAGTCGTTTTTCAAAGGGGTCTTTGGGAGCCTGCTGTTCCGCCAACCCGTCCGTGCTAAACAGGATGGTCGTACCCGGATCAAGAATCGCGGTTTTTTCCGGGAACTCCCGTAAAGTTTCTGGAATAATTGCTGAAACAGGTAGCCCCTGAACGACCAGTTCACCCGATAAACCGTTGCCATATCGGACCAGGGGAGCTGTATGGAAGCCGGCACCGGAATAGTGAAGCTCCAAGCTCTCCAGATCCAGCACAGAGATAAAAATGGAAATCAGGTATTCCTCGGGAAAGTGTTCCCCTCGAAACTTCTGGTCCAGGTGCGCCAATATCTCCGCAGGTTTTAACTTGTCCCCTCTCAGGGTTATATAGCTGTTAATGACCTCTTTGATAAACACGCTGAGCAAAGCTCCTTCCAGGCCGTGACCGGTAACGTCGGAAAGGTAGATGATCAGCTTGTTTTCTAATTGAATCAGATTATAGAAGTCACCGCCAAGCTTGCGAGCCGGCTGGTAATGGGCTGCGAAGGAAATGCCTGCAATATCAGGAAAATGCTTGGGAAGTGTTCGTTCGTGGACTTGGCGGGCTTTGTCCAGCTCAGCATCCAGCAGGCTGTACATTTGTTCAAGTTCCGCGGCATAGTCGGCTAGTTTCCGTTCGGATTCCTTACGCTCAGTGACATCTTTGGCAACACCCTTAAAGCCGATAGGGTTTCCTTCATCATCCCAGCGCAAAGATATGGACACTTCAATATATCTTGTCTGTCCATTTTCAGTAATAATTTTTAAGTCTGCAGCTTTTTCTGGTTTTGCTGTGCGAAAGACCCGGTTATATATTTTAAATACTTCCTTGGGGTACTTGTAGAGATTCTTATAGGTTATTTGCTTTAATTTCTCACTGGTGTAACCAAGGATGCTGCAGAGGGAATCATTGAAAAAGATAAAATGGCCAGCCAGATCAACTTCATAATAGCCTTCTTCCATGGTGGAAAGTATTTCCCGGTATTTTTGCTCTGACTCTTTTAAAGCATTTTCTGCTTGCTGGCGCCTGGTTATATCTTCGAGCAGTAAAATCACTTCCTGCTGATTAAGATTTGCAATTCGGGCTTCAAAGTGCAGGTAACCCGCAGGAACCTCAAGGGAGTAACCAAATACTGTCAGGTTCCCAGAATATAGTGTTTGGTCGATGGCATCCTCAAACTTGTTTGCAACCTCAGCAGGTAGTACATCTCGAATCCTTTTTCCCGGGAACTCTTCTGAAGGCAAGTATAAGATACTTTCATCAGGGATGGCGATAACATCCAAAATCATTCCTTCCCGGTTGCAACGAAAGATCAAGTCGGGAATGGATTTTAATATCGAATCCAAGTAATGCACCGTTGTGTTTAAATCTTGTTCTACTTGTTTCCGTTGAGTGATATCTTTAAACGAGGCAACAGCCCCGATAATTTCTCCTCCCTTTCCGTAAATGGGGCTGGCGTTAAAGCTGGCATATTTTTGTATTCCATCCTCCCAGAGAAGCATTATTTCCTCGTCTTTCACTTCTTCCCCTTTCCAGCAAGCACGCTGGATGGGCATTTCATCCGGGGTGAGTTCTCTGTTCTCCTTGAATAGCTTTAAGGACTGGTTTGGAGAAGCGGAGTGGGAAAGGTTTTCCCAGGGCTGAATCCGGAAAAATTCAGCGCCCTTGCGGTTATGAAGGATTTCTGTACATCTTTGATTAGTAGTGATGGAAATACCGGCAGGGATCAAATCAAGGATACTGTAAGCTAGATCCCGGTCAGAAAACAGTAGTTCCTGCAGGTTATTAAATGCTCCACCCTGTGTCAAGCCAGACACCTCTTCTTCACTGGAAAGTTGTAACAAAAGTATGGACGCGAACTGCCAATATTTGAATAAGGTTCGTTTTTAATGGTATACTGATGTGATTATATATCACTATTCTGTAAAAATAAAAAAATTCCTTTAGCGAAAACTGTAATTTAATGTCGAAGAAAAATGCCCGGTTGTGGGTTCCTCCAAATTTGATGGACAGGAATGTTGCCCGGGGGATTTATGAACAGGCCTTCTGGCCTGCTGAAGTTCCTGAAAAATACATACAGACGATTACTTCGCTATATCTCCGTCTGGCTCAGTTTTGAAAGGCAAACAAACAAACAAACAAACAAACAAAATAAAGATCAAGAATTATTATCTTGCTGACATATGCTTGTCCCACTGAGTATGGTATTATGAAATAAGTTGTCTTTATGAGTCAAGTTGGGTCAAGTTTCAAGAATTTTATGTTAAGGAGGCAGGCAAAGATGTCCAGCTACCCCCGGATGAAAGATTACCCGGAAGCCCTGGTGAAAATTCTGTTGGCCGTAATGTCCAGAACTCCTGACGGAGGAGCAACCATGGAAGAACTCAAAGAGACCTACAGGGAGGCCCGCGGTACTGTTCCCAGTAACAAAACCATTTACCGCACCATCCGCCGCCTTAACCTGGTCTTTGATCCCCTGGCCTACGGTGGAAAAGCTGATGATCATGAAGATGATGAGACTTTGCCTGTCCAGGTACCCAACCCCGATCACTATGCCATCCAGACCCGTCGCCAGCAAGGGGAAACCCGTTATGTTTTCTGCGGTCAGCTTCCTTCCAGCAACGTGGATGTCAACGAAGCCCTGCACATGGCCCTGGGCCTTTATACCCAGCAGCGGGGCTTGTTAAAAGGATACTTCCAGTCAGTTATCCTGGAACAGATGCAGGAACTGATGGCCAAGATAAAGGCCTACCAGCATATTTTCCAGAAAATAGAGCAGCACATACATGTTTCCGGCTACGGTCCCGAGGACCCAGGGAAAAATGTGCAGCAGATTAAAGAAATCATGCGGGCCATTCATCACCTGAAAATAATCCAGTTAAAGTACCTGCGTTCCTATGACGGCTCCCTGACGGACAGGGAAATCGAACCCTACGGATTGATCTGCCGCCTGAACAACTGGTACCTGGTCGGTTTTTGCCGCCTGCAGCAGCAACGGCGCATTTTCCTCCTGGACAACATCAGGGAACTCAAAGTTTTGGAGGGCAGCGCTTTTACCTGGCCCAAACATTTTGATCTCCACGAGACCTACAGCAGCGCCTGGGGTGTCTGGACCTGCGATAATAAGGCTCCCCAAGGGGCGGAAATTGTCCGGCTGAAAGTCGCCAAAGGCATAGCCGAGCGCTTCCGTTCCATCAGCTTTCACGATTCCCAGGAAGTAACGATGCAGCCCGGTGAAGAGGCAGAGGTAACCTTTACTGTGACCGGCGCCAACGAAATGATTCCCTGGCTGATGAGCTGGGGGACGGCTGTCGAGGTTCTGGAGCCGGAATGGCTGCGGGAAGCCCTGGCGGAAAATCTTAGAGCCATGTTGAAGTTATATGAATAAGCACACCATCATTCATCTCGCGCTGAAGAAGTGCCAGGCCAAACCGGCAATGGGCGTTGTTCTCCATCGCTTACAACAGCTTCTGCCAGCCCGGCTGGTTTACAAAAAGCTCCAGCTTTTTCAGTTCCTCTTCGAGGGTTTCTAAAAATCTTGTCGTTTCTTCAAAGCGGTTTTCCTGCATGCTTTCTTCCAGGTCCCGGGCCGCGGCAAAGGCCATTTCGGCTCCCAGGCTGCCCAGTTGACCCTTAATTCCATGGGCGAGTTCAGCCCCTTGTTGAAGATTTCCGGTTTCGAGCAGGGTTCGCAGCTGTTCCAGTTCGCCCCGGGCATCTTCCAGCAGCAACTCCACCATTTCCTGCAGCAGTTCCTTGTCCCCGTCCAGCTTTTTCAGCATGGATATTACTTCTCGCTCAAGAAATTCCTGTTGTTCCGGAGTGAGATTTGCTGCAAGTTTTATTGTTTCTCCCTGGCTACGGAGCGCGTTATTATCTGAATGCTGGTTTGCTGCAACCGTTTCCTCTACCAACCGGTAGAGTTTTTCTGAATCGATGGGCTTGGAAAGGTAGCCGTCCATTCCCGCCTCCATGAAGGTTTCCCGGTCGCCCTGCATGGCGTGGGCGGTCATGGCGATGATAGGGATATGCCTGCCTGTTGAAGCTTCTTCTGCACGAATGCGCCGGGTTGTTTCAATCCCGTCAAGTTCGGGCATCTGGATGTCCATGAGCACCAGGTCAAAGTGATTGGTGGCCAGGATTTCCAGGGCCTGGAGGCCGTTGTGGGCCGGGGTGATCTGCCAGCCTTTCTTCTCCAGCAAGGTAGTGGCCAGTTTGCGGTTCATGGGCTTGTCTTCCACCAGGAGGATCTGTAGGGAGCCTACCTGAGACGCAGGTTCACCGGCTGATTCTCCAGCTTGATGGCCTGGCAGATCTCCCGGGGCCGTCTTTTTGCTTGGCCCGGATAGCACCAGGGAGTTAAGGATGCGCTCCAACAGTTCAGACTGCCTGACCGGCTTGACCAGGTAGCTGGACAGGCCCAGTTTTTGGAAGCGCGCCGTGTTATTATATAGTTCCGCAGAAGAAAGCATCATCAGCAGGGGCCCGTGGAAAAGATTCTCACTGCCTATCTGCTCTGCCAGGGCAAACCCATCCATACCGGGCATTTGCTGGTCCAATAAAACCAAATCAAAATATTGTTCGCAGCCAGCGGCTTCACGGAGTACTTCCAGCCCTTCCAGGCCGCCGGGGGCTGTATCCACACAAAAACCCCAACGGGCAAGTGTCTTTTTCAGCATCAGACGGTTTGCCTGGTTGTCATCGATTACCAGGGCTCTCAGGTTGGAAAAAGATGGTGCGGGGCTGGCCTGTTCTTTAAAGGACGGCTGGCCAACGGGGCAGGCAGGGATAGTGAAGCGAAAGGCGCTGCCCTGGTTTACTTCGCTTTCCAGGGTTATATTGCCATTCATTAACTCCACCAACTTTTTGGAGATGGCCAGACCCAGCCCCGTTCCCTCATATTTGCGGGAACTGGAGCTATCCACTTGGCTGAAACTTTGGAATAAAAGATCCTGCTTGTCCCGGGGGATACCGGGGCCCGTGTCCTGGACGGAAAATGATAGCATTATTTCTTCTCCTGTGCCAGTGCAAGCATCCCCATCCAGGTTCTCCACGCTGAGAATTACGTCACCGTTGTCTGTGAATTTAATCGCGTTGCCTAGCAGGTTGACGAGGATCTGTCTTAACCGTTTGGCATCGCCAAAGACAAGCGTTGGGACACCGGGCCCTATGTCCAGGACCATCTCGAGATCTTTTTCATCGGCTTTGAAGGCCAGGGTTGAAACTATTATTTCCAGCAAATTGACCAGATTGTATTCAGCCGGCTCCAACTCCAGGTGACCCGCTTCGATCTTGGAAAAATCCAGGATTTCATTAACAATTTCCAGCAGTGAAGCGGCAGAATCCCGGATCATGCATACAAACTCTTGTTGTTCTGCTTTCAAATCGGTATCATAGAGCAAGTCTGCCATGCCGATAATCACGTTCATGGGAGTGCGGATTTCATGGCTCATGTTGGCCAAAAACTGGCTTTTGGCCTCGGTGGCATGTTTGGCCTGCTGATATAGTTCGTCCAGCTCCAGGCCCTGCATTTCCAGTTCCATGGTGTAATCGTATACCTTCTTCTCCGCCTGTCTTTGCTCCGTAATGTCCCAGTTAACCCCAATCATCCGCAGGGGGGTGCCTTCTGTTTCATGGAGATGCACCCGGCCAAAGACTTTTAAGTTGCGGATTTCGCCGCCGGGGCTTACGACCCTGAACTCTGTATTCAGGGGCTCTTCGCCTGTCAAGGCCAGCTCAAACTCTTCCTGGACCCTGGGCAGTTCGTACTCATGGACTCCGGTAAACCAGTCCTCGGCCGTGCCGGTAAAATCATCCTCGGCTATGCCGTAAAAACGAAACATGTTTTGGTCCCAAAAGAGCTGATTTGTAGTGAAATCCAGCTCCCAGATGCCGATGCCTGCCAGGGAAGTGGCCAGGGCCAGGCGTTCCGTAAGGTCTTTTAATTCCTTGTCTACCTCTTTCCTGTAGGTCACATCCCTGCTGCTGCCCCTGAAGCCCTTGATTTTGTCTTCTTGATCAAATATAGGTAAAAGTGATACTTCGTAAGTCCGTTCTGTGCCATTTGGCAGGGGGATTGTTTGCTCTGCCTCCACCAGCGTTCGGGTTGTGAAAGCCTGCTGATGCAATTCTTGCCAGAAATCCGTCACTTCCGGGGCAAACCCCAGGTTCCGGTAGTCTTTTCCAATAATATCTCCGGCTTCAAGCCCCAGGGCGCGGCAAAGGCTCAAGTTCACTGCAGTAAAGCGCCCTTCCAGGTCCAGGCTGTAAATCAAATCATCGGTGGTATCCACGAGAAGACGATACTTTTCCCTGCTTTCTTTCAAAAGCAGTTCAAACTTTTCCTTTTTCCCGCTGTTTTCATGCAGGATTACAACCAGGCAGCCCGGCTGATCGCTGTACACAGTGACATCATAATAACGGTTAAGTTGAGAGAAGTATTGTTCAAAGCGCAGCTTTTCACCGGTGCGCAGCACATGTTCATATTTCAGGATCCAGTCAAAATCCGAAGCCAAATGATCTGCCCGGGGCAGGATCTCTGAAATGGCTTTGCCGATTACTTCGTCTTTTTTTAGCCCAAGAAGGGATGCAAACGCAGAATTAATCTCCCGGAAGACATAGTCTCTGGGAAAACCGGCAGCGTCATATATTGTTTCGTAAGAAGCCACAGCATCGGGCAGGTTTTCCATTAGCAGGAGGAACCTGTCTGCATTAAAGCTCAAAGGCAATACCTCCGATATCCAAAACTTCCTGTAATCAATTATTTCGATTTATTTCGATATTTTTTTCCAGTTTCCTGCCAGGAAATAGGGAAAAGCAGGATTTATTATTGCGGAATAGCTAGCATACTTGCTCTGCCAGGATGTGAATCTTGTGCAAATTAACTTGAAAATATGGATACATTATACCATACCCCCCCCTCAAGGGTGCCTTTGTTTCGCAATAAGTCAGCGTTATCCATTGCTTCTTTCCATGAAACCGAATCCATAGAGTCAATGGCTGGCCGGACCTTTAAGATAATTTCTTGACAGGGACAAATACATGTCCACCAAATGTGTTATGATAAACACAGAATCTTTTAAAAAAGGTGGAATGAAAAATGGGCCAAGCAAAACCGTATGGTCAATGCCACGACCCGGGTTTCCCCGAAAAAGACTGTCATTCCACTCCGGGGAAGGCCGCAGATATGTCGCCACCACAACAACGCCGGCGGAAAGGATGCATGGGCATGGAACACAAAACCCTTTCTTCACTTTGCCAGAAAGGGCTGGCTGAAAGAGGCTGCTCCTCAGAGAAGCCGTGGCTGGAACGGCTGAATTATGAATTATCCCTTATCGGCGCAGAGGAACTGAGCAGAGATTTTTTAATCCTGGCCGACTTTGCAGCATATCTTCGCAGCAGGGATATTCCTTTTAGCGCCGGCTGTGGCCGGGCCAATGGCTGCCTGACTCTTTTTCTGCTGGGGGTGACAGATATGGATCCCATCACCTGCGGGCTTTCCTTTGACTTATTTTTCATTCGCCCCCGCCAAGGCAACGGGTTGTGCGTCTGGTTTGACTTTCCTCTGGAATACTATAATGAGGCAAAATCTTATGCTGTCGATACCTATGGCCAGGAAAAAGCGAAAGAATTTCTGCCCGGCTTTGACGGCCCTTCCACCTGGTTGTTTACCGGCGCACTTTCTTTAATGCAGAAAGTGAAAAGCAAAGTGGAAGATCACAGGGGTGCTAAAATCAACCTGGATGATATTCCCTTAAATGATTCCCCAACCTTCCATCTGATTTCTAACGGAAAGACAGAAGATCTGTTTGTGCTAGCGGGAGGACTTCATAATCATTACAACTGTAAGGTGACGGACAGAACACTATCTTGCTTGCATACAGGAGATGAAATGAAAAAGGCGCTTTTGGAACTAAAGCCTGCCTGTTTCCAAGAGTTGATGTTGGTCATCGCCATCTTCCATCATGAGTATCTATATGAACAACGGGATCTTCTTTTATCCCACCTGCTGTATAATAAGCGGAACAACCGAAACATGGAATATCTTTTCCCTTTTTTGAATCAGTCACTTGGTCATACCTTCGGCCTGCTCATTTACCGGGAGCAGATTCACCAGATCCTGGCCAAAGTGTCCGGTTTTTCTGTAGGCAAAGCCGAATCGCTGATCAAAAATATCATGTTGGGCTACCGGAGAAAGAAAAACGTTTCCACCTATGAAGCAGAAAAAACTGCCTTTATCCAGTCCGGCCTGGAGCATGGCTATTCCCTGGAGCAGCTGGAAAGCATTCTCTCCTTCATTTCCGAACAATTGAACCGGGTTTGCATCAAAGCAAACACAGCGAACCAGGCCCTGATTTTTTACCGCCTGGCCTACTTCAAAGCCAACTATCCCCGGGAATTCTCTGAAGCCATAACCAGCTAAACCTGTTGGTGGAATTCTTTTGCTTTATTTTGCTTGACATAAATAGTGTTTGGAAGGCATTTAGCATCATACAAAAAATGTCCCAAGGGCTTTGTCTGTATGGCTCCAGGTTTCAACAGATATGTGCGGAATATTTTCAAAGCAGTGCAAGGAAGGAATTATTGTTCTCTATGTATGCAAATTAAGTATTATATATTCTCCACTTTTCTATCAGCGGGTTCTGCTCCGCCATAGAATCTCTAATACCAAGTATTTCAGGAGGTGAACAGTGATGAGATCATTTCTCTATAAACTCGCCCGGTTATTAGGGGACGTCAATGCCGTGAAAAAAGGCAAAGTAGGGCAGAGGATCGGCCGCAGAGCCGTGGGACGGGCCACAGGAAAAGGCATGAGCAGGTTGTTTAAGTGAACTATTTCCTTTTGCCTGCTCCCAACCGGACAAGCCAGAATCAGAAATAATTGACCAGTTGAAGACCTTTAACAAGCATCGATAGCACAGGAGCTGTCAATGCCACTTGAAAAGTCTTGCCAAACTCGTTCAAATCTTAGTGAAGCAGGGGCCAGTTTTGGCCCTTCCGGAGCGCAGCGGAGGACCGGCAGGGAAACCGCAAGAACCGTCCCCTGCTTCGCGGCATGATGTTTAATCACATTAATGCTGAGCAATTATATTCACTTTTAGATTTTTGCGATTCAGTAGTGCACGGTATTACTGCTTGTGTTTCTATGACAGAATCTTTACAGTGGGTTGACCGGTAGCAGGATAAATGCAAATAATATAGAAATACTTTATGACATAAATATTCCTGTTTTACTTTTTAGTGGTTTAATAAGCTGTGATTCTCCAATTTAAGGCATTAATGCCAGGAGGTGCAAAATTCTTGGATATCCACACCCTCATCGAGCAAAACCGGACAAACCACTACAAGCTGCTGGTTATTGTTGACAACAACAAGCAGCATTCGAAGCTTATTGAAAAGCTGGAAAAAGACGGTTGGTCGGCCTACGATGTAACAGAAAACCTGCTGAGATTACTTGAAAACATTCCAAAAGAAAAAGTGAAATTGAGAATCGGGGATGAAATTAAAAAGTGGATCAAGAGTTTGCCTGATAAAATTATTCTTTATAATACGAACATTCTTTACTCTCCAGAACTGGGGAAACTTTCACCAATTGGTGCCTTTAAGTACAAAGCGCGTGATAAAGAAATAATTGTTATTCTTGAAGGTCATGCTTCTGGCAATCGCATCCAATATTCCACCCATGGTAGGGATGATTATGCAGATATGGATGTTAATGAGCTAATTCACGCCAGAATGGAGGATATCAATGTCTAAAATTCGTAGCTTAATTAACTTTGAACCGATCAAAGACGTTATTGATATTGATGCCATTTCCGACAACAAGGAAATGGTAGAAAATTATGTCATCACTCCATCACTAGAAGAGCACATAGTCCACGTTTTAAATGACCTAAAAAAAAGCACACATAAAGCACCTCAAATCGTGGGGGGATACGGCTCAGGTAAGTCCCATATGCTTGCTTTTATTATTTCGATTTTGCAAAAACCAGAGCTAATTTCCCATATTCAAAATAATAATGTTCAGGAAGCAGCCTACCAACTGCAAAGAGATTTCGTGGTCATCCATTGGGAACTACAGCCTAATGATGTTGAATTTAGCTCCTATTTTTACGATCGCGTTGAGCTGCAGCTTGAAGAAAAATACGGCATTCAGTACAAAATCCCCACCTCTGGTGTGATGGACCACAAGAAGGAAATTTTTAAAATACTGGACTTGTTAAAACAAGATGACCCATCCCGGGGCCTGGTAGTTGTCGTAGATGAAATTTCCGACTTCTTAAAGCAAAAAACCAAAGAGAAAATAACAAGGGATGTCCAGTTTCTACGTGTTCTCGGCCAGGTGTCCCAGGAATCCGATTTCATTTTTATTGGTGCCATGCAGGAACATGTTTTTACCAACCCCAAGTATGTGGATGAGGCAGAAAGCTTTGGCCGTGTAGCAGAGCGTTTCAATGTAATAACCATTAAAAGAGAAGATATCAAAGAAGTTATTTCCCGGCGCATACTTTCCAAGTCCAGGGAGCAGCGACTGGAACTTGAAAACCTATTTCAGGAGTACACAACCTTTTTCCCGACACTGCAGGCCAACCTGGAAGAATACATTGATCTTTTCCCTTTGCATCCTTACGTAATACAGGTTTTCAGTGAACTTCCCTATTTTGAAAAACGGGGAGTTATTCAGTTTACAGTTCAGGAAGTGCAAAAGATCCTGGACCAGGATTTTCCCTACATGATTACGTATGACCGCATTTTTGATGAAATCGTATCCCGTCATACCGTGAAAAATCTGGAAGAAGTTTCTCC
>CAZOOA010000067.1:0-2560 GCA_964581355.1 uncultured Desulfovibrionaceae bacterium | reverse complement strand
ACACTTAATGAATGAGAATTTTCACCGGAGCATCATGCAGAAAAAATACACTACGCTGAAGAAGAAAATCGTAGAAATGCTGGTCGGTGCTTACCTGGAGACCGGCCAGGTAGAAACAGAAAATGAAACCAAAAGCGTAAAAAGCCTTATCAGCCGGGAATTTTCCAATTTTGACGAACTGCTTTCCGAGATTAAACCGGCCCTGCTGGATGAATACTTTACTTCAAAATACCCCCAGCACCCCCGTTTTGCCCAGGCCATTACCAGGGACAACATAAAAGGCGAACTTTCCGGTGCATTAAAGGATCTCATTTCCAAAGAAGGCAGACAGGCGCTCTTCTCCAACTCCAAATCAATTCTCGGCGCTTTCAACCTTCTTGACCAGGAAGGAAACATCTCCACGACCAATAGCAAAGCTGCAGCTCGCATTCGCCAGCTGGCCAGGGAGAATCAGGGTAAAAATGTGGATGTAAAAGAGGTGGAGAAAGAGTTTGCCGCCACGCCCTACGGATATGACCCGCTTATGACCGCGTTTATCTTTATTGTGCTGACTTATAACGGTGAAATATCTTTGAAAGCTGCCGGGGGCAAAACCATTACCTCTTCCGAGGTTCCGGAAGTATTTAATAGTGGCATAGAGGCCTTTTCCAGTATCCGCTATTTTACCATGGAAAGCGATTTTGACATTCAACCCGTAGTTGAACTTTTCCACGCACTTGGGCTTTCACCGGATAAGTTGCGGACCACCGTAAAACGGGGTGAAGCCGTCCAGCAATTCAGGACCCGCTACCTGGAGATAGAAGAACAGCTTGACTTCATAAATAAAAGGCTTGCCAAACTGTCACTTTATCAAGAACCTTTTCTTGATGTGGATGGCTTGAAAAAACAGCATGAACACCTGCAAACCCTTCCCCTTGATGACTTCGGGAAGGTAAAGACACCTACAGATTTTAAAAAGGTGGTCTATAATCCCGCTAGAATTAAAGAAATTGGCGAAGCGTATCGCCTGCTGCAAAAGCTGGCCCGTTTTTACAATATCTATCAAAATCACCTGGAAAAAGAACTGGAATATGTCTCGGAGATGAAAAAGATCCTGGAAGAACACCAGGCGGTTTTTGATTCTTCCGAGATCATGAGCTATCTCAGTGATGCCTTTGCCGTATTAAAAGATGCCTCCCGCCTGCTGAAAGAGGAAGAACTCAATCCCCTGCAGGGCAAGCTGGAGCAGGCCCACAAAAAATACATTGCCGCCTATTACAAGGCCCATGAAAAACACGTGGGAAATAAAGTGGACTGGAACCGGCTGGAGGAGCTTTCCGGCAGCAAGGAGTACCACAACCTTAAAACTTTAAAAAACGTCTCCCTGTTGAACACCCAGCCCTTTATCAAGATCGAAAGCGATATTTCCAGGATAAAATCTCTACGCTGCACAACTTTCAATGCCGACTTTCTGGATGATAAGGTGCTCTGTCCCTACTGCAGTTTCCCCCAGGGCTATGCTCACCTGGATATCGACCAAAAAACAAAAGAACTGGAAGAGCGCCTGGATGCCGCCTTCCAAAGCTGGGAGGCAACTATCTTGCACGAACTGCAAAACTACAGAGACAACATTCAATATCTAACCCCTTCAGAGCAGCAGTTGGTCCAGGAAGTCATTAAATCAGGAGGACTCACTGAAATCACCGAAAACCTGGTGATTGCCCTGAACAACCTGTTTAAAGAACTGGAGATCATCGAGCTTACACCGGAACAAATTGCCGAAGACCTTTTTTCCGAATCTGAAATCATGGATTACAAAAACTTCGTTCAAAAGTTGGAGGAATTAAAGCAAGGACTTGCTTCCGGCAAGGACCCGGACAAGATAAGAATTATGCTGTCGGGAAGGGAGGAGCAAAGTGAAGGAGAGCAATGACGAGCAGATCAAAATAAAATATGAAACAGAAGAAAAAGGAATGGAAAAAGATGACTTCGCAGAAAGTGTGCAGCCCCTGGAGGAGCTTTTGGACTCTGTCCGCCACCTGGAGGGCTTTCCCATTGGTGAAGATGAAGACATCTTGGCCCTTTCCGATCCTCCATATTATACGGCCTGCCCCAACCCTTATATTAACGACTTCATTGAAAGGTTCGGCAAACCCTACGACCCGGAAACCGACGATTACCACCGCACTCCTTTTGTTGGGGATGTTAGCGAGGGGAAGAATGACCCCATCTACAATGCCCATTCTTACCACACCAAGGTGCCCCACAAGGCAATCATGAAGTTTATTGAGCACTACACAGAGGAAGGGGATATTGTATTTGACGGTTTCTGTGGAAGCGGAATGACCGGGGTGGCCGCCCAACTTTTAAATCGCCGGGCAGTCCTGGCAGACCTGTCCCCGGCGGCGACTTTTATTGCCTACAACTACAATACACCGGTTGACGTGGAAAAGTTTGAAAAAGAAGCAAAACGTATCCTGGCCGAAGTGGAAGAAGAATGCGGCTGGATGTACGAAACCATGCATACTGATGGAGAAACAAAAGGCCGCATTAACTATACCGTCTGGTCTGATGTCTTCAT
>CAZOOA010000066.1:0-14613 GCA_964581355.1 uncultured Desulfovibrionaceae bacterium | reverse complement strand
TGGATATGTCCGGGAATTATAAACTGGTTCACGATCATACCCTGGGCATGATCGTTGCTGCTGCCAATGCCATTGAAAACCAGATTGCACTGAGAAGGGCCTGGAGGGCCAGTTTCCTGGCTGACCAGTACAAGTCAATTATCATGGAATCGATGAATGACGGGGTTATTACAGTGGACTGTGATGGGATCATTACCCATATCAACTTAAGAGGGCAGAAAATGCTCCAGTTAAATACAGAAAAACTTGTTGGAAATCATGTTGAAAAAGTGATGTCAGAAAAACCGTATCATCAATTAGTCCAGGTTCTCCGGGGGCAGCGTGAGGTAACCGACGAAATAATCAACCTTCATTTTTCCAAGAACATGGTCAGGTATACCGTTACCTGTCGCTTTCTTGCCACCAACGAAGAGACGTTGGGGATAGTGGCCATTCTCCAAGAACTGTCCCGGGTCAAACGCCTGATAGATCGCGTTTATGGAAATACGGCGCGGTATACATTTGACCAGATCGTGGGTAATAATCCAAATTTCAGAAATGCGCTTAAGCTGGCGGAAATCGCTGCTTCCAACCCGTGTAATGTCCTGGTCCTGGGTGAAAGCGGCACGGGCAAGGATATCCTGGCCCAGGCCATTCACAATGCCAGTTCCCGTACCTCGGAGCCTTTTGTGGCCCTGAATTGTGCGGCAATTAACAAGGAGCTTTTGGGCAGCGAGCTTTTTGGCTACGAGGAAGGAGCTTTTACGGGGGCCAAGAAGGGAGGAAACCCCGGCAAGTTTGAATTGGCCAATGGAGGCACTTTGTTCCTTGATGAAATCGGCGAAATGCCCCTGGAAATGCAGACCTATCTTTTGCGTGTCCTGGAAGAAAATGCGGTGATGCGAATAGGCGGGCGCAATTTGATTTCTGTGGATGTACGTATTATCGCTGCTACCAATAAACACCTGATCCAGGAAGTGGAAAACGGTAACTTCAGGCGAGATCTCTTTTATCGGTTGAATGTGATGACCATTACCCTGCCATGCTTAAGGGACAGGCTGGATGATATCCCCATGCTGGTGGAATATTTGGCAGAGATGATCTGCTCCCGTCTGGGTAAAAAATTTACTGGAGTTGATTCCAAGGTTATTGACCTTTTCATGGCCCATAAATGGACAGGTAATGTCCGGGAATTACAAAATGTAATCGAGCGGGCAATTTATCTTGCCGAAGATGATGTCAGGCTAAACCTGGACCTGCTACCAATGGAAATGAGGGAGCAGCATGTATCTCCAGATCAGTCGGAAATTTCTGGGGAAGATAAAACGCTAACGAATGTTGAAAAGGCAACGATATTGGCCTATATGGATAAATTTAACGGGAACCGGACAGAAGTAGCCAAACATCTGGGAATTGCCCGCAGCACTCTTTATCGGAAACTCAGTAAATATAATATTAGTAACTTCTAAATATTTTAACGGGAGAACCTTTGCTTTCTGGCACGTTTTTTGCACTATAGTTTTACAGATTATTTCTATCAATAATAGTGCCTGGAAAGCGAGGGTGATTTAGGTGATTGACTTTTCATTGACAGAAGAACAAAAAGCAATACAGGCTATGGCCAGAGATTTTGTAAAAAAAGAAATTATCCCCGTGGCCAAAGACTATGATCTGAATGCGGAAATGCCGTGGCCGGTCATTAAAAAGGCTTTTGAGGTGGGCCTTTGGAACTTAAATGTTCCGGAAGAATTCGGTGGTGAAGGGCTGGATAGCCATGTTACTGAAGCAATTGTTGCGGAAGAGCTGGCCTATGGCTGCCTGGGAATTTACGGGGCCTTTGGGGGGACAGGTTTAGCCCTGACTCCTGTTTTGCTGGCTGGCACGGATGAGCAGAAGAAAAAAACGTTGCGCTGGTTTTGCAATGAACCCCGCCTGGCTGCCTTTGCGTTAACTGAGCCGAATGCCGGCTCAGATGTCAGTGCCATGGCTACAACAGCCAGGCGTGAGGGTGGCGAATATGTGATCAATGGGAGTAAATGTTTTATCACCCATGGAGGAATTGCCGATCTTTATGTCGTTTTTGCCACAGTAGATAAAAGCAAGGGAATTAAAGGCATTTCAGCCTTTATTGTCCCGGGCAATCATCCGGGGATTAGCAGTGGCAAAAAAGAAGATAAACTGGGTGACAGGGCATCTCACATTGGGGATGTTGTTTTGGAAGAAGTTCGGGTGCCCGTTGAGAACAGGTTAGGTGAAGAAGGGCAGGGCTTTTCTATCGCCATGTCTACCCTTGATTGTACCCGGCCGACGATAGGTGCTGCTGCTGTCGGCGTAGCCAGGCGGGCCCTTGAGGAAGCATGTCGTTATGCCAAAGAACGGGAGCAGTTTGGACGTCCCATAGCTACCCAGCAGGCCATCCAGTTTATGGTTGCCGACATTGCCATGGGGATTGAAAGTGCACGGAACCTGGTTTGGAAGGCAGCTTGGTGTATCGATTCAGGTCAAGTCAGTCCCCTGCATAGTGCCATGTCAAAATGTTATGCAAGCGATATGGCCATGCAGTCAGCGGTTGATGCTTTGCAGATTTTTGGTGGATACGGTTACATGAAAGACTATCCCATGGAAAAACTAATGCGGGATATAAAAATAACCCAGATATACGAGGGGACGAACCAAATTTTACGAGTTGTTATTGCCAGGGAGCTTTTAAAATAAATTTAAGTGAGAAGTGTTGCTCATGTCGGGCGGCTTTGATGCAAAGTCGCCCGACTGTTTTATTTGAAGTTCCAAAAAGAGACAGGCAAGCGCTACGGCAGTGTTTCAAGATAGGTCATTTGATGCCAGACTTATTTCGTTACAAGGCTGTTTCGCTCTCAATCTAAGTTTGGCATGCTAATTGCAAACCTTTTTTATATAACTTGTTTTTTTTATATAACTCAATTTGTATTTTAAAGGGGATGAATAAATGAGCTCAAAAGAAGAAATTGTCCTGGTAAGTGCAGTCCGGACACCTTTCGGACGTTTTGGAGGATCACTTCGGGATATTGACTGTTTCGACTTAAGCGCTACTGTTATGCAGGAAGCCGTTAAGCGTGCGGGAGTTGAAGGAAAAGATATCGATGAAGTTTACTGGGGTGTTGGCGATACAGTGTCCAGCAAGGATGTCTACACACCAGTTACGGCCAGGCAGGCCTTGTTAAAGGCGGGTCTTCCCCCTGAAACTCCTTCCTGTTCCTTTGATAAGGCTTGTGTATCAGGAATTTCTGCCGTCCAGATGGGATGCAGGGCAATCTGGTCCGGTGAGGCTGATACCATCCTGACTGGTGGAATTACCACCTTCAGCCGTATTCCCTTCTTGCTGCGCAATACTCGCTGGGAAGGACATCGAATGGGCCCAATTACTATGGAAGACCCTCTTTTTGAACTGGGCTACAAGGACTATAATCCCGTAGCCGTGGATGCAGGGGATGTTTCCGTAGAGCACGGCATTTCCCGTGAGGAGCAGGATTACTGGGCGGCTCAAAGCCACAAGCGCTATGGTGAAGCCCATGGGGCAGGGGCATTTAAAGAGGAGATGCAACCGCTGGAAATAGAAAGAGCGGAGGGCCGGGAGAAAAAACAGTTCACCCTGGATATAGACGAACAATACCGGCCTAATGTGACCCCGGAAAAACTTCAAAAATTGCCCCTTATTTATGGCAGCCCTACAGTAACGGCAGGTAATGCGCCCGGGCTTAACGATGGTGCTGCTGCAGCTATAATCATGTCCAGAAGAAAGGCCGAATCGCTGGGGTTAAAACCCCTGGCTACCATTGTCTCCATTGTTTCCACGGCTCTGGCCCCACGACTTTTGGCTGAAGGACCGGCAAAAGCGGCGCAGATGGCCTTGGAGCGTGCTGCTCTTGGGTTGGATGATATCAAGCGCCTGGAGATTAACGAAGCTTTTGCCGCCGTAACCTTGGTAAGCGCAAAAATTCTGGCCGATGGCGACAGAAGCAAACTGGAAAAAATCCAGGCCCGGCTTAATGTCAACGGTGGTGCCATCGCAATTGGTCATGCCAATACCTGCAGCGGATCCCGGATCCTGATGCACTTGGTTTATGAGTTAAAGCGTCTGGGAGGTGGTTACGGGTTGGCTGCTATTTGTGGTGGTTTGGCCCAGGCTGATGCCTGCATTATTAAAGTGGAGTAGCAATATTTGCCAGTGCCCCCCAGTGGCCCAAAGTTTATGTCTTTAAGAAATTATGCCGGAAGCATCCAGGAGAAGTACAAGCTGCTTGCATAAAAGCATTACAGGAAAGATACATTTTGCTGGATAGATAGGAGGCTTTAAGGGTGATTCATTACTATTTTAACGAAGAGCACCAGTTGATTAGAAAAACAGCCCGGGATTTCGTGGAAAACGACATCAAACCCTTTATTGAACAATGGGAAGAAGCCGGCGGTTATCCCAGGGAACTATTTGAGCAGATTGCAGAACTGGGATTTTTTGGCCTGAAGTTCCCCGAGGAATACGGTGGTTCGGGGCCGGATTACCTGGCTGAACTCATCTGGATTGAAGAATTGTCCCGCTGTGCTTCCGGAGGGGTGACTGGAGGTTTGGGGGCCCATTCCCAAATTGCCCTTCCACCTATTGGCAAGTTTGGAGACGATGAGTTAAAGCATCGTTTCCTGGCTCCCGGCATTGATGGGAAAAAAATTGGTGCCCTGGCTATTACCGAACCGGACAATGGCTCCGATGTAGCAAACATTAAGACCCGGGCGGAAAAAGAAAAGGATTATTACATTGTCAACGGAGGTAAAACCTTTATCACCAATGCTTTGCATTGCGACTTTGCCGTAGTGGCAGTGAAAACGGACAAAGAGGCAAAGCATAAGGGAATCAGCCTGTTAGTCATCGAAAAGAACACTCCGGGCTTTAGCACCGGGCAGAAAATGGATAAACTGGGCTGGAGAGCATCGGATACCAGTGAACTCTATTTTGAAGACTGTAAAGTGCCACAAGAAAACCTGATAGGGAAAGAGAACAAGGGTTTCTACTATATTATGCAAAATTTCCAGTGGGAACGGATTGTCATGGCTCTTTACTCCGTGGTACATGCCCAACTGGCCGTGGAAACTGCCTTGGAATATTCCCGGCAGCGGGAACAGTTTGGCAGAAAGATTGGTGATTTTCAAGTTATCCGTCATTACCTGGCTGATATGGCCACTGAAGTGGAAGCTGCCCGCCAGCTGACTTACTATGCCTTCCTGCGTTTCATGAAAGATGAAGATAGCATCAAAGAAGCCGCCATGGCCAAACTACAGGCTGGAAGGGTTGCACAACAGGTTATTGATTATGCGCTACAAATTCACGGGGGGAACGGTTATATGATGGAGTACCCGGTCCAACGGCTGTGGCGCGATGAGCGTTTGAGCACGATTGGGGGTGGAACTTCGGAAATTTTGAAAGAAATTATTTCTGGACAGGTACAAAAAAATTATCAAAAGTAAGCCAGCGAGAATGTGGTTCTGGATTGTTGGAACAGGCAAACGTAAAGGAGGGAGCTAGATGAGCTCTTCAGGCAATGTAGTATACGACGGGTTTATTAAAATGCCTTACAACTGGGCTGCAGGCGATACGGGGAGTTGGTTTCTAACTCAGCTTAGAGACCACAAAAAAATTTGGGGAACGAAGTGTCCTGCTTGTGAAATGGTTTTTCTGCCTCCCCGAAACCACTGTTTAAGCTGTTTTGTCCCTATTGGGGAATGGGTGGAGCTGAAACCTGAAGGGGTGCTGGAAACGTATACAGTCCTGCATTATCATGAACCGGCCCTTCATCCTTTTGGCCCGCCAATTATCTACGGCCTAATCAGGCTGGACGGGGCTGATACGGGGCTATTGCATATAATTTCCGAAGTGGAGCCGGAAGGTGTGCATACCGGCATGAGATTAAAAGCGGTCTTTGCCGAGGAAAGGACGGGAAGCCCGAGGGATATTCAATATTTTGCGCCGGTCCTATAGAATTATGAAGGAAAGGAGTGAGACAAGTGGCCGATGTATCAATTATTGGTGTGGGGCAGACTCTTTTTGAAAAGAAAAAAGAAGAGCAAAATTACGCCGAGATGGTTTACGAAGCGGTGGAGAAAGCACTGCAGGATGCAGGGCTAACCATTGAAGATATTGACAATATTATTACCGTCTCCAATGATTTTTACGACGGAAGGACGATTTCCAGCATGGCTGTTTCCGATGTTTGTGGAGCAGCTTATGGCCAGGGCAAAAATATTTCTACAGTGGAGGGCGATGGCACTTTTGGCGCTGTCTATGGAATGATGCGCGTTCTTTCAGGAGCATATGGGACGACCCTGGTTGTAGCCCACTGTAAAAGCTCCGAGGGAGAAGCCAACCTGATCACCAATGCCATGTATGACTATATTTATACCAAATTTTTGGGCCCCGATGTACATGTTGCCTCTGCCATGCAGGCGCGTCGTTACCAGGAAAAATACCGGGTTACTCCGGAACAATGTGCTGCCGTAGCCGTAAAAAATTATAACAATGCTTGTAAAAACCCCCTGGTGGAGTGGAAGACAGAGATGACCCTGGAGCAAGTAATGTCTTCTCCTCTTTATGCCGATCCGCTGCGGGAAAGTGAAGCGGGTATTTTTAACGATGGGGCCTGTGCCCTGATTATGGCCAGCGCCAATAGATCCCAAGGCAGTCGTAAAAAGCCCGTATGGTTAAAAGGTGTGGGGTACTGTGCCGATGCTTATTTCTTGGGCGACCGGGACTTGGCTGAAATGGATGCCCTGGAAATTGCCGCCCGGAAAGCTTACAGCAGCGCCGGAATTGAAGATCCCTGTAATGAAATAGATGTTGTCGAACTATTTGAAGCTTATTCCTACCAGGAGTTGATGTGGATGGAAGGATTGGGACTTTGTCCCCGGGGCAAAGCTGGAGAACTTGTCCAGGAAGGAGTTACAGGACTTAAAGGGGCTTTGCCGGTAAATCCTTCTGGAGGGGTGCTGGCTGCCCATGTTCCTATGGCTTCGGGGTTGGCACGAATGATCGAAGGGGTATTACAGATCCGGGGAGAAGCTGGTGCACACCAGGTTGATAATGCCCGCACAGCCTTAATTCATGGATATAACGGGTTGGCGGGTCAGTCCCACTGTGTATGGATTTTAAGTGAATAGGAGGGTTGATTATGGCAAATAGGGTCGCAGTCATTGGTATGGGGCAGACTCATCACCGCAGCCGTCGAGATGACGTCAACGGCTATGAAATGATCAATGAAGCGGTAACGAGAGCCCTTGAAGATGCAGAGATGAGTATAGACGATATTGATGCCGTTATTATTGGGAATATGGATCACTTTGAAAGTGTTAACTACGTGGATTGCTGGAGCATCAACGGTTCCGGGGGATATTTGAAGCCGGTAATAAAAGTTACTACGGGGGGAACAACAGGCACCTCCCTGGCTATTTCTGCTTTTCACCACGTAGCTTCCGGCATTTTTGATACCGTGCTTGTTATTGGATGGGAAAAAAATTCGGAATCAGATACAACTGGAGCAATTATTACCTGCAGTGACCCCTTTTGGGACCGTTTTTCCTATGCCGGGGCCATTCCCAGCCTGGCTACAGAAGCCCTTGCATACATGAAAAAATATGATATTTCGGAAAAAGATGCTGCCCGGGTGACAGTTAGGGATCGCAGGCATGCAGTCAGCAATCCTTATGCCCATCTGCGCAAAGAGGTGACAGTAGAGGATGTTTTAGAATCCCCGATGATTTCTTATCCCATTAAACTACTTGATGTCTGTCCACGGACTGATGGGGCCTGTGCCTTGATCTATGCTTCCGAGAATAAGGCGAAAAAACTCTCTCCCAGGCCGGCCTGGATTTGGACCACAGCAGTCAGGCACATGTTTTCCTATTTTGGAGATATCAATTACATTCGCATCACTTCCTTGGAAGAAGCAGCACGGGAAGTTTATGACAAAGCCGGGATCAAAGAGCCCCTTAAAGAGCTGGATGTGGTGGAATTGTATCAGCCTTACAGTTTTGGAGGTTTGAAGTGGATTGAAGCCCTGGGACTCTGCCCTGCCGGGAAAGCTCCTGAACTGGTTTGGGACGGAGTGACTGATATGGGAGGGGAATTGCCTTTTAACCCTTCCGGGGGAGTTATTGCAACAAATTGTATTGGTGCTACCGGCTTGCTCCGCACAGGTGAAGCAGCTTTGCAGGTTATGGGCCGGTCGACTAACCAGGTTCCAGATGTTGATATTGCCATGGCAACCGGGTTTGGCGGTGCCTATTGGTCGGATATTTTAATTATGGGCAGCAGTCCCAGATAGGGGGGAGTAAATTGGAATATGGAAAAAAAGAGCGTTTAACCATTTCTTCCCTGGAGCAGATTCCTTACAGGTGGTCAGCAGGGAAGTACGGAAGCAAATTCCTGGAATCAATTCGCCAGGACAAGAAATTTTTAGGGATCAAATGTCCATCCTGCGAAAAAGTTTATGTGCCACCCCGGGAAATATGCGGGCCTTGCTTCTGTAAAATGGACCAGTGGGTAGAATTGGGCAATGAGGGGACTTTGCTGGCCTATTCCATTGTCAGCTACAGGTTTATTGATCCCAATACCGGGGAACCCCGTCCTGTACCGTATACGTACGGCTATATTGAGCTGGACGGGGCCAGCACGACCCTTTCTCATTTTATTAACGAACATGATTCGGAAAAGCTTTACCCGGGATTAAGGGTGCGGGCTGTGTTTGCAGAAGAAAGAACAGGATCGCTGGAAGACATAAAGCATTTTGAGATCATTTCATAAGAAAAGGGAAGGGGGAAAAACAGTGCAGCGAAAAAGAATTCTTGTTGGTAAAACCGGCCTGGACGGCCACACCGTTGGTTTGCAGGTTATGTCCAAGGCATTTAGGGACGCCGGTTACGAGGTGGTTTATGCCGGGATCCTGCTAAAGCCGAGTGATTTGGTCGAAAGTGCCATACAAGAGGACGTAGATATTATCGGTGTCAGCATTCTGTCCGGGGCCCACCTGGAACAAATTGGATTGCTGCTCAAATTAATGAAAGAAAAAGGTTTGGATGATATTCCATTGATCGTTGGAGGCGTTATGCCGGAAAAAGACGTCCAGACATTAAAGAGCCAGGGCATGGCGGAATTTTTTGGACCGGGCGCTTCCATACCGGAGATTATCAACCGTGTCGATGAAATCGTGGAAAAATACAGCCAGGCCCGTTCCAAGTAATTTAATGCAGAGGAGGGATCGAATTGTTTAAAAAAGAATTTATTGATCGTTATCGTAAAAAGAAAGAAGAATGGGAAAAGAATACCGTCAACCCGGTATTAAAAAAAATGCCGGAGCGTTATCCCGAGTTTTTCACTGCTTCAAGCAAAATACCGGTGAAACGGCTCTATGGCCCGGACGACCTGGAAGACATGGATTACATGGAAAAGGTCGGGTTTCCGGGTGAATACCCATTTACCCGCGGGGTGCAGGCCACGGGATACCGGGGAAAACTCTGGACCAGGAGGCAGGTAGCCGGCCTCCCTACCCCCAAGGAAACAAACAAGAGGCTAAAGTACTTAATTGGCCAGGGCCAGACCGGGCTGAACGTGGTTTTTGATATGCCCACGCATTGCGGTCTGGACCCCGATGATGAGTTAGCCTTGGGGGAAGTAGGCAAAGAAGGTGTACCCCTGTATTCCCTGGAAGACATGGAAGATATGATGGAGGGGATTAACCCCAGCGATGTGAGCATGTCCATCATTGACAAAGGGACGGTGACTACGGCTTTTTATTTCGTATATGCCGAAAAACAGGGTGTTGACATTAAGGGTCTGCGGGGAACGACGCAGAATGATATGCTGCATTACTATCATACCAGTTATCATCATGATACGCCGCTGAAGGTTAATTTAATGTTGCTGACAGATTTAATGGAATACTGTTCCAAAAATGTTCCCCAGTGGAATCCTGTCAGTATCTCCGGTTACAATATCAGGGAGTCGGGGTGCAGTGCTGCCCAGGAAATTGCTTTTTGCTTGGGGGAAGCGATTGCTTATACAGATTTGTTCCTGGACCGGGGCATGAAAGTCGATGAGTTTGCACCCAGGATATCATTTTTCCTCAATGCTCATAATGACTTTTTCGAGGAAATAGCCAAATACCGGGCTATGCGTCGCATGTGGGCCAATATAATGCGCAAGAGATATGGCGCACAAGATTCCCGATCCTGGTTAATGCGTTTCCATACTCAAACAGCAGGGTCCAGCTTAACGGCCCAACTGCCTTATAACAATATTGTCCGGACTACCGTGCAGGCCCTGGCTGCTATCCTGGGGGGAACCCAGTCGCTGCATACAAACTCTTTTGACGAAGCCCTTTCCCTGCCCACGGAAGAGGCTGTGCAGGTAGCCCTGCACACTCAGCTCATCCTGACCCATGAAAACAACGTGGGCAGCACGGTAGACCCCCTTGCTGGCTCATACTTTGTGGAGAGTATGACTGACCAGCTGGAGAAAGAAGCCTGGGGTATACTGGAAAAGATCGAAGAAATGGGTGGTATGGTGGAAGCTACCCTGAATGGGTGGGTGATCCAGGAAAAAGCAGAATACAACCGCCAGGTTTACCAGGAAATTGAGTCCGGGGAACGCACTGTAGTTGGGCTAAATTGTTACCAGAGTGACAAAAAACCAGAAATAAAACTTTTTGAGCATGACCCCAATGCTGAGAAAGAAGTGATCGGTCGAATTGAGAAGCTGCGCCTGAAGCGGGACAATGAAAAACTGGCGGCAGCTATGCGGGTCCTGGAAGAAGACTTAAAGGCCGGAAAAAATTCCATGGAGGCTACCATGGAAGCCGTTCGGTGCTATGCCACCCTGGGAGAAATCTATGATCTTTATCGACGCTTGTTTGGTCATCCCAAGGCTCCCGATGTGCTCTTTATGTAAAAGTTGCTTCATCACGACTTTCTGCATAATCTGCATAAACAATCCGCACGCAAAAATTTTCCGCATAAAAAAGAGAAATCCCAGGTGGCTTCAGTCCTGGGATTTCTCCTTATTGAAATGAGCATTCCGGGGATGTCTGATTGGAGCTGGTTGCAGGCATGTTTACATGCTGTTACTACTGGGCTGTCCACCCGCCGTCCACGCATAAAACCTGCCCCGTGATATAACTGGCATGTTCCGAGGCCAGAAAAAGAACTGCACCAACAACCTCATCGGTTTCTCCCAGCCTGCGCATGGGAGTTTGGCGTTTCAAATATTTTATTGTGCTTTCTTCAGAAATTTTATCTTTGTTCAACTCGGTAACTATGTATGCTGGCGCTACAGCATTTACCCTGATATTCTTTACGGCCCATTCCAGGGCCAGGGATTTGGTCAGTTGGATAATTCCACCTTTGGAAGCACAGTAAGGAGCAACAAAATATTGGCCGACCATACCCAACACAGAAGCCATATTTATTATGACACCTTTTTTGAGTTTCAACATTTCTTTCCCTACAACCTGGCTGGTAAAAAAGACTCCTTTTAAGTTAATATCCAATACATGATCCCATTCTTCTTCTGAATAATCTACAAAGTTTTTCCTCAAGGAGACGCCGGCGTTGTTCACCAGCACATCGATCTGCCCGTACTTTTCCATAATACGATTTACTGCTTCTTCAATACTCTTTTTATTGGAAACGTCGGCGGGGATTCCACTCGCCCGTAGTCCCTGGCTTGTTAATTCAGCAGCAACTTTTTGGCAGTCAGCTTCTGTTCGGCTTATAACTATGGTTTCTGCGCCCGCTTCAGCTATGCTTTGAGATAATGCCCGCCCGATTCCTTTAGTTCCTCCTGTAACCAGTGCCACTTTATTTTCAAGACTTAAGTCCAATCTCTTGTCTCCCATTGCTGCTCTCCTTTCTTGTTTAAATATATTTCAATGGCTTTTTATTTCAATGGCTTTATACTATTTCTTTGCAAAATTAATGCCATTCTGAAAGCTGTTTAAGCCAGTCCTTGGCATAATTTTTGCTTTATATTTATTTGTGAATCACTTTAAGTCGCAACACGCAAAACAATGTCGAAAGAAGTTTTCCCGGCCGGGTCTACTGCAGCTTGATACAGTTTTATCAAGTCAGGAGTTGACAAGCGTTAAAAAGTGTTGCTTTATGGGACAGATGTTTCACTTCATGATGGTTTATCATGGGACAACAGTATATAAGAATGTGAAACTTGGAAGGGGGGAGTTCAACTACAGGCTGTTTGCTGGAGCTATTTAATGAATAAGACTATAAATGTATTTTATTCAAGGAGGGAAAGATTATATGTTACGGTCCTTAGCTAAGCGGTTGCAGTTTGGTGTCGAACGTTTCTTGCCAGATGCCTTTATCTTTGCCATTTTTTTGACATTCATTGTCTTTGTAGCCGGTATGATTGTGGTAAGACAAACCCCCATGGAGATGCTTCAGCACTGGTATGGCGGGTTTTGGGCCTTCTTAACTTTTGCCATGCAGATGATCCTGATCCTGGTCTTTGGTTTCTGCCTGGCCCTGGCTCCGCCCATGCAGAAGTTGCTGCGCAGTATTGCTAGTTTTCCCAAAACTCCGGTGGGCGCTTTAACTATCGTCATGATTACTGCTTTTGTCCTGGGATGGGTTAACTGGGGCATTGGGATGATCGCCGGTCCTCTGCTGGCCCGGGAAATTGCCAAAAGGATGGATATAGACTTTCCGATTTTAATTGCCGGTGCTTATTCCGCCTGGATGGCTGGGATTGCCGGGCTTAGTGCAGCAGCAGCTCTGTGGAGTGCTTCACCGGGCCACCAGTGGGAAGAGGTCATTGGCATTGTTCCTGTTTCTGAAACGATTTTCAGTGTCATGTGGAATGTGGCTCTGGTTGTGGGGATTATCTGTCTCATCTTGGTTTTCCGCAAAATGATGCCTCTTAAGGAAGATTTCAAGATCTACAAGCCTGAGGAAGATACTCCCGAGCCTGCAGAAAAAGAAGAAAAAAGCGGCGGGAACAAGACAGCTGCAGAAAGACTTGAAAGTGCTGGCTGGATCAACCTTGTCCTTTGCATCATGGGCTTCGTAGTGATCATCCACTGGTTTGTTACCCAGGGTTTCAACCTGACCCTGGACATAATCATCTTTATTCTTCTTTTCGCCGGACTGGCACTGCATAAGACGCCCATCAGTTACGTTCGCGCCATGCAGCGCTCTATTTCTGGTTCAGCAGGAATTGCCTTGCAGTTTCCCTTCTATGCCGGGATTCAGGGGATGATGTTCAGCTCGGGCCTGGCGATGGTTATTGTTGATGGCCTTGTGTCAATTTCCACTGCCGCGACCCTGCCTTTTTTAACTTATGTCGCTTCAGCGGTTATCAATATCTTTGTTCCTTCTGCCGGCGGCCAGTGGCTGGTCCAGGGAGGAATTATTTCTGAGTCCATGTTGGCTATGGGTCTAAGCCCCGCGTACGGAATCAATGCTTATACATTTGGAGACCTGGTTACCAACTTGCTGCAGCCTTTCTGGGCGCTGCCTGTCCTGGGGATTGCCGGGCTAAAGATCCGGGACATCTGGGGCTACTGTATTATTGGATTCTTTGTGCTCTTCATTATTTGGGGGGGCAGCGTTGCTTTTTTGATGGGGGTATAATCCTGCTGTAAATGCAGTTTAAAATTTTTCGGAGGTGTAGTTATGTCAAAAAAAAGAAAAGTAATTATTCAGGCCGCCATAACCGGCAGTGTCCATACGCCGAGCATGAGCCCTTACCTGCCGGTAACTCCAAAACAAATTGCCGACGATATAGTGCGTTCCTGCGAGGCAGGGGCAGCTACCGTCCATATCCATGCCCGGGACCCGGAAACCGGTGCCCCTTCGGCCAACCTGGAGCATTTTGGTGAAATATTGTCGGACGTGAAATCCAGGTGTAATGTGGTCTGCGGTGTAACCAGTGGCGGTGGGGCCAAAATGACTGTTGAGGAGCGTATCTCCATTATCCCCCGCTATGAACCGGAGTTGGCTTCCTTTGATATGGGGTCGATGAACTTCGCCATCTACCCCCTGGCCAAAAATATGGAAGAGTTTAAATATGACTGGGAAAAGGACTATATCCTGGGCACGGAAGATTACGTCTTTCGCAACACTTTTAAGGAGCTCAAGTTTTTTGCGGAAACCATGAACAAGCACAATACCAAACCGGAACTGGAGATCTTCGACACTTCGATGATCAGCAATTCAGCCCAGTTGATCCGGGAAGGTTATATTAAAAAGCCACTCTACCTGCAGTTTGTTCTGGGCATCCTGGGCGGCGCTCCCGCTTCAGTGGAAGTGCTGGTATTCCTGCTCCAGCAGTCCCAGAAAATGTTTGGGGAAGATTTTGTCTGGTCAGTCTGTGCAGCATCCCGGGAACAGTATGCCCTGCTGGCCTCGGCCCTGCCTCTGGGCGGCAATATCCGCGTGGGGATGGAGGACAGCCTCTTATTGGAGAGAGGAGTCCTGGCCAAAAGCAACGCCGAACAGGTGGAAAAAGCAGCCCGCATTGTGCGCGAGCTGGGCTACGAAGTCGCCACCCCCGATGAAGCCCGGGAGATTTTAGGGTTGAAAGGTCTGGATAAGGTCAAGTATTAG
>CAZOOA010000065.1:11207-15970 GCA_964581355.1 uncultured Desulfovibrionaceae bacterium | reverse complement strand
AAGCGCCTTTGGCCACAGAGACCAACGTCGCCGGACGAATGCGCCATCTCCCCGGCTAGGGGAGCGGGTGGAGTATCGGCTCCGGTTGTCTTCGCGGCAAAGCGCTAGGGCTCAGTTCAAGCTTCCGCCGGGCGACCGGGCTACCGGGGTTGGTAGCAGATGCTTCGATACCGCCCGGGCTGCTTTTCCAGGTCCAGGACAAATTTGATTCGGATGCTGTTGGACGAGACGGCTCCGCTGGAGACGTTGAAGTAGGCAGCCAGGTCTTTCTGGGTATATTCCCCAAAATCCAGGGAAGATATGAGATAGGCCACGGCACCGGCCCAGGCTTCAGGTTTTTTCAACAGGGGGCGTTCTGCCCGGACAAAATCCTGCCACAGCCGCAGGGCATTGGCCAGCTGCCAGGGGGTAAACTCCATCACTTCAGAGATCTCCTCCAGCAGGCAGGCCACATCCCGGTAAAGAGCCTGTTCCCACTCCCAGTGGGAAGCCCGGAAAGGCAGGTTGCTGTCTCCCAGCAGCAGGCTCTGGCGCAGGGCCTTAAAGTCCAAATGTTCGATGCCCATGAAGGATGCCAGGGACTGGTTGTTCTCCAGTTCCGCGATCATGGTTTCCAAGAAATCCAGCTCTTCATCCTCCATCTCCATACGCAGTTGAAAGGGCGTTTTACCCTGAAGTTCAGGGATTGGCGTATGTATCCACTCCCGGCAGGACTGGCTTTCAAACAGGGACTGCAAAAACTCATCCACTTCCGGGGCATAATCTTCCTCCTGCTTGTTGTCTTCCAGGTTGATAAAGTTGTCCCGCTGGGAGATAACCATTTCCCCGATCAGCCCATGGATAAAGGTCTTGCCTTTTTCCAGGTTGCCGCGGGTAAAGCACTGCAGGGTCAGGTAGTCACCCTGCAGCTGCAGGTAGCCTTTCAAATCGTCCCTGCTGCCCCCCGGCCCGTACCATTCCCAGGTGTATTCCGGGGTCTCATTTTCGCCCCGCTGTTTTTCCCGGATCATGACCAGCCCGGGGACGGTCAAAAAGCGGCGCAGAGCTTCATTGGGATTGGCCAGAAAGCAGGTAGTCAGTGCGGCAAACAAATCCCGATCTTCCATGCCGGCGAACTCTTCCGCCAGGGAACTCTCCCAGCGCAGGCGAAGGGAATGCACGGCGGAAAAAAGAATATAACCGTGCTCCAGCAGGAATTCCGGCCAGGCCGGGTGGCCCCGGTGCGGGGGCTTTTCCTGCAGGGAGAACCGCTTCAGCTTGTTATCCAGCTCCTGGAGCATTTCGTTTTGCAGAAAGGGGGGAATGGAAATCAAAACCCCGGCATAGCCATAACAGCCCCCCACGGGGAGCAGCCGGGTCACCAGCAGGGACCAGGGCTCCACGCCCATGGCGATATTCTCATTTAACAGCTCGTATTCCCCGTGCCGCAACAGATCATCCATTAGCAGCCCGCGCCCGGGCCTGACTTCCAGCACACGATACAGGGACAGGGGTGAGTTGCACCAGTCCCGCAGCATGCGTTCTTCCTGGAGCGTGGGCGGGTTTTCTTCGGCATAGTAGTGCAAAAGACGGCGGCCTTCTTCCAGGGGGAAATCCATAATAAACCAGTCTAAAAATGCCTGCCGGTCTTCTTCTTTGACTGAACTGGCACCATACAGGCATTCTCGGTGAAAAAATGTCCAGGCCTGTTCCCGGTGCTGCGCCAGCTTGGGATGTCCTGAAAAGGCATCCAGGCGGCCCCACAGGCTGTGCGCCAGGTCAAAGGACCTGCGGTCACGAAAGGGGACAACATTGGAAAGGACGCCGCAGCAATTCTTGAATTTTTCCCCGCTTCCGCAAGGACAAAGGGAATTTTTCCTGCTCTTCCTGTTTTGGTCCAGGCTGGTTCCCTCCTTCCAGTTTCCAGCCTCCTGCAAAGTAATTCCACTTGTGGATTTAACCGGATGATGGATTCGTATTGAATGGCTGATGGATTATTGGCAACGTTTTTCAGGAGTTTTCCCGGGATAATTACACTGGCAGCAACCAAAGGCCCGTTTCGCCCTGCTCCCTGCAGAACTCCGCTTTGTGCAGAGCTCCCTGCCGTGCGCCCGGGTATTCCTGATATTCTAAGCTTAGTGAAAGTCCTTTTCTTCACCGTTTATCTCGTCATCTTCAAAGCCTTCGCCTGTACATTCGCTCTCGCCTGTGCCTTCGCTTTCGCCCTTGCTGTCAAAAATGTTTTGTAGGTTTTCTTTGACCATTTCTTCAAAGGGCAGGGTGTTTTCTGCCACCTTATCCGTGATGAACAAAGGAGACCCGCTGGCCAGGGCCAGCGCGATGCCGTCGCTGGGGCGGGAGTCGACGATAATTTCCTGTCCGTTCTGGTTCAGGTAGATCTCGGCATAATACGTGCCATCGCGGATATCGGTGACTACAATCTTTTCTATGGAACCTCCCAGGTTGCCGCAGACGGAAATGATCAGGTCGTGGGTCAGGGGGCGGGGCAGTTTATGCCCTTCCAGTTTGAGCGATATTGCCTGTGCTTCGCTTAACCCGATGCCGATAGGAAGCACCATGGTCTCATCATGGTCGATTAGAAGGAGAAGCGGATTTTGAGAAGGGTCCAGTCCGACACCTTTTACTTTTACTGCAATCATAATAAACCCGGTTTGCCCGGATTGCACCTCCTTCCAGATAACTAAACCTCTAAGCCTTACCTTACCTTATATTTTATCATAAACTTAAAATCTTTGAAAATTATATTTCTATTTTAACCCTGCCGCCCGGAGAAATTTGCCCCTACATTCTTTTCATGCTTTTCATATTATTCGATGGTATAGTCGCCGCGGATCAGCATCAGGGCTTCCGAACGGGTTGCCAACCCGCGCCCGTCCTGGCGGGCGGAGAGAAGCAGGTGGTTCAGCTCCACACCGGCACCGGAGAGCAGGCTTTCGCCGGCCGTTAAATCGGAAAAACCGCCGGCTTCTCCTTCCACAATCCTGGCTGAACCGGCCCGCACGACCACTTCCGTCCCCTGCCCGGTATAAACGGTCTTGCCTTCTTCCACCTTGACCACCTCAAAATCGGGGGGCTCTTTTGCTTCCACTTCCGCCAGCTCAGCTTCCAGGCGGTCCAGGCGGTCTTCTACTGCGCTCAAGTCCACATCAACGGGCTCGCCATTGGAAGGGCGGGAGACTTCTCCCAGGCGGGATTCCACCCAACTGCGGGTCACCAGGGGGTCTTCCTCGGAGCCGGGCACAGCGGAAGTGCCGGCACCTGCCACTTGTCCCAGCAAAAAGCCGCCCAGCAAAAAGAACGCCGATAAGCAAACCGTCAAGCCCTTCCAACCTCCGGGAATCTTCTGCAAAAACCCGGGTCTTTTGTTTTGTTTCCTTTCCGGTGCCAACACGTTTCAATTGCCTCCTTCACTTGGTAATGTTAAACAAGCTTTGCACTTGGTGATGTTAAACAAACTTGCCCCGGCGCTTGGTCAGGATACTGTCAGCATCCTGGCCTTCTTCCTGCAACCCTGATAGAAGGGCTTCCACCTGGTAGTAACGCTCCCGGTCCTGCATATCCGCCAGGTGGCGGTACAGGCCCATGCGGCGTCCCAGGCGGAAGTTGGTCCTTTGGTCTTCGGGCAGCTCCAGGTAGCGGTCGATCACGCCCAGCATGTAGGGGATATCCCCGGGGAGTTTGCCTTCTACTTCCTCTAACAGGTTGAGGATATGGTCGCTGACAACATATCCGCTTCCCTGCAGGTGTTCCAAGAATAACCGCTCTTCCCGCACGATATCGTCATCGTGTTGCAGTTGAAATTCCCCGGAATCCACGTGCTCCTGCAGGGGGATACCCTCGCGCACGGCAAGGGTGCGAAGACGGATAAAGTGAGGGTCGATTTGGTTGAGAACCCGGGCGGTGTCCAGGGCATGCTCCCGCCAGAGTTTTGTCCCCCCCAGCCCCAGGATGATGTATTCGCTCAGGCTCAGGCCGGCTTCTTTGACGTTCAGTCCCGCCTGGATATGCTCCTGGGCGGTGGAGCCTTTGCGCATGAACTCCAGCAGGGGGTCATGCCCTGTCTCCATGCCGATATGCACCCGGGTCAGGCCCGCTTCTTTCAATTGTCTCAACTGTTCCACGCTGCGCCGGGCCACCGTTTTGGAGCGGGCATAGGTGGTGATGCGCTCCACCGTGGGGAACTGCTGGCAGACAAAGGCCAGGATTTCCGCCAGGTCTTCGGCGGGCATGACCATGCTGTCGGCATCCTGCAGGAAAACATTTTTCCCGCCGCGGTAGAGCCACAGGGCCACCTGGAGCAGGGACGGTTCCTGGCGGTAGACCGTTTCCAGGACCTGCCGGGTGACGGACCCGCCTGTGCCCTGCTCCATGGCCACGGCCTTGACCCGCTCCGCGGCTTCTTTCATGGCCTCCACGTCCTGCTTGACCTCTTCCTTGGAGCGCCTGGAAAACTTCATTTGTTTATAGACGGGACAGAAAAGGCACTGGTTCCAGGGACAGTTTCGGTTGACCCGGATCAGCAGACTTTCCGCCTCGCTGGGCGGGCGAATGGGCCCCTGTTCAAATGTCATCGGTTGATAATTCCCCCTTGAAGAAGGTCCGTCTTCCCGTGCCCGGAAGCTTGCCCGGCGCAGAGTGCCGAAGCCGGAAAATGCCGGGGCGGGGAAGGGACCATCCAATAAATTTAGAATTTGCAGCCCTTTCCCGGGCATGCTATAATTTGGATATGATCATTCCTTTATTGCTTCATTATACTATCTTGG
>CAZOOA010000065.1:0-11107 GCA_964581355.1 uncultured Desulfovibrionaceae bacterium | reverse complement strand
TTGGGCCAAAGGAGTGCAGGAATGAATAATTACACGGATAACCAGGACCGCTTTGCAGAGCTTCGACAGCGTATGGTCCAGGAGCAGTTGATCCCCCGCGGCATCAGCAACCCCAAGGTGCTGAAGGCTTTCCGGCGGGTCCCCCGGCACCGCTTTGTGCCTGAATCGGAGCAGGACCAGGCCTACGGGGACCATCCTTTGCCCATCGGGCAGCACCAAACCATCTCCCAACCCTATATCGTGGCACTGATGACGGAATCGCTCCGGCTCCGGGGAGATGAGAAAGTGCTGGATATTGGAACGGGTTCCGGCTACCAGGCAGCCATCCTGGCCGAGCTGGTCCCCGTTGTCTATACCGTGGAACGGCTGCCGGGTTTGATGGAAAAGGCCCGGGCTGTCCTGGACGAGCTGGGTTACACCAACATCCGCTACCGGGTAGCCGACGGGACGGGGGGCTGGCCGGAAGAAAGCCCCTTCGATGCCATGCTGGCGGCGGCAGCGGCCAAAGATGTCCCTGACAGGTTGCTTGAACAGCTGGCCCCGGGAGGACGCCTGGTCCTGCCCCTGGGAAACAGCTGGTTCCAGGAACTGTTCGTGATCACCCGGGAAGAAACAGGGCTGCGGCGGGAAAAGCTCTGCGGCTGCCGGTTTGTCCCCCTGGTCGAAGACAACAAATAGGGCCGGTAATCTGGGACGGGAATCAGCACTGGCACGGCCGGGTTCCGCCTTCCAGAGCCCCCGGGGACACCCCGGGGACAGGGTAAAAGAAAAGAAACATAGTTCCACGGGCGGCCCCGGCTTTACCTGTTTTTATCGGCAGCTGCTCTTCTCTATACCTGTTCTTTTCGGCGCCTTCCTGGTTTACTTTTCGGGTGTTACATTCGAAGGGACATCACGCCGATAGATTTGGCTGCGGTCCCGGTAAATCTTGTACAATTCCTGCCCCCGGGCGATTTTTTCCGGGGCTAGCTCCCTGATGGCTTTGGCCGGGCTTCCAACAGCCAGCATGCCCGGCGGTATTTCTGTCCCCGAAGTGACCACCGACCCGGCTCCCACCACGGCATTTTCCCCAATGACGCAGCCGTCCAGCAGGACGCTGTTCATGCCGATAACCGCTCCCTGGCCGATCTTGCAGCCGTGCAGGACACAATTATGTCCCACCGTAACCCGGTTGCCAACCTGCACGGGGAAGCCCGGGTCGGCGTGGACGGTACAGTTGTCCTGGATGTTGGTCTCCTCACCGATATAAATATTTTCCGTATCCCCACGGATGACCGTATTAAACCAGACACTGGAGTGTTCTCCAATCTTCACCTGCCCGATCACAAAGGACCCCGGGGCGATATAGACGCTGGAGGCTGCCTGCGGCTTTCTTCCGTCTATAGTATACAGCAATTTACCTATCCCTCCTCGAGTTGAATGTCCCCCCATGCGGCCAACCTGTCTTCCTGGATAATCAGCACGCCTTCCACCCCCTGGATCTCCCGGGCTAATTCCAGGGCCTGGTCCAGGCCCTGGTCCGACTGCACGCGGTTGGCAGTCGCCGTGGCCACAGCATCGGCCAGCAGGGTGTCACGGGCCAGGATAACCGCTGCATCGGCCTGACCCCGGCTGTACGAAGGCCCTACCCGGCCCGAGGAAGTGCAGACGCCGCGCGGCGCTTCCCTGGGTTTGATCCGCAGTGCCACCCGCTGGCTGAAGGGGGAGTCGCCAGCAAAGACACCGATGGAAAGGGACTTATCACAACGTAAAAAAATATCCCCCCCGTTTTCCACAATGACCTGCTGACTGCGGCGGAGCACCTCCAGGCCAACACGCTGGGCAAAGGCTCCCGCTACGGCAGCCATGGGACCCACCCGGGCCAGGTTGCCTGCCCGAACCATTTCCAGGGCAATGGGCGGGGCCTGCTGCGATACCAGGTACGGGTCCAGGGTTTTGCCGAACAGAGGGTCTTCCTGGATGTACTGTTCCAAAAGCCGCCTTTCGTTCCAGATAAACTGCTCTATTTCAGCTGCAAGGTCGGGTGTGACCGCCTGCTCGTCCACGGCAATCCACAAGTCCGTATCCTTGACAGTAACAGTGAAGGCTTTCATTCCCGAGGGGCAGAGCCCCTGCCGGTAAAGTCTTTTGGAGTAGGCCATGATTCAGTAGCGAGCCTCCATGGCGCGGGCCGGGCAGGTCTTGATGCAGTGTTCACAGACAATGCATTTTTCCTGCAAGAACTTCACTTCCATACTGGGGCGCTCCAGGATCAGGGCCCCGGACGGACAGATGACGGTACAGGCCCCGCAGTGAGTACACTTTTCTTCGATCCAGATGATCTCCTGTTCCAGGGGAAAGGCCTTCACACCCCGGGACTGCATAAATTCCACCCCGTCCATAAAGTTCTTTTTCTCGCCGCTTAATTCCACCACCATACGCCCTTCCTTGCGCGGGTTGATGTTGGCTTTCAGAATATTGACCATCAGGTTGTAATCTTTAACCAGGTGATACATGAACGGCTGCTCGACTACTGTTGCCGGAAAATGAAACACCATTTTTTCTTTCAATGATTAACACCTCGCCTAAAGGATCTAACCGCTTACTTGTTAGCCGGTTGTCTTCTTGAAATCCACCTCGTTCCCCGTGGTGGGCAGGGTAAAAGCCGGGCGGGTAAGCATAAACTCGCCCTTGCGGACCCAATCCTTGAGGGTCTCGGCGATCTGCCGGGCCCGGGAATAGCTGGACAGGGGGGCTGCCGGAACCACCCGGTCGTCAATGGTAATCTCTCCCGACTTCAGCTCGGCATAGCTGACCTGGCCCAGGGTCTGACCCAGCCCCTGGGGATAGGATTCGCTGTAGTCTACAATGGGCGCAAAAATCTCCTCGTCACTGACCGCGGTATGTCGCAGCATCTCTTCATCCAGGATGGGGATGGCCATACCCAGGCCGACCATGAGGGAACTGCCATAGCCCAAAAAGCTCATGCCCCGCAGCCAGTAGGAGGACATCTGTTTCAGGTCGCCCACCACGGACATGGTGCCGGCCGGTGCCGAGGGCACGCCGTTTTCGCCCCGGGGCGCGTCAGGGTTGTGCTGGGTGCCGTACCAGCTGACGTAGCCAACGCCGCCTCCCAAAAAGAGTTTGGTCCCCGGCCCTACCGTGCGGTAGAAGGGGTCGTTGAACAGGGGCGAAAGCTGCCCGGAGGTGCTAAAGTTGACATTGCCCATGTTGGGCTTTAGTATGCCCATATATGTGTACAGGGTGCGGTCGGCAAGGTTGACAGCCACGTTGTAGTTCTGGTATGCGTTGCGCGGGTTGAACAGGAAGGCCTGGGGCAGGTCCTGCAGGGTGATCATCTTTTCCATTTTTTTGCGGGGATAGCAGTCGGTTCCGTAAGACTTGGCTTCCAGCAGGACTTCTTTCCCCGCCACCAGGTCTTCCAGGACATGTCCACCGCCGTAATTGAATTCCCCGGGAAAGGTCTTGTTGGCCGGGTCGGTTTCGGGGATCTGGGTTGCCCCCAGGTAAACGTCCACCGCGGCGAGCCCGGCGTAGGCCTCCACGCCGTTTAAGTAGGCCCGGTTCATTTTCATGCGCGGACCGTCCTGGCCCAGGTTAAAAAAAGCCCCCGACGAGCACATGGGGCCAAACGTGCCGGTGGTGACAACATCGACTGTGTTTGCCGTTTCTTCGACTCCCCTTTCCCTGACCATGGTAACAACCTCTTCCGCTGTTACCACCACTGCTTCTCCAGTTTCTATCCGGGCATTGATTTCTTCGTATGTCCTTTCTACCAACAGGGGGCACCTCCTCAAAATATCGTCCAAAATATTTTCCAAAGAAAAGATTTCCGTTCCAGACGCAAAAGTACTTAAAGAAATAATACCGTTAGTGTAGAATAGTGTCAAGGGAGAAGCGCACCGGATTGCCTCTTAAAGAGCAGGAAAGCAAAATGACAGGCAAACAGCAGGAAACGGAAGGGAAACATGGGAACGCGCGGGGGAAGCACGGGGACGGTTCTCCTGCTTCCTTGTTGCTCCCGCATCTAAAGAAAGCAAAGAAGCATGGGGACGGGAAGTAAGGGAAAGTTTCTGGTGCTTCCGTGGTGCTTCCGTGGTGCTTCTCCGCTTGGTTCTTCCCTTCGCTTTGGAAGCAGGAGAACCGTCCCCGTGCTTCCTTGCTTCCTGCTGAAATCTTGCAGAGAATAAAGGTGGGACGAACAGATGAACACCGAAAAACTGGTGAAGGCCGCCATTATTGCGGCCATTTATACGATTTTGACTGTGGCCCTGGCCCCCTTGTCCTACGGCCCGATCCAGGTCCGCGTGGCAGAGGCTTTGACCCTGCTGCCCTTCTGGTTTGGAGCCCCCGCCGCCGTGGCCCTCTGGCTGGGCTGCATGCTGGCCAACACCTTCGGGGGCCTGGGAGCCATCGACATCTTCGGGGGCAGCCTGATTACCCTGGTGGCAGGGCTTTTGACTTCCAGGGCCCCTAACGTATACATCGGTGCCCTGCCTCCCGTACTGCTGAACGCCTTCGGTATCGCGGCCATTTTGAATTATGTCCTGGGCTTTCCCTACTGGCCGGCGGTCCTCTATGTGGGCCTGGGGCAGGCTGTCTCGGTGATGCTGCTGGGCATCCCCTTGATGACCTTTTTGGTGAAACGAATCGGCAAACCCTGGTAGAAAACCCGGCAGGTCGGGGTTTTATCCCGGGGCAAACAGCCAGGCAATAAGCAGAAAAGAAGCAACGAAGAAGCGGCTGCCGGAACAACACAACCAGGCCGTCCTGACTGGCCTCTCCAGGCGGGCAGGCGGTTTCTCCTGTCTTTTCCGCTCAACCCTGTTCAGCAGGCAAGTAAAAAAACCGTCCCTCCCTATAATGAGAGGGGCGGTTTTTAATTCCAAAACGTACGCCATCCCCGGATTAAGGAGGCGGAAAGCAGGTGCGTTCCCATATCGCCTTTACCTTCGAAGGCGGGACCGGGGATGATGGAGAACCGGGCAGTGCCCTTTATGCCTGTCAGGCGCGGATAACAGCTCCCTGCTTTGTTTTGCCGCTGGTGCCTGACTCGCTTTATTCGTGGTCTTCGAACATCAAAGGAATCAAAAGCTTGCTGCCCGTCTGCAGGACCGCATCTTCATCCAGGCGATTGGCCCCGGTGATGGTCCCTGTCTTGACCCCGTAGCTGCGGGCGATCTTCAGCAGGGTATCGCCGGTCCGGACAGCATAGACCACCATGCTGGTCCCCGGGGGAACCCGGTGGGGGACGACCACCTGGTGTTCCTGCATTTCCCAGGTTTTGATTTCCAGGGCGGCATGGCTGACCTGCAGGGTGGCTGCTTCCGCCGGGGCAAAGTCGGTAGTCCCCATGTTGAAGTAGACAGCGGCACAGGCCTGGGGCGAGATGCCGGGCAGCTGCATCGTCCGGCTAAATTCTTCTTCCACGGTGGCTGTCAGGGGCCACAGCTCCGGCGGTTCGTCGCTCTCAGCTCCCCGCTCCGGCCGGGGCAGGTAGTAGACATTTTTCTCCAAAACCCCCTCCACCAGGACGGCATCTTCCTGGAGCTGAAAACCCAGGCTGAGCAGCCTGCACCCGCCGGCGGTGATTTCATCGGGATAGGGAAAGGCCAACCGCTGGACCAGTTCTACGTTTTCCTTCCCGGCCGCTGCCGGGCGGGAGACGGCCAGGTATTCTTTCTTTACCGCCGTTCCCTGGACATCGGTGACCACCTCCTGCTGGACCGTGCGGGCAGCCCGGATGAGCAGGTCCAGGTAGGTCCGCTGGCGGGCCCGCCGACCCAACAGGTCGCAGGCAGCATATTCCACCCGGGGGAACACAGCCAGGTGGGCTTCCTTGCGGGGGACCTGGAAGGCAACCTGCTGGTTAAAGGGCTGGGTCTCCTTGAGCAAGCCGCTTTTTTCACCCGCCAGGTAAAAGAGCACGGTTTCCAGTTCGCCTTTGACCAGGATCTGTTCCTTGTTCAGTTCCCAGGAAATATTTCGTAACCGGCAGGAGAGGACTTTCAGGTAGGAGAGTTCCTCTTCGAACTCTACTTCCCGGCTCAGGCTGATCGACTCGGCCTGTTCTGCCAGCAGTTCTTCCATCAACAGCAGGTCCCGGGTGACCCTTTCTGCCGGCAAATCTTTCACTCCCACGGCAACTTCCAGCTGCTGGGGATCGGTCACAGCAACCAGGATTTCCAGCTCCACTTTCAGGCGGTAAAGGACCTGGGCTTCGGACTGCAGCGGTGCGCCGTCCTCAAAGGCATAGGTGACCCGGCCATGGGCATGCACCTGCATGCCCGGCAAAACACCTGGTATTTCCAGCCCCAGCCGGAAATCCTCTTCTTCCAGGGGAATTTCCTTGGGCCCATGGACACCGAAAAATGTTGTTTTGCCGGCGACCCGCCCCTGGACAAGCACCCGGTCTTTTTCATCAATGCGTGCCTCCTGGTGCACGATCCAGGCGGCCACATCTCCCAGAGGATAAGGCCTGCCGCCTTTCCAGGCGGGTTCTTCATTAACCGGTATTTCCTTGAAGAAAAAGGTGCGCCGGACCGCTTCGCCTACCAGCACATTGAGGTCAAGCCCGGTAGTTAGCAGTTCCAGCTTTTCCCCCTTTCCCGTTCTCCCTTCCATATATTCCTACCCCCTTATGCTGTCTCTTAGTATACTTATTAGCGGGGAGGGCGAAATATGACTTTTTTTTTGGGAAATAAAAAAACCCGCGTAAAGCGGGCTTAAGTGTTTATGATTCAGGTTCATATTTTTCGTTTCGGTTTACTTGGCAACTGCACAGAGTGAAATGGGTCCATCATCCCCACCAAAAAGGCTTAGTTCAACCGTCGCTGTAAGGACATCGGAATAAGTGAAAGAAAGTCTTTGATTGTAATGCTCCTCTTCCACCCGTATCACGAAAATCGAGGGATAAGTGCTCTCCAGCACTCCTTCCTTCTCGAAGGTCTTACGCCGGCCCCGGTTCGCACGCAGTTTTATTTTTTCACCCACGTGGTTTTCCAGCTCTTTGCGGATTTGAACCAGGGCATCTTTTGCCACCATATCCGCATCACCTCAAGAACAAATGTAACACAAAAACGGCAAAATGTCAAGCGAATCTTGAATTTTACCAGCAAACCCGGGCATTGTCAAGTATTTTGACCAAAAAATAAATGTTCTCAGGGTTTTATTGTATTTTTCCGCCGGACTACTTGGTATACTTGTCGGCTACTTTGGTTGCCCCGTAGGAGTCCGGCTTGATGCGGGCGTCAAATCCGCTGCCGATGACCATCCCGACCACTTCGCGGATCATCTCCTTGGTGTCGCCTCGCTCCCCCACATCGAGGTGGATTTCCACGTTGAGCTGGCTGTGGCCGTTTTCGGCCAGCAGGGCAGAAAACTGGCTGGCTACATCCAAACTCAAAGAGGTTTCAAAAAAAATGCGCTGTCTCAGACTCTCCAAGAAGCGCTGTTTTTCCCGCCGGAAAAAGTACCTCCCGCCTTTTCCCACGCGGTGGACGATGACAGCTGTGACAAAGATGATATTGGTATCGTAGTGGGTGTGAGAGTCGGTGCCGATAATCAATTTATATTGTTCACGGGGCTGCTCCTTGATGTAACGGATTACATCAAAAAATGTCTCCTCCAGTGTCAAGGACCCCTTTGATGGACTGTGAAAGTGCATTTTTAAGCCTTCTTTCATTTTATTCGCCAAAAAGTCCAAAAGTTCAAGGATTCCTTAATTATTATAAAACATTTCGCTTATCTTTGCAAACCCCTCTAGATCCAGTGTCTCACCGCGAGCGGTGGGATCCAGCCCTGCCTGCTCCAGCACGTTTTTCCAGCCGGAGCGGTCCAGGGAAGCCGTGCCTTCCAGGGCGTTGAGGAGAGTTTTTCGCCGCTTGTTAAAAGCAGCATCAATGATCTCCCAGAAGGTTGTTTCATCGCTAACGGAAACGGGAGGAGCAGGGCGCCGCACCAGGCGAACCACCGCTGAATCCACTGCCGGGGGCGGGTAAAATACCTGCCTGGATACTTTGAACAGAAGCTCCGCTTCGGTGTAATAGCGGCATAGAAGGGTCAAAACACCGTAATCGCGGGTTGCCGGTTGGGCTACTATACGCCGGGCCACCTCCAGCTGGACCATGACAATAAACAGCTGCACCGGAAGAGAACCCCGCAGGAGCTGGAACAACAGCGGCGTAGTCAGGTAATAGGGCAGGTTGGCCACCACCTTGATTGCCTCTTTCGCACCGTGCTGCAGGACCTGGTGGCCCCATGTATCCCGGCACACTTTCTCCAGGTCCAGGCGCCGCACGTCCCCCTGGACAACATGGAGGTTCTCCAGGCCGCGGCTGCCGGCCTCTTCCTGTAACAGCCCTGCCAGCCCGCTGTCCCATTCGATAGAGATTACTCCGGCCACCTGTTCAGCCATGGACAGGGATAGCGCCCCCGGGCCGGCACCGATGTCTATCACATAATCCCGGGGCTTAAGCAAAGCGGCAGCAATGATCTTCTGCAAGATATTTTCATCCACCAGGAAATGCTGCCCCATTCGCTTATGAGGATGCAGGCCTTTTTCCTGCAGGATTTGCTTTAAAAATGTCGGGGAGGTCACCTTGCCCCGCCCTTCCTGGCGAGCTGGCCCTGCCCCGTTATCACCGGGGTTGTTCACACAGCAACACCTCTTTTTAAATTATTATTCCCCGCGGTCTCCGGGTGTTGGCTCCTGCCGGGCTTGCTCCATCGCCGCCAGGTCAACGCGGGCGGTCATGCCGGGGCGGAGCCGGTCTGCGGGGTTTTCCAGGTGAATGTCTACAGTAAACAAACCCTGTTCCAGGTAAGAAATCCCGGCAACGGTGCCCGGCAGCGGGGCATCCTGCAGGGCCGGGACCTGCACCTGGATGGTTTCACCGGGGACAAAATGTCCCAGTTGTTCCTCTTTTACTTCCAGCGCCAGCTTCACAGGGTCCGCCTGCTGGATTACCAGGACGGTTTCCCCCGCCTGGAGCCATTCCCCCTCGTTGACCCGGATCTCCGAAACCCGGCCGTCTATGGGTGCTTCCACCCGGCACTGCTCATAACGTTTCGAGGCCAACTCATAGGCTGCCCGGGCCCGGGCCAGTTCGGGCTTTAGCTGCTCCGTCTCCCCGGCAAGGCGCTCTGCCTCAGCCGTCTGTCTGTCTTCCTCTACCTCGTTTCCATCGGCCTGCCCGGTTTCCTCCTCAGCCGCTGCTGCTGCCTCTGCGTCCGTCCCCGTTTGTTCATCCTCTGTTGTAGCGGTATCGGCTGCTGTATCTGCATCTTCCCCGTCTACTGCATCTGTATCGGCTTCGGCATCTGTCTCTGTCTCTGCCTCTGCCTCTGCCTCGGCCTCGGCGTCGGCTTCCCCGTTTTCCAGCTGCTCAAGCAGGATTTGCTGGCGGTTTAGCCTCAGTTCGGCCAGCGTTGCTGCTGCTTCTATTTCTTCCAATTCCGCAGCAGTAATCTGATCTGTCTCATATAAATGCTGGGCGACAGAATACTCTTTTTCCAGGGTCTTGTGTTCCAGCAGGGCCTCCCGGTAGGCGATCTCCCGCTCCAGCAGGTACAGCTCATCCCTGCCCTGCAAGCGCTCGGCCTCGGCTTCCACCAGAGCCAGCTCTGCCCGGGCTTTTTGCAGGTTCAGATATGCCTCCCGGTCGTCCATGACCAACAGCTCATCCCCGGCAGCTATTTCCTGCCCCGCCATGACCCGCACCGATTCCACCCGGCCCGGCGCAGGGACAGAAATGCGGGCCTGCCGGGCGGCCTGCAGCCGCCCTTCCAGGGGCTCCAGTTCACCGGGGAACCCTTTTTCTTCATTAACGGTGACAGGACTGGCCGGGCGCACCAGCTCCATCTCCTCCAGCACCTGGCAGCCTGGCAGCAGGAGCAGGGGTATGGACAGGCACAAAAAGAAAACCGCCAGAATAAGCGCCGGCTTTCCGGCCGACGGTCTGTGCTTCCACTGTTGGAAGGCCGCTGCACGCTCCTTTTTACCGCACATTTTCTTCCACCCTGCTCCACTGCGGCTCCAAGCCCTTTGCCCTTTGGATTCCCATTCCCAGCGGTGGGGTGTCCAGTTTGTTTTACGACCCATGCTCATTTTAAAACCTCCCTGGATAGCCTGAAAAACAGGCCTTTGTTGCCGGCAGCCGACAACCGGAAGCCGGTGGTTCCTTTCGGCAAGTCCAAAAATAGCAGCCAAAAGCTCATACGTTCCAAGTGCTTATTTGCGGGACGGACGTTTAACCGGCAGTATTTTTTATTTGCAGCGCTGCAAATCCGGCCCCGGATCACACTGGAAAAACTCTACTGAAACGTCTATAATATAGGGAAAGGAGTTTGTTCTTATGATCCCACTGAGAGACAGCGTCCGTCCCCGCAAATTTCCTTTTATCAACAATGTCTTTATCATCCTCAACATCGCCGTTTTTGCCTATCAAATGGGCCTGGGGCCGGACCAGCTGCTGCAATTTTATCATGATTTCGGTATCATCCCCCGGCGGTTTATCGCCCTGCTGAGTGAACCGCTAAGCAGGGACCTGTGGCTTCCTGTCTTCAGCTCCATGTTCCTGCACGGCGGTTGGCTGCACCTGCTGGGCAATATGCTTTACCTGTGGGTTTTTGGTGATAACGTGGAAGACCGCTTCGGCCACGGGGGGTATGTCTTATTTTACCTGTTTTCAGGGGTTACCGCAAGCCTGGTGCATATCCTCATGAATCCGCTCTCTCCTGTTCCAACCATCGGGGCCAGCGGGGCTGTAGCCGGTGTTTTAGGGGCCTACCTGGTCCTGTTTCCCAAGGCCAAGGTCCTGACCCTGGTTCCCCTCGGCTTTTTGCTGACCACCATCCATCTGCCGGCCATGCTTTTCCTGTTGATCTGGTTCATTATCCAGGTAGTCAATGTCGGGCTTATGGCCGGGGACGCTGCCAGCGCCCAATCGGTTGCTTGGTGGGCCCATATCGGGGGGTTTCTGGCCGGCCTGTTCGCGGCGCTCATCCTGGTCATCCTGGAAAAAATGGCCGGGTCGGGCAGATAAGTCCAACAGCTGAGCCCTGGCACTTTACCACGAAGACAACCGGAGCCAAGCCCGGGAAGCGG
>CAZOOA010000064.1:0-16002 GCA_964581355.1 uncultured Desulfovibrionaceae bacterium | reverse complement strand
AATCGTCCCAATGTTAACGTGTGGCTTCGTCCTTTCAAACTTCTTCTTGGCCATTATCAATTACCCCCTTAAAACTTCAAGTTAATTATCATGCATAGGTTTTTCTGACAATCTTTTCGGCAATGTGTTCAGGCAGTTCGGCGTAATTGGAAAACTCCATGGAATACGTTCCACGACCCTGGGTATGTGAGCGCAGGTCGGTAGCATAACCGAACATTTCTGAAAGAGGTACAAACCCCTTGATAATCTGACTTCCTCCACGGGGCTGAATTCCTTCAATTTTACCCCGCCGGGAGTTAATATCCCCAATAACTTCACCCATGTATTCTTCAGGAACAATAATTTCCACTTTCATGACCGGTTCCAGCAGGACCGGTTTTCCTTTATTCATTGCTTTTTTGAAACCCTGGGAAGCAGCAACTTTAAAAGCCATTTCCGAGGAATCAACCTGGTGAAAGGATCCGTCAAGCAGAACGGCTTTGACATCAACCACCTGGTACCCAGCCAGCACGCCACCGGCCAGGGCTTCTTTCACACCGGACTCTACAGCTGGAATAAATTCCTTGGGAATCACTCCACCGGCTGTCTGATCATCAAATACAAACCCGGTTCCACGCTCCAGGGGTTCCAATTCCAGAACCACATGACCATACTGCCCCCGTCCACCCGATTGGCGGACAAATTTACCTTCTGCCTTGGCCGGCTCCTGGATAGTTTCTTTATATGAAACCTGGGGCCGCCCCACATTGGCCGCCACCTTAAAGTCTCTTAACAGGCGATCCACAATAATCTCCAGGTGCAGCTCTCCCATGCCGGCAATAATAATCTGCCCTGTTTCTTCATCGGTCTCAGCCTGGAAGGTAGGGTCTTCTTCAGACAGCTTCTGCAGGGATAAAGTCATTTTTTCCTGGTCAGCTTTCGTTTTAGGCTCTATGGCAACAGAAATAACCGGCACAGGAAACTTGATGTTCTCCAGCACAATGGGATTTTTTTCGTCGCAAAGGGAATCACCCGTACCAGATTTCTTCAGGCCAACTGCCGCTACAATATCTCCGGCCGAAGCCTCCTGAAGTTCTTCACGGTGATTGGCATGCATGCGTAAAATGCGTCCTACCCTTTCTTTTACCTGTTTGTGTGAATTATATACATACATTCCAGTCTTGATTTTTCCGGAGTAAATGCGGAAAAAAGTCAGCTTGCCTGTATAGGGATCAGTCATGATTTTAAATGCCAGCGCGGCAAAAGGTTCGTTTTCATCGGGGTTTCTAAAGGCTTCTTCACCTGTTGAGGGAACTTCCCCTTTTACCGGGGGAACTTCTAACGGTGAAGGCAGGTAATAGGTTACCGCATCAAGAAGCGGCTGGACTCCTTTATTTTTATATGAAGTTCCGCACAGGACCGGGACAACCTTGTTGCTGATAGTTGCTTCCCGGAGAGCCGCACGGATCTCATCCTCTGTTACTTCCTGCCCCTCAACATACTTTTCCATAACCGTATCATCAAATTCAGCTAGGGTTTCCAGCAGTTTTTCACGGTACTTTTCCGATATATCCAGCAAATCATCAGGAATGTCCGTTTCATCACTCCGGGTACCCAGGTCGTCCAGGTAGATTATGGATTTTAAGCGGACCAGGTCTACCACGCCTTTGAAGGTATCTTCTGCACCAATGGGAAGTTGTATGGGGACTACAGGAGCCTTTAAACGGGAACGCATCATGCGCAGAGCACTAAAAAAATCGGCACCGGTAATGTCCATCTTGTTTATATAGGCAATTCGAGGGACCCCGTAACGGTCACCCTGGCGCCAGACAGTCTCTGACTGGGGTTCCACGCCTTCTTTGGCACAAAACACGCCAACAGCTCCATCAAGAACGCGCAGGGAACGCTCCACTTCTACGGTAAAGTCCACGTGTCCTGGTGTGTCTATAATGTTAATTCGATAATCCTTCCAATGACAGGTCGTGGCAGCAGAAGTGATCGTAATGCCTCGTTCCTGCTCCTGGACCATCCAATCCATGGTAGCTGCTCCATCATGCACCTCACCCAGTTTATGGACCTTGCCTGTATAAAACAGGATACGCTCCGTGGTCGTGGTCTTTCCTGCATCGATATGTGCAATAATACCTATATTCCTGGTTTTATTCAAATCCATACTGAAAAATCCTCCTCATTATCAAAAGCACCCCAAAAACAGTTAGCGCAACTACCAACGGTAATGGGCAAAAGCCTTGTTGGCTTCAGCCATCTTGTGTGTATCTTCTTTCTTCTTTACAGTGGTTCCTGTATTATTCGCTGCATCCAACAGCTCACCGGCTAACCGCTGGGCCATGGTTTTTTCACTCCTGGCCCTGGAAGCATTGACCAGCCACCTGATAGCCAGGATAATCTTGCGGCGCTGGTTGACTTCTATCGGAACCTGGTATGTTGCCCCTCCAACCCGGCGGGGTTTAACCTCCAGAACGGGTGATACGTTGCGGACAGCCGTTTCGAAAACTTCAAGCGGATCGTTGCCGCTCTTCTCCTTGATTATTTCCAGCGCTTCATAAAAAATTTGCTGCGCTGCCCCTCTGGCCCCATCGTACATCAGTTTATTAATAAACTTGGAAGCCAAAACACTATTGTACATCGGGTCGGGCATAATTTCTCTCTTGGGAACAGGACCCTTTCTCGGCAAATTTATCCCTCCTTTCCAGTCCAGGAAAGTCCAATTTAGGACAACAGACCAATTTTTTTACGCTTTCGGTCTCTTGGCCCCATACTTGGAGCGTCCCTGCTTCCTGTTTTCAACTCCGGCAGCATCCAGGGCACCACGTACCAGGTGGTAACGAACTCCCGGCAAATCCTTGACCCGGCCTCCACGTACCAAGACGACAGAGTGTTCCTGGAGATTGTGTCCAATACCGGGAATGTATGCTGTAACCTCAACTCCGTTGGTCAGCCGGACCCGGGCAATCTTGCGTAAAGCCGAATTGGGCTTTTTCGGAGTCGTGGTTGAAACCCGCGTGCAGACCCCTCTTTTTTGCGGAGAACTTTCCAGGGCCGGCGCCGTTGACTTCTTTTTGATGGTTTTTCTTCCCCTGCGAATCAGTTGGTTTAGTGTTGGCACCACAACACCCCCCTTCTTCCATTCTTTTAATCTGGTAAAATAATCTGCCCGGCAGCTACTTGTTAACAATAGCTGCCGAGGCAGCTCCAACCTTGATATTGCATGCTTTACCCAGCTGCGCCATTGTATCGACATATTCCAACTTGATACCCTTTTGGTTACATAACTGGATAATCGGGTCGATAACTTTTTCATCGGCATCCCTGGCAATAAAGACGACCAAAGCGGAACCACTATCCAGCGCTTTGGTAGTCTGACGAGTTCCAACAACTTTTTTTCGAGCTTGTTTTAGCTCTTCCAGGGTCACGATTACCCCTCCTCCTTAGCATAAACAAATCATCGAAGGCGCCACCCTATAAAAACACACTCAAGTATTTTATCACCGCCGTCAACAATTGTCAATTCATATTATACACTTTAATTTTCGCCACCCTGCGCTTGCCCCGGCTCATTTTTGTTAATCGTCGGCACCTGTTCCCGGTCCCCTCCATCATCTTCCTGCTCCTCTTGCAGCAGCTTTGCACCTTCTATTTCATCATCTTCATCACTTACGTAAAAACTTTCTTCAATAGCCGCATCGACCAGGCTTTGTTCCATTTCTTTGATCTCTTCACCCTGCTCTACCGTTTCCTGCTCTCCTTGGGAGGCTTCCAGGTCAGTCATGTCGGCAGTTTTTTCCTCAAACAGCGGAACTACCCGGATATTGCGGTAACGCGACATACCTGTCCCGGCAGGAATCAGCTTGCCAATGATAACATTTTCCTTAAGACCCAGCAACGGGTCCACTTTTCCTTTAATGGAGGCATCGGTCAACACCCGGGTCGTTTCCTGGAATGAAGCAGCTGACAGGAATGAGTCCGTAGCCAGTGAGGCCTTGGTGATCCCCAGCAGCACTGGACGGGCCACGGCAGGACTACCGCCAGCTTCCACCGCTTTGCGATTTACATCTTCCACGGTGAAGGTTTCTTCCAGGCTGCCCGGCAGCAGTTCTGTATCCCCTGCTTCATCCACTTTGACTTTTTTCAGCATCTGGCGAATCATAACCTCGATGTGTTTATCATTAATATCTACACCCTGCAACCTGTAAACCCGCTGCACTTCCTGCAGTAGATACAACTGGACACCGCGAATGCCTCGAACTTTGAGCAGGTCGTGAGGATTAATGGACCCCTCTGTTAGTTCTTGACCGGCCTCAATCACTTCATTTTCCTTGACTTTCAGTCGAGCTCCATAAGGGACCTGGTATGTCTTGATCTCCCCATGGGGGGAATATATTTTGATTTCACGCTTATTGCGGGCTTCCCGCAGTTCCACGCGACCGGATATTTCTGTAATCAATGACTGCCCTTTGGGTTTGCGTGCTTCAAAAAGCTCTTCCACCCGGGGCAGACCCTGAGTAATGTCATCCCCGGCCACACCGCCGGTATGGAAGGTCCGCATGGTTAGCTGGGTACCCGGCTCTCCGATAGACTGGGCGGCAATAATCCCCACCGATTCGCCAACATCCACCAGTTGCCCTGTAGCCATATTGCGCCCGTAACAGCGCACACAAACACCAAAGCGGGATTTGCAGGTGAGGACAGAACGTATGGGCAACTCATTTATCCCGGCATTAATTACCTGGAATGCCTTTTCTTCATCGATAAACTCGTTGGCCTTGGCAAGGCTTTCCCCGGTTTCCGGGTGTTTAACCTCTTCCAGGGTAAACCTGCCTACTATACGGTCATAGAGGCCCTCGATCACTTCATCGCCATCTTTTATTTCTCGCACTTCAACACCCTGCACTGTCCCGCAATCCACGTCCCGGACGATAACATCCTGGGCTACATCAACCAGACGGCGGGTCAGGTAACCGGAGTCGGCTGTTTTTAGGGCCGTGTCAGCCAGCCCTTTACGGGCCCCGTGAGTGGAAATGAAATATTCCAGCACCGTTAAGCCTTCACGGAAATTGGCCTTAATGGGGATATCGTGAATCCGACCTGTCGGATCGGCCATAAGGCCACGCATTCCTGCCAACTGGGTGATCTGCGATTCGTTACCCCGGGCACCAGATTCAGACATCATAAAGATGGGGTTGAATTCATCAAAGTTATGCATCAAGGCCGAGGAAATATCTTCCTTGGCCCGGTGCCAGATTTCGATAATCCGGTCATAGCGTTCATCATCTGTAATGAAGCCTCTCCGGAACTGTTTTTCAATTTCTTCTACCTGCTCCTCCGCACCACTCAAGGTATCTACCTTGGCTTCGGGGACAACAATATCATCAACACCGATAGTAATACCGGCACGGGTGGCAAACGAAAAGCCCTGGCTCTTAATCTCGTCAAGTATTTCTGTTGTTTTTGTGCTGCCGTACTTTCTGTAGCACAGGGAAATGAGGTCGCTCATAAAACCCTTTTTAATCGCTTTGTTGGGAGGCAGTTGATGCATCGTTTTGCGCAACTCTCCCGGAGGCATGTCTTCGCGGGCCCTCAAGTATCCTTCCTGCATCATCAGGTTCATATCTGCATGGTTGATATAGGGGAAATCTTCAGGGAAGATTTCGTTAAATAAAAGCTTTCCAACGGTAGTCACCAAGAATTTCCTGCTGCCCTCACGCCCATCCAATTGTAAGTTAGGCTTTTGAGAGTCGGTCACATTTACGATAATTCTGGCATGAAGTTCAATACAACTCTGGTTGAAAGCCGTGATGGCTTCATGGCTATTGGTAAACAGCTTCCCTTCACCCTGGGCCCCCTGGCGTTCCAAAGTCAGGTAATAGATCCCCAAAACCAGATCCTGGGTCGGTGAAACCACCGGACGGCCGTCTTTGGGGTTAAGCAAGTTGTTGGAAGAAAGCATCAACAAGCGTGCTTCAGACTGGGCTTCTGCTGATAGCGGCACGTGCACAGCCATCTGGTCCCCGTCAAAGTCAGCATTATAAGCGGTACAGACCAGGGGGTGGATCTGGATGGCACGACCTTCGACCAAGACCGGCTCAAATGCCTGGATACCAAGACGGTGCAGGGTAGGTGCCCGGTTGAGCAGAACCGGATGATCCTTGATTACTTCCTCCAGCACACCCCAAACCTCTGGACGGACCTTCTCCACCATACGTTTTGCTGACTTGATGTTATGAGCGTGGCCATCCCGGACCAGTTTGCGCATAACAAACGGCTTGAACAACTCCAGGGCCATCTCTTTGGGCAGGCCGCACTGGTACAGCTTTAATTCCGGGCCAACAACAATGACGGAACGCCCGGAGTAATCTACGCGTTTGCCCAGCAAGTTTTGCCGAAAACGCCCCTGCTTGCCTTTGAGCATATCGCTTAAGGATTTTAACGGGCGGTTCCCTGGACCGGTAACAGGACGGCCCCGCCGGCCGTTATCCACCAGGGCATCCACTGCTTCCTGCAGCATACGCTTTTCATTACGGACGATAATATCAGGAGCCCCCAGGTCAAGGAGCCTTTTTAAACGATTATTGCGGTTAATGACCCTGCGGTAAAGGTCGTTCAAGTCAGACGTGGCAAAACGTCCGCCGTCCAACTGGACCATGGGACGCAGGTCTGGGGGAATCACGGGAATTACATCCAGGATCATCCATTCAGAATAATTGCCGGACTTACGGAAAGCTTCCACAACCTCCAGTCGACGAATGGCCCGCACCTTTTTCTGTCCGCTGCTGGATTTTATTTCCGCGCGCATGTCATCGGTAAGCTCTTCCAGGTCTATTTCTTGCAAGAGCTTTTTTATGGCCTCAGCGCCCATTTCGGCCTTAAAACCTTTGCCGGCAGCAAAAAGGGCTTCATATTTTTCCCGGTACTCCCTGTATTCAGTCTCAGAAAGCAGCTGTTTTTTACTCAAATACGTTTCACCTGGATCAATTACAACATAGGCGGCAAAATAAAGAATCCTTTCCAACGCCCGGGGGGACATATCCAGCAGCAACCCCATGCGGCTGGGAATACCCTTGAAATACCAGATATGGGAAACAGGGGCAGCCAGTTCAATATGACCCATGCGCTCACGGCGCACCTTGGCCCGGGTTACTTCTACACCACAGCGGTCACAAACAATACCCTTGTAACGGACACGTTTGTACTTACCGCAGTGACATTCCCAATCTTTCTGGGGACCAAAAATCTTTTCACAAAATAATCCTTCCCGCTCCGGCTTCAAGGTGCGATAGTTTATGGTTTCTGGTTTTTTTACTTCACCTTTAGACCAGGCCCTGATCTGCTCGGGTGACGCCAGGCTAATCTGTAAGGCATCAAAATTGTTGACATCCAACAAAGGTGGTTTCCCCCTTCCAAGTAATGCTGATGCCTGACTGCTTTTTCAAGTCATTCCGGCCTATGGCCGGTTAAAAGCTTTCCTCTTCATCATCAATCCCCATGCTGCTGCGAACCCTGGAACGTTCATCATCATCAATGATTTCGTCATCGTCCTCTCCTTCACCCTGGTCCTGATCCAGAAGTTCTTCACCTTCCAGGCTTTCTTCTTCATCAGCAAAAGGATTGTACTCTTCCACGTTTAATGATACTTTATCCAATTCGTCATCATCCAGGAGTTCCGGCTCGTCTTCTTCCAGGTCCTTTTCACTTGGACCGACCTGGCCTTCGGAGTCTTCCACCCCTTCAATGTTTACGTCCAGCATGAACTCGCTTTCTTCATCTTCATCCCTAATCGGTACTTCGTCATAATCCTCTCCCAGGACTTTTACATCCAGCCCTAAGCTTTGCAATTCTTTTACCAGAACTTTAAAGGATTCCGGCACCCCTGGTTCAGGAATGTTGTCTCCTTTGACAATGGATTCGTATGTCTTGACTCGACCAACCACATCGTCAGATTTTACTGTCAAGATTTCCTGCAGGGTATAGGCAGAACCATAGGCCTCCAGGGCCCACACCTCCATCTCCCCGAAACGCTGCCCTCCGAACTGGGCCTTGCCGCCCAGGGGCTGCTGGGTAACCAGGGAGTAAGGACCGGTAGAACGGGCATGAATCTTGTCGTCTACCAGGTGGGCCAGCTTGAGCATATAGATATAACCTACGGTAACTTCATTGTCAAATCTCTCTCCCGTGCGACCATCCCGTAAAATCGTCTTACCGTTATCCGGCAAGCCTGCCTCCACGAAAGCATCAAAAACATCCTGTTCCTGGGCCCCGTCAAAAACGGGGGAGGCAATAAACAGCCCCAGTACATCTGCAGCCCAACCCAGGTGGCTCTCCAGTACCTGTCCGACATTCATCCTGGAGGGAACCCCCAGCGGGTTCAGGATGATTTCCACAGGCTTTCCGTCGGGAAGGTAGGGCATATCTTCTTCCGGCAGGATTCGGGCGATCACTCCCTTGTTTCCATGCCTTCCGGCCATTTTGTCACCCTCGGAGACTTTCCGTTTCTGGGCAATGTAGACCCGGACCAACTGGTTAACACCGGGAGAAAGTTCGTCACCGGCTTCACGTGAAAACACCTTTACATCGACAATCATACCCGATTCACCGTGGGGGACCCGCAAAGATGTATCGCGGACTTCCCGGGCTTTTTCACCAAAAATAGCCCGGAGCAATCTTTCTTCTGCTGTTAGCTCTGTTTCCCCTTTGGGTGTGACCTTGCCTACCAGGATGTCTCCCGCACGAACTTCGGCGCCGATGGAGATAATACCCCGTTCATCCAGGTCCTTCAGGGCATCTTCGCCTACGTTGGGTATATCCCGGGTAATCTCTTCAGGACCCAACTTGGTATCACGGGCCTCTGCTTCGTATTCTTCTATGTGAATTGAGGTAAATACGTCCTCTTTGACCAGCTTTTCGCTGATCAGGATGGCGTCTTCATAGTTATAGCCTTCCCAAGGCATAAATGCTACCAGGATATTCCGACCCAGGGCCATTTCTCCCTGATCCGTGCAGGGACCATCAGCCAATATTTCACCGGCCTTAATCTGCTGACCCTTCTTGACGATGGGCCGCTGGTTCATACATGTGCCCTGGTTGGAACGTTTAAACTTGTGCAGAGTATAAATGTCACATCCTTTATACGGGTACGCAAGCGCTTTTTCCCTGGAAGTTTCCTGGGTTCGGCCATGGACAACCTGGCTGGGACCATCGGGATCTTCATCCCGGCGCACCACCACAGAGGTGCTGGAAACAGAGACTACTTGACCAGGATTATGGGCTATCACAACCACTCCGGAGTCCAGGGCTGCCTTGGATTCCATCCCTGTACCCACAAATGGAGCTTCGGACTTTAATAAAGGCACCGCCTGGCGCTGCATGTTAGAGCCCATCAAGGCCCGGTTGGCATCGTCGTTTTCCAGGAAAGGGATCAATGCAGTAGCTACGCTGACCAGCTGCTTGGGCGACACATCCATATAATCCACTTCTTCCGGGGGAACCAGGACCGTATCTTTTTGAAAACGGCAGGTAACACTGCCCCGCAGGAAATGCCCTTCTTCGTCAATAGGTGCGTTAGCCTGGGCTACAATATATTCATCCTCGTCATCGGCCGTAAGGTAGACTACATCTCGAGTAACCAAGCCGCGCTCTTTGTCCACTCGCCGATAAGGGGTTTCAATAAAACCAAATTCGTTAATCCGGGCAAAGGTGCTGAGGGACCCTATAAGCCCAATATTGGGCCCTTCCGGGGTCTCAATGGGGCACATGCGCCCGTAGTGCGAGTGGTGCACGTCCCGGACCTCGAAGCCAGCCCGTTCCCTGCTTAACCCTCCTGGACCGAGGGCACTTAAACGACGCTTGTGAGTCAGCTCAGCCAGGGGATTGGTCTGATCCATAAATTGAGACAGCTGGCTGCTGCCAAAAAATTCCTTGATGGAAGCAATCACCGGACGAATATTGATCAGGGCCTGGGGTGTCACTGCCTCCACATCCTGAATAGTCATTCGCTCCCGGACTACCCGCTCCATCCTGGAAAGACCGATACGGAACTGGTTTTGCAACAGTTCCCCTACGCTTCGCAAACGTCGGTTGCCCAGATGATCAATATCGTCATCGATTCCTACCCCATCCATGAGGTTAAGCAGGTAGCCGACGGCAGAGACAATGTCATCGGGAGCCAGGTTCTTAATTTGCGTGGCTACATTCCCGTTGCTGATTACTACACAGGGCTTGCCTTCCTTATTATAAACCTTAATACGCTGCACTCTACGCTCTTCTATTTGCTTATATACAGCAGGGTTTACCGTTGTCCCCGCTTCCGCAATGACCTCTCCGGTATCGGGATCGAGGAAATCTTCTGCCAGGGTGTTAAACATCAACCGGCTGCGCAGAGACAGCTTTTTGTTCACCTTGTAACGCCCTACCCGGGCAAAGTCGTAGCGCTTGGGATCGAAAAAAAGCGATTCGAACAGGCTGCGGGCATTTTCCACGTTAAGTGGTTCGCCAGGCCTCAAACGTTTATAAACTTCCAGCAATCCCTCTTCTCCGGAATCTGTATGATCTTTTTCCAGGGTATTCAGAATGCGGGCATCATTGTCGTAAAGTTCCTGGATTTCATTGCTGGTTCCATAACCAATAGCCCGAAGCAAGACCGTAACCGGCACCTTCCGGGTCCTGTCAACCTTAACCCAGATCATATCATTGGCATCGGTTTCAAACTCCAACCAGGCTCCCCTGTTAGGGATAATGGTACCTGAATAAAGGTACTTTCCACTAGCAAACTGGCTGTTAAAATACACACCCGGGGAACGGACAAGCTGGCTGACGATAACCCGCTCCGCCCCGTTGATGATAAAGGTTCCGTTGGCGGTCATCAAGGGGAAATCTCCCATGAATACTTCCTGCTCCTTGACTTCACCTGTCTCACGATTAACCAGCCGTACCTGCACCTTGAGCGGAACAGAATAGGTGGCATCCCTTTCTTTGCATTCTTCAACTGAATACTTGGGTTCTCCCATGGAGTAGTCTATAAATTCGAGGACCAAATTTTGTGTAAAATCTTTAATTGGGGATACATCGTGGAATACTTCGCGCAAACCTTCTTCTAAAAACCAGCGGTAAGAGCTTTTTTGCACTTCAACGAGATCGGGAAGGTCCAAAATTTCATTAATGCGGGCATATGTCCTTCTCTTCCTCTTCCCCGCCTCGACCTCCATAAACATAAAAAAAATCACTCCCCCGGTTTATTTTTCAATGCAGCGAGCATAAAAATAATACGCGTCTTTAAAAAAGGACGCTTAACTCATGTAACTGTTTGCGAGTAAGCATTGTTCTGACCAGAAAAAAATGAATGCCGCATTTAATTAGCTTGCCCCTAACGCGCATAATTATACGCGACAAATTAATAAAGAGATAGTTGGCGGCATCTTTACGCATTTAATAATGTTATCATACTTTATACAGACGGTCAACATAAAAAAGTTGCCGAGCAAAAAAATATTTCACCAACCCTGCTGTCCAGAACCTCGACCAAAAATCAGCAAATTTGCCTTGTTAGTATGAAAAACCGTGTCTTGGCTCTGTCGTCCTGGCGACTGGGTAACCCTGTGGAAGGCGCTACGGTTCCCTCGGGGGCTTCGGGGGCTTCGGGGCTTCGGGGCCTCGGGGGCCTCCCCGGTTTAACTCCCATCCTGGTCGATCCCGGCGGCCGACGTCCTGTCGGCCGGACCGCCATTTTTCAAGGTATGGAGACACACCTCTTGCAGAGGAATGTCCCCGAATACCTTCGGTCACCAAGTGCCTTTGGCCACAGAGACCAACGTCGCCGGACGAATGCGCCAACTCCCCGGTTAAGCGGCGGGATGTTGAAAACCAGCACTTCGACAGTAAGCAAGTTTTTTCGTCCCTGTTGCGGACCACAAGGGCCGTGGCGGTTAGTATCGACCTAAAACGGCGGGTCCGGAATACGTCAACGCTGCCATTCCATAATAAAAAAAATGCGGGAGGTAATAGTACCTGCCCGCATTTTTTCCGTTTAAGGCATCGATAAAGGCTATGCTTCACATCCGGTGAATGAACATAGCAACACATAATTTTCAGGATAGCTCCAAGCCACTGCCTTTATTACTTAATTTCAATCACCGCACCGGATTCTTCCAGCTTTTCCTTAATGGTTTCCGCTTCTTCCTTGGGCACTTTTTCCTTGACTGGCTTGGGAAGCTCGTCAACCAGGGCTTTGGCCTCTTTCAGACCCAGGCCGGTCAATTCACGAACCACCTTGATTACCTGGATTTTCTTTTCTCCAGCGGAAGTGAGCACTACGTCAAATTCGGTTTGCTCTTCCTCGGCTTCTTCTGCTTCTGCAGGAGCTCCACCCGGGGCAGCTACAGCGGCAACAGGTGCTGCAGCACTCACTCCAAATTCATCTTCAAAAGCTTTGACCAGCTCGGAAAGTTCCAGCACTGTCATCCCTTTTACAATTTCCAGTACTTCCTGTACTTTAGACATAATTGTTCCTCCTAAATTTATTATTTGGGTTGTTATTGACACAAAAACTCTAAACTACTGACCTTCTTTTTGTTCCTTGACGGCATTTAACACGTAAACCAGGTTGCGGATATTGCCCTGCAGGGCATTTACCATTCCAGCCATGGGGGCCTGGAAGGCGCCAGCAACTTGCGCCAGCAAAACTTCCTTGGGAGGAAGGTCCGCCAGGCGGCGCATTTGAATTTCGTCCATCACCTGGTTTTCCAGGATGCCCCCTTTGATGTCCAGCTCATCATTCTCCTTGGCAAATTTAACTAGCAGCTTAATCGGCGTAACTGGATCATCATACCCGTAAGCGATAGCAACCGGCCCTTCCATATAAGGATCCAGGCCTTCCAGCCCCACTTCCTGGGCGGCCAGCTTGGTCAGGGTGTTTTTAACTACTTTATAGCGTATCCCTTCCTCTTCCAGCGTTCTGCGCAGCTTGTTCATCTTGGCTACGGTTAACCCCCGGTAGTCAGTTAAGACGATCACCTGGGAGCTTTCCAGGTCCTTTTTGATTTCCTGCACTTTTTTTTCTTTCTGCTTGCGACTAATCAACGTTTCACCTCCCCGGTCCTGTTTTTGACGAGACAGTAAATAATATAAAACCCTCCCTGCCGTTTAGACAAGGAGGGTTAAAATCACACAGCAAAGCACAGCAAACTTCTTTCCCGCTGTGTCCTGCATGCATCAGGCTGTGTAACATTTCCGCCTCGGCAGGCGGCCCTTCAAATGGCCATTATGATTAAACACCTGCTGTCTACGGCAAGCATGAAGTTTTATTTGAAAAAGTTTTAGCTGGCTTTTCCTAAGGCTGATGCCTTTTGTGGGCTGATCTTTATTCCCGGGCCCATAGTTGAACTGATATTGACACTTCTCAGGTACTGTCCCTTGGCAGCTGACGGGCGTGCTTTAATTAATGCTTCTATCACGGCGTAAAAATTCTCCAGGAGCTGCTGGGAAGTAAAAGATGCCCTTCCAATGGGGACATGAATATTTCCGACTTTATCCGTCCTGAACTCCACTTTCCCTGCTTTAATTTCGTTGATGGCCCTACCGACATCCATGGTGACTGTTCCCGTTTTGGGGTTGGGCATCAACCCCCGGGGGCCTAAAATCTTACCCAGTTTGCCGACAACGCTCATCATATCCGGGGTTGCCACAGCCACGTCAAAATCCAACCAGCCGCCCTGGATTTTTTCAGCCAGGTCTTCACCGCCGACTATATCAGCTCCTGCTTCTTCAGCTTCCTTCATTTTATCGCCCTTGGCAAAAACCGCCACACGAACTTCTTTTCCTGTCCCGTGAGGCAGAACAATACCTCCGCGAACTTGCTGATCAGCGTGCTTGGGGTTTACTCCTAACCGGACTGACAGCTCAATGGTTTCATCGAATGAAGCATTGGCCAACTCTTTGATCAGCTCAAAAGCTTCTTTAGGGTCATAAAGCGTTTCCCTGTCGATTTTTTGACGTGCTTCCAGGTAACGTTTACCTTTCTTTGCCATAAAAATTACCTCCTTGTGGTTCAAACGAATCAGGTGATTCTCCCACTTTCTTAAGAATATTAATTTTCTACAACAATGCCCATGCTGCGGGCAGTCCCTTCAACAATACGCTCCGCGGCATCCAGGTTGGTTGCATTCAAGTCTTCCAGTTTCTGGGTGGCAATTTCCCGCACTTTGTCCCGGGAAATTGTTGCCACCTTAACCTTATTGGGTTCCCCCGAGCCTTTTTCAATGCCCAGCGCCTTTTTCAGCAGGACTGCAGCAGGAGGCGTCTTGGTGATAAAGCTAAACGAACGATCTGCGTAAACGCTAATCTCAACCGGTATTATAAGCCCTGCGTCTGCAGCCGTTTTATCATTGAATTCTTTGCAAAATGCCATAATATTAACACCATGCTGGCCCAGTGCCGGACCTACAGGGGGAGCGGGTGTTGCTTTGCCGGCTGGAATCTGCAGCTTAATCATGCCAATGACCTTTTTCCCTTTTACCATGTGCGCACCTCCTCTCTTTTCAAAACACCTGTAAAAGTAATTTATGCCTCTTTAGAGTTTTTCCACCTGGTCAAAGTTCAGTTCCACGGGAGTTTCCCGACCAAACATGGAAACACTTACTTTCAGCTTGCTCCGTTCTGGTTGAACCTCTTCAATGGTTCCGATAAAGTTACTAAATGGCCCGCTGATTACCCGTACCTGTTCCTGCACGCTAAAGATGACCCGGGGACGGGCTTCGTCCATACCCATCTGCCGCAGGATCTGCTTAATTTCCGGTTCACTTAAAGGTACTGGCTTGGACCCCGGACCAACGAACCCGGTAACCCCTGGGGTATTGCGCACTACAAACCATGAATCATCACTCATGATCATTTCCACCAGCACGTAACCCGGAAAAACTTTCCGCATGACAGTCTTTCTCTGCCCATTTTTCACCTCAAACTCTTTTTCCATAGGAACCAGGACGCGAAAAATCTTGTCCTGCATTTCCATGGACTCCACTCGCTTATCCAGGTTTGTTTTTACTTTGTTTTCGTATCCTGCGTAGGTGTGAATTACGTACCAGTTTTTTTCTCCCATAATTACCGGGAGGAAGCATGATTACTACAACAGCTCCAATGCTTCCTACTAATCCTCCTTAAAACAGTTTTCACCTGACCGCCTGCCTTTAAAGCGCAGATGTGATCAGCAAGCAGTTCACTGAAAGTTCAATTAAAGCCACACTTAAGTTAATAGCTAGTTAATAATTAACCGCAAAACACCGGTAAGACCCGTGTCCAAAACCCAGAAAAAAGTCCCGACAATAAAAATGACTACCAGGACGATTCCTGTAAATGTGGCCAATTCTCTCCGGTTGGGCCAATTGACTTTTTTCAATTCTATCTTTATATCGTGAAAAAATCGTCTGAGCCTTTTCACGAAGTTGCGCATGGTTTCCCCTTCCCTTGCCCGGTTTCTAGCTTAGAATTATTCGATGGTTTGTATAATGATTTACTTGGTTTCTTTATGTGCCGTATGAGTCCCACACCGGGGGCAATACTTGTTAAATTCGATCCGGTCCGGATTGTTACGTTTATTCTTCGTGCTGGAATAATTTCTTTCCTTGCATTCCGCACACGCCATGGTAACCTTAACACGCATGGAATCTGCACTCCTTTACCTCGATCTCGTTATAACCACAAAATTCAATTTATCACAGTTCAAGATCAATGTCAATAAACAAATAGCTTATCTTCCATCCTTCCAACAGAGTTGTCCCGGCATGAGCAAAAAGCTCGCTCCAGGCCGCCTGGCAACCTGGCACATCTACTTAGTTTAACCTTTCCAGAACATTATATACCTGCAACTTCGTAGAGCAAACCGGGGACTCTTTATGTAAGTGCTGTCATGAAAGACCGGAGCCAGGGCCCCGGTCTTTATCAAAATGCTATAGAATTAACTGCTGTTATTCTATTACCGAAGTGACCACGCCAGCGCCTACAGTACGGCCGCCTTCC
>CAZOOA010000063.1:0-16626 GCA_964581355.1 uncultured Desulfovibrionaceae bacterium | reverse complement strand
GGCTATACCTTAAAGCCGTTAACGGAACAGTCAGAGATGATCACCCACTGGTAGGATGGAAGTGGATGATCCGTTTCCCGGTATCGGCTCCGGTCATCTTCCCGGTATCGGTTCCGGCTGCCTTTACGGTAAAAGCCTCCCGGCCTTTTGATGTTCCTGTGAGCAGGTGGCCGGGAGGCGTTTCTGTTTTGCAGGTTTTCACCTGTGAGCGCTTCTTGTGGGTTGTTCTTGCAACAGGTGCCAATCCAGGGGAATGCGTTTATCTGCCTACTATCCTGGACTCCTGGGCTGTCCAGGTGCCCGAAGCCCGGTGAGCCTGCCCGGGCTTCGGTGAAAGGCCTATTCTCTGTTGATTTCGTCCAGGAGCTGTTCATAGTGGTCCAGGGATTCCGGATTGGTCAAGGCATCCCGGTTCATAACGGGCCGGCCGTGGATCAGGTTGGTTACGGCGCTTTCAACTTTTTTCATGTTTAGCGTATAGGGGATCTCCGGCACCTGGAGCATCCGGGCCGGGACGTGCCTGGGGGAAGCATTTTCCCGCAGGGTCAGTTTGATTTTTTTCTGGAGTTCTTCCGTCAATTGATGTCCTTCGGCAGGTTTGATGAACAGGATTACCCGTTGGTCATCCTGCCAGTTTTGCCCGATGGCCAGGCAGTCCGCTACTTCATCCAGCTTTTCCACCTCGTTGTAGATCTCTGCGGTGCCGATGCGGACTCCCGAGGGTTTGAGCACGGAGTCGGAACGCCCGAAGAAGGTAAAGCCCCCGGTATCGCTGTAGCGAACGACAAAATCACCGTGGCGCCAGACGTCCGGGTAGTAGTCGAAATAGGCGTCGCGGTACTTGCTGCCGTCGGGATCGTTCCAGAAATACAGGGGCATGGACGGTGCGGCTGCTTCGCAGACCAGTTCACCCACCTGGTCGACAACAGGGTTGCCCGCGTCGTCATAGACATTCACTTTCTTACCCAGCACGGGTCCCTGGAGCTGGCCGGCATAAACGGGGCTGATGGGGTTGCCGGCACAGAAGCACCCGTTTATGTCTGTGCCCCCGGAGATGGAATTAAACCACAGGTCCTCTTTGATTTCCTGGTAGACATACTCAAACCCTTCGGCAGACAGGGGCGAGCCGGTCTGGGAGATTTCATACAGGGATGTCAGGTCGTAGTCCTTTCCAGGTGTCGCCCCGATGCTCCTGAGATGGTTGATGTAGCTGGCGCTGCAGCCGAAGACGGTCACTTTTTCGTCCTGGATGAGTTTCCACATGGCGCCGCTGTCGGGGTAGTTGGGGTTGCCGTCATACAGGACCAGGGTGTTCCCTACGGCCAGGGCGCTTACCATCCAGTTCCACATCATCCAGCTGCAGGTCGTGATGTAAAACAGGACGTCGTCCCGTGTGAGGTCGGTGTGCAGGATCAGCTCTTTCAAGTGGTTCAGCAGGATTCCGCCGGCGCTTTGCACCATGCATTTGGGCTTGCCGGTAGTCCCGGAACTAAACATGATATAGAGGGGCTGCTCGAAGGGCAGCTGCTCAAACTGGATTTCCAGCCCCTGTTCCGGGGCCAGGAAGTCCTCGTAGTGCACGGCCTTGGGGACTTTCGAGATCTCGGTTTTGGGGCCGGCGTACGAGGTGACAATCACTTTTTCAATGGAAGGCGTCCTTTCCACGATCCCGGCGGCGTTGGTCAGGGAATCGAAGTGTTTGTCCTTGTAATAGTACCCGTCTACGGTGAACAGGACTTTGGGCTCAATTTGACCCAGGCGGTCTGAGGCTGCCTCCAGCCCCAGGTCTGTAGCGCAGGAAGACCAGGCGGCCCCAATGCTGGCGGAGGCCAGCATGCAGATGATCGTTTCCATGGAGTTGGGCATATACGCTGCAACCCGGTCTCCCGGCTGCAGGCCTATCTCCCGCAGGGATTTGGCCAGGCGTGCCACCCGGTCATACAGCTCGGCATAGGTGATGCTCTCCCGGGTCTGCGCTTCGCCCCGGAAAATTAGGGCAGTGTGGTCGTCCCGGTAGCGGAGCAGGTTTTCGGCGAAGTTTAGCTGCGCCCCCTGGAACCACCGGGCACCGGGCATTTTGTAGGCATCATCCACCACTTTATCGTAGGTTCTGGATGCTTTTACTTCCGCAAAGTCCCAGATTGCAGCCCAGAAATCAGGGATGTTATCGATGGACCATTTGTACAGGACATCAAAACAGGTAATTTTTTGACCGTGTTTTTGATTGATGTAGTCGATAAACCGGGTCATATTGGTGTTTTGAATCCACTCTTCCGACGGGCTCCAAAGCAGTTTTGACAATGGGATCACCTCCTGAAATAGTTAACATGGAAAATGTATTGCCGGTTGTTAGACAGCAGTTAAAGGAACACTGGGTGGGATCACCTCCTGGAATGCGTGAACGTAAAATGGAAATATTCCAAACAATTTGAAGCCATTTGGGAGCGAGACGGCCTGACGGGCGGAACGCCTCCTGCGGCCGGCGGTTCAGATAAGGCAAACAGACTTTTACTGTAGACTGTAAACAGTAGACTGCAGGTTTAATGAAACGGATTCACATTGAGTCTGGTTGGAATACTATGCAGGCGTGTGGACGATCATTTTGATTGCATCATCTTGCCGGGTGAGTCGAACTAGCTGGAGGTTAAGCTGGCTTCAAGGGTTAATATTTTTGGGATAACAACTTTTTCCACGTACAGCGTAACTTTGATTTTTTTCTTTGTCAAGAGCATATACGCTTTTTTTGCCGGTTTAGCCAGGGTTTCTGATAGTATTTTGGCCAATATCTGGCCAGAAGTCCATCCTTGCTCCCTGTCTCTCTCCCATTGAAGGCCATAAAACCATGTTCCACATGCCACCAGCTGCTATTTTTTTCTCTGCCTTATGGTTTGGCTTCTTGACATTGGCAGGGGGTTATGCTAAAATTTATTTCCCGAAAGGTGATTTACGGGGTTTTTATGTTATGGTGGGTGTAGCTCAGGTGGTTAGAGCGCCAGGTTGTGGCCCTGGAGGCCGTGGGTTCAAGTCCCATCACTCACCCCATTTCCTTATTAAATATAATAGATGTTTTCTGATGCTGGGGCGTCGCCAAGTGGTAAGGCACGGGTCTTTGGAATCCGCACTCGCAGGTTCGAATCCTGCCGCCCCAGCCATTTTATTTCCATCGACCTCGTTTTAGCGGCTTCTTCCCATCGCAACGCATGTTCCCTTCCTTGATCCAGGCTTCTTCACCTTTGGAACTCCCTTTGCCTTCGAGCAAAACAGGAAATCATACACCAGGCACCCTTGGCCGGTTCATGTTTTTTAATTTTTCGCTTCACTTGTTTCATAATTCTGATATAATAAGGCATGAAACATCAAAGTGCTGAACCTGGTGGAAAGATTATTGCATTATGGGGGTGGCCGGAGTGAGCTCAGGTCAACAGAAACCGGAGATCCAGGCAAAGCCGGGTATGGATCTGGAAGAACGCGCAGAACAGATCAAAAAAATTGAGCCATTTAGCCAGCTGGACGAGGATTTGCTCTACAGGGTGGCTTCGGGCGTAGTGGAGAGAAAATTCCCCAAGGGATCGCTGCTGGTGGAGCAGAGCAAAACCTCTAAACAGGTGTTGTTTTTGCTGGTTGAAGGCAAGGTGGAGGTTTTTGTGACGGATAACAGCGGCAAGGAAACGGTTACAGGGTACCGGGGTCCCGGTGATTTTTTTGGAGAAACCACTTTTCTTTCTGATGAGGAATACCCTGGCTCAGTTCGTGCTTTGGAAGATATTCGTTGTTTGCTTGTGCCCCAGGATGTCTTTGAACAAGTTGTTTTAACGAACTCCGAAGTCGCAGTATATTTCACCCGCCTGCTTACCAGCCGGCTGCGCGCGATGTATGAAAAATTCAGTTTTTACGAGGATGGCGACAGTTTGGCCAATGAACCGCTGCGCAGGAAGGTTGCCGATGTAATGGTCACCCGTCCTCTAACCTGCAGCCCCGATGACGGTTTTCGAAAAGTGGCCTCCATGATCCATGAAAATAATGTGAGTTCGGTGATTGTGGTCGACCAAGACAAGCCGCTGGGGATTATTACAGAAGGGGATCTTGTTGCTCTTTTGGCCCGGGAGCAGGATTTAACGGACAACAATACCATCAAAGCGAAAGACTTGATGAGCTCGGAACTGGTTTCGGTGAGTCCGGAAGATTTTTCCTACCGGTCCCTATTCCTGATGATCAAGCACCGGACCAAGCATCTGCCGGTGGTGGAGGATGATAAACTGGCCGGCATTGTTACCCTCAGGGACTTGATTAAATCAAGAAGGTCCGGCTCCCTGGCCATTGTCAATCGCATCGAATCGCGAAGCAGCATTGAAGAAATCGCGCAGCTGCAGCCCGATATTGACCAGGTCCTGCAGGCGCTTCTGGCAGAACGGGCCACCGTCCTGGAAATTACTTCCCTCATCGCCGAGTTCTATGACCGGATTACCCGGAAGATTATAGAAATTTCAGAGCAGGCCATGATCGACGAGGGCCGGGGGGCGCCGCCGACACGATACTGTTTTATCGAGATGGGAAGCGGCGGACGGAAAGAGCAGTTTACCCGGACAGACCAGGACAACGGGATCATTTACGAAGATGTGAAAGAAGAACGCAAAGAAGAGGTCAAAGAATACTTTCTTGCCCTGGGCGAAAAAATTGTGGCCGGGCTGGAAGCTTTTGGATTTATCAGGTGCAGCGGGTTTGTGATGGCCAATAATGAAAAATGGTGCAAAAGCTTTAAGGAGTGGCGCGAAACGCTTAATCACTGGAATGAAGTCTGGGAACCGGAAACCTTTCTGGACATGAATATCTTTTTGGATTTCCGGTATGTGTACGGGCATAAAAGCCTCTATTACCTGCTGCGCAACCTGGTGGTAAAAAATTTCCGCAACGCGGACCAGATGATCTCTTCCATGATTCAAAGGAGCATGGGGATCAAGGTGCCTTTGAGCCTGTTCCGCAAGATCCTGACGGAGCGTTCCGGAGAACACGCCGGGCAGCTCAACTTGAAATCATCTGCCTGTGTGATCATCGTCGACTGTATGCGCGCCTTTGCGCTCAAGGAAGGCCTGTTTGTGACCAACACTTTTGAACGAATCGATGAGCTGGGCAAGCGCGAAGTATTTACCTCCAAAGATGTCGAATTCATGAATATCGCCTATGAAACATTAATGCTGTTCCGGATCAAAGACGCTGTGGCCAAAAGGCAAAAAGGCCTGGAGCCCGATAATTACATTGATCCCAATAAACTATCCAACCACGAGTATGCCCTGTTAAGGGATGCCCTGGTGATGGTGAACCGGGTCCAAGGTATCACCAAGGGAATTTTCCCCAGCATAACGTAAGGAGCTAACCTGAGGAAAAGGGGCCGGAACAAAGGTGCAGAAGGTCTTAAGCATTTTGCCTTTCAAGTTCCTTGCCCTAATTTGTTAATGATTTCCCAAACTAAATTTTTAAAAACATTCCGTTCATTCTTCCCATTCCCAGGCAGGAATATCGCCAAGGAAGAAGAAATTTTAATAGAAAAGCCATTCAGTTATTATCAGTTATCATTATAGTTTCTTTTTTGTTCTCAATGTATTGCTCAGTCAGCATTGGATCAGTGAAATAAATCCGGGAAAAGGCAGATACGCTGGAAAAAGGAGGTTGAACCCATGGACGATAGCCGTTTCGAAAGAGCATGGGAAGAACAATACAATTTGCTTCGTAGGCACGGGTGGATCATTCACGATGTTGCCGGGACGGGTTGCCATACTCATGGGCTGCGGGAGAACTTAGACCATCCAGATTTAGAAGTTGCGCTGAACATCCCCAGAGATACAGCGCACAATCTGCTGGCTGCTGCGGTGGAAAATATCAAGCAGGGTAAGCGCTATGAAGACGGGGAAAAGTGTGACCAGGTAATAGACAAGGGGGAAGTGCTGTTTAAAAAATCAAAGCGAAGAGAGCGGGAAATGCTCAGGATTATCCTGCCGGATCCGCAAGGATTGTTCCCCGGAGATCCCGGCTGCCAGGAAGATTATGCCGCGCAGCTTAACTGGGAAAAGTAGGCATTCATAAAGGCCGGCCGGCGATGCCGAAGAAAAACTACTTGCCCTGAAGCGCCAGCATCCGTAACGCGTCAAGCTTGCGAACCAACTTTTGCGAACCAACTTTTGCGTTCCCATGGGCTGAGGGACTGCCCCCGATGAGTTATATTTTTCGCATAACCTGATTCCTTATGTACATTAAAAGCGGTAGCTTATTGCTACCGCTTTAATTTTTTTTATCTTAATCTGGATATCAACTGCAAGCTTTAACAGAGCATTGAGTTAAAAAGACTCTACATAAACAAACCCCCCGCAGGTCGTACAGGATTTTTAACTGTGAAATCGTGTTTGCAAGATCAATAAGCGGCAAATCGACATTTTTTTCTTTTTTTTTTCAGTTGAATTTTAACGATTGTTCAAAAGTTCACGAGACTGCATATTCCTGGGAAGCATCAGCTGTTTTGTTAAATCAAAAAAAAATCCATAGGCTCGAAAAAAGCCATTTATGAGAGCATGATAGAGTTATTTAGAGAACGAAGCATATTGTTTTAAAGTTAACTAGATTGGAGCACGAAGGATGAAATAAGTATTACTCTCCTTATTTGTGTTAAAACAGCTTTGCCTTTAAACTGGACCATGTTTTCTAAAATCCTTATAACACTTTTTTAAAGGAGGAGATTTACAGAATGTCTTCAAAGGACTATGTAAAGATTGCTCAAGAATATTACAACAGCGCAGTCCATGAAATGTACAAAGAATGTTGGGGAGGTGAAAACCACCACCTGGGGCTTTTTGATACTACCAGTAATTTTATTGAGGCTGCTGAGAAGGCTAACGAAAACCTGGTGGAAAAGTTGAATATAACCGAGGAAGATACCATTTTGGATTTAGGAAGTGGTTTCTGTGGGTTGCCACGGTACTTGGCAAAAAAGACACCTTGTAAAAATGTAGTAGCATTAAATATATCAGAAAAAGAAAACGAATACGCCAGGGCAAAAAACCAGGAAGAAGGCTTGGCAGATAAAATTAACGTAATTGATGGCGATTTTAATAATATGCCTTTTTCCGACAATGAGTTTAATATTATGGTCAGCCAGGATTCTATGCTGCATAGTCCCGATTATGGGAAGCTTCTCATGGAATGTGCCCGTGTTTTACGTGAAGGCGGGCAGTTTGTTTTTTCGGACATTCTAGAAAAAAGCACCTTGACCCGGGAAGAAGCTGCAAAAATCTATTCCAGGATACAGGTTCCACATCTATCCACCTTCGAATTTTACGAAGAAAAGCTATCTGAAGCCGGCTTTACTGTTAAACAGGTTCAAGATTTGGGAAGCAAAAACTTAGGTAAATCTTACCAGGCGGTACACGATGCGGTGGAAAGCAAGAAGGAATATCTCATTGAAGAAAAAGGTATTCCCGTTGAGACAATCAATAACGCTTTGGACGGACTAAAGTTTTGGGTGGAAAAAGCTTCTGAAGACAAAATTGGCTGGGGACTTTTTGTCGCTCAAAGATAATACCTTACTCATGAGGTGAAATATGCTAAAGATACTGGTAAGCGACCCTCTTTCTAAAGAAGGATTAGAAATGCTAGAGGAAGATGCTTATGTAGAAGTAAAAACGGAAGAAAATGAGGAAGAACTAAAAAAGATTATCAGCGAATACGATGCCCTCTTTGTACGAAGCGGGACAAAGGTAACTGGTTCTCTGATAGAAAAGGGAGAAAAGCTGCGGGTTATCGGACGTGCCGGTGTGGGAGTCGATAACATTGATGTTGAAAAAGCAACCGAGAAAGGTATCATGGTAATAAATGCCCCTGACGGCAACACAATTTCCACTGCTGAGCACACTATAGCCATGATGGCTTCGTTGGCCAGAAATATTCCTGCCGTCAATTACTCGGTAAAGCAGCATAAATGGGACCGCAAAAATTTTGTTGGAGTGGAGCTTAATGGAAAGACACTAGGAATTTTTGGTTTCGGCCGTATCGGTAGTGAAGTGGCCCGGCGTGCCAAAGCAATGGGCATGAAAATTCTGGCTTACGACCCTTACATATCACAGGAGCAGACACAAAAACTGGGAGCCAAGTTGGCAACCAAGGATGAGCTTTTGCAGCAAGCCGACTTTATAACTCTTCACATGCCTAAGGGAACTTCTACGAATTATTTCTTCGGGGAAAAAGAACTGGCCCTGGTGAAACCTGAAGTGCGTATTATAAATTGTGCCCGCGGCGGCCTCATTGATGAAGACGCCTTGGCTAAGGCACTTCGAGAAAACAGGATAGCCGGAGCTGCTATGGATGTTTTTGAGAAGGAGCCTCCCGAGAATAGCCCTTTACTTGAGCTTGATAATGTAATTTTAACTTCTCATATGGCTGCTTCAACTCAGGAGGCCCAGGTTAATGTGGCCAAACAGGTTGCGGAGCAAGGCTTAAGGGCTCTCCAGGGAGAAACAGTCGATTCTGCAGTAAACGTACCTTCTTTGTCACCCGAAATGCTTAGCGAAGTAAATCCCTACCTACCCCTGATGCGCATATTAGGCAGCTTTTACATTCAAGTGTTTTATGGTCCTATAAATGAAATCGAAATAAAATATAGTGGAGAAATATCAGAAAAACCTCTATCCTACCTTACCACCTCTTGTTTGATAGGCCTTCTGGAGATCATCCTCGGCAAAGGTGAAGTTAATTTTGTTAACGCCAATCATCTGGCAAAAAACCGTGGTATCCGTGTCAAAGAGGCTCGTTCTCATACAACTGAAAATTATTCCAACTTGATTACCCTAACCGTTAAAGATGGAAAAGGTAGATCCCAAAGCATTGCCGGCACATTGTTTAATGAGCACGATGCACGTATTGTTCGCATAGGAAATTACTTTCTCGACGTAAGGCCCTCGCAATATATGTTGGTGTGTTCTTTCATAGATAAACCGGGAATTATTGGAAAACTGGGGACTCTTTTGGGTAATGAAGGTATTAATATTGCCAGCATGCAGGTAGGAAGAGATTTTATTGGGGGAGAAGCTGTGATGGTTCTTCAGGTTGATAATTCCATTGCTGAAGAAATTCTTCAAGAGATAAAGTTATTGGAAGGATTGGTGGACACTAATTTTGTGGAACTGCCTAAAAAATATTTACCTAAAAAAATAAACTAAGGAGGGAATGAGCTAACCCGCTAACTACAAAGTGCTGTTTTACTTAATGAAGAAAAGTAAGGAGGAAAACAATGAGAACAAATGTAACTACAAATAGAACTACCCAGTTTCAAGTTTTATCTGAAGACCAGTGCGAAGCAATATATCACAATGTCTTGGAAGTTATGCAACGCACGGGAGTGGATGTCCACCATGAAGAAGCACGAAACTTGTTGAAAGAGGCAGGGAGCCATGTTGACGGGGTACGGGTGTATATTCCTCCCTACCTCGTAAAGGAAGCTATTTCACTGGTTCCAGATAATTTTATAGTACATCACTGGGACGGGTCAGGCGTTTTAAGATTGAGGAAAAACGAAGTGTACCCGGGAACAGGGCCCAGTATGCCTAACTATATCGACCCTTACACTGAAGAAAGAAGGTCTTTTTTGAGAAAAGATGCGGCGGATGTAGCCAGGGTATGTGATGCACTGGAAAATATCCATTTTGTAGAAGGACTGGGCTCTATCAGTGATACCACAACGGAACTGTCTGACCTCTACGAGTTCGTAGAACTAATTACCAATACAACTAAGCCTATTGCTGCTTGGTCCTTTGACCGAGAAAACTGTGAGAGCATCTACAAAGTTGCCGTAGCTATGGCTGGAGGAGAAGAAGAGTTTCAGCGCAAGCCAAACTTTATGTTTTACATGGAACCTATTCCTCCCCTGGTCAGCAACCATGAAAGCGTAGATAAAGCTTTATTCTGCGCAGAAAAACATGTTCCTGCTATTTATACGCCTTGCTGTATGGGCGGGGGGACTGAACCTGCCACCTTTGCCGGACTTTTAACCAATGCTACCGCGGAGTGCTTGACCGGGCTGGTGATAGGCCAGCTGAAGCGAAGAGGAGCCCCCTTTATTATGGGTGGGGTTATGACGGTAATGGATATGCTTACCACCACCTATATATACGGCGGGCCGGAATTGAGCATTATGTGTGCAGGCATAACCGACCTTGGCAAATACCTGGATATTCCCGTATTTTCTACCGGTGGCTGCACCGATGCCAAGATTACTGAACCACAGGCAGCCATTGAAGGAGCCATCTCCAATTATACCGCTGTATTAAGCGGTGGAAACATAATTCACGACACCGGTTATTCCGAATCAGGCTTAACGGGCAACCTTTTTAATGTGGTAATGAACGATGAAATCCTGGGCATGGCTTTTCATATTGCCAAGGGTATAGAGGTTAACGAGGAAACCATGGCTATTGATGTAATTGATAAAGTGGGGCCACAAGGACACTACCTACTCCACGAGCATACCAACAGGCATTTCCGAACAGAAACCTGGGAACCGGAAATGCTCAACCGCCTGCCGTACGAGGAATGGAAGAACGCCGGAGCCAAGACACTTGGAGAAAAAGTAAAAGAGAAAACCAGGCACCTGATCGAAAACCACCAGCCACCTGAAGTTCCGGAAAGTGCCCAAAGAGAAATAGAAAAAATCTTAGAGGAAGCTGAAGAAAGGGTTGCCAGGGAAAAAGTGGCAAAGTAAACAGGAAGAAGCTCAAAAACTTAATGAATAATAATTAAAGGAGGAATTTACGTTATGATACTCAAGAAATTATCTCAAGCCATGATAGAAGGAGAAGTCGAAATGGGCAAAGAGCTGGCCCAGCAGGGTATAGAAGAAGGATTAAGCCCACAAGAGCTGCTTGACGATGGAGTTTTGGCGGGAATGGAAGTAGTCGGGGATAGGTTTAAGAATTATGAAATGTATATACCGGAAGTGCTAAACTCCGCCAGCGTTATGCATGAGGTTATGAATATAATAAAACCCGCTTTGGTGTCTTCTGATGGCGACTTTAAAATGAAAGGCACCGTGGTCCTGGGCACCGTAGAAGGCGATCTGCACGATATCGGTAAAAACCTGGTGGGCTTAATGCTGGAAGGTGCGGGCTTCAAGGTAGTGGATATTGGTATAGACCAGCCTGCAAAAAGCTTTGTGGATGCAGTCGAAAAAGAAAACCCCGAGGTATTGGGTATGTCGGCCCTGCTTACCACTACGGCCCCGAAAATAACTGAAGTTATAGAATCATTAAAAGAAGCAAATCTGAAAGATAACGTTAAGACTATGGCCGGGGGTGCCGTTATCGATCAGGCTTTTTGCGATGAAAATGGTGTTGACGCATACGGAGCCAGCGCAACTGCCGCTATGGAGATTACACAAAAATTTGTTGAAGAGGTAAAGAATAATGCAAGTTAATCAAGTACACTACAGCACCCCCCAATTTTCGGTCCTATCTCAAGATGAACGGGAAATGATATTCAAAGGCGCCCTGGAGGTCATGGAAAGAGTGGGCGGAAAGTTTTATAATGAAGAAGCCATTGAGCTTTTTAAAAACAGTGATGCGCTGGTAACAGATGATAACCTGGTAAAAATTCCTGCTTCTATGACAATAAGGGCTTTAAACGATTCTCCCAACAAAATTACTCTGGTCTCCCGGGATGGGGAGCGCAACCTCCACCTGGGTAGAAATGAAGTGTATTTTGGAACAGGTTCGGATTGTCCATTTATCTATTGCCGCGAAACAGGAGAGCGCAGACGCTACACCCGTAATGATGTTTATGACGCAGCACGGGTAGTCGATTCCCTGTCCAATGTTGACTTTTTCATGTCTCACGGTTTGGCTTCTGATGTCCCCCACGATGAGACCTACGACCGTCACCAGTATTTCTCCATGGTTAAAGGAACGAAGAAGCCCCTGGTAATTACCGCCGTGGACAAAGAAGGCTTAAAAGATATTTACGAAATGCAGCTGCTAATCAGTGGCAGCGAAAGCAACTTTCGTTTAAATCCAAACTTTGCGGTCTATATCGAACCCAGTTCTCCTTTAGCTCATAGTAACGAATGCCTGGAAAAGCTTCTCTTCTGTGCAGAAAAATCTATACCATCTATCTATACTCCATGTCCCAGCGCGGGTGCAACTGCACCGGCCAGCCTGGCAGGGATGCTCGTCCAAACCCTGGCAGAATCCCTGCAGGGAATGGTGTTAGCGCATCTCAAAAAACCGGGCATGCCTTTCATCATGGGTGGCGTGGTCACCATAATGGATATGAAAACGTCTAACTACTGCTACGGGGCACCGGAAATGAGCCTATCTTCAGCAGCCTTAACCGATGTATCCAAATACCTGGACCTGCCCATGTTCTCCACTGCCGGATGTACCGATGCCCGGGTAGTGGATGAACAGGCCGCATTGGAAGCCCAGATATCCATAGAAACAGCTTTCCTTTCAGGGGCCAGCCTGGTTCATGATGTTGGCTACCTGGACAGCGGACTTAACGGGTCACTGGAAATGCTGGTACTCTGTGACGAGATTATTGGCATGGTGAAACATCTGGGGAAAGGGATTACAGTGGACGAAAATCACTTGGCTGCCGACCTGATAGACGAAGTTGGCCCGGGTGGCAACTTTTTAACCACTAGTCATACGCGCCAACACTATAAAAATGAATTTTACTTCCCCAAGCTGCTGGACCGTCATAATATCGAAGCCTGGACTGCGCAGGGCAAGAACACCATTTTGGATTATGTGAATAAAAACCTGGACCACATCCTGGATAATTACGAACCAGAGCCCTTGCCGGCCGATGTAGAAAAAGGAATGAAAGAAATCATCAAAAGAGCAGACGCAAAAGCAGAGGAAGCAAAAGTAAAAACAAAAGCAAAAGCATAAAAAATATAAGTTAAGTTAATGCTGGCAGGCATTAAAGATCATTAAAATGCCCTAAATGCTTGGAATTTGGAAACACGAATAATTCTCGTACTATCAGAACCAAGCTCGTACTATCAGGACCAAGGGGGAGCGGCAAATTTTTCACCGGATGTTTTCGCATTTTCTTAATGTTTGCCGCCCACTTGGTTCTTTTAGCTTTTTTCGGACCACGAAAGAAGGAGGCTTACATATATAACATGAAGGGAATAAAACAATACGAGTTTACTTATAAAAGCCTGGAGGATGCTGATCCCGAGATTAATCAAGCTATTAAAGGGGAAGGAAGCAGGCAGAACCAAAAAATCGAAATGATCGCCTCCGAGAATCTGGTTAGCAACGCTGTTCAGGAAGCACAGGGTTCAAAGTTAACCAACAAGTATGCCGAAGGCTACCCGGGAGCACGCTACTATGGTGGATGTGAGCATGTCGATATTGTAGAAAAAATAGCTATAAAACGTGCCTGCGATTTATTTGGCGCCCCGCATGCTAACGTGCAGCCCCATTCCGGTTCTTCCGCCAACCTGGCGGTATACGTTGCCACAATGAAACCCGGGGATAAAATCTTGGGAATGGAGCTTTCCCACGGCGGTCACCTTACTCACGGCAGTAAGGTCAATATATCTGGAATGAATTACCAGGCAATTACCTATGGTGTATCTCCTGAGTCAGGTCGTATTGACATGGATCAGGTCCGCCAAATTGCCTTAAAGGAAAAGCCAAAAATGATTGTAGCCGGAATTAGCGCTTATCCCCGGGAGCTTGATTTTGTTGGCTTTGCCGAGATAGCAAAAGAATGTGGAGCTTATCTCATGGCAGACATAGCTCATATAGCCGGATTGATAGCTGCGGGCCTGCATCCCTCACCGTTTCCTCACGCTGAATTTGTTACGACTACCACTCATAAGACTTTGCGGGGCCCTCGAGGCGGTCTCATATTATGTCAAAAGGAGCATGCTCCCCAAGTAGACAAAGCTATCTTTCCGGGAATTCAAGGCGGCCCGCTTATGCATGTAATTGCCGCCAAGGCAGTTGCACTTAAAGAGGCCTTGGAGCCCTCCTTTACCAGCTACCAGCAGCGCATAAAGAATAATGCTTCGGTCTTAGCTGAAGAACTGCAGAATTATGGATTTAACCTGGTTACTGGCGGCACCGATAATCATATGGTCCTGTTAGACCTGCAAAACCAGAACATTACCGGAAAAGCAGCCGAAGAAATCCTGGAATTTATCGGTATTACATGCAACAAGAACACGGTTCCATTTGACCCCAAAGGAGCCAGGATAACCAGCGGGATCAGGCTGGGGACACCTGCAATAACCACACGGGCTATGGGGCCTGAAGAGGTCCGCCGTATTGGCTTTATTATTAAAGAAGCGTTGCAAAATCCAGATAGCAACCAGGTTCTCCAAAAGATGCAGAACGAAGTGGACGAGCTGTGCAGAGAATTTCCCCTCCCCCAGTGAAATCATTATTGGTAAACTAACAAAGTGAGATTTTGAGAGGAGATGATAGAATGACAGAAAACAAAGGGGAAGAAAAAGTTTACCATTTCTTGGATGAACTGGATATTCCCTATACCCGCTATGAACACCCCCCTGTGCACACAGTAGAAGAAGCGGAGGAATACTGGAAGGATATAAAAGGTTCGCATACCAAGAACCTGTTTTTACGGAACAACAAGGGCAACCGCCATTTTTTAGTAGTCCTGGAACACTCAAAAAATGCAGACTTAAATCAAATATCCGAAAAGCTTGGCGTAGGAAAAATTAGCTTTGGTTCTGAACGCAGGCTGGAGAAATACCTGGGCTTGAAAACAGGGGCCGTTTCTCCTTTTGGTCTGATAAATGACGAGAAGGACGAGGTAGAAGTTGTCATAGATAAAAATTTGGAGAAGCAAGAGTTTATAAACTTTCATCCCAATGTCAATACTGCTACGGTTACACTGTCTTTTGCAGATTTCAAACGATTCCTGGAGGCTTGTGAAAAACATCCAAGGTTATTATAAAACTACTCGATTCCTTGATTAAATTAATGCTATCCAATGATTCCGTAAATAAGTAGCAATTAAACTAGTTTTTGTTAAAAGGAGGCATACCCAACGTGGTGCAGATACGTCCAATTAAAGGAATACGATTCAGAAACAATGGATCCCTGGACCATTCAAAAGTAATTACACCACCTTATGATGTTATTAGTGAGGAAGTACAAGAAGACCTTTACCAGGAAAGCAATTACAATATTATTCGACTGGAATATGGAAAATCTCTTCCAGGTGACAGTTTCAGTGAAAACAAATACACTCGAGCGGCGGCAACTCTGTCCGACTGGCTTCGTAATGGTATATTAATACAAGAAGAAAAACCTGCAATATATCTTTATGAACAGCATTTTGAGATTGAAGGTAAAAGATATGTCAGGGAAAGTCTTTTTTGTAGTGTCAAATTATCTCCCTTTGAAGAAAAAGAGATAATTCCCCACGAGGAAACCATGAGCAAACCAAAAGAGGATCGCCTGGAACTGCTGAGGTATTGTGAGACCAACTTTAGCCCTATCTTCGGCTTATATGAAGATAAAAAATATTTCATGGAACAGCGTTTTAAAGAAGTTAAAAAAGACCAGGAACCCACTATAGATTTTACAGATACAGATGGACAAAAGCATCGGGTTTGGATAGTAACTGATGAGCAGATTATAGAAAACCTCCAAAAATTTTTTGAAGACAAATCGCTCTTAATCGCCGATGGCCACCATCGTTATGAAACAGCTTTACAGTATTATCAGGAAAAAAGGGAACAGATGGGTACTGAAGCGCCGGGCTACGACCATGCCCTTATTTCTATAGTAAACATTTACAATCCGGGCCTTTTGGTCTATCCGACATATCGCCTGCTGACCAAAAGCCAATTGGAGACGGATTACTTACTAAAAGAATTGTCCAGGCAGTTCGACATTGAAAAGTTTTCAGAGCCGGCAAGCCGGGATGATTTAATAAACTGGCTTAACACTCATCAAACAAGTGCGGTGGATGAGAACCTTGCTATCGGGCTTTATACCCCTGAAAAAGATCTATATAAACTTGTTTTCAAAACAACAGGAGAAGAGGAAAAACCTGAACCCTGGCTGGATACAATGGTCTTGCAGGAAAATGTATTTTCAAATATTTTTGGAATGAATGACGAAGAAAAAAAAGACGAATCAGTGCTGGAGTATGTCAAAGATGGATGGGAAGCTAAAGAAAAGGTAGACAGTGGAGATGCTGAATATCTCTTTTTTGTTAATAAACCTTCAGTAGAGGAAATCATTCACTATGCGGAAAAAGGTACGCGCATACCCCAAAAATCAACTTACTTTTACCCAAAGTTCGTTACCGGATTAATTATGCTTAAACTCGGTGAATGACCCCTTTCTAGTTTTTCTGCCCGCGAAAATAAGATAACCGCTATTTGATCTGGAAAGCACTTTCGAGGTCGACCTCCCTTACGCACAGATAAGAAGCAAGCAGATCGCATTCAGACGGGAAGTGTTTTCTGCATTTGCCAGGTGTTCTTTGATAAGCGCCATGTTTTTTCCTGCAATCTGTCGCATCAAGTGTGTCGGCACTGCATAGTGGCGCAGTATCAATATACAGTCAAAGAGTTTCAGGTATTGGTCCACCGCTTGCAGG
>CAZOOA010000062.1:0-16714 GCA_964581355.1 uncultured Desulfovibrionaceae bacterium | reverse complement strand
CCGGTTTTATTTTTACCCGCATTTATGCCTCATAATCTTTTCCCACCACTCAATATCACCCTTAAGGGTGATAGGCGAAAATGCTCCCTCAGAGTAAAATAAAAGTATAGTTTTCCTGGAAGGGAATGAGCTCTCCTGCAAAGTAACGGTGAATATGGAAAAATATGGCTGGCGGTGGGCCTGCTGCTGGTTTTTGGCGGTCTGGCGCTGCTGGGCTATCCTCTGCTGTTCCCTTCCCAGCCTGATGACCCTGAACCAGAGAGTACGCATGGCAGTGTTGGCTGGGTAGAGGAAAACCCGGTGGAAAACCAAGAGGAAGATGAAGCCAGGGACCAGCGGGAACTGGTCCTGGAGGAATGGCAGTCTGTGCGGCTGGTTATTCCGGATATAGGCCTGGATCTAGAACCCATTTACGGGGATGTTTTTGATGATGATCTGCTGCAGGAGGCGCCCGTTCACTTTGGTATGAGTGATCTCCCCAGCACCAGGTCGGGAAATGTGGCCTTTGCTGCACACCGGCGGGGTAATGCAGCCTTTTTCCGTGAGCTGGATCGGCTGGAAGAGGGTGATTTTGTTTACCTGGAAGTTGCCGATCAGCTGCTGGTCTACCGTGTGGCCTGGAACCGGATTGTAGAACCTGACGATTGGAGTGTTATAGATTCAACGGACTATCCCGCGTTAACTCTTCAAACCTGTGAACCCAAAGACAGCTCTGCCACCCACCGCCTGATTGTCAGGGCCAATTTTTACAAGCTGTTGGACGGCCAAAACATTCCATAAATTGGTCAATAATGGCAGAAAGGTGGCAGTTATCCCCCGGCAGGGCAATATCACCCAAAGGGGTGATATACAAAACGGGTTTCAATGAAGTAAGATTGATCAAACTTGGACATTTTTTTCCAGGCAGCTGTTGAATTGGGCGATACTGTGGTCAAAAAAAACTGATTTAAGGAGATTCTGGGAAGAGATGATTAACTGGCTGAAAAACAAAAAAGAACAAAAAAATGCAGCGACCCGGCAGAAAAGTGATCAAGAAACCAAACAGCTGAACAGGACCAGGTCAGGTAAAGGGGAAAAACAGGATAGGAAGGAAGCCCCGGTGTGTGCCCGGCTTACCCGGGAAATAGTTGTTTTTCCCTCCAACTTCCAACACCAGGGAGCCCGGGAAAGACAGGAGGATGCCTTTGCTGTTTCCAACCTGGAAGACCGGGAACAGGTGGAGAAAAATGGTGTATTTGCAGTGGTGGCCGACGGGATGGGAGGTCTTTCTGTAGGCCAGGAAGCAAGCCACGGGGCTGTCAGCGCTTTTATAAAGGAGTATGCCCGGGAAGAGCCGGGTATCTCCATCCAGGAAAAGCTGCTGCTCTCCCTGCAGGTGGCCAATGCCACGGTTTTTGATTTGGCCTTAAAAGATGGAGAAGTTATTGAGATGGGTACAACCCTGGTGGCTGCTGCAATCCATGCAGATCAACTGTACTGGGTTTCTGCAGGCGACAGCCGGATTTACCTCTGCAGGGATGGCCAACTGCTGCAGCTCAACAAGGATCATATTTATGCAAACCAGTTAAAGGAGGAGGTAAAAAACAAGCGCATAACCCGGGATGAGGCTGAAAATCACCCGGAGCGGGGTTACCTTACCAGTTACCTGGGCCTGGCTGAGATTCCCGAAATTGAGCAGTGTGCCCAGCCGCTGACCCTGAAACCGAATGACGCGGTGATGATCTGCAGCGACGGCCTCTACAATGCCCTCTCGCTCCAGGAGATGGCCGATATTATCCAGGAAGGGTCCTTGCTTACGGCCGAGCTCCTGGTTGGTGAAGCGCTTTCCAAGAAGATAAAACACCAGGACAATATTACGGTTGTGATCTTATCCTGCCAGGCAACTGAAGCAGTGAAAACGGTGGGGTGAATCGGTGCGGTAAAAGGAAAAGAAAAAACAAAACAAAGGGGGATGGTTAGTTGATGGGTAAAGGTGCAACCTGCAGTCGTATTTTCTTATATTTCCTGGTCCTGGCAATGCTGCTTTCATTCAGCGGGACCGCTTTGGCAAGTCCTATCGAAGAAGCGGCCAAAAGTGTCGTCCGGATTGCCTGGGAGTTCCCCGACAGGGAACCGTTCCGCTCGGCCTTTCGCAATCCCAATACCGGGGAAGTGGAGCTGATGGTCAGCATGGGGTCGGGCTTCATGGTGGGTGACGATGCCGGCGGAGAGTTTCGCTACGCTATAACCAACTGGCACGTGGTGGATACCACCTGGGGACGGGATCTTGACCCGGAATGGGTTTTTGAACCCGATGAAATCAATCTATATATCTACAGGGCCCGGGACGACTATGTTCCCGTAACCGTTGATGTGCCGCTGCGTTCCTCCGATGTGGCCATCCTGGAGATTGACCCGGGACAGCGTCTTTTCGGGTATGTGCCCCTGGAACTGGGCAGCAGCGATATGATCAGCCGGGGAGATGATGTCTGGGCCATCGGTTATCCCGTGGATGCCGAGCTCCTCTCCGATTTGACCGCCGCCTATTATACCGATGCCACAGTGACAAAAGGGATTATCAGCCGGATAATTTCTTTTGAAGGGGTGCCCGGTTTCCAGATTGACACCATGATCAGCGGCGGGAACTCGGGAGGTCCTTTGGTGAATGAGCACGGCCAGGTAATCGGGATTAACAGCCGGGGTGTGGTCCGGGGGACCGATGCGATCCCCACGGGCATCAACGCCGCCGTAGCCATTGATGCTGCTACCGATGTCCTGCGCAGCCGCGACATTCCTTTCCTGGCGGCGGGTGCTGCCCCTGCGGCTCCGGATCCCGCGGAGGCGGAAGAGGATGATATTATAGAAGAAATCGTGGCCCTGGCCCAGATCGACCGGCCGCAGTTTTCCTCTGACGGCGTCTTGAGCTGGTCGGGAATAAACGATGCCTCCGGTTACGAGATTACCCTGTTCAAAGAAGGGGAGCCGGTGGCTTCAGAAGGGGCTGGATCCGGGTCAACCCGGTTTGATTTCAGCGATACTATCCAGGGCTTGGGGGCCGGGGCCTACACGGCTACGGTTAAGCCCCTGGGTGGAGGCAATTTCGAGGACGGCCCCGTATCGGCAGCTTCCAATATTTTCGAACAAGGGGGAGGGGGCATAAGCCCGTTGATCATTGGAGCCGGCGTTGCTGCAGCCCTGCTGGTGGTGATATTAGTCGTTGTTTTCCTCAGCATGGGCAAAAAGAAACAGGCCGCCACCGCTCCGGCCGGGGTCGGGGCAGGCTCGACGCCACCCCCGGCACCCCCCAAACCCTCGCTGCCGCCGGTCCAGCAGTCTTCTGTCACCTCTGCTGCCCCGGTGACACGGGCCAAGCAGGAAGCCCCGGCAGCGGCTTCACCGGTCACCAAAGCCAAACCTTCAGGCCCCAAGCCTGTGCTGAAAGGTGTTTCAGGCAACTTTGCCGGTCAGACCATTGAACTGGTTGAAGGGCAGCTCGTTATCGGCCGGGATCCCCGTATGGCCCAGCTGGTCTATCCCCAGTCCAATGAAGAGATCAGCCGGAAACACTGCACGGTGCGCTTTGACGAACGCAGCCAGAAGTTTGCAGTCGAAGATTCCTCTTCCAACGGCACGTTCTTATCGTCCAACGAAAAGCTGGAGCCGGGCAAATCCTATTTCTTAAACCCCGGCGAGCGGTTTTACCTGGCCGAGCCCAAGGAAGTGTTTGAAGTAAAAATGGAGTAACAGACGATGAAATTACAATCGATAAAATTACAATCAGCGATGTTATCCCGGATCGGGGATCGGAAAAGCAACCAGGATTATTGTTCCTACCAGGAAATAGATGGGTTCGGCTGTTATCTTGTGGCCGACGGGCTGGGAGCGTACCGGGGAAGCGGTGCGGCTGCCAGGGTTACCGGTGAAAGTCTTTTGGAGGCTTTCACCCTGTCCCCCGGCATGTCCCTGGAAAAACTTGAAGAGTACCTGGAACGAGCCCGAAAAGCGTTTACTGCTGCCCTGAATAAAGAACAGGAGCAGCAGAACATGAAGACGACCCTGGTGGTCCTGCTGACGGATTTCAAGCGGGCCACCTGGGCCCATGTGGGAGACTCCCGGCTGTATTACTTTGCTTCCGGGGCCCTGGCCTTCCAGACCCGGGACCACAGTGTCCCCCAGGCCATGGCCAGCGCCGGGGATATCCCCCAGGAAGAGGTCCGTTATCATGAAGACCGCAACCGTTTGACCCGGGCCTTTGACGGCGGTGATATTTCCCGGGTTACCCTGCGGCAAAGGCCGGTGGAACTCCAGCGCGGCGACGCATTTTTGCTCTGCAGCGACGGCTTTTGGGAACGGGTCCTGGAGGAAGAAATGGAAAAAGACCTGTCCCACAGCCGTGATCCTGAAACCTGGCTGTCTAGGATGGAAAGCAGGCTGCTGGCCCGGGCAGCCCAGGACCAGGATAATTACTCGGCCCTGGCTGTGCTGACGGCCGAAAGATGATCTCTGTGTCGAGCAGGCTGGAAGGCAATTCCAATAGCTTGATGTGGAGCAAGCCGCGAGATAGAAGAAGGACCATTACCCAAAGATTGGAGGAGTGACATGCAGTCGCTAACCCGGTGTACGAAAGGCCATTACTATGATTCGGCAAAGCATACCTCCTGTCCTTTTTGCGGGGTCCAGGACCTGGATATTGATATCCAGAAAACCATGGCCAAGCGCCCGAGCCCACCCGGAGACGGTGGAGTTGGGGCAACCCGGCCGGCATCTGGTTCTGCGCCCCCTGATGAAGGCAAGACCGTGGGCGTTTTCCACAAGAGGATGGGAGTTGATGTCAGCGTAGAGCCTGTAGTGGGGTGGCTGGTGGCCGTGAAAGGGGCCGCCAAAGGGCGGGATTTCCGTATCACCCCGGAACGAAACTTTATCGGGCGCGGGGAAAACATGGATATCAGTATTCCGGGAGACGAAACCATCTCCCGGGAGAATCATGCTGTGATCAGCTATAATCCCAAGAATCAATCCTTCCGACTTTACCCTGGTGACAGCAAGAGGCTGGTTTTTTTAAACGATGATGAGGTCATTACTCCCGAAGTGCTGAAACCCTACGACGCCATTGAACTGGGGGACACGAAACTTTTATTCCTGCCGTTCTGCGGCGAATCCTTCCAGTGGGGGCAGGAGGACGAAGCGGAGTAAAATATCCCGGGGTTGACCTTCCTGGAAAGCAGGTCGAAAGAAGATGAACGTAGAGCATCTGTGCATGGGTTGTATGTTTGAAAAAGGCAGCGCGCTCACCTGCCCGCAGTGCGGGTGGGAAGAAGGCACGCCCCAGGAGTCCAGCCAGCAGCTGCCCCCGCGCACCCTGTTGAACGACCGCTATTACCTGGGTCGGGTGCTGGGACAGGGCGGCTTTGGCATTACCTACCTGGCTGTTGACACCTTCCTGGATATGAAGCTGGCGGTTAAAGAATATTTTCCCCGGGATATGGTTTCCCGGGAGGCAGGGAGCCAGGAGATCTCCATCCACTCGGAGAGCTTTGAAGAGCAGTACAGCTATGCCCTGGAAAAGTTTCTGCTGGAGGCGCGCACCCTGGCCCGGTTTGAAGGGCATCCCAACATCATTTCCGTGCGGGACTTCTTCAAGGCCAACGGGACCGCCTACCTGGTCATGATCTACCTGGAAGGGATCACCCTGAAAGAATACCTGGACTTACGGAGCGTAGCCCTGCCTTTTCGCGATGCCCTTGCCATTATTATGCCTGTTTTGGATGCGCTGAAAGCCGTCCATGAGCAGGGTGTGCTGCACCGGGATATCAGTCCCGATAATATTTTTATGAGCAAAAGCGGCAGGGTGGTCCTGATCGATTTTGGTGCGGCCCGCCAGGCTATCGGTGAAAAAGGAAAGCATCTTTCCGTGGTCCTCAAACCCGGTTATGCTCCCGAGGAACAATACCGGAGCAAAGGGGTCCAGGGCCCCTGGACGGATATCTATGCTGTGGCGGCGACCTTTTACCGGGCTATTACAGGCCGGATGGCTCCGGAGTCACTGGACCGGATGGAAGAGGACCTGATGCTGCCCCCGTCATACCTGGGAGTACAGATTGCGCCCCAGGAGGAAGAGGTCTTACTAAAAGCTCTGGCCGTCCGGGGGGAAGACCGTTTCCAGGCAGTGGAACAGTTCCAGGAAGCGCTGTGGTCCGCATCATCCGGACCCGCTGCCCCTCCCGCTGCAGTGGAGGAGCGGCCTGAAGGCGGCATCCCCGGGGAAGACGTTGTTCCGCCGGTAGAAGGCCATGAGCAGACCCAGGCACATCCGGCCTCACCGTTTTATCCGTTGCCAGTTTCCCGGGATATGACGGAAGAACCGTCCTATCCCCCGGCGGATAGTCCCCCATTTTTGCCGGCTGACAGCGCGCCCCATCCTTTTCCCGGGCATGCCGCGCCACCTGTGGATAAAATCAATATCGGGCGGGCCCCGGACAACGACATTGTCCTGGAGGATAACGCCGTTTCCCGCTATCATGCCTGTATTTTTTTCCACGGGGGAAAATGGTATCTTGCCGACCGGGGCAGCACCCACGGCACGTTCCTCGACGATAGACCTGTAGGCGATGCCGAAGAGCTGCGTCCGGGCAACCGGGTCCGGTTGAGCGGAGTAACCCTGGCCCTGGAAGGGAACCAGCTATTGTCAGAGCAGGGAAGTGTGCTGCAGACCCTTGGAGAACCTGTTCCTCCTGCCCCTTCTGCCCCTTCTCCGCCTTCCCGGCACCATGCTGCCGGGGGCAAAAAGCAGTCGAGTGGGCTGCTTTCCTCCCCCGGAAAGGTTTTTCTCTTCGTGGGGGCGATTTTGGGGGCGCTGATTCTGGCCGCTGTTTTTGCCCTGTCTTCTTCCTTCTGGCAGGGGGTGCCGCCGCGCGCGCCCGGAGGGGCCGTAAACCACGACACGGTGAATGACCGCCCGGGAGAGGCCAATGAAATAGAAGTAGGCCCCGTTGATCCGGCCCTGTGGGGTGCCGAGGAAGCGGGGGCGTCAGGCGAACTAAAGACAGGGACCATTGAGTTCAGCGGTGGCGTTTATACAGGAGAATTGAAAGGCGGGCTGCCCCACGGCTACGGGACTTTGGTCTATCCCCGGCAGCATATCCCGGGACTGCCCCAGCGCGGTGAAAGAAAGTACGTGGGTTACTGGAAAGACGGCAAAAAGCACGGTGAAGGGACCATGCACCATCCCGAGGGCAGCATCCAGCACGGGCTCTGGGATGAGGATGTTTTTATCGGTCGCTAAGCGACAAAAATGAGGTGGGAAGATGAAATACAGGGCTGCAGTTTGGTTGCTATTATTCATATCTTTCATTCTGTTTAACTCTTACCCCCTGGGACAGGTGGCCCAATCCTCGGTAGCGGTAAGCGGGGTCAGTTTGAATCGTTCCAGCCTGGTTCTCAACCGTAACAGCACCCAGACCCTGACGGCTTCCATTTCCCCGGCTGAAGCGACCAACCGGGCGGTGCGCTGGGTTTCCAGCGACACCGGGGTGGTCCAGGTGTCTTCCGAAGGGGGGCTTTCCGCCCGGGTCAGGGCAATGGCGGCCGGGACGGCAACGGTAACGGTGCTCACAGAAGACGGGGACAAACGGGCTTCCTGCCAGGTGCGGGTTGTTGTGCCTGTGGAGCGGGTTTCCCTGGATGTATCGGAAACGACCCTGATCCGTGGCGATACCAAACAGTTTCGGGCATCCATTTTCCCGGCTGATGCGACCAACCAGGCGGTGCGCTGGGCTTCCAGTGACGACGAGCGGGTTGAGATCATTTCCCGGGACGGCCTGGGCGCGGAGATAGAAGCCCTGGCGCCGGGAACAGCCACGGTAACCGTTGTTGCCGAGGACGGGGACAAACGGGCTTCCGCACAGGTTGAGGTCATTGTCCTGGTGGAGCGGGTGCAGCTGGACCTTTATGAAACAACCCTTTCCCTGGAAGAAGAACGAGCCCTGGATGCCTGGGTGATGCCCCGTGATGCCACCGACCAGCGGATCCGCTGGGAATCCAGCGACAACTCCGTGGTCTTTGTTGACGACCGGGGCGTGATCACAGGCCGCAGTCCCGGCCAGGCCCGGGTGGTTGCCCGTTCTGCTGAAAACAGCACCATTTACGCGTACTGCACGGTGACGGTCGGTGAGGACAACGGAGCACCGCCCGGTGAACAGGTTGACCAAAACTCAAACCGGGAAGACGAAATAATCGAGGTGGATGAGGGCTTAACCGGGGAAGAATTAACGATTGACGATGATCTTGCTGCAGGCGAGGCCGGATCGGATGGAGAGCCGGGGTCTTTCGTGACTATGGCGATCATTGCCGGGGCGGCAGTTGTGCTGGCAGCCCTTGTGGGCGTTTTTTTCCTGGTGCGAGGGAGAAGCAGGCAACATTAAATGGGCACGCATGCTTTTATAACTGCCGAACGCTGAATTGCCAATCGGCCCAACCCGGGGTGACACTTGGGCGGTTTCATGAATAGACACCTTTTGCTCCAGGGTCTTTATGGCAGCACAGGAAACGCCGGGGGAATGGCACGATAATATTAGGAGGGAAACAATGGATTCGGAACGCCTTTGCATGGGCTGTATCAAAGACCGGGGAGAGCAGGACGAATGCCCCCATTGCGGCTGGGTGGAGGGGACCATGCCCGAATCTCCCCAGCACCTGCCGCCCCGCACGGTGCTCAATGAAAAGTACTTAATAGGCCGGGTGCTGGGGCAGGGCGGTTTTGGCATCACCTACCTGGCCTGGGACCTGAACCTGAACATTAAGCTGGCCGTGAAAGAATACATGCCCCAGGACCTGGCTTCACGGGCAGCGGGGCACAGCATGGTCAGCGCTTACACGGGGGCGCTAAACGACCAGTTTGAGTACGGGCTGGAGAAGTTCCTGCAGGAGGCCCGGACCCTGGCCCAGTTCGAAGGGCACCCCAGCATTGTTTCCGTACGGGATTTCTTTCGGGCCAACGGTACAGCCTACCTGGTGATGCATTATATTGAAGGGGTTACCCTGAAAGGCCTGGTGGCCGAGGAAGGGGGGGCGCTGCCTGTCAGCAAAGCCCTGCAGATCATGATGCCTGTCCTGGATGCCCTGAAAGAGGTCCATGCCGTGGAGATCCTGCACCGGGATATCAGCCCGGACAACATCTTTATCAATATGAAAGGGCAGGTCATCCTGATCGATTTCGGTGCGGCCCGGCAGGCCATCGGCGAAAAAGGGCGCAGCCTTTCCATCATCATGAAGCCCGGCTTTACCCCGGAAGAGCAGTACCGCAGCAAAGGGGTCCAGGGCCCCTGGACGGATATCTATGCCGTGGCAGCCACCATCTACCGGGTGATTGCCGGCCAGATGCCCCCGGAATCCCTGGACCGGTTGGAGGAGGACACCCTGATACCCCCCTCCCGGATGGATGTTGAAATTGATTCGCTCCAGGAGCAGGCCTTGCTTAAGGCCCTGGCTGTGCGGGCAGGGGACCGTTTTCAATCGGTAGAGGAATTCCAGGCGGCCCTGCTGGGGGAAATGCCTCCTGGCGCAGCGGCCCCAGCTGCGGCTTCTGCCGGCCAGGCTTCGGCTCTGCGTCCCGGGGCGGTGCCGCCGCCTCCGCCCCCACCCAAAGTCCAGGCCGGCGGGGCTTCTGCCGGCGCTGCCCCTCACGGGGGGGCGATTTCCCCGGCTGCGCCTCCGGGTAAAAACAAGAACCTGTATTTGATTGCTGGCGGAGCTTTGGTTGTTCTGCTTCTGGCAGGTTCCGGCGTCTTTTTTCTGACCCGTTCCGACCCCGAACCGGCGGCCAATGGGGGCGTGGAAATAAATGAAGCAGCCGGTGGGGATGGACCGGGTGCTGCAGTTGGAGAAGACGGCTCGCTGGATGATGTGCTCGCAGGTGTTGAGCCGGGAGAAAATGGGCAAAATGATCTACCTGAAGCAGCAAGGGATATTCAGGTCGGGGCTATTTCCTATGAAGGAGGTGAGTATACCGGAGAACACGATGGCGAAAGGCCGCACGGAGAGGGGAGTTGGACAGGAGCAGGCGGGGATGAGTACGAAGGCTCCTGGGTGGACGGCCTGCCCCATGGTGAAGGCCGTTGGGTTGGCCCCGACGGGCAATTATACGAGGGTGAGTGGGTTGAAGGGAAAAAGCATGGCTACGGGTCTTACGTATCGGCCAACAATGTCCGCTATGTCGGGGATTGGGAAAACGATATGCGCAATGGACATGGGACGTCCCACTGGCCCAACGATACCTCGTACGTAGGTGAATGGAGAAATGACATCCGGCATGGGTACGGCACCTATACCTGGTCCGACGGGACGCGCTACGAAGGGGATTGGCAGGACGGTTTTCAGCACGGGGAAGGCACGCTGATTTATCCGGACGGCACGGAAGTATTTGGGACCTGGGTGAACAATGAGCTGCAGCAGTAGGAATGGCAGGAAATGGAGTTTGAGGATTGGATATGGATAAAAAAGGGAGGTAAATTGATGAACAGCCGCACTTTATTTAAAAAACGCTCTACCATTTTATTACTTATGTTTTGCCTGATCTTTGGCCTGGTTTTTGCACCGACCACCTTTGCGGAGCTGGATAAGGTGATCGTGGATGATTACGATATTCCGCCTGGCTACTATGCTGGCGATGAATCTGGAGATGAAGAGCTGGAAAAAGTCATCGTTGATGATTATGATGAAGAGGATGAAGAGGTCGTGGAAGAACCGCAACCGGAGCCTGAGCCGGAACCAGAACCAGAGCCCACCGAGAACCTCTTTGCTGCCTATGGCGTTGAAGTTTTGGGCTATGAGATTGGCGAACGTGGCGGATACCGCCTCAACACAACCAATGAGCCCCTGGGAGAAAGGCTCGATTTCGTAATTGAAACCCGTTATTACGACTCCGGCGGGGAACTGGTTGACACCACCGAGGAAAACCACTGGATAGCAGCAGACTGGACCGATTCCTATCATTGGGGCAATACCGAGTGGAGCGTAGAAGCAGACCGGGCCCCCGGCACCTATACAGTCAAGGCCTTTATCCAGGGAGAGGAAATTGCCACCGGAACCTTTGTTATTGAAGGGACCAAGGAAGTAACTACAGAAGACCGCAAAGCCACGGTAACCTTTGAAGAAGCCAGGGTCACCATTGACCTGGAGACTGCTGATGATGTGGCGGGCACCGTGGATGTGAAGCGCTTTACGGCAACGGAAAGGGCTGTGCCGGAAGAATTGACCCCGGTCGGAGTATTCCTGACCATTGAGCGCACCGAGCCGCTGGCCGGAGCCAAGGCGACAATTAAAGTCGACCTGCCCGATCCGCTGCCCGAGGGAGTGGAAAAAGATGAACTGGCCCTGTTCCGCTACAACGAAGGGACCGGCCAGTGGGATCAGCTTCCTTCAGAAGTTGTCGGCGACCAGCTGTGGGCCGAAGTGGAAGACTTCAGCCTCTTCGGGCTGTTCGGCACCGTAGCGGCAGCAGACCCTGCGCCCATGCCTGCACCGGCGCCGGTTCCCACTCCTGACCCTGCACCAGAGCCGGAACCCGCCCCTGAACCAGAGCCGGTTGCAGAAACTGAAGAAGAACCGACCCAGATTGGCATGCTGCCCCAAACCGACGGCGGCAGTGCCTTTTCCTACAGGATGTTTTTTGCCTTCCTGATGATTACAGCGGGGGCGCTGGTCTTGACCCAGCGGAAACGGCTGGAAAAGGAGTAACCAGTTAATACAGAGGTAAAAAGTAAAAACGAAGTCGGTTAAAATACTGCCGGGCAAATTATTTTGAAATAAAATGGTTCGCCTGGCAGTTTTTTTGAAGATTTCTGTCAAGAAATAGAAGGTTTTTATCTATTTTTGTTTAAATAAAAATAGAACCTGTCGTTTTATGATGCAGTTTGTAAATCAGGAGGAAAAGGATTCATGCTCAACCAATTAATCGAACAAATTCGCCAACTTCCCCCTGTTTCCCAGCCGGCGGCCAATGAGTACGGAGAAAAGCAGCCGTTACTGGTAGAACAGGTTAACAGGAAAATGAAAAAGCATCCGGAACTTGCCACCCTCATCGGCCGGAATCCCCTGCAGGTGATGTACGATAATCACGAATCCCATGCGGTGTTTATGAGCAACGTTTTTCAACTGGGCCTGTACGAAACGCTGCTGCGGGTAATCCAGTGGGTGTACCGCAGCTACTCATCCCGCGGCTTTTCGTTTGATTATTTTCCGGCAGCACTGCAGGCCTGGAAGGGAGCTGTCGCTGACCACCTGCAGGAAGAACGGGCCCGGGAGGTTATTACGGTTTACGACTGGCTCTTGCAGCAGCACTCCCGGTTTATCGAACTGTCCCGGGAAGGTATCAGCTGGGATACAGGCGAAGAGTCCCCCGGTTGGCAAAAAAGCAGGCTGGCATTTTTGCACAGTTTGCTGCAGGGCAACAGCCAGGAGTGCCTGGACCGGGCCAGGGCTTCCGTGCAAAACAGGGAGCAGGTTAAAGATTTTTATCTGCAGGTGATCCAGCCGGCCATGTACGAGATCGGTGTAGGCTGGGAAAAGGGTGAGGTTTCGGTAGCCCAGGAACACCTGGCCAGCGCCATCATCTCCAGGGTCATGTCTGCCCTGTACCAGGCCCATGTGCTGGTGGAAGAGCCGAAGTGGAGCAGGGCGGTGGTTACTTCAGCCCCCAATGAATTTCACGAAGTGGGAGGGTACATGGTAGCCGACTTTTTGGAGATGGAAGGTTGGGATGTTTATTACCTGGGAGCCAATACGCCCGTGGAAGATTTAAGAGATATTCTGCTGGATAAAAGGCCCTTTCTGCTGGCAGTTTCCGTGACGATGCCCTTTAACCTGTCCGGGGTGAAAACAATTATCGAGACGGTGCAAGCCGAGCCCGAGCTGAAAGGGGTCAAGATCATGGCCGGTGGAATGGCCTTTAACGGGGAACCGGATCTCTGGAAGCGGATCGGTGCTGACGGATGGGCCGCCAATGCCCGCGATGCCGTAGAACTGGCCCAAAAATGGTACGCAGAGGAGAATGGCAGGAATGTGGAATAAAGACCAGGAGACAGAGCTGTACCGTCAGGTGCTGGCATACCTGGAGACAATCAGCGACCTTGTTCTCATAGTTTTAGCACCTGATAACACCATTATGAAAACCAACCAGGCCTTTCAACGCTTCATGCAGCTTTCAGCAGAGCCCACAGGCCGTAACCTGGCGGATTTTTTGGCGGAAAAAGAGGATGTTCATTTACTGGAGTCCTGCCGTCAGGAGGGAGGGGCGTTCCGAAAAATCGACCTGCAGCTGTATCAGGCCCATTCCTCTGTCCACAGGATTTCTTTTCACGGTGTTTCCCTGGGTTCGCAACTGCTCCTGCTGGGAGAAAAAATTACGCTCCATGAGAGTAAAATTTTGCGGGAATTTTCCTATTTATCCAGCCAGCTAAATAACCTGAACCGGGATTTGAATAAAAAAACAGTTGAATTGGAGAAAGCCTACCGCCGACTGCAGGAGTCGGAACAATCGTTACAAGAACAGATTGAAAAAGCGCACAACATTCACCAACGACATCTGCCCCAACATTTTCCCGAGATATCCGGGTTTTCTGTCGCTGCTCATTACTTGCCGGCGGAACGGTTGGGTGGAGATTTTTTTGATGTCATTCATAAAGGGAACAAGCTGGTCGCCTATGTTTCCGATGTTTCCGGGCATGGCCTGGATGCTGCCATGCTGAGCGTTTTTGTCCGCCACACCATGAACAATTATCTCTTTCTGGCCGGTGATGAAGATATTATGCCGGGAAAAATGCTGCAGTCCCTGGCACAGCAGTACTGCCGGGAGAATTACCCCAGTGACTATTTCATCTGCATTTTCCTGGTGGTAGTTGACCTCGCCCGGCTGGAAATAAGCTATACAGCTGCCGGATTCCAGGTGCCCTTGCTGCTTTGCTCCGGGGAGGGGAATTGCAGTGAACTGTTCAGTAACGGGCCTCCCATTTCCCCCGTCATTCCGTTGGAGCTGCTGAATACCGGGGAGGGGAGCTTCACCCTGGATAAGCCATCCACCATCTTGCTCAGCACTGACGGCCTGGTGGAGCAAAGCGCAGACTTTACACCGTATGATCAAAGGTTGAAAAAGGTGTTTTACGAGCACAGCCACCAGTCTCCCCGGGAAATTATCGAAGCAGTCAAGGAAGATTTCCGCTCCTTTAACCAGGGCACCCTGCAGGGAGAAGATGATATCACCTTCCTGGTCATGCAGCTGGACCCAAATGATGGGGGCGAGCACTCCTTTTTTCCGGGGCAGGGCAGGCCCGGCACCGGTGAGAATTGACAGGTCGAAAAGAGCTCGCAACTGTTGACAGTTTTCTGGAATGTTTTTCGGGATCAAAGCCGGAAATCGATGTATTGTGAATTAATGGAGGGATGACGTGTTGGGAGACCGGTTAATGGTTTTACTCCTGGAAAAGGAACACCAGGATTACTCCCTGGTAAAAGAAAGCCTGGACAAAGTGTCCAATGGGACTGCAGAGGTTGTTGCCTGCAATAGCCTGCAGGAAGTGGCAGACCAGGCAGCCAGCAGGTCTTTTGGCCTGGCCATTGCCCCCCTTGACCTGCTGGAAGAGGAGCGGCTGCAGGAAAAGGGGTTGCCTGGCTTTTTCCAGGAGACCTACTTTTTGGCCCTGCTAAGCTCCCCGGGGGTTGAACAGGTGGAACGGGCCCTGTCATTAGGTGCCGACGATTTTATAATCTATCCAATCACTTCAGACGAACTCGCTGCTCGTTTGTCCCGGGCAGTCAAAGGGGTCCGGCGAAACCTTAAACATGTCCGCTACGATCTCCCCTCGGGACATGCTACAGTGGACCTGGCCAGGGAAAGCGAGGTGCAATATCGCAATGTGGTGGAACGGGCCAATGACGGCATCGTCATTGCCCAGGATGGCCTGCTCAAGTACGTCAACCCGGTCATTGCCCTGATAACCGGTTATCAGGCAGAGGAAATTACGGGGACACCGTTGGCCAACTACCTGCATCCCTCCGAAGTGGAGCGGGTTGCAGAACGGTACCGGCGGCGGATTGCCGGGGAAGAGGTGCCTTCCCGCTACGAGACCATCATCAAGCACAAGGATGGAAGTGATATCTACGTGGAGTTTAATGCCGGGTTGACCATTTACCAGGGCAGGCCGGCCGATATGGTCATTATCCGGGATATCACCGAGCGTAAAAAAGTGGAGGAAGCTCTGCGCCGCTCGGAAGAGCGCTACCGGGAAATCCTGGACCAGATCCAGGAGGGCTATTACGAAGTAGACCTGGAGGGGAATATCACCTTTTGCAACGAAGCCGCCTGTCGTTTGCTGGGCTATAGCCAGGAAGAATTTGTCGGGCTGAATTTTCGCAATCTCTACCGGGATCCCGATCAGGTTTTCCAGGTGTTTCACCAGGTTTTTTCAACCGGTGAATCCAACCGGGGCTTTGCCCTGGAGATGATCGGCAAAGACGGCCGTACCCGGTATGGAGAACTCTCGGTCTCCCTGATAAAAGACGCCCGGGGTAAAGTCATCGGTTTCCGGGGTGTGGGGCGCGATGTGACCGAGCGCAAGCAATCCGAGGAAAAAATCCGCTACTTAAGCTTCTACGACAAATTGACGGGGCTTTACAACCGGGCTTTTTTCGAAGAGGAAATCCGCCGGCTGGATACGGAGAGGCAGCTGCCTTTGAGCATTATTATCGGCGATGCCAACGGGTTAAAACTGGTTAATGATGCCTTTGGGCACCAGGAGGGAGACAGCCTGCTAAAACGAATTGCCGGGATTTTGCAGTCCTGCTGCCGCCGGGAGGATATTATCTGCAGGTGGGGCGGTGATGAGTTTGCCGTCTTGCTGCCCAAGACCCCCCCGGAGTCGGTAAAGGGACTGATCCGGCGCATCCAGCAAACCTGTGAAGAAGCTGTCCCTGAACCCATACAGCTGAGTATTGCCCTGGGTATGGCGACCAAGAATGCTCCCTCCCAGGACATTTTTAATATTGTAAAAAAAGCGGAAACGGAAATGTATGGGCACAAACTCCAGGAAGCGAAAAATTTCCGCAACTCCGTTATTGCTTCCCTGGTTAAAAAACTGGGTGAAAAGGATTACGAGACCGAAGAGCATTCCTGGCGGATGCAGAACATGGCCGTGGAGCTGGGACTGGAAATGGAGTTGAACGAAAATGTAATGGATGAATTAATCCTGGCCGTGACACTCCACGATATTGGCAAGATTGCCGTGCCCGACTATATCCTGATGAAGCCGGAACGCCTTACCCCGGAGGAATGGGAACTGGTTAAAGAGCATTCGGAGCGGGGTTACCGTATCGCCATGACTTCCGCTGAACTGGCCCGGATTGCCCCGGTCATCCTGGCCCATCATGAGCGCTGGGACGGCAAGGGCTACCCCCAGGGCTTGAAAGGTGAAGAGATCCCCCTGCTCAGCAGGCTGGTGGCGGTGATCGATGCGTACGATGTCATGACCTGCGGCAGGCCCTACAAGAAACCCCTGTCGCCTCAAGAGGCACTGGCTGAGCTGGAGCGCTGTGCCGGCAGCCAGTTTGACCCCAGTTTTGTGGAAGCGTTTCTGAAGTTAAATGGCAGCTACAAGTTCAGCTGACAAAAACCTGCGTTTTAAGGCCCTCTTAAACCTGCATTTTTAAGGCCGGACTTAAGGCCGGATCTGGATTATTCCGGGTCCGG
>CAZOOA010000061.1:0-16755 GCA_964581355.1 uncultured Desulfovibrionaceae bacterium | reverse complement strand
GCCTGCTCTCGTGACGGAGACAACAGATAACGATATCCATTCTCAGTATAACGGTCAAAAAAAGACTCCCGGCACGCGCGGATGGCGTCACCGGGAGACAGGTCTTTGAGGCTGCTTAAGAGGTCAATGCGTGTCCTGATGGCCTTCTTTTGCCGTTCCTCGAGGATAGGCAGTTTTAATAGGTCTTTTAATAGAAATTTTTGGGCGCCGCCATTATTTTTTATTTCCTCCACCAGGTTTTTCTTCAAATACAATGTCCGCAGTATGCCCTGGAATGCATGCCTGTTATCCGGTTCTATTGTCAGGCGCAAATTGTCCAGCAAGGGCCTGATAAACGGCTTTTCGTATACCAAGCAGCGGCTGGTGGCGATGTGGCAGGGTATTCCGGCCAGGACCAGCTCCTCGAATGTATACATCAGGTGTTCCAAGGTCCTGGATAATACGCAGAATTCAGAGAAAGGCTGGCCGGCAGAATGATTCTCTTGGATAAGCCGGGTAATGCCTTTGGCCTCCTGAATTGGGTCGTTAGGTGTAAACAATGCAGGCTGCGGTCCTTCTTTATGATGTGGAGTCATATTTACCGGTCGCTGGCTGATCTGCTTTGCCAGGTTCACAATAGGGCCTGGGTTGCGGCAATTCTGCGGAAAAGAAAAGTCGCACGTACAGAAAAAGAGGCCGTGCGCCTGAAGAACCAGGCCATGGCCGACGCAGAGACCGGGAGATACATCGAGCCGTCGGGAAAAAGGCTGGGCGACTACCTCGACCAGTGGCTGGAGACGAAAAAAGGCAAGGTCGACGACAACACCTGGGATTTCTACGAGAGCCATATTCGCAATCATATCAAGCCCGAGTTGGGCAAAGTCCGACTCAAGGACTTGAGCCACAAACAGATCCAGGACTTTGTGGACAAAAAAGCCAAAACATGTTCGATGACCGCGGTCAAAAGAGGCATGTTCGTACCCCTGGGGCAGGCCCTGCGCAAGGCAACCGACTCAGAGAGGCTGACACCCCTGGAATCCGGCGAAGGGTATCGAACTGCCAAAAGAGGAAAAGGTAGAAGTCCAGATATTCAATGAAGAACAGCTGAAAAAGTTTCTCGACGCCTGCGACAAGCACAAGTACGGCTATATCTATGAGTTCTATATACAAAGCGGGATGCGCAGCAGCGAGCTCCTGGGCATCACCTGGGACCGGGTCAACATGGACGAAGGCTGGATCTACGTCTGCCAACAGATCAAGAGAGTAAAAGGAAAGGGCCTCGTAATCGAGGGAAAGCTCAAAAACGACATGTCGATCCGGTATCTCATGCTGGACCAGGAGCAGGTCGAGCTGCTGAAGAGAATCAAACAGGAGCAGGAGGCCCGAAAAAACGACCCAAAGAAGAAGTACGAGGACAACAACCTGGTCTTCTGCCAGGACAACGGCCGGCCGCATAGCAGGGACAACCTGCGAAGGAACCATTTCAAGAAGATCCTGGCCGACGCGGGCTGGAGGATATATCGGCGCGTCCGCACGATCTCAGGCACCTGTTCGCCACTTTGGCCCTGGAGGCCGGCGTCAATATCTATTCCGTGAGCCGGATGCTGGGCCACAACAGCACCTACATGGTGGAGAAGACCTACGGGCATATCACAAAAAGGATGCGCCAGCAGTCCAGCGCCACCCTGATTCAGGTCTTCCAGAAGATCCGGAACGAGAAGTCGACCCCCCAGGCTCCAGACCGATACCCCCACCAATAAACCCCCCGCGTTATTCAAGAGCACTTTAAACGAAGAACCGGCACCCTTGTGAGTGCCGGTTTTATCGTATTTCTTGTGGTGGGGTTATCGGGATTTGAACCCGAGACCTCTTGAATGTGAGTCAAGCGCTCTCCCCCTGAGCTATAACCCCTTAGCTCTTATTGTGTATACAATTATAAATCTTTTTAATTTCTCTGTCAAGTGCGGTAAACGAGGGGATTATTGGGTATTACTGTTTAAAGTGAACTGCAAGCCTTTTCTTGCCACTCTTACTCCCTTCCTATTGGCATAATGTAGAAACTTGCAAGCCTTTATACAAACTTTCACTAAAGAAACTTCTCATGCCCCGTAGATAGACATGTCAATGTCAAGAGAGGGGCGGGCAGTTGGCCCTGAGCTCATAATTCCAAGCAGTATTGGGCTCGGGACCTATTACAGTTACCGTAAAGCTGTCGCTGTTATTTTTTTCAAACATTGCTCTTGCTTCACCCTGGCCACCTCCAGATAAACCGCCCGGGTAAAGGTTGGGATCACCTATACCTGTACTTGAACCGCGCCAACCGGAATCATAGACGACTGCCCCTTCATATTCGACAATAAATTTGTCAGGAATATTCATTGCGTTAAATCTCATATCAAAACTTGTTTCAGGCGGCAATTCACTGATATCATATACAGTAATTGTCGTTCCGGAGCCGCCGCTGTCGGACCTTATCCATTTATTACATACATTAAGAATGTCTTGCCTGTGTTCAGTTTCATGAGGCGTTTCTTCAGTTAGAACAAAACTTATCGTCACCTGGTCAGTATCAAGAACTTCACCTTCAGCATCTATTAGCCTAACGCTCAGGGTTAATGTTTTATCTTCTGTAATATTATCATACGTGATTCTCCCGCCCGACCTGCTACCAGTCTTTCCACTGTAATCCCTGCCATCCCCAAAAGACCATGCAAAGGTATATTCACCGGGTTCGGTTGCCTGAGCGGAAAAGATATGTTCTACACTTTCATATCCTTCTTCTAATGTATAGGTCAGATGCCTTTCGCCGTCTATCGTTACAGCAACTTGATAATCCTGGCTGGGCAAAGAATCAGGCCAGTATTCAGGCGGCAAGGGGCCGTAATTTTCACCTGTAGCCACCCAGGAGCCATCTGGCTGCTTTTCGTATTCATCGCCAAGATCATCTATAATCAGGTGGCCTGAATCATATATATCACCATAAGGTCTCGGAAAAAACCATTCCCCCGGCATTTCAAGATTCGGATCATGCAGGGCAGTTTCCTGGACCGGTTCTTCTGCACCGAATCCGCCTTGGGCTATACGGACAATTGAGTCAACAATATCATTAATTACGGGGGATAGAAAACCGTTGCCGCTCTCTGGCGCACCAGGCCCTTCCTGCCCTCTTTCTTCTTTGACCTCTTCGGTGACCTCTTGAATATCGCTAAAATCCACGTCACTTGTATTGCCGACATATTTATAATAGTTAACTAAATCCTGAAGCTCTTCAACTCTTCGCTGATTTTCATTTCTAGTGCGTTCAATACTTGCTATGCGGTTCCTTAAGGCTTGATATTGGGGATCTGCTTCCAGGTGCCCTGCCAGCAGGGAGTCAAAACATGGTTCTTCAACTGGCAAAACTTGCACCTGCTGTTGTTCTTTTTCCCTCTGTTCGTCGGAACGCATATCGAACCCCATGCGGGCATAGGTACGATACATCATGCCCGCTACCCATAAACGTTCCCGGTCTTCCGGGCTCAAGCTGTGATAATACTGCCGAAATCTTTCAGTTTCTTCTGTGTGAGGGGTTTCCAATTCAGTTAATCCAGCCACTTGAAAGTAAGGATAATTCTCCCATGTGACAAGTCCCGAACTCAAATCGACAGGCTCAGGAACTTCTGGCCACCGGCGGCTGGAAATCATTAATGCTCTCATAAACTTATCGGCCGAACTTAACTCCTCTCCTCGTTCCTCTTTCGCCTTAATATATTCATAAAAAGCCTGAGACTTTTCTGTGACTTCGAGCCGGTAACCAGGTCGACTGACATTGTTCTGCTCATGCAGGCCGTTCTTATTTTCATAGCCTGGGTCTAATTTTTGCTCTTGCGCTGAAATAAATTCTGCATGCTCCTGAAGCGCTAACGTTTCTCTTTCTGCTGCGATTTGCGAGACAGTGTCCAGCAAATTGTTATATTCCGCTTCGGTTTCATTGATATAGCGATCTCTATCCCAAATCGCTGCTTCGAGTCTTTCTTTATAGTATTCCAATCTTTGATTATCCTGCTGAGCTGCACAAATTGAAATGGAGCTTGCTGTAAGGAGCAGGCAAACAACTAAAGCCACCATCAGGCGAATCGTAACCGGCGGGCTTTTCATTTTAACTCTCTCCTGTCTTTTGTTTTTAAAACACGCGCCCCTTAACCCCTTTATCCGGGCAAAGGATCTTATTGGCTGCCTTACTCCAGTAAAAGAACCGCTTCATTGTAGTTGGTATCGCCGGAGGCGAGATAAAGCCTCGCATACTCGGGGTTTCTGGCCATGAAGTATTCCATGGCCCGGTAGTAGTCATTGGCAGCAGCTTGCAGGTAATCATGTGAAGCCCGATATTTATCCGGGGCATCAGCCTCTTGAATCTCTTCACAGAGCACCATAATTTTGGCGATAGATAACTTGAGATTTCTCTCCCACTCCGGAATGTCAAGCGGGTTGCTGACCAGAGACTCAAAGGAGGAGAAAGATTTAACCAGGTTGGAATGGCTTTCAGACCGGAAGTGCAGGTAGGCCTCTTCCTCGGAGAGATCAAGTGGGCCTGCCCGGAGCGATTCTCCCCCCAGGCCCATCATGACCAGGATGAAAGCCGCACCCGCCAAGGCCACAAAAAGGACCAAGGGCAAGACCAGCTCTTTTCTGAAGAGCGTCTTTTTCCCTTCTGCAGAGCCCCGGGGGACGGCTCCCGGGGACATGCCGCCGGCCGCATCGCCGCTTTTGAGCTGCATTATACTGTCGCCTACGGTTATCCGGTCTCCGCTGCTGATCAGCGCCGCTTCATGAAGGGGTTTACCGTTTAGTAGCGTCCCGTGGGTGCTGCCCAGGTCTTCCAGATAAAAAAGATCCCCCTGGTAGCGGTTAATCTGTGCGTGGATACGTGAGACTTTCTGATCGTTGATCACCAGGCTGCACTGTCCCGCGTCGCGTCCGATGATCAGGTTGGAACCGCTCAAGGGAACAGTTTTACCACTCTCCGAGCCTTCTAGCACTTCCAGGAAATAGTCCATGGGAAGCCCCCTTTGACCTCTTCATTGAACTGCACCTATTTAAAAAATGCCTCTTAATTCAGTCACAATGCTTTTTAAATACAATCGTTGTCGAAAATATACGCTGTTTCAATATGTACACAAACAGTATCAGAAAGAGCCAATCTGTGCCCTGCTGCGTCCATAAAAATCACCGAACAGCAGCGAAGAGACAATATAAATGTAGAATGCCCCGATAATACCGAATACAAAGCCAATATAAGGGATGATCCAGGCCAGCAAGCTTACAGCCAACCACAGCCCGGCTACCAGGAGAATTAAAGATAAATACTGAGCCCTGCCAACACTAATAAGCTGTAGAATAGCTGAGAGCTGAAAAGAGTCTTTGAAGGAACCGGTTGCAGCAAAGTGGGCTAAAGCGATAGGCATAACAGACCAGGCCAGGACAAAAAACAGCATGCTCATGATCAGCAGCTGGCCGCGGGGGTAATAAACCATTTCCAGCAAGTTATCAACCCATGCCGGCGGTGCATATGCGATTACAAACAATAAAAAGAGGGCCGGCAAGAGAAGGTAAAAAACCCTGACCAGGAAAAACTGTAAACCTGTCACGAACAGTTCACCCCAGTTTTCCCATGCGGGCAAGGCAAGGGTGCCGGACTGACCGTTTTTTAGCAACCGGTAACGGTAGCCGTTAGCAAAAATGCCGACGATGGGGATGACAGCAAGGATGCTGCCCAGCAGCCACTTGATGCTTGCCATCCCTTTAAGTGGCGCCAAGAGGGCTTGTACAAAGGAGATATCCCTTTCGGGATTGAGAGCAGGTGTACTGAAAGCGGCGGCAACTTCAGCTTTCTCGTTGAGTAACCTGCTTCCGTCAAAAAGGTAATTATGGCCCTGGATTTGAACCCACGAGGAAGGCTTCAAGGCTGCTGGTGCACTGACCTGTTGACCATCAACGTAGGTGGTCCCCGTCCTGCTCAGGTTGGTCAGGTAATATGTTCCAGACTGGCAGTCGATACGGGCATGCTTCCTGGACACTTGTGGATCGCTGATTACCAGGTCGTTGGAGGGATCGCGGCCGATACTCACAGAAGCAGTCGCTTGGCCGGCCTGAGCGGCAGGGGGAGCATGCGCAACCTGCGCTGCCGGGACGAGATTAAGAACAGAACTGCCCAAACGGATCCGGTCTCCGGGACGAATTTTCTTCGGTCCGCCGATCTTTTCTTCGTTTACGTAAGTGCCGTTGCTGCTGCCCATGTCTTCCAGGTGGATTGCTCCGTCACCATGGAGGCTAAGCCGGGCGTGCTGCCGGGAAACTTCCGTGTCGGAGAGTACAAGGCTGCACATGGCTTCATCGCGACCGATATAGAGCGCTTTGCCAGTTAAAAATATAGTTTTCCCGCTATCTGGTCCTTCTAAAACAGTTAGTTGCTGTTGCATCCGCTGTCTCCTTTGCGAGATCCGAAAACATTAATCAACCTGAAGTAAAACGCTTTCTCCCTGAGCTACAACCCCACGCAAAAAGCTTCACTATAAACTTTGGGAAGAAAAGACACCGGATGCCCGGGAAAATGATGTCAAATATTTTAGTTTATCTAAAATATAGCACCAATTAAATTATCAGTCAACTTAAAAGTTGCACTGTCGACCTTAAAAGCGGAAAAATGTTGCTTTATATCATATGCCTGCAGGTTAAAACATTTTCCTTGCAAACGTAACCAACTCCTGGGCCATTTCATCAAGCTTTTGCACGGTATCGGCCACTTTTTGAGAAGCATCCGCCTGCTCGGCAGCTATTTTGCTGATATTTCCTACTTCCTGGTTGATGCTGCCTGTAGCATCGCGCAGGGTTCCCAGGATAGACTCAATCCGCTGCAATGATTCGCTGCTGTTTTCAGCCAGCTTGCGAATCTCTTCAGCAACGACACCAAACCCTTTGCCCATCTCCCCCACCCTGGAAGCTTCAATGGAAGCATTGAGTCCCAGAAGGTTGGTCTGGTCCGTAATTTTTTGAATTACCTTAAGCATATCATCTGTTTCCCTAACGTTTTTATTCAATTCATTGGAATGCTTGGTAAGCATTTCGCCAATAGCGGATAGTTCCTGGGCTTCACCTGCAAGTTTCTCCGTAACTCCACTGGCATCCTGGATAGCTTCCTGTAGGTTATCGGACATTGCCAACAATTGATCGTGATTTTCCAGGGATTGGTTAACAGAAATCCCCCCCAACACCTCTCCGCTACTCTTATCTATTATGGGCATTCCAATACCAAGATAGGAGAAACCAAATGTTTCCTGGCCTGCCTGTTTAGAAACTGTTTTCCGTGAACGCACCGCCTCCATAACCACAGTCTTGTCCGGGCAGTGGTCACCTGGCTTAAGCTTGTGGTCAAGGGTTTCGCCTGGAATATACGAAGCTATTTCCTGGGTTTTGGCATCGACAATAGCCACCGCCACATCACTGGCCGTAAGCTGATTAAAATACTCCGCAACATTATTAAAACAATCCAGGAGTGTATGATCCTGCCCCCAGCCGTTTCCGTTGTTTTCCATTTCCATCCTATCTCCTCCTTGTTAAAATATCAGCCACCATATATAGAAGCAAGATTCTCTGCTTAACTACAATGGCTGTGAAAAACGTGTTGATCAATTCATCCACCCACTGATTGTGAAGCAATGTTTTGAAATAACCGAACATTCCGCCCCTGTAATGCCCGCTACACTTCCGGGTGGCGGGTTTCTTTTAATAGCCTGCACTTATCTACCAACGCCGGTAAACAACGATGGTTCCACTATCCATTTTACGTCGCAACACTTTTTTTGCCATCTCTTTCATCGCCTTGCGAGTGAAGGGAATTAACAGAGAAAATCCGAGCAAGTCAGTTAATATTCCCGGGGTAAGTAGAAATGCGCCCCCAACCAGGATGCAGGCACCATCGAGGATTTCATTAGCCGGCATCGCTCCATTTTCGACTTCTTCTCTTAAGCGATGCAAGATCCTAAGGCCCTGGGACCGCGCCAGCAGCACACCAAAAAAACCTGTAGCTGCTACCAGGAATACTGTCGGTCCCGCACCGATCCATCCGCCAATGTTAATCAACAACCAAAGTTCCAGCAAAGGAACAGCAGTAAACAGAAAAAGCAACTTTAACATATAAACCGGCCTTTCATTACAGGTTGTAAATCAAATAACAGATATAAGGGGGAAGCAATAATTCTTGAAGCATATTTGAAATCGGATATTGCTTTGAACTATTAATATACTTCGATACGAATATAACAGATCCTTTTTATAATTTAATCTCAACTTTCGTTAGACTGCCATTCCGGGCAGGGTTTTTACTTTTTTTGTCGAAGGAAATGTCACCTTCTTTTTGAGTAAATGGAGAGGTGGATGGTAAAGTGTTTTTTAACCTTGGTTTTAAAAATAAAACTGTAAAAGAGCTGCGAAAAAATCAGGGTCTAACAGCCAAAGACCTGGCCATGAAATTGAAAGTCCAAACCAGCTTGATTAAAAAAGTTGACGATATGAAGCTAAAAAATGTCCCTCAACCTTTGCGGGACAAATTAACTCCTGTTCTAAAGGGTGACAAAGCCGATAAAATGCCCTGGTTATAGTTGAAGGAGCAAAAAAATAAACATAAAGAATACCTGGGAACTTTCCTTTCATCCCCAGGTATTTATATTATAAAGGAAGACGCTCCGGTTAGTGATTTTTTACACCAGAACTTTCTCTTCCTTATTCACCTTTAATTTCTATTTGCTTGGGCTTTGCTTCTTCCGCCTTGGGCAGCTTAAGTGTCAGGATTCCATCTTTGAAGGTAGCTTCCGCTTTGCCGGAATCAACCGGTGTCGGCAGGGTAAAACCACGGCTGAACTTTCCTCGGGCCCTTTCTTTCAAGTAGTAATTCTTCTCCTGGACATCTTTTTCTTCAGCTACTTCTCCAGCTATCACAACCTTGTTGTCCGCGATGGAAATGTTGATGTCATCTTTCTTGATTCCTGGAATTTCTGCCTTGACGATGTAGTCCTCTTCCGTTTCCTCCATATCTACAGCCGGTTTCCAACCTACACGCTCACCATATCCTTCATCAAATATCCTGAAGGTATCATTTAACAACCGATCAAAATCCTCTCTGAGTCCCATTAATTCGTTAATCGGTCTGCGCCTAATCAGGTTTGCCATAGTATCACCTCCTGCAATATTTTACCACACTTGGTGAACAGTTAATCTTTGAATTTGCCAGGCAGCAATTCCGGAGCGACTTCCTTGATTTTCTCAATCAGCTCATCTCCTGGCCCTATATCCGCTTCAACACTTTTTTGATTTTCTTCTGAAGTGCTGATATTATTCTCTACTTTATACACATCCGGTGCTATTTCTTCTTCCAGGTAGGATGATAATAAATCCAAAATGATTTTTATTCCGGGCAGGTTCACTTCTTTTTCTTTGTGCAAGTAGTAAATCAACTGCAACCTTCGAACATCCAGCTGCGAATACAGCCTCGTGTTTCCTTCCGTCCTGTAGGGACACACTAAACCTGCCTCCTCGTAACTGCGCAGAACCCGAGGCGTAATCCCAATAATCTTTGATGTGACGCTGATGCTGAACAGTGGCTGATTTTCTTGATATTTCATGTTCAAGCACCCGCCTTTTCTATAAAATATTATATTTTATAACGGCCTGGCTGTCAATAGTTTTACTATAAAAAATATAATTTTTTTCTTTTTTAGTAATAATATATTACATTATTATGTTAGATTTAGCACCAGTAATTACCATTTCGGGCAAGTTGAGCATATAAACACCAGGACCTGGCTTGACAGTGCATTGCTGCTTACTCCCGGGCCAGAACCATGTTGGTTAGCTCCCCCACCCCTTCAATGCTGACTGTGAAAAAGTCATTTTCTTTTAAGGGGCCGATCCCTGAAGGAGTACCTGTAAAAATAACATCGCCCGGCAGCAGGGTCATACAGGAACTGATATAAGTGATCAGCTCATCAATACTAAAAACCAGGTCATCAACGCTTCCCCTTTGCACCTCTTTCTCGTTGAGAAGTCCTGCAACCACCAATTCAGAAGGATGCTCTATTTCTGTTTCAATCCATGGCCCTATGGGGGCAAAAGTATCAAACCCTTTGCTAAGAGTCCACTGCCCGTCCTTGGGTTGCAAATCCCTGGCTGTAATATCGTTGGCACAGGTATAGCCCCAAACAAACTCTTTTGCCCGCTGAACAGGTACATTATTTGCCTCTCGCCCAATCACAACCCCTAACTCCGCCTCATAATCAACTCTTTTACTTTGAGAAGGTAAAATCACTGGACTTCCGGGGCCTATAACTGCAGTGGAGGGCTTTAAAAACAGGATCGGGGCCTGGGGTAAAGGCAAACCCAGTTCTTCTGCATGACTGCGGTAATTAAGGCCAACACCGATTATTTTGGAAGGGATACAGGGTGGAAGCAGCTTCACTTCATCAGCATGATATGTTGCCCCGGTCAACTCATATGATAACGGGTGTGAATCTTTCCACCTGAGTTCTTCAACAAATTCGTCTTTCATTTTTCCCCACTTTGCCTGGTTATCCCAGGAGAAACGCAGCACACGCAATAGCATTAACCCCTTTCATCTTCTTTTGTGCTTGATTATCTCTTTGTTTTCTTCTTAAACCTAGTTATTCCTGCTCCAGAACTGCCTTTTTGCCACGAACAGCATTTAAAAGGAAAACAGAAGGAATTTATGGTTTAAAAAAAGAAAGTATACAACGTATCCTTTGAAATACTGCTTTTCTCCAGGAGGTGACAAAATTCCGGGATTTTTCCGGAATCTTAATGATGAACTATGCTGTTGAAACCCAAGACCTCTCCAAAAAATTTGCAGGAGTAAAGGCGCTAAATGGCGTTTCCCTGCAGATACCCCGTGGAACGGTTTTTGCCCTGCTTGGACCTAACGGGTCGGGCAAAACAACCTTACTCAAACTTCTGCTGGGCCTGCTTCACCCATCTTCAGGCAACGCAAATTGCCTGGGAATGGACATTGCCAAAAACAGCCAGGGAATTCGGGAAAGAGCCGGCTATATTGGGGAGGAGCCCAGGCTGTACGATTACATGGAAGTAGAGGAATTCATTGTTTTTTGTCAGGGAATTTATCCCAGCTGGAACCGGCAAACGATGCAGAACTATTTAAAAGAGTTTCATATTCCGCCAAAAGAAAAAATCAAAAACTTGTCCCATGGCATGAGAAGCCAGTTGTCGCTTTTAGTTACCCTGGCACCTGAACCGGATATTCTCTTCCTGGATGAACCTACCTCAGGCTTAGATCCCATTTTCAAGCGACGTTTCCTTGATACTGTGCTGGCAGAAACCATTGGCCGGGGCAAAACCGTTATTATCGCTTCCCACCACTTAAATGATATCGAAAAAGTTGCAGATCATGTCACGTTTCTTTATGAAGGACAGGTTTTACAAACATCCCCTCTCCAGGAGTTAAAAGACAGTATTAAAGATATCCGTATCGTTTTCCAATCAGAACCTCCTCCCGCTCTTTTGGACATGGAGGGCATTACAGCAGTACATAGAAAAGACAATGCTTTTCATATCCAGGTTTCTTCCAATCTAAACAAAATATGGAGATACTGCTCCCTGGTCCCATATTTTACCATGGAGATGATAGACCTGGAGTTGGAAGATATCTTCTTCAGGCTGCTAAATCACAAGGTAAAGGGGGAAAAAAGGGATGGTAAATAAAGCCCTGTTTAAAAAAGAGTTGAAAGAAGCCCGTGGAAGGTTTTTATTTTGCTTTCTTTTACTTACTGCAGTTGCCATTGTATCCGTCCTGGCTTATCCCCGCCTGGAAGAATTACTATCGGCCACTTCCGGTGAATCTTCGGGATTGATTATGGGATTCAGTGGAGTGAGCTCCCTGGAAATTACGGAACTTTCCTTTTCCCTGTACCTTTGGAGCCAGTGGAGCGCAACTTATATTTATTTGCTCGGCATCCTGGCAGCCATCATTTTTTCGGCCGGGGCCTTTGCACAGGAAAAAGCTCACGGCACCCTTGTGTTTCTGGCCAGCACTCCTTTAACCAGGACAACCATTTATGACTCCAAGGCTCTGGCCGGGCTGACCCTGCTGGCAGTATCTATCTTTGGGTCTACTGTAATCCTACTACTCATTTCTTTTGCTGCAGGCTTTGCCCTCCCGGCCCTTCTCTTCCTGGCCTCTGCACTGATTGCCTTTCTCGGCGCCACGATAGTTTACCTGTTTACCTTGATTTTCTCTATGTTTACCAGTGATGCAGTTAAGGCAGGAATTAGCTCTTTATTGCTATGCATGATCCTGGCCATCCCCGGATGGTTTCCGGCTTCTCGGGAGTATTCGCTCTTTTATCATCTTCAGTCCTGGGACCTTTATTACCATAATCAGTTTCCCTTGTTGTTCTTTTTAACCATGCTCCTGCTTGCCGCAGCGCTTTATCGTGGAGGCTTGATCCTGTGGCAGCGGCTGGAAATTGGCAAGTAACAAAAGCTGCTGCAAAGCAGCCAATAGACAAAAATAAAGCCCGGCTGTTTGATACAAGCCGGGCTTAGGGTTATCTATCTCGGGGTCAAGGGTTTACGGGATTTTGACGGCAGGCAGGTAGATATCGATTTCTTCGCTACCCTTTGTAACCTCCATTCCTTTAAAACGATACGCAGGCATTTTGACTGATTGTTCCCGATCATCTTTCTTTAATGTGAACTCGTGATACTCCAGGGAAACTTTGCGGAAAGAAAAATCCAGCCTTTCATGCTCTGAATAAACAGGAACATCTTCAACTTGCTCAAAGGCCCTGGAAGGAGAGAGCAGCGGATAATAACCAGCCTCAAGAGCATCTCCTTTTTCTTGGTAATAGTAACTGATAATCCCGCGGTCTTGCTGGTAGTAAACGACCATAGGCAAAGCGGAACGTCTGGATGGTGTAAATTTGATTTCTACAAATTTTCCTTTTTGAGTTTCCTGTTCTTCAATTTTTAATGCATCATTTTGACTAACTGTAAAGCCCTCACCGGATAAAAGCTTTTTAGCCCAGTCAGTTGTTCCAACAGACTCTACAGAAGCTTCCATGATCATGCCTGGTCTCCAGCTGTATTCGATATTCCCCACCTGGTCCAGTTCTTCGTCATCGTACTTTCCATATTTCAGTTCCGGCAGATCAACTATGCCGGCCAACCTGATGTCTTGCTCTTGGTCCCAGATTTCAAATTCTGGTTCGGGGCTCAAGGGATCTTTTTCTTTTTCTTGCTCATCCTTTTCCTGCTCATCTTTTTCTTGTTCTGCTTTATCTATTTCATCCCCGTCATCCTTCTCCTCAGCAGGCGTTTTTTCATCATCAGAGGTATCACTGTCGGCTTCAGGAGACTTTTCTTTCTTTGAAGGCGTTTCGTCTGTTGTAGGAACGTCTTCTTTTTGATCATCATCTGCAGAGACAGAGTCTTGTTCATCTTTTTCCAGTTCCTGCTCCTGTGTTGCTGTTTCTCGTTCCCTGTCAGGGTCTATGGCTAAATCATGCTCATTTTCTGAGTCTGAATCTGGAAGTTCATCTTTATCCGTAAGGATTGATATTTCTGGAGGTTTGAGCAGGTTTCTGATAGCAACTATTCGACCTGAAGAACCGTCAGAATCCGCAGAATCCCGGCCCCATAACTGAGCTCCATAGCCGGAGAATAAAACCATCGCCACTATCACCGAGGCTGCTGTTGCCACAGCGAACAAAGGACGATAATGTTTCCAGCCCGACTCTTTCTTTTCTTTGCTGGATGGTATTTGGACCACTGGATTCTCTTGGTCGTTGCTTGATCTGTTATGCCCGGCAGAGCCTGTATCAACGTGATATTTTTGTTCCTGGGCCTGCTGCATCAGTCTCTCTTTTAAGCTGGACTGGAAAGATGAAGAAGGCAGTTCTTCCTGCATATTACTTAGCAGGGAAACAACTTCCTGGAGTTTCTCTTGCTCTTCTTCAGAAGCGCCCATCTCTTCGAGAAACTTATCCATAGGTTTTTCTTCCTTCATCTTCATCCCCCCTTTCCAGCTCCAGCTTTTGTCGCAGTTTTTTTAGCCCACGGAACATCAAGGCTTTGACAGCACCTTCATTTTTATTTAACACCTGGGCAATTTCTTTGATTTTTAATTCTTCCTGAAAACGAAGCAGCAGAGCATCTTGCTGATCCTGGCTAAGTGTCCTTATCAAGGCTATGAGTTCATCCCGGCTTACATCGCGTAATACCTTTTCCTCGGGGTTATTGTGCTCTGGAGAAGGCAATTCCTCTTCACTGCCATCTAGTAACACGGGATTTTGTTTGCGATAATTGTCAATAACCTGGTTACGGGCTATGGTATAAAGCCAGCAGGCAAAAGAACGTTTTTGCCATTCAAATCGATTTATGTTTGCCAGGGCTTTATAAAAAGTTTCTGAGACCAGGTCCTCTGCTAATTGTTTATTGCTTACTTTATGATAAATATAGTTATATATTTTCGGGAAGTAATGGTCGTAAAGCGGAGCAAAATTTGTAGGGTCTTCCTGGGCCCTTAAAACCAGCTCCTGCTCTTTTTTTTCCATGCTCAAGTGGACCTCTCCTCGGGGATAGAGTACTTTCTACTGTAAAGTACAATCAAAGTACACCTCCTCAACCGCGGAGCCTGCCACTGTGACATTTTTCCCGTCTTTTGCAGGAACAAGCTGGAGCAGGAGTCTAATCCCCGTTCGGCCGGAGGTGATGACGAACAAATAATATACGGGTGAATAATTATAGATATTCTACCTCCGACAATTTTTCTCCTGCTTTACGGGTAAAAACCACATATTTCCTGAATATTTGCCCTGAATATTTTTCTTGCCGCTCTTACCGGTTTGGTTTTCCCTTCACACTTTATAACGGTTAAGACCTTTAAAAAGTTACTGCTCCCGTAATTATTTTCTTCACTTGATCTATAGAAAACTTCCTTATCCAAGCCAAAAAACAAAGAACAGGCTCGAGTTATATCTGCCAGGATGCTGCAGTATTTTAGAGTTTTTGACTTAAAGATATTTTTCTTTTAGTAGGGCAAAAATGCCTAAAATACCGGCCTCGTCGATAAACTGAGCACGAGCGAGTTCAACTGCTTCAGACGAAACAGTTACTGCGGCTTGACGCATCTGCTGTTCTGCTTCTTCTAAAAAAAACAAATAATCTTCTTTAAACAGCCCTCCACCCAGGGTAATTCGTGACGGGTTCAGCAGGTTTACTACCAGGGACAAGCCCTGCCCCAGATAAAAGGCAGCATTTTTAATGATTTCCGTAGCAGCTGGATCCCCCTGCTTGGCCGCTATAAAAATATGGCTGGCTGTAACGCTGTTATTATTGGGCACCAATGTCTTCAGGAACGTACTTTGGCCTTCCGCCAGGATTTTATTACCTTCCCGGGCTAAAGCACGTCCGGAAGCCAGTGTTTCGAAACAACCTGTCCGGCCGCATCCACACTGAGGACCGCCGGGCAAAAGCGGAATATGTCCCAATTCACCGGCAAAACCTTTGCTTCCCCTGAACAGCTTCCCGTCCAGCACCAGGCCGGCGCCTATTCCTGTTCCCAATGTAAGATGGACCAAGTCTTTCACCCCCTGACCAGCACCAAACAAGTACTCGCCATATGCAGCAGCACTGGCATCGTTTTCTACCAAAACGGGGCAGTCAAGCAGCTTTGTAATCTCCTGCTGCACCGGGAACATTTCCCAACCTGGAAGATTGGGCGAGCTTTTCATAATCCCGGCAGGCCAGTCATAAAAACCGGCAATGCAGAGTCCAACCCCCGTTAATGAGTTGCTATGCACAGCAAATTCTTGCAGCATTCGCTCTATTTCCAGTGATATTTCTTCGATTATTTCAGCAGGTTTTCTTTCCGGCCGGGTCAGAAACCTCTTTTCCAGCAAAAAGTTTCCCTGCTGATCAAGTAGAGCCATTAAAATTTTCGTTCCTCCCACATCAACGCCAACAAAATAGGACATCGTCAACCTCCTTCTATACTTCAACTAGCTCAAGAACCGCTACCGGGAAACGGAAACCCCATTTTCATACTGCCTTCACGACCTTTATATTTTACTATCCTGGCACTTTCATGCAATAAAAACACATTAACACAGTAACTCTGAAGCTTCTGCAGCGTCGAAGCAAATAAATGAATTGTTGCAATTTTAATTAAAAAAATTTTAAAAATCTATTGACAAATACGGGGATGCATGAGATAATACAATTGTCAGGCCCCGAGAGGCAAGGAAGGCATCCTTGCAACCAACGTGACCGGGAATTTTCTGAAGGTGAGTGAAAGAGATTTCCGAACCCTGGGTAAAGAAATCGGTCAGTTGGTTGGGCGTCTCCAGGCTTCATACAAAGGCAAAACCCGATGGGCACTCGCCGGACAGGTACGTTCGTGGGAGGTCGGGCCAAGCCAGAGGAAAAAGCCGGGAGCGCATCGCCGAAAACACCGAGATTAACTGAGTTGCGTTGAAGGCTAAAGCGCTGGAAACAAGGCTCAAACGTAAGACGGTGGAACGGCGATAAGGAAAGCTGGAAAGTCTGTTGGGGCCTGTTTCATTTTTATTGTATTTGTCTTTCGAATTGTTTATGGAACCTGCTTTAAAGCAGCAATATATTGCAAGTTTCTGTAACGTTCATGATAATCCAAGCCATATCCTACAACAAAAACATCCTGCATTTCCACTCCCCGGTAGTCTACTGGAACATCTA
>CAZOOA010000060.1:0-16789 GCA_964581355.1 uncultured Desulfovibrionaceae bacterium | reverse complement strand
AAGCATTGTTAAAGAAGTTGCAAGTTATGGAGGAGAGGTCAAAGACCTGGTTCCACCTGAAGTATACGAATCAATTATGAAAAAAATGGCTGCTTTACAGAGTTAAGCCTGGCGCAATGCTTTGGTTGCTTTTTTTTTGATTAGTTCGATTCCTGCCGCTGTAATGAGCAAAACGAACAGGATCACTAAAATTCTCCAGCTTACAAAGGCAGTTCTTTCGTAAAGATACGAGATATTCCCCCGGGGGACTGTCTGTAAAAACACTGGAAGGGCTTCCTGTTCCAGGGAAACCAAAGGGTGTAGCGGTCCGAATAGTAGAAGGCTGTAGATGCAGGCCAGCACAGCGTGCAAAAAGCGGGCCACAATATATGGAATGATACTTAAATCGGTAGAACTGATAATACTGGCTACTTGGGCATGCACAGAAAGTCCACTCCAGGCAATAATAGCACTTAAAGCAGCTAGCCTTTGCTCCAGGGGCACTGGCAGTTCTACGCTGACCGCCTGACATCCCAGGTCAACTTCCAGCAGTCCGCTGAACAAAGCTGGAGCTAATTCCTTGGCCATTCCGGCTTTACCGAGGGAAAAAGCAAAAAATGACGATATAATCCCAGCCAGGCCGACAACTTCAGTAACAGCTATAATAACGGAAAACAGCATAATAAATCCACCGATCAGGATCAGGGTGTTCATGGAATCCCGGACAGCGTCGCCGAGCAACTGTCCCAGTGGGCGTGCATCCTGCTTCCTGGCCTGGACGAGAGCATATAAAGCCCGGTTTAGCCTGCTGCCGGGCTCTTTTCCCAGCCTGTCTAACCTACCAGCCTGTTTGTTTTTCTGATCCCTTGACTTGTAAAACCGCATCAGCAACCCCACGGTTATGGTTGAAAGATAGTGGGCAGCTGCAATAATCAATCCCGCCTCTGGAGTATGGAGCATACCTACGGCCACAGCTCCAAACATAAATAGTGGATCTGCGGTGTTGACAAAACTAATCAATCGTTCCCCTTCAATTTTATTGCATAATCCCTGCTGGCGCAATTTTGTTGTCAATACTGCACCAATGGGAAAGCCTGAAGCCAATCCCATTGCCATTACAAAAGAACCGGCTCCAGGTACGTTAAAGACTGGGCGCATCACGGGCTCAAGCAGGACCCCCAGAAAATGAACCACGCCGAGCCCGATCAAAATTTGAGAGAAAATAAAAAAAGGCAAAAGAGCTGGGAAGACAATATCCCACCAGATCCGAAGGCCGCTTAATGAGGACTCAAAGGCAACCTGAGGATAACGTATGAGGGATATAGTGAGCAGTAAAGCGAGAAAAGCAAGGAAGTAAGCCTTTCCTTTACCTTCCTGCCGATGTGAAAAGGGCAAGTAAATGCCTCCTCATTAAGATGTGGAGCAGATTACCGCCTGGCAAGGTAGCTTATCTTATATAATATATATAAAAACAGACAGGAAAAAAGAACTGGATACCGCCCCATTCCGGCAGGAACCCTGTAGTCTGGCTATAAATCAAAATAATGTAATTTTTCAGAGCCAGGCAAGCGACGAAAGTGCGAAAGCACTTTTCTTGTGCAGTTAGTTGGGATAAAATAAGGTAAAAGAAATTTTGCCTCTTGATTATTATTGTTGCAGATTTATATAGAAAGTAGTGATTTATTTGCGCAAGTTAATTAAAGCAGTTGTTATTCTAACGCTTATTATTGCCCTGGGTATGGTGATCCAACCCGACTACATGCTGGTTATGCCCGGCTCAACAGAGGGGTTGGGTCAACTGATTGAACTTGAAGGAGAATCGCGAAGTGAGGATGGAGAATTTTACATGGTTACGGTATCACAGCGCCAAGCCAATATTTGGGGTTTAATGTATGGTGCTTTTCACCCTGTCATTGATATCCGTTCCTTCTCAGAGAGTATACCTCCCGGTTTATCCCAGGAGGAATATAGTGAACTGTTGCGTAGTTGGATGCAGGACAGTCAAAATCTGGCCCAGGTTATCGCTCTTAGAAAAACAGGCTATGATGTGCCTATTGCCAGTGATGGAGTAGAAGTAGTTGAACTGATCGAAGAAAGCCCGGCAGAGGGGCTCCTGGAACCGGGTGATATTATTAAAGAAGTGGATGGGGAGGAGGTTAACCTGGCCGAGGATGTGGTTCATGCCATCCAGCAAAAAGAAATTGGAGAGCCGGTTACGCTTTTGATCTCACGGGATGAATCCCTGGAGGAAAAAGCTTTAACTACAGCATATAACCCGGAACAGCCTGACCAGGCTGCGCTGAGAATCTACGTAAGAACACTGAACTGGCAGCCGCTATTGCCCTTCAGTATCAGCATTGAGACCGGGCCTGTTGTTGGCCCTTCGGCCGGTATGATGTTCGTGCTGGAAATCATAGACCGCATGGTGCCGGAGAACTTGACCCGAGGCTACAAGATAGCAGGGACAGGGACTATTACCCTGGACGAAAAGGTTGGCAGCATTGGTGGGGTCAAACAGAAGGTTGTAGCTGCAGAAAATGCCGGTGCCGAGTATTTCCTGGTCCCGGAAGAAAACTACCAGGAGGCGCTACAGGCTTCCAGGGAGATCCAGGTTGTCAAAGTAGGTGATTTGGATGAAGTGATAGAATTTTTGGAAACCCTGGATCTCCAGGCGGAGGCAGAATGCTTTCAGGGGGCATTTCCCCTGGATGGCGCAGTGAGCTCAGCTATTGGCTCTTTATTACCGGTCGCCTGAAGTCTTCTGCACCGGCCCGCTGCTCCCAGGAGGGATACCCCATAACATACAGGTCTGTAGCCAAAAGATCGTATCCGATCATTTTCTTTGCTCCAGGTGGCGTCAGGGGGTTTTTCAAGAAGGGAGCTGGCCTGGTAACAATGGGTAACAGGCCATTTGTTTTTATTGCATGTAAAAGGTTTATTCCCCGCTGAGAGAAACCCAGGACCCGTAAATAATGGGGTCCGGCGTGATTAAAATAGGTGAGGTTATCTTTATCAATGGAAAGAAGAAGGTAGAGTAGAATCCTTTGCAGCCGGGTTCTGGTGTAGCGCCTGGTTTTAAGTTTTTTTACCAGGCTGGAGATGGTAGTTGAAGCTGCCGCTTTTTTCAGGCGAAACTCCATACCTTCTATTACCTCAGGAAGCCTGGCAATGCTTTCTGCAGGGCTGCGTCGAAGCAGGGAAAGGATCATTCCGGCAAAATGTTCTGCAAAAACTGGTCCTCTGCCAGCTTCCATTTCCTGGACAAGTAGATTATAAGAGGGTTCAGGTACAGTTTTTCTAACCAGGTCAAACTCATTTTCAGAGATGGCATGCCTGATACCTGTTGCGCTGGCAATTTTTCCGGTGGCTCGTAAATCATGAAAGCCGGCGCCTTTTCGCTTTACGGTAAAAGGGGTGATATCTGAGGATATTTTCTTTAATGCTTTCAAGTATTCTACGGCCAGAATATTGTTGGGGTTGGAGATCATCTCTAATGCCTGGGAAGAAAAAGACACCGATGGGTCCGCCTTGGAGACAACACTTAAAGAATACTGCAGGGCAGCAGGATAGGAGAGTCCTTTTTTTAAGGCCTGCTGCAGCTCTTCTTTAAACCGGGCGGGCTCTTCTTCCAGGTATTCAGCCATCTGCTGTAGTGGTCCCAGTTCTCCGGCTTCGCTGCCGAAGCAGAGATAATTGACTATACCCGTTGCCTCCAGGGTTTTTATTGCCCCCCGGGCAAAGCCTTCTGCGCTTTGGATTGCAAACACAACGGGAAGTTCCAGGATCACATCTGCCCCGGATTTTAATGCTGCTTCGGCTCGGGCCCATTTGTTAACCAGGGCGGGTTCCCCTCGTTGAGTCCAGTTACCACTCATGACACCCAGGATATATGCTCCTGGAATTTCTTCCCTGGCCTTTTCCAGGTGGTGCAGGTGTCCATTATGGAAGGGGTTATATTCTACAACTACACCGATTACATCAACCAAGTTCTCACCCCTTGATTATCCTCAGGTTGAACTTCTTTCTTCTGCAGGCTGCGTTTGCCTTTGTGCAGGTGTTATCAATCAATAGCAATATCATTACTATTTCTATTTTATCCCGAGTCATCCCTTTGTATTTTTGAAGAAATCAGAATAATTTTTTCTCTTTACGGGTTGTTATGGAAAAGAGCCATAATCCATGATAAGATATGAGTACAAGCCCCTGGCAGGACTTTTTACAACTGGATCGAAGGGAGCGGCTTAGAATGGAAAAAGAATTAAACGAGTTACTATCTGTTGCGGATAATCCGGGCAGGACTGTACGGGAATGGAAAAACCGGGAAGGTTTTAAGGTGATCGGTTCTCTACCTATCTATGTGCCGGAGGAAATGATTCATGCCGCTGGAGCACTGCCGGTAAAACTCTGGGGTGGAAAGACTGAACTGGAGCGGGTTAATGCTCATTTGCAGGGATTCGCTTGTTCTATAGTCCGGGCTGTCCTGGAGTACAGCTTAAAAAATACATACGAAGTGGTAGACGGTTTTGTCTTTCCTTCTACCTGTGACCATATTCAAAACGCATCGGATATTTTTGGCAACCTTTTTCCCCATCGACCGAAATTCGACCTGGTTTACCCTGAAAACAGTAAAAGCAAAGCAGCTGAGGATTATCTGGAGAAACTTTTGACTGCCTTTCAAAAGTGGCTGGAAAAACTGACGGGAAACAAGACTGTTGATAAGAACCTTATTGAAAGCATTAGGGTTTTTAACCATTACAGGGAATTAATAGGGAAGCTTTACCGCATACAGAGGGAAAACCCCCGATCAGTCCGGGGGAGGGAAGTGGCCGCCCTGGTAAAATCTTCGTTTTTTATGCCCAGGGAACTCTTTAATCAAAAGCTGGAAGGGCTGTTACCCTGGCTGGAGAACAGGGTGGTGAAAGAACATCCCCGGGCCCGCCTGATCCTGACCGGGATTATGGCCGAGCCGGAAGAAATCTTGGAAATCATGGATGAACTGGGAATTGCTGTTGTTGCCGATGACCTGGCCTTGGGGCAGAGGATCTTTCGAACCCGGGTGGATGAAACTCTCGAGCCAATGAAAGGGATGGTCCGGAGGCATTTATCTTTGGGTCCCTGCTCAACAATCTTTGATCCGGCCAAGTCCAGAAGTGCTTTACTTTTGCAGTTGGCTGAAGAAGCTGCTGCCGATGGAGTTGTTTTTATTAATATGAAGTTTTGTGAAAAAGAAGAATTCGACTACCCGGTGCTCAAGCAGGAACTGGAGCAGGTGGGTTTACCTCTCTTGTTCCTTGAAGTAGAACAGCAAATGTCCTCTTTTGGCCAGGTCCGGACCCGGCTGCAGGCTTTTACAGAGCTGCTTGCCCAGGAGGAGTCCGTATGATTTTCTCCATGGGCGTTGATATCGGTTCCCTTTCTTCCAAATGCGTGATTCTAAAAGACGGGCACGAAGTGAGGGCTGCAGAAGTTTATAATACCGGCACCGGCAGTGATGGGCCGCAGCGAGTTGTAAGAAGCGCGCTTCATCAAGCGGGTCTCCAGGCAGACGAAATCCATTATATCGTGGCTACCGGTTATGGGCGGGTAATTTATGAGGAGGCAGACCAGGAAATTAGTGAAATTGCCTGTCATGCGAAAGGAGCCCTTTTTCAGGAACCGCAAACCCGCACGGTAATTGATATCGGCGGACAGGACGCTAAAGCGATCAGTATGGGTGAGGCAGGCAAAGTCCTGCATTTCGAAATGAATGAAAAATGCGCTGCAGGCACCGGCCGTTTTTTGGATGTCATGGCCCAAGCCCTGGGTTATCCGGTCACGAAGCTGGCCCTTTTGGGCCAAGATGCCTCCGAGAAAGTGGAAATAAGCAGCACCTGCACCGTTTTTGCCGAATCAGAAGTAATATCTCACTTGACAGCTAAAAAAAGGGTGGAAGATGTAGTGGCGGGAATACATGACTCGATTGCCCGTCGGATTACAGGATTGGTGCGTAGGGTGGGATTGAAACAAAAAGTCACCATGACCGGTGGAGTTGCGCTAAATGCTGGAGTCGTCCAGGCCCTGGAAAATCGCCTGTCCTGCAGGTTGACCATCCCTTCATATGCCCAGTTGAACGGCGCTCTGGGTGCTTCCATTTATGCTTATGAGAAATTTCAAAACCGTTTGAAGGAGGAGCGGCATGTCTAAAGAGAAAAGCAAATCCAGCATAATGTTAAAAGAGTTGACCATGGCTCATTACGGGTTGCCCAAAGCTGTGGACCGCCAGGAGCACCCTGTGGCCTGGTGCGCTTCCATTGTGCCGGTGGAGTTTTTGCGAACCATGGATGTGATGCCTTTATTCCCGGAAAATCACGCTGCTCTGATCGGTGCTGTCAAGATGGGGGTGGAACTGGCCGAGGTTGCAGAGGCAGCAGGCTATTCCACGGATATATGCTCTTATGCCAGGGTCGACATTGGTCAGGCTCTCTCGGGAAACAGCCCTGTAGGAGGGTTGGCACCCCCGGATTTCCTGGTCTGTTGCAACAATATCTGCAGCACTGTAATCAAGTGGTACGAAAACCTGGCCCATCATTTTCGTGTACCGCTTTACCTAATCGATACGCCTTTTAATCACGGGGATGAGAATTGTTCCAGCAGCATCCGTTATGTAAAAGCCCAGCTGGAAGAATTTATCCCCTGGCTGGAAGAAGTAACAGGCAAGCATTTTGATATGGATCGCTTTCGTGAGATTGCAGAAATCTCCACACAGACTTCCATTATCTGGAGGGAAGTCCTGGAACTGGGCAAGCACAAGCCTGCTCCTTTTGCGGGTTTTGACACCTTTAACTACATGATGCCAGCAGTTACCATGCGGGGTACCCGCGAGGCCCTGGACTATTACCGGGTTTTAAAAAACGAACTGGAACAAAAAGTGGCAACCGGAAAGGCTGCAGTGCCGGAAGAGAAGTACAGGCTGCTCTTCAACGGTATCCCTGTCTGGTACGCCCTGCGTCCCATGTCTGATCTTCTGAGGCAGCACGGGGCTAATATTGTCTGCTCAACATATACCAGCGCCTGGCTCCTGGAATTTGATCAGGACAACTTGCTGGAGAGCATGGCAGAAGCGTACACAAATATTTTGATTAACCAGGGTTTTGAACAAAAGGTTAATGATGTGCTAAGCTTGATCAAAGAATACTCCATTGACGGCATTCTGCAGCATTCTAACAGGAGTTGTAAACCCTACTGCTTTGGCATTTATGACCTTAGTAAAATTGTCCAGGAAAGCTCCCTTGGTGTTCCCAGCCTGGTTTTTGACGGGGACCAGACTGATGCGCGTAACTTTTCCTGGGCCCAATTTGAAAACCGGTTCCAGTCTTTTATGGAAACGCTGCGTGAGTAGAGGTTTTGACAGTATCAAGGGGTTATGTTAAACTATTATTAAACGATAAACGCATGAGTAAACTGGGCAGCCGCGAGGGTGTTATCACCTTCGAGGAAAGTCCGAGCTCCGCAGGGCAGGGTGCTGGGTAATACCCAGTGGGGGCGACCCCAAGGAAAGTGCCACAGAAATAAACCGCCTTTTGCATCAGCAAAAGGTAAGGGTGCAACGGTGCGGTAAGAGCGCACCAGCGGCCGGGCGACCGGTCGGCTAGGCAAACCCCACCCGGAGCAAGACTGAATAGGAGGGAGATGAAGTTGCCCGCTGAGTCCCTCGGGTATGAGTCGCTGGAGATGCCAGGCAACTGGTGTCCTAGATAGATGGCTGCCGCTCCTTCGGGGAGCACAGAACTCGGCTTACAGGTTTGCTCATGTAACCACCTTAAAAGCACCGCTTTTTTACAGGCAGTGCTTTTACTAGTCCAATTACTTTTCATGACGGTGAACAAAATGACCAAAAAGATAAAAAAGTGAGAAAATATTGACACAACCCACAGCTTGGTCTACAATGAAAATAGGTGAAATAATTTGATAACTTCAAATGAAAAGGCAAACTTGCTGAAAAGCGGGGACGCAAAGCTAAAGGGACTAATGTGCAAAAAGCACAAAGTCAGCCAGCTGTCATTTAAGGGGATGCAAGATCTCACTTGCCAGGCAGCAGTGAGATTTTTTTTCGGCCTGCAGAAGCAGGAGTACTAGGCAAAACTTCATAATATCAACATTAAAAGGAGGTTTGTGCCAGATGTTTATTACAGAAGAGTATGTCCAGAAGTACCTTTCCTGGAAGAGTCCTAACTGCAGGGTTAAAAAAGATGTCAGAAGTGACATCCTCGCTGAGCACTTAGGAAGTGAGAAGGAAACATACCACGGTTACAAAGAAGATGCTTTCTATAAACAGGAGGAAGAAAGGGTTAAAAACCTCCATCAGTAAGCATGAAATATTGTTAAAGCACCATAATATTTGCCGGGCCTTGTTAACTTATTGCCTTTGTAATTAATAAGTTCTGAAGATGTATGTGGAAAAGGGTTCATAGGTGAATTTTTACTGACTACAAACCCTTACAAGATTTTTATATCTTTTTTCCTGGAAACACCGTTTTTAGAGGTGTTTATTTATTTTTTTCTTGGCTTTTTCAGGTTGTTATAGTATAATTTTAATTCAGGCAGAGACTTCATGGCAATTTGGGTCTTTTTTTTTTCCCAAAAGCATAAGGTAAAGTATGTCCAAATTGTTAAGAAAACAGCGCCAAATTGTTAAGAAGGTAGCCTGGAAAGGAGAAAGGTAAATGGGTAAAAAAATTATTTTTGCCATGACGCTGGTTTTGATCTTGGTCTTTTCTAGTGTGGTATTAGCTGGCGAAGTGGACATTGCGATTAATGATGAAGAGGTGTGGCTGGGCGTTCCACCTTTGGTCCAGGATCAAAGAACCATTGTTCCTGTCCGTCCGCTCTTGGAAGCCCTCAAGGCAAAAGTTTTTTGGGATGATGAAACGCAAAAGGTTCATGGCATAAAAGGGGATAAAGAAGTCTATTTCATTACAAAAGAAGAGTTTCCTGAAGAATGGGGGAAATTAGAGGAAAAATCAACTGATCCTGCCAAAGTGCCTTCCATCCGGATTCAAAGTCGGACTTTTGCTCCTTTACGCCCAACTGTGGAAGCGCTGGGATGTTATGTGGAATGGGATGAACTGACACAAACCATCGCTATTTCCAGCATGCAGTCCGAACTTCCTGCGGATTTAAATTATGGGGTTGAATTTTTAAGTTTCAATGAAGCAGAAAAAATTGATGTTAATTCGGCCTCTTTTTGGGAATTATTATTGATCCCGGAAGTAGACGAGGCTGTGGCCAAGGAAATAATCCAGTATCGTGAAGAAAATGGGAAATTTACCAGCTTTGATGGATTAGAAGCAGTACCTGGTGTTGATAACGATATTCAGGAAACCATAAAAGAGAATTCGAAATTGGTTTATTATGAAAGAGGAAATGCCACCTCCTATGGAGGAATTTTTCATGGTCGAAGGACGGCAAGCGGAGAAATTTATGACAAAAATGCCAGTACTGCAGCTCACCCGACTCTTCCTTTTGGCACCATGGTAAAAGCTACCTTTCTGGAGACAGGAAAAAGTACCTGGGTGCGGATTAACGACCGCGGGCCCTGCCAGGTCCGACACCCGGACAGGATTATCGACCTGTCCCGTGGATCTGCTTACGAGATTGGGCTAACTCGTGCCATCGGCGTAGGTGAAGTCGAACTGAAGATTGTTAAAGAATAATAGTAATTACACGTATGAATAATACGCAACGAAACCTGGCTTATCGCCAGGTTTCGTTGTATAAAAATGTTTTTCGTTCCCTGTTTTCATTTTACTGCTTTACCATTACAGCCCCAACCCTTTTCTGCGCTCATCGATGGCGGCCAGCAGTTTGTTCGCTGCCGATTCCGGGTCCAGGTCGACAATGAAATAGCCTCCGGTCAGATCTTTTACTTTCTCCGTGAGTATTTCCACTGCCTGGGCGCCACCTAAGACCGGCAGCATGACACCTACGTGGGTGGGTAACCCTGCTGCTACGGCGTAGGAACCGATGGAAACGGCTTTTTCCGAAACGGCCTCGGCTGCGGAAGCTACTACGGGAAGTTTGTCGGTGTCGACTCCCAGTTTATCGGCAACGGCAACAGCAACAGCTACAGCGCGGGAATTGTCCACGCAGGAACCCATGTGGATTACAGGGGGAAGAGGGCCTCCTAAATTGTTGGCTTCACCAATGGCGGTAAGTACAGCATTTAGTCCTTCTCCGCACAGATTAGCTGTGTTAGCCGGGTCCATGAAGCCATGACGGGCCAGTGCGCCTGCCCCGCACCCTGTAGCCAGAACCAAAACGTTATTTTTCAGCATGCTTTTCGCCATTTGAATAAAATTATGGTCCTGGGAGACCTTGACATTGTTGCAGCCGGCGAAGAGGCAGACTCCCCGGATGTTGCCCGCGGCGATATTGTCAACCAGGGGTTTCAAGGGATCCTCGGCATTTATTTTGGCTAAAGCGCCAACAATCGCTTCGGTGGAAAAGCCGGCAATCACGGTGCTCTTGTTTTCTGGTATATCCACAGGCTGTCCCTTGCGGCGGGAGAAACTGTTTATAGCAATATCGATGACTTCCCGGGCATTTTCTGCAGCGGTTTCTTCGGAGAAGGGTAGATGCCTGGCCCCGGGAATTTTGGCCAGGTCCATGGTTGTAATCAGCGGGGTGCCCATGCATTCAGCTACTGAAGCCACCGAAGGCATGATGCACTGGTAATCTACCACCATGGCATCCAGGGCGCCGGTGACCAGTGCCATTTCCTGGCTGACGGAGTGAGTGCAGGAAGGAATACCGTGTCGCATCATTATTTCATTGCCGGTACAGCAGATTCCTACCAGGTTGATTCCCCTGGCTCCAGCTTGTTTTGCCTTTTCTTCCATGGTCCGGGCTACGGAGACGATTACATCGGAAAGGACCGGGTTGTGGCCGTGCAGTGCGATATTAACTGCTCCTTGCTGCAAGGTCCCCAGGTTCGCTTCACTGGTGACGGGTTTGGGAGTGCCAAATAGAATGTCTGACAGATCGGTCCCCATGTAACATCCAGCCAGGTCGGCAACCCCGCAGCGGAGTCCGCTCAAAAGCAGGTTCGCCGGGTCAGCATCCACCCCGTACAGGGTGCGGTGCATAATTTCCGAGATTTCGTGGTCAATGCCTATCGGGACCAGTCCCAGGTTGGACAAAACATCTACCCGCCCCTTGGTGACAGTTGTGGCGGCCCACATTACCGGTGTGTCCTTTTCGTGAAAGTCCGCCAGGGCAGCTTGGGCCAGTTCCAGGGCGATCTCCATCTCGTCTTTACCATCAGTGGAAATACCCATCCGGCCCGCGACAGCATGCAGTTTATCCTGGTCGGTAATGCGGTAGTCTTTTGTTTCTCCTTTGGCCATTTTTTTCATTGTATGGGCCAGATGTTTGGCGTGGCCGGAGTGGGCCGCTGTTCCGGCAGCGATAGCCCGGTCCAAACCACGGGCGACCATGGTATCGGCACTGGCTCCGCAAATACCTTTTTGCGGATCTTCTCCAAAAGGATTTATCCGGCAGGGTCCCTGCAGGCAGTGCCGGCAGCAGACGCCCAATTCACCGAAACCGCACTGGGGGGCCTGCTGCTCCAGGCGGTCCCAGATGGTTTCAACTTGCTCTCTTTGCGCTTTGACAATCATTGACTGGACAGCCGGGTCGGTGCTCTTTTTGGACAATGCTTCTTTATCCATACTCTCTTCCCTCCTGTTAACTAATTATTTCACAAAGCCCCGAACTTTTGGTTGAGGAAGTTTTTCCAGCCGTTGAACGGCTGCTTTTCTTCGGCATTTTGAGCATAATAAGCTTGTTTCTTCCACCTTCACTTCACTGCCTTGTAACTGTTCTTTCAATTTTTTTTCCACGTGCCGGGCAGTCTTCACTGTACTATCGCTGCTGCCGCAGTATGAGCATTCCAACAGGGGGACTTCTGTGGACCAGGGGGACAGGTAAATTGTTTTCTCGTCCTTTTTAACGGTTACTGCACCAGTGGGACAGACATATTCACAGGCAGTACAGCCGATGCAGTCCTCAGATTGAGCGCCAAAAGGTGAGGACGGCATCCGTTTTTCCCCCCGGAAAGCAAAGCTGATGGCCCGCTTTCCGATGGCTTCCCGGCAGACCCGTACGCATCGCCCGCAGAGGATGCATTTTTCGTCATCATATTTTATTCCCGGCAGAGAAATGATTTCCAGTTCCATTATTTCTGCCAGCTCTTTTAACAAAGGTACTTCCGGGCACCGGGCAATCAAGAAAGACAGGATCATTTTACGGACATGCTGTACCCGGTGTGAGGCAGTCGTTACGACAATACCTTCTTCAGCCGGATGGGTACAGGCTGTATCCAGCTTTACCTTCCCGTCCTGGTGAATTTCCACAGTGCAGAGCCGGCAGGAGCCGAAGGGCTCCAGGGCCGGGTGATGGCACAGGGTGGGGATAAAGATGCCCTTTTCCCGGGCCAGGCTAAGGATGGTCCCTTCACCGCTGGTGGTCACCCGGATTCCGTCAATTATCAGTTCCATCAAATCACTCCTACTGCACTAAAATGGCTTCAAAGCGGCAATCGTCCAGGCAGGATCCGCACCGGGTGCATTTTTCCGGATCAATCACGTGGGGTTCCTCAGGTTGCCCGTTGATGGCTTCTGCCGGACAGGATTTGAGGCAGCGGCCGCACCCTGTGCATAACTCCGAACTGATGTAATAGGTAATTAAGGATCGGCAAACACCGGCAGGGCATTTACTTAAGTCTATATGGGCCAGGTATTCTTGTTGAAAATAACGCATGGTAGTTAGAACCGGGTTGGGAGCCAGCTGTCCCAGGGCGCAAAGGGAGCCGTCCTGCATGCTGGAAGCGATTTCTTCAATCAGGTGCAGGTGTTCCCTGCGGCCTGTTCCGCCGGCGATCTGCTCCAGGATCAAAAGCATCTGCCGGCTTCCCTCCCGGCAGGGAGTGCACTTCCCGCAGGATTCATCCTGGGTAAAGGAAAGGAAGTAGCGGGCCACATCCACCATACAGGTGCTTTCGTCCATGACAATCATCCCGCCCGAACCCATCATGGAACCGGCCTTTGTTAATTGTTCGTAGTCCAGGGGAATATCCAGCATTTTTTCCGGGATGCACCCTCCTGAGGGCCCCCCGGTCTGTACCGCTTTGATTTGTTTATCCCCGGGGATGCCGCCGCCGATTTTCATCACCAAATCTTTCAGGGAAAAGCCCATGGGCACTTCAACCAGACCTGTGTTTCGAATTTTTCCGGTCAGGGAGAAGATCATGGTTCCTTTGCTTTGTTCCGTGCCTATTTTGTTGTGCCATGAGGCACCGTGATGCATAATTAATGGGACAGTAGCCCAGGTTTTCACATTGTTAATTACAGTTGGTTTGCCCCAGAGGCCCCGGATGGCTGGGTAAGGAGGGCGGGGCCTGGGGTTGGGCTCTCCAGTGATGCTCTCAATGGAGCTTAGCAGGGCGGTTTCCTCTCCGCAAACAAAAGCCCCTCCACCACGGCAGATGTTGACCTCAAAGTGGAAACCCGTGCCCAGAATATTTGTGCCCAGGAGGCCATATTGTCGTGCTTGTTCCAGGGCCTGTTCCAGGTGGCTAAGCGCCAGAGGATATTCATTTCGTACGTAAATATAACCTTCTGAAGCCCCGACCGCCCTGGCTCCAATGGTCATTCCTTCCAGGACGCTGAAAGGATTTCCTTCCAGGATGCTGCGGTCCTGGAAACAGCCCGGGTCGCCTTCATCGGCATTGCAGATGACATACTTTATTTCCCCTTCCTGCTGCCTGCAGATTTCCCATTTCTGCCCGGCAGGGAAGCCGGCTCCGCCGCGTCCCCGCAGCCCGGATTCTTTGATCTCCTGGATGATGCCTTCCGGCTCCATGTTTTCCAGAACCTTGACCAGGGCTATGTATCCGTTATTTCCCAGGTAGTCTTCCAGGCTGGTGGGGTCCATTTGCCCGTTGCGGGCCAGGAGCAGTCTCATTTGTTCCCGGTAAAAAGGAATTTGGTCTTCCTGGGAGATGCGCATGCCGGAAGAGGGGTCCTGGTAAAGCAGGCGTTCAATGATCTTCCCCCGGGTTAGGGTTTCTGTGACAATTTCTTCTGCGTCCTCCACTTTTACCTGGCAGTAGAGTATTTTTTCAGGAAAGATTACCAGCAGGGGGCCCTGTTCACAAAACCCATGGCAGCCGGTTATTTTTTTTGAAACCTCAGCATCAACACCCTGCTCTTCCATTTTTCGTTCCAGTTCCTGCACCAGGTCCAGTGCTCCGGAAGCCCGGCAGCCTGTTCCGCAGCAGATGGATAGATGACGGGCTTCGGTGTTTTCCGTCTTCAGCTTTGATTCACGGAATTGCTCCATATCTGAGATGCTGGTAAATGCTTTCATGGCTTCCTCCCCGTTAACTTTTCAGCTTTTCCCGGCGTTAACTGGCCATAATAACGGCCTTCAATGGTGACCAGCGGGCCCAGGGCGCAGGCGCCTACGCAGTTGACAGTTTCCAGGGTGTACTCACCATCTTCTGTTGTTTCTCCAGGCTCAACGCCCAACTTTTGCGACAATCGTTCCAGAATACGCGGGGCTCCCCGGACATGGCAGGCAGTACCCATGCAGACATGGACTTCGTGTCGTCCCCTGGGTTCCAGGTTAAAACTGTTATAAAATGTTGCCATGCTGTAAAGCTGGCTCAAGGGAATATCCAGTTGTTGAGAGACCTGTTCCAGTGCTTCCCGGGGCAGGTAGCGGTACTCTTTTTGAATGTCCTGTAACAGGGCTACGTGCCCCGTTGTCTGGCCACGGTATTTCTCGATGATCGGCTGAATTTCTTTTCGTTCGATGGACATTGTATGCTGGCTGTCTGACCTGGATTACTCCTTTCCCAGGTAATCAACCAGGAATTCCCTCCTTTTGTCACGGGTTACGGTTTGAATATCCGTAAATTCCAGCGCTCCAGTGGGGCAGCTGTTCACACAGGCCGGGACAAGACCGTAAGGAGTCCGATCCATGCAAAGGTCACATTTGGTGATGGTTTTTTCCGTGTCATGCTGGGAGACAACTCCGAAGGGGCAGGCCAAAATACACCATTTACAGCCAATACAAAGGTCTTGTTCAATCAATACAGCTTCATCAACATCCTGGCGGTGCATGGCGTTTGTCGGGCACACATGAATGCAGGGAGCGTCTTCACAGTGGCGGCACTGCAGGGGAAGGCTGGTTTCGCCTGTCTGCTCGACAAAAACGCGGGTCCTGGGGCGGGGTGTTTCAAAGATGGCGGTATAAAGCTGCTTGGAGTGGGAATGTTCGACAGAGCACCCAATTACACAACTGTGGCAGCTCACACACCGCTTGGGGTGGACAACGATCATTTTGCTCATGGTCACACCTCTCTTTTCGATATAATTTCAAGCTCCAATGTTCTTGGGAAATGGCAGCGGGGATAAAAAAAGTCTGTACATGACCTACCAGGTGATAAACCTGGTTTAGTTCAAGGGGCATTGCTTCGAATGTTGTTCGTTGGCGGAGATTTTTAACCAAATCGAAACACCTTACGTTTAAATATTAGCATAAGTTTAAAATAAAAATCAAGAGGGAACTTTCAGAACAAATCTGCCTATGCTAGAGGTCATGATTCTATCGAACCACAAAGGGAAAAGAAAAAGTGGCTTCATGCACTCTTTCTGCGAAGAGTAACCGAAGCCGATTACCGGGAAACGCAAACTCCATTATCAAGAATCAACTTTCTAATAAAGGGGCTAATTATGCTTGAGGATTGTTGTGTTAGTTTCATTATTCTTTGTTGCGTATGGTATAATAATGGAAAACTGGGAAGTTTGGAAAGACGGGGATACGATGCTTGATTATGCAGAAATGAGCTTGGAAGAGGTTCGCTTGCTGGATCCCGGGAAAACAATTTTTTTCTTGGCAGTTAGCCCCATAGAAGCCCATGGGCCACATCTGCCCCTGGGGACAGATGTTTTCATCGCCCAGGAACTGCAGCAACGGTATGCCCGGACCCTGGGAAAAGAATACCCTGGATATACCCTGGTTCGGTTGCCGCCGCTTTTTCTTGGCGCCGATGCGCTCCCGGTAAAGGGATCTCTTTCCACCCCCGCCTCACTAATGAAAAAACTTCTGCTTTTCCTGGTTAAAGGGCTGGCCGCCCAAGGGTTCCGCTACCTTTTTTTATCCGACAACCATGGAGGGCCGCGCCACCAACTGGCCATAGAGCAGGCAGCCCGCAAGGCCTGGAAGCGGCACAGGTTTTACCTGATCAACCCTTTCGGGCTGGTTTTTCGCTTGATGGTCCAACATGACCCGGACTTTTTAGAGGAAACGGGGCTGCAACCGGGAAGCTGTGGAGACGATGCCGATTCTCATGCTGGGACCAATGAGACCTCCTTGATGCTGGCCTGTCATCCCGGGCGGGTGAAAAAGGATTATCAACAGGTCCCGGATGCGCTTTCGTCACCTCCTGCACGTTTTGTCCAGGGAGCTGCCCGCCTGGCAGGCATTTTCTCCGGGGAACTGCAAGGTGACCTGGAACACCTTTCCCGTGTCGTTGGCTGGGTAAGCGACCCGGATATGCTGCCTTACATGGGGAAGCCTGCTCTGGCCTCCAGGGAAGCCGGGGAAGCCATGCTGCAAGCTAGGGTGAAAGTTGCCATGCATTTGTTTCAACAGGCACTGGAAGGGAAGCGGGTTGAGATACGTCCCATGCTCTGGAAGGTCAGGTTTTTACAGTATCTCCCGGAGTAGGGAAGGCGGGCCCGGTAGTGCCAGCAAGAACGCCTAC
>CAZOOA010000059.1:16433-16941 GCA_964581355.1 uncultured Desulfovibrionaceae bacterium | reverse complement strand
ACAGCCGATGTCAATGTCCGCCGTGAACGAACACCATCTCCCCCGTCTCCGCCGCCTGATGATGATGACGAAAACGGCGAAGAAATCGATTCTTCCAGCAATGCCTACCTAGTTGACCTGCAGGTAGGGGGTGAGACCGTTTCCGGCTTTGTCTACAATACCATGGAATACAGTTTGGAAATGCCGTCAATTGTGGAAGTAACTGCAACAGCTGTGCATGAGGAAGCAACGATCGAAGCCTTCTGCGGTCAGGAAACTGATTGGGTATTGCTAACCTGCGGTGAGTCCAGAGAAATTGGAACCTATGACTATCCGGAACGTATTACCGTCCGAGTGACAGCTAAAAATGAAGAAGTAGTCAATAAGTATATTCTTTGGAAAGAACAAGACTTGCCTGATCCAGGAGATACTGTACCTCCAGAACCCGAAGATGACGGTTACATTTTCATTTCCAACGTGACCTATGACAGTATGGACTTAAGCTGGATGGCGGCTACGGATAATGTGA
>CAZOOA010000059.1:0-16333 GCA_964581355.1 uncultured Desulfovibrionaceae bacterium | reverse complement strand
CAGCGCAGCAGGACTTGGAGTATAAAGTGTTCTACTCCCGTGATGGCGATATAGCCACTGTTGAAGATGCAGAGGCAAACGGGACGGTTATAGAGGGTTGGACAGCGGCCATTACAGAGGTGCAGGCGGTTGGCTTAAGTCCTGACACATTGTATTACTTTAATGTTCTTGTCAGGGACGAGGCCGGTAACAAAGCAGCCTACCAAATGACAGAACATATGACGGAAGCGGAGCCGGATATGGAGCCTCCGGTTCCCGGAGGTGACGGTGAGATTACAACTTCCAACGTGACCTATACCAGAATGAATCTTAGCTGGATGGCGGCTACGGATAATGTGACAGCGCAGCAGGACTTGGAGTATAAAGTGTTCTACTCCCGTGATGGCGATATAGCTACTGTTGAAGATGCAGAGGCAAACGGGACGGTTATAGAGGGTTGGGCAGCGGATATTACAGAAGTACGGGCGACCGGTTTACGCTCCAACACCTTGTACTATTTCAACGTCCTTGTCAGGGATGAGGCCGGCAACAAAGCGGCCTATCAAATGACGGACCAAAGCACAAGAAGAAGGCCGCCTTCACCGCCACCAGGACCTGTAAGTGCCACGATATATCCACCAAAGGTTGATTTTGTAAAGCTTGGACCAGAGGATACTGTAGAAATCAATATAACTTGGAATGATGCCAGTGATGTGGAAGATGTAACAGTTCCTGGAATACAGGATCTGAACTGGTTTTTAGTAGACAATAATTTTATTGAAATTCATTCCACAGAGCTTGAGAAGTTAGACCCGGGATTACATCAGTTTACCATCAGCTTTGATGTTGGTAGTGATGCAATATTCACAGTAAATATTATAGAAGAATGAGTCGGGGAATTAACCATCCTTTACCTGCTACTGACACCAGCAGAAGACTAGGCAGCATAGAAGGGTAAAATAAAGGCCGCAACCCTGTAAACAAAGAGTTGCGGCCTTTATAGTAAGCCCGGTATGGGCGACAGCTTGGCGGTGAAAGTCTGCTGCTAGAGTCATCTAGTCAGTGGGGCGCTTTGCTTGACTTATACTATTCAATCAAATTTAATTAAACGTCCCTATCTGACTCCTTAAGCCAAACAAAACGTCCCTGATTTCCACACTTTTCCTGGCAGCACCAAATCATAAAATATAACATCACTTCCTTGGCGAAAACAGCCAACCCCGGTTATAAGTTTATCATACCGGGGTTTCTTTTTGGAAAAATAGTGCTGATTTTTATCACAGCTTAAAATCTCACTTTAGATTTACATCTCGTCTTTTACAGCAGATTTGCAAAAATATTAGCCGCGATCACTATAAACAGGGGCTTTGCGGCTTTTCTATTTTGTCACAAACATGTAGTGGAAAGCCTCATTTTTTGGTTGGAGTGAGATGATCTTCGACATCAGCATCTTTTTCCCGTTCTTAAGCGGGGTAGCGTTCTTGTTTATTACCTTCCTGGCCACCCTGGACAAAAGAAAGGTAAAGCCAAAAGTATCTTCAGGATTAAAGTCAGAGTATTAGATAAGGTTGCTATTTTATAATAAAAATAATTTTCCGTACTGCTTTATAAGCTGGAAAAGCTCTTTCGGGAAACGCTGGATGAATGGGAAAAGGGAGGCATTGGTGATGAGCAATAGCTGCCTGATCATTAAGGATCTGACAAGGATCCCCTGCGTCGTATCTTCATCACCTGTCACCTTCAAGGGCATTACTGCTTCATGCATGGGCTTGTCCCTATGACTTCTAGACTTCTATGATTTCTCATGCTGTAAGGGGACCTGGGGAAGCCGGATAAAGCCAGCTGTATCAAAATGAGAATCAAAACAGGCGGCCTCTTTTAAACCCAGGCGCTTCATAATGGCGAAACTGGTGCAGTCTGTAAAGCTGAAAACCTGGTCATCATATTTCAAAAATATATGCCAGGCAGCTTCTTCGTCTTCAGGGGATACCATTGTTAGAGAACATAGCTTGCTTGAACGAAGTTTTTCCCCGTATTCTACTGCAATTTTGTGGCTAAAATCGTAGCGCAGAATCGTTATTAATTCATCAAAAACATAGTTTGTCGTTAGTAGTGGAATTTTTAAGCGGCCGAGAAATTCTTTTGCCGCCTGATGGTGAAGGTCCTTTTGATAAGAGAGGGCGTAAAAAAAGCTCGTATCTGCAAAGATCAGCCGCATTATTGTTTGCTCCGGTAAATCCGCTGGTCAATGGTCTCGCTGTTTGCAGAGGGATCTTTGGGTTTTTCAGCAATTCCAATTGATTTGTAAAGAGGGTCATCATCTGACCAGGATTTTAGTGCCACTTGATCAATAATATTGCGAAGTTCCGCCGAAATGGCTGTTTTTTTACGCTCTGCCAGGCTACGCAGGTACTGGTACTGCCAGTCCTCTACAATAACTTGAATTCTGCGCATGATAAAACAACTCCTTACCAGGATATGAATGTTACACATTACACATCCATCATAGCTTTATCCGTTTGTTTTGTCAAGGCTCCTAAAAATTGTTACCAAAAAATCTCAATTAAATCTCAATATTTAAAAAAAAACAGGAAATCAGAATATTTTATTGAGAATTTGCGGTATAATAAACTTATAATGGGGGCAGTGATCGGCAGGTTTCACCTGGACGCTAAGGACCTGCTGTGAGCCAGTTGCGTAACCGACCATTGGGCGTGGTCGGTTTTTTGCGTATCAATGCGGGACAGGATTGTTTAGCAGCTGCATCAAGCTGATTATATTTAAGGAGGTAATCATATGCTTCGCTTTCGGAAATTTGTTGTCCTGGCGGTTCTGCTGGCGATCTTGTTGTTTTCGGTTTCCATGGCGGGCACTTCGGCGTTATCTGACGTGACAGATCACTGGGCAGAAGGTGAAATCAGGCAGTTGGTCGGTATGGGGGCGATCACAGGCTATCCCGACGGGACGTACAGGCCCGGGAATACCATCACCCGGGCGGAATTCTCATCAGTGCTGTGGGGCGCACTCGGTCTTAAAGAAGCAAAAGGCGTTTCTTTTCCCGATATCGATGGTCACTGGGGACAGGGCAGGATAGAGATGCTTGTCCAGGAGGGGATCATAGACATCGAAGTGTATAAACAGCATTACGGCCCTGACGAGCCTATAACCCGAGAAGAAATCGCCATGATGACGGTTCGTCTGCTAGGAGGTGGGACAGGAACGACTGCCATTCCCTTCCAGGATGCCGGCGAAGTGGGTCCCGGCTTTTTTGGATACGTGACGGAAGCTTACAACCAGGGCATAATCACCGGTTATCCCGATAACACCTTCCGTCCCGCCGGTACCGCCACCAGGGCGGAAGCAGCCGTAATGGCTGTCAGGGCGCTTGGGATCGCCGGAGTTGCCGAAAAAGCCAGCCCTTATGCAAAAATACAACAGGCCTTCCTGGACGGAGAAATAGACCGAAAAACAGAAGTTCTGCTAATGCTGCAGGCGGTATATGCTCCCGAAAATCTTCCAGAACAGTACACCGGGCCCAAAGGTACAGACAAAAAAATTACGCTTAAAAGCGAGCTGCAGTGGCTGATCAACCACCAGCATGAGCTGGATCCCCAAACTGAAGCCGCTGTGAGGCCTTTTATCCTTTCGCCTAAAGACCCGGGCAGCTACTTTCATCCCGCTTATGCTGAGGACAGCAATCTGCTAAAAAATCTTGGGTTGGTAAAAACCGCGCATGCAGCCGTGAATGACTGGAACAAAATAGGCCTTAATATCAGCGCTGTTTCCTCCGATATAACCTTGTACTACAGGGTAAAAGGCCTGCCTGCCAGCAAGCAGCTGGAGATCGAGCTGCAGGTTCTGGAGATAGAAGAAGCGATAAAAAAGGCCTGGCCCATGTTCAAAGACCTGCTCAACATACAGCCCGCCCTTGATCTGGAAATATATCTTACCAACAGGCTGGCTGCAGATATTAATGGTGAAGCCATATATTATAGCAGAAACGGCAATATCTCCAGATATGAAATAAGGTTAAACGAGTCCCTGGGAGACCAGGAACTTCAAGCTACCGCGGTGCACGAGCTGTTTCACATTTTCCAGTACGAGATGGGGCTGACCTGGTTTGATATAAGCCCTGAGCTGGAGTGGCTCATAGAAGCAACCGCTGTCTGGTCGGAGCATCATGTTTATCCTTCTTACAACACGGAGCACGAATACCTGGATGAATTTTTTGAACATCTCAATTCCGACAGGCTCTCCACTTTCAACACAAGAGAGTATGCAAGCTACATGTTATTCTATTTCCTGGGTAATTACTGGGGAACGCCCCCCGATATAGTAGAAATTTTAAATGCTGCTGTGGGGGAGAGTTTCACCATGGATATTAGCGGGATGTTCATGCGTGAAATAGGGTGGGAAAATATGAAGGATTTCTATGGAGAATTTGCCTTCTACAACTGGAATCAAGAACCATATAAGCTCTATGTTGATACCCCTTTTTTCCCGGAGAAAAAACCTGCTGGCAACAGCAAGGAAAAGTATGAGGTATGGTTTACGGAAGAAAGAGAATACAGCGTCTTTATGGATAACGGCGGCATCGTATACCAGCGCTTCGAGTTTATACCCCCTCCAGAGGAGATGGCATGGGCCAGGTTTGATTTTGAAGTTGAAATTCCCGAAAGGAATAACGTTCAGTATGTCAAAAGGCAGGCTCTTGTCAAAATCGGCGATACATGGACCCTTGAAGACTGGACTGATCTCAAATACAGGGAATTCTGCAGGAGAAAAGATGCCGAGAATGTAGACGTTGTTGTTTTAATCCATTCCAATGGCTTTCTTCAAGAGGGTTTATTCTATGAATATACCCTTGATACAAGAGCCGATTGCCCCATGGAAGGGTATACCAAAATCAACTTTGATGCCAGTGTAAGCGGGGGCGGCCTGGTATTTACAGACACCCTCGAGTTGTATTCCGCAGACGCGTTCGAGTACTGTCCCATTGCCGGCGCTTATGTATTGACTAAAAGAAGTGCGACTTTTTCCAGCCTTACCGTTACAGAAATGCCCAATCCTTTTCACATGCCGGATGTCCCGGAGATCGGGCCGCCTGTACTCAAGCAAAGTGTGACGCGTTCGGGCAGCATCAGTGAAGAATATGACGAGGAAGATCAGCTTGTAAAATTTACCCTGCCTGAAGACGGCAAGGTTGGATTTTACGAGTTCCCTGCAGCAAAATCAACAGGGTGGATTAATTATACTGAGACAGGAGACATGAGAAGCGATCAGAAAAAAGAAGATTATCCCCATGGAGTTTCCAGGGGAAGTGTTGCTCTTGAACACGGTAAAAAGTCTTACACTTTGGCGACGGGCGAAAAAATCACCCAGGACTGCATTATCGATGAAACCGGTATTTCCGGGACTTATACGGTAGAAAAGTTAACTGAATATGGTCCGGGAAAATATACAGTTGAATTTGAGTACAAGATCACGAACTAAGAGCAGCAACAAAAATAACTGTCTCCGAGAGAATGATCTTGTACACCGCTTTTAGCAGGCTGCCCCGATATACTGTGCTAACGCTTTGCAGGGTCAATGCAAATAAAGCCTGCATTTGATTAAGATCTCATATTGAGTTATTCATATGTTTGGATCTGCTCAACCCCTGACAGGGCCCTTAAACCTCCCTCGGCCAGGGCCAGCATTTCGTTTTCCGGGACAATATGGACCGGGGCCAGGAAGGAGATCCGCTCTTCCAGCCAGCCCACCAGCAGGCTGGAGCGGGTAAGGCCCCCTGTCAGCACTATGGCATCCACTTTTCCTTGCAGGACGGCGGCCATGGAGCCGATCTCCTTGGCCACCTGGTAGATCATGGCGGCCAGGGCCAGTTCGGCCTGGCCGTCTCCTTTGTCAATTTGCTTTTCTATTTCCCTGACGTCCTTGGTCCCCAAATACCCCGATAGGCCGCCATTTCCCACCAGTTTTTGCTGCAGCTCCTTTTGCTCTAGCCCGGACTGGGCCAGTTCGATTAAGGGAAGCGTGGGTAGGCCCCCTGCCCGCTCCGGGGTAAAGGGGCCTTCGTGGAGGCCGTGGGTGCAGTCCACCACTTTCCCTTTTAGGTGGGCTCCAACGGTTATCCCACCGCCAAGGTGGGTCACGATGAAAGAAGCTTGTTCGTAATCCAATCCCAGTTTCCCTGCCAGCTGGCGGGCCGCTGCTTTCTGGCTTAGGGCATGAAAAGCGCTTGTGCGTTCTATTTCGGGAATTCCCGAAAAGCGGGCCAACTCATGGAACTCATCTGTGGAAGGAGGGTCCAGGGTGACGGCGGGAATGTCTGCTTTTTCTGCCAGCTCCCTGGCGATGGCGGGTCCCAGGGCAGAGGCGTGGACGCCGTATTTCCCCGCCAAAAGGTCGCTGCACATGACCTCATTGATGGCATAGATGCCCGCCGGCAGCGGTTTGATCAGCCCGCCCCGGGAGACGATTATCTCCAGGTCGTTGAGGGCGATGCCTTTTTCTTGCAAAAAAGCCATGACCTGGTCCCGGCGCAGGGGTAGCTGCTCTGTGAGGGTCAGGGATTGGGAGAAGGGCAGTTCTTCCTGGAAACGGGCCTCGCGCCCCTGAAAAACAGCCACCTTGGTGCTGGTGGAACCCATATTGAGGATAAGCAAAAGAGGATCACCCAATGCCAGCACCCCCTTGCAGGGCATGAATGGCCACTTCTACCGCTTTATTCTCCCGGGGGATGAAACCGGGATGGATGATTACCGGCTTATGCGTCCCCAAAAGGATGCCCGCTGTTGGGTAGCGGCCGATAAAGGTGAAGGCCTGGGAAAGGGCATGTGCCGTTTCGATATCGGGTCCCAGGATGGCGTCGTAGTCACCGGGGACCGGGCTGTCAACGCCCTTGAGCCGGGCTGCTTCTTGCTTGGCCAGGGCATCGATGTCCAGGGGACCTTCCACCAGCGCATTAAACTGCCCGCGCTGGGACATCTTGGAAAGGACCGCTGCTTCTGCCGTTGAAGGGATGGCCGGGTTGACCGTTTCGATGGCGGAGAGAACAGCTATTTTGGGTTTTTCCATACCCAGTATCCCGGCAAGCTCGATCATCTTGTTTACAAAGGTTATTTTTTCTTTCAAACCGGGAAAGTCATGTATATAGGTGTCGGCTACCAGGAACAGTTTGTTGCGGACCCGGTCTTCAAAGAGGCTGGCAAAACAAGGCGTTTTTTCCAAAATGCCTTCTTCTTCCAGGAGGGCATAAAAACGCTCCAGGGGAATATCTCCCTGCATAAGCATGTCTGCCTGCCCGTTTTTTACTGCGCTGCAGGCATCTTTCACAGCCTGTTCCCCGCTGCCTTCCTGGTATCTCACTTCATTACCCCTGCGGAGCAGATCTTCTTTAACTGTTTCCAGCCAGCTGTTGTTAATTCCCTTGCTGTTGCTTCCCGGGGCGGGAGCGATCAGCACCCGGCAGGCAGGGGCCTGCTCCAAAATTTCAGCAAAAGTTTTCATGGTATCCCTCCTTGAAACGGCAGGCTACGGTCACTGCCAGGGTGATCTCGTTAAGCAGGTGTGTGGCGCTGTCGGCCCGGGCCGGGATCAGGACCGGCCCCCAGGAGGTCATAATGATACCTCGCCGTTTTACATCCATAAGAAAGTCCAGCTTGACCACGCTGTTGCCGGTGACGAGGTGGGGCATCAGCAGGATGTTGGGCCGCCGGTCCGGCTCTGCTTCAAACAAATCTTTGAAGTTGCCGCTGCCGACAGGGCAGCTATATCCTTCGTCAGCCAGAACTTTTTTAAGATAATCCGCGTCGGTATGGGAAGGAAGCTCACGGCTTATTTCCCTCCTTGCCGACAGGAGCATGATCCGCGGGTCGTCATGGCCAAAAAGTCCCAGGTAATGAATGGCCTTTTTGGCCAGTTCTACCTTGGTGTCCCGGTCGGGCCAGATATTTACCCCCGGGTCTGTTAAGATGACAAAATCCTCTAAAGGAGAAATTTCCCAGAAAGAGGTTACAGCGATCATCTGCTGCTGGCCCTCTTGTTTCATTTTACGGATAACAGCCCGGTAAACGAAATTGGTGGACATCTGGCCCTTGCTGATGGCATCCACTTCGCCGGTGGAAAGCAGCTCGGCACCCTTGTCGGCAATGGGCTGCGGGTTTTCCAGGTAAATTTGTTCAAAGGCACTGATATCGAAATCAATCTCTGCTGCCACCTTCTGCATCAGTTCTTTTTTGCCCACCAGCACCGGTGTAATCAGGTTCTTTTCGTAAGCGGCTTTGATGGCCTGCATAAAGCTGGGATCACCGGGAGAAAGAATGGCCAGCCTGACCGGTCCTTTCGCCAGCGCTTCAGCATCCACTTCGGCTACGCTGTTTAACTTTTTCACGGGAACTGATCACCTCACTTAAAAAATTGGCCCTGTGAAAAACGGGCCCAATCATTTATACACTATTGTAAACTATATTTTGATTTTTTTCATTACTTTGGCAGTAAAAACAAGGACAATTTTTAGTTCAAATATAGAAACGGATAAGATTTAGGGAAGGGTGGCAATCTTTTGCCCCTGGACAGAAACGTAATAAAAAGATTCTATGTTTCTATGTATGATTGAAGCCTACCTGTTTGAAGGATGATGTTGGGATTTCCCCTACTGGAGTTGAATATGGTTAAACCGGACAAGGTGGAAGTTGGTGCTGTGTGATAGAAAAAGTTGTATTTAGAAGAAAAATAATAGATAATAAAGAGGAATACTTCCAACAGGAAGCAAAATAACTAAGCAAAAGCTGGAAAGGGGAAAAGAAAATGATGTTTAAAATGGAGTTAATGGAAAAAGAAGCGCAGCCAGTGTTGTCAATCAGGGTGAGGACCAGCCTGCAGGAGCTGCCCGACCTGATCGGGGCAAACTACATGAAAATATTGGATTACTTGAGCGAGCTGGGAGAAAAGCCCGCTGATGCACCTTTTACGGCGTATTATAACCTGGATATGGAGGACCTGGATGTGGAGATGGGTTTTCCGGTGGAAAAAGTGCTCCCTGAAAAAGGCGAGATTAAGGCGGGGGAAATACCCGCAGCCAAGATGCTGGCGACTATGTATAAAGGGCCTTATGCGGGGATGGAGGAGCCGTACGACAAGATGGCCAAATGGATTGACGAAAACGGATACGAGGCCACAGGGGTGGCTTATGAGTATTATTATAATTCTCCCATGGATGTCCCGGAAAAAGAACTGCTGACCCGGATCGTGTTTCCGTTGAAATAAAACCGTGGCGGTTAGTAATTCATATAAATGCATATATTTAACTTTGAATTATTGGAGGGTTATTATTCATGAAAGTAACTGTATTTAACGGAAGTCCACGGGGAAGAAAAAGCAACAGTCACCAAATTGTAGAGCCTTTGCTGGAAGGGGCCAGACAGGCAGGTGCTCAAGCAGAGGAGGTCTTTCTTATAGAGAAAGACATCAAGCATTGTCGGGGTTGTTTTACTTGCTGGAGCAAAACCCCGGGTAAATGTGTGATTAACGATGATATGGGGGGATTGATGGACCTGTTCCTGGAATCCGATTATGTCGGGCTGGCTACCCCGGTCTATGGCATGTTAATGACCGGGTTGCTGAAAAACTTTACAGATCGGTTTTTGCCTTTATCGATGCCCCATATTGAAAAGAACGATGATGGAAGTTTTTATCATGAAGGAAGGGTGAAGCGGTTTCCCAGGCAGTTTTTTATTGCCAATGCAGGTTTCCCCGGTGAGCATAATTTTGACTTTCTTAAGCCATATATGGGGCAGATGGACATGGTACTGGAAGTATACCGCAACTGCGGCGAAGCGCTGCAAACTACAGAAAAGGAAGATCCCCACCTGTTTCAAAAGATTTGTGAGTATCGTGAGGCATTAAAAAAAGCGGGTTGGGAGATGGTTGCCAACGGTCAGGTAAGCGAAGAGACGGTGAAGCAGGTGCATATGCCCCTTATGAGTGATGAAGAGTACATGGCCCGGGCTAACGAGTTCTGGGATGAAGAGATTGAGCAGGCTGAAGACAAATAGGCACTTAAAAGTGAACGTTTAAGCTTTAACTGTTAAGTCTTGTCCATTTTTGGCAAGAATTTTATCACTCCGCATACACCGAAGACGGTGAGGTGTTCTTGATTCTGGGGAATGGCTACGTTGACAACGTTGTGATGGTAGGTCTTACAGTCTTTAGCCGTGGGAGTATGTCAACATAGTTTTTGTCTTTCTTGTAGAGTGGTGCGCTGCATGTTCAGTGTATCTCCGGTGAATAATTTGCAGTTAAAGGGTGATCGTGTCCAGAGAACCATTTTATCAAAAACGCATATAAGAGCCCCGGTTGTGCCCACTGAATATTATTATAAGCAGGCATGCTCGAAGTAAGATGTTCGCCAAAGAGGTGGGGAAAAATTTTCAAGGAACAAGCAGTTGAGATGAAGCCGCTACAAGAGAATATGTTGGACGAGGCTGTGGATGTCATGTTATCGGCTTTTCAAAAGGAAGCGTTTACTGCGGCGTGGCTGGATCTGTCCCGGCCTAAATTGCGAAGAAGATATGCCCATGCCGTAAAGCTGAAATTTAGACTGTACCTGGAGGCGGGGCATCCCATCCTGGTGGCCGTGGAAAAGGGGCGGGTGATCGGGCTTCTGGTACTCAATGCACCGGGGGTTGTGGTTTCCCGGAAGAGATTTGTCAGGCTTTTAATACCCCTTTTGCCCCGACTGATCTGGCTGGCTCCCTATTTTTTCCGGGCCATTCCCTTGGGCGGGGCCACAAAGCCTCCAGGGGGCCTACCTGAAGCATATTACACCCTGGAAGCCATGGCTGTAGACCCAATGCACCAAGGTAAGGGTGTCGGGCGCTTGCTTTTGGAAAAGGCAGAAGAACTCAGCTTCGCCAGCGAAAGTGAAGCTGGGGGCATTTACCTTTTTACCGGGGATGAGAAAAATTATCATATCTACCTGCGGTTTGGGTATCAACTCCTGGAAAAAAAGCAGGCAGGTCTTTTTTCTTCCTACCATATGTTTCTTGGGGCGCCGCCGTTTTAGGCCGGTTGTTTTAGGCGGTTCGGGGCAGGTTGTAATTATATTTTGAAGCAAATCAAGTGGAGGGAGCTTTTTCATTGTGGTTTACGTTCATCTTTTAATTGCATTATTGTTTCTATTGCTGGGCTATTTGATTAAATATCTTAAATGGAGTTGGCTTATCGCCGGCTACAACACCTCTTCAAAAGAAGAGCGGGCAAAGTACGACCGGGACGCCCTCTGCAGCTTCATGGGTTCTTTTTTATTTGTGCTCGCTGCCACCATTGCCCTGGCCGGACTGGGTGCTTACCTGGAGGTACCCTGGATACTTACAGGCAGCTGGATCTTCTTTACGGTTGTTATTGTTGTCTCCCTGGTATATATGAACACGGGGAATCGTTTTAAGCTGGCTCTACTGTTCACCTGTGGGGTTCTATTGGCTCTAACTCCAACTCCTTGTTTTGCATCACCAGAAGTGGATGACAATGAGGAGCTGGAAGTTTTTTTAAGTGAGATTATCTCCCGGCAGCTGGAGGAGCATCAGATCCCCGGGGCAATTTTATCCATAGTGAAAGACGGTGAAGTGTTGTTGACCCGGGGTTATGGCTACGCTGACCTGGATGAGCAGACTCCTGTGGACGGGGAGCAAAGCCTCTTTCGCATCGGCTCGGTCTCCAAACTCATAACCTGGACAGCAGTGATGCAGATGGTGGAGCAGGGCAAGGTGGATCTGGATGCCGATGTCAACGATTATCTTGACTTTGAGATCCCGGCGCAGCTCCATAAAAAGCCCGGTGTTGACCCGGAACCGGTTACCATGCGGCACCTGCTGACCCATACCCCGGGTTTTGAGGATGTTGGCGAAGGCTTGTTTTACCTTTCGCCCGACGCCATGGTTCCGTTGGGTGAACACCTGCAAAATTTCATGCCCGCCCGGGTTTATCCGGCGGGAGAAGTGATGGCATACTCCAATTACGGGTCAGCCTTGGCCGGCTATATCGTGGAGCAGGTTTCCGGTCAGCCGTTTGCGGAATACGTGGAAGAAAATATTTTTGCACCCCTGGGAATGGATGCCAGCACTTTTCGCCAACCCCTGCCCGGTGAGCTGGAACCGCATTTGGCCCGGGCCTACAAATATGCAGACGGTGCATACCACCGGGGGGATTTTGAATATATTCCCCTTTACCCGGCAGGCAGCATGAGCAGTACTGCTGCCGATATGGCCAGGTTCATGATCGCGCATCTGCAGCAGGGGCACTTTGAAGAGAAGCAAGTCCTGCAGTCAGAAACTGTTCAGGAAATGCACCGGCAGCAGTTCACGCATCACCCGCAACTGCTGGGAGTTACCTGGGGATTTTTTGAGCAGGAGGTAAATGGGGAAAAACTGATTGCCCATAATGGTGCCACCATGCTCTACTATAGCCAGATGAATTTGATCCCGGAACATAACCTGGGCTTTTTCGTAACTTACAGCGGTGGCGGTTTTCTGCAGGCCATGCAGTTGTTCCAGGAGTTTATGGACCGCTATTACCCACAGCCCCGTGCCGAAGAGCTTCCTGCACCACCGGCTGATACCAGGGAGCGGGCTCAAGATTACCTGGGAGAGTACCACCCCACGCGGATCAGTTTTACTTCTCCGGACAAATTTATCGGTTTGCTGCAAGCTTTACGCGTTGATATGGATGAAGCAGGTTACCTGGTGGGCAATTTCCAGGGGGAATCTCTACAGTTTGTGGAAGTGGAGCCCGGGGTGTACCGGAATATAAATACTGGGGAAGATCAGCTTGTCAGCACCGTGGCTTTTGATACCGGCCCGGAGGGGCGGCCTTTGCTGGCCACGGGTGTTGCCACCTACAGCAAGGCCTCCTGGTATGAAACCATCTCATTCAATGGCGGGCTTTTTGGGATTGTTTTGCTGATCATTATCGGCACTTTAGGGGGCTGGCTGGTTGCCTTTTTGTGGCGCTTGATCAAGAAAAGGAAAGGGGAACAAGGCAAAAAAGAAAGGGCATCCCGGGGGGCGCAAATTGCCCGCGGGGTTGTTGTGGCGTTTTCCTTGTTGACCCTTGTATACCTGTTGGGCCTGGTGTATATTTTTTCCGATATTGACCCGGCCTACGGTGTGCCAAAGATAATCTTCGGTATTGTCACCCCGGCCATGCACTTTGTTTTTGCCTTGCCCTGGGTGCTGGCTCTACTTGCCCTTGCCATGGTTGTGTTTACAGTGCTGGCCTGGAAAAACAGTTACTGGAACAGGCTTGGCCGCCTGCATTGCAGCCTCTTTACGGCCGGCTCCCTGGGCCTGGTTTGGGTTTTCTCATTTCTTAATATGCTTTAAACAAGGGGAAAGCCGGGAGGGAAAAGTTGGAAATCATAAAAATTATTAGGCTCTTAACGGTTGAGTCTTGTGTTTTTTTGGCAAGAATTCTATCGCACGGCAAAACTGCACAGAAAAAAATATGGTTCTGGCTCGTCTAGGTTGGGAAAGGTTGCAAAAAATCAGTGGAGGCGGTCAAGAAATGAGAAAGGGGAAAAGTAAGCTGCTGATTGTTGTTGGAATAATAGCTGTCGTTGTCATTATTATGCTTGTAGGAGGATTAATCGCTGTTACCAGGGGACTTTCCGAAATGCAGGAACTTGTTATAAACGATGTAAATCCAGGTGAGCTGCCTGATGGGGTTTATTCAGGTGAATTTAGCCGCTATAGGTGGTCTAACAAGGTAGAGGTCATTATTGAAGGAGGTAGGATTGTGGATATTCAGCCGGACAGCAGTGGGACTTTAGAGCAGGAGCTGTCCCAAAGGATTGTCGACAAGCAGTCGCTTCAGGTGGATATCGATACGGGAGCTACAGTCTCCAGCAAAGCATTTTTAAAAACTGTAGAAGAGGCCCTTTCCCGTTAAAAAGGAGTAAGTAATTACTTACATTTAATGATTGTGGGGGAGGCGAAGCCTGCTGGCACCTTCCGTAAGTATTTTTGAAGGGACAATCTGCTAGGCCTAACATTACTTATTTGATTAAGAGTTCCACTTCTTATAATAACCATATGTTTTTATGCTGGGCAAAAACAGGAGGAAGACATGGACATTCGAGAAGCCTTGGACACGGATCTGCAGGACGTGTTAGCGGTGGAACGGGCAGCATTTGGCCAGGAAGAAGAAGCGGAGCTGGTAAGGGCACTGTTGCGCGATCCCAGCGCTCGACCTTTATATTCCCTGCTCGCCTTTCAAGGTGATCAGGCAGTAGGCCATATTTTGTTTACGGCTGCAAGGTTGGCAAAAACAAGGCAAAAAATTGCTGCTGTGATCCTGGCCCCGTTGGCCGTGGTTCCTTCCCACCAAAAGCAGGGAGTCGGCACTGCATTGATGGTCAGGGGGTTCGAACTCCTGGATGTATCAGGTGTGGAGTTGGTGTTTGTTCTCGGGCACCCGGGATACTACTCGCGTTTCGGATTTGCACCGGCAGGCCGTCTGGGCTTTGCGCCGCCGCACCCCGTGCCGGAAAAATATGCAGATGCCTGGATGGTTCGCGCCCTGAGACCAGGTCTGATTGGGGTTGTGAACGGAACAGTCACCTGTGCGGATGCTTTGAACAAGCCGGAATACTGGCGATAAATATGTAACGTAATGCTAAAAGAAGGCTAAAGTTTACCGGGCCTTCTTTTCATTGTGGGGTAGCTTTTATTATTTCTATAGGCTATTTTGGATACTTAATTTTGGCAAACACAACTTTTGGCAGGTTACAAGCCGGCCAACTTCAACTATGATCAAAACGAGACACAAGTTGGAAGGGGGGATTAGTCAAGGTTTGATCATAACTCACAGAAACTTAAAACCAGGTTCCTTTTGGTTTGGGCTGATGAGCGAACTATATTCACTTAAAATGGAGGAGTAAAGGATTATGACAAAAAATGATAATAAATCACCACTGATGACAGTGAGAGCATTGGGTCCTTTTTTTGCTATATCCTTTGGGCTGACATGGGGGATAGCTTTATTAATGATTTTATTTCCGGAACAATTGACTTTAATCTTTGGCGAAGTTAGCCCTACCAATCCTTTGTACATCTTGGCCGTTTACGCACCGGGCTTTGCAGGCCTTTTCCTTGTTTTGCGCTACTACGGCCTTCGAGGGCTGGGCAGTTTTTTACGAAGACTTGCGCTGTTAAGGGCAAGCTTTGGCTGGTGGTTGTTCATTTTACTTGGGATCCCTGCTGTTTACTATCTTGGAGCGTTAATTGCCGGCTCATTTAATGATCCTTTCCCTTTTGAACCATGGTACTCGGTTGTTCCAGCATTACTATTCATGCTTGTTTTGGGGCCCGTAGAGGAGTTTGGTTGGCGTGGGGTAGCCCTTCCATTATTACAGCGGCGCTTTGTTCCGCTGTGGTCCGGATTACTCCTCGGTGCTGTCTGGGGAATATGGCATCTTCCTTCTTTCTTTATTGGGGGAACACCTCACGCGGAGTGGGCGTTTGTTGCATTTCTTGTCGGTGTGATTTCTCTTTCCGTGATCATGACAGCTTTGTTCAATTCATCCAGGGGAAGTCTTATTATTGCCGTTTTATTTCATTTTCAGATCAATAATCCCATCTGGCCTGATGGTAAACCCTGGGATTTTTTATTGTTTTCATTGGTAGCTGTTGTAATTGTCATTTTGAACCGGGAAAAAATGTTGACCAAGAAAGACAGTGTAACTGAAGTCCTTATGCCGGGTGATGAAAAGGCATAAAACTGAAATGTCCGAGTTTATCGTCTGCTCAGCAGGGTGTTTGGCAGCACGATCAGCAGGATGGAAATGGCGATGCCCACTTAAAAGCCGGGCTGATCGGGCCGGGTGAAACAATTCCAATCATGAACGGTGAAATCGGGCTTTCTACCTGGCAAAACATCTTCGTGTGTGAGTTTGATGGGCCGCGGAAAACCCGGGAGGTCGTTGTAACAGTGATTAATGCAGGAAAGGTTTGATCAGGCAACCAGGGATGCCCACGAGTGGCGGATCCTGTCCAAAAGTGTGTCCTGTTCAAAATTAAAAAAATATCATGCCAAGATGGATGCCATTTGCAGAAGGCTGGTCAAAGGTTGGTTTGCTTTTGAGTTTATTCATTCTTGTCCATGAGCAGGGGGTAGGATCATGTATTACCAGAATGACAGGGGAAAAGTTTATTACGAGGTTCACGGCGAAAAAGGTAATGCACCGGTTGTGGTTTTTTCCCATGGTATATGTATGGATCACAAGACATTTATACCGCAGGTTGGTGCACTGAAAGGACGGTACAGGGCAATCATCTGGGATATGCCCTATCATGGGATG
>CAZOOA010000058.1:0-17480 GCA_964581355.1 uncultured Desulfovibrionaceae bacterium | reverse complement strand
AAAATGGCGGAGCTGACGGGATTCGAACCCGCGATCTCCGGCGTGACAGGCCGGCATGTTAACCACTACACTACAGCTCCACCGTGTGCATGATCAGTATACACAAAATCAATTTAAAAGTCAACCGTAGAAAACAAAAATCATAAAACTTCAATCCAGAGATATTGATAGAGTTGTTCAGATATAACTTTAGCTTTTGCTGCCTCTTTCTGTAGCATAGTATATCAGGCTTTGTAGTTCAATACTTAAATCAACATTATGAACGTGGACATCTTCCGGAACAACTAACTTTGTAGTTGCAAAATTGAAGATTACTTTTATCTCACTCTTAATCACATACTCTACCGCTTTTTGCGCATGTTCAGCAGGAACAGCTAAAATTGCAACTTTGACATTATACCTGGTTACTATTTCAGGCATCCTGGAAATATGTATAATCTCAACATCAAGGATTTTTTGGCCAATTAAATCGGGATCAATATCAAAAGCTGCAACTACATTTACATACGGGTTCTTACGGACACTGTAACGTGTTAAAGCAACTCCTAAGTGGCCTGTGCCCACAACAATAATATTCGTCTGTTCATTTAGCCCAATGATTTCGATGATTTTATCCCTTAAAAAACTGGTGTTATAGCCTGTACCCCGGGTGCCAAAAGCACCAAAGTAAGCCAAGTCCTTTCTGATTTGCTCAGCAGTAAACCCCGTATCATCACTAAGCTCCCGGGATGAAATGATTTCTATATCATTTCTAATCAAGTTATCCAGAACTCGAAGGTAAACCGGCAGCCTTTTAATCACAGATTTTGGTGCTTCTTTGTCGCCCATAGTTTGACACCCCCTGGTATTTACTCCTTACTCTGCTGGTTGACAGCTAAATAGCTCTTTTCCAGAAAAGTAACAAAATTCATAATTTCGTCCCTGTTAAACAACGGAACTTCATGGTGAAACTTTTCCTGTAATCCTTCTTCCTCTTCACGAGGGTAAATCACGGCAAGCAACTCTTCCTGTTTTAATGAAAAATCTTTCATCTTGGAAGACCAGATTACGACTTTGGGGTACGACATGCCCTTATAACCTTCCAATAAAACACAATCTACATCCCCCAGTAATGGAATAATTGATTCAGGAGGTGTATCTTCTCCTGTACGGCGAAACAGGGTCATCCTTTGAGGAGAAGAGAGTACAACTGCCGGACTACCAGCCTTCCAAAACACAGAGGTATCGCTTCCTTCTCGATCCACTTCCCCATGGTCATGTGGATCATGTTTAATTACTGCTACACGGTGCCCCCGTTGATAGAGTGCACGGACCAAGCTGCCTATAAAAGTGGTTTTTCCTGTTTTGCTAAATCCAATTACCGATATGACTGGAACCATAGTTTTTTCCCACCAGATTCTAAAATGAATTAAATTTTATCACAGAATTATCAAAAAAAACATAAGCAAACTACTGTTTTGCCCTGTTAAATATCAAATGGGTGATAGCCTGAAAAGTCTCCATAACTGGTTTACTGGGGACTTGTCCAGCAAAAAATCCGGCTTTTTCAATATGTTGATCAGCAACGTTCAATGCATAAGCAAGGCCCTTGTCAATTTCAACTTCTTCCAGTAACCTTTCAATTTCGATCGTTTTAGGCCCTTTGTCCTGGATCGATTTCCTTAAAAGACCTGATTTGGGAGATGTCCGTAAGACATATATTAATGGCAGGGTAATAACCCCATTCCTCAAATCACTATAGTTATTTTTACCTGTTTGGAATTCATCGCTTTTAAAGTCCATCACATCATCTACAATTTGAAAAGCCATACCAAGGTTTAATCCATAATTATACAGGGTGACTTTTAGGTCTTCTGGTGCCTCGGAAGTTAAGCATCCAGCCAGGCAACACGAAGCCATGAACTGGGCCGTTTTTTGTCTAATCCGCTGCAAATATTCTTCTTCTGTCAAGTCGGCATTGAATGCATCAATTTGTTGTTGTATTTCGCCCAGGGACATTTCCTCTACTACCCGGGATAAAAGGTTAATTATCTCCATATTTCCAACAGTCGTTAACAAAGAAAAAGCCTTGGAGAAAAAATAGTCGCCCATCAATACAGCAATTTTATTCCCCTTTGTTGCGTTGACTGTGGGCATATTACGTCTTAATGTGGCATTGTCGACCACATCATCATGGACAAGGGTAGCTAGATGAATAAGTTCCAGGCTGGCTGCCAATGGAATCAATTCTGTCAGTTCCTGCCAGTGTATTTTTGCACTTGATAAAAAAAGAGCGGGCCGTAACTTTTTCCCCCGTTTGTCAATAAAAAACGGTTGTGATGAACCCAGATGATTTTTTACACCTTTTTGAAGGATACTCTCAATCTCATCATTTACCTGAACCAACTCTGGGACAATTTCTGATAATCCTTGTTGCGTTTGCAAGTGTCTCACCCTGTTCAAAAGAATAAAAAAGTAATAAGTATATAATAGTTCTACAAAAAAGTATTCTTCACCTTTTAAGCCCTGTGGCTTCCTTTTTCTCAATTACAAGTAGAGAAGGAGGATTGTTGGCCTGGTTAACCAGTTCATAGCTTAAAACCGTGAAATGTTTTTGTGGCAGTTGGGAGCAGCAGTCAAGAACTGCTGCTTTTTCTTCACTTCCTCCCGGATGACCACTATACATTACAATCGTAATAATCCCTTGGGTTTTTAATTGTCCAGCAAGAATGCGTAATGCTGTGCTCGTTGTTTTTGGAGAGGTAACAATGCTGTGATCTCCCCCGGGAAGATACCCCAGGTTAAACATGGCTGCAGCTACAGGCCCGTCCAAATACTGATCAGCATATTCATGACCGCTTAGGATTAATGCTACCCTATTTTCCAGGTTTTCTTCAGCCAGCCTTGCCCTTGTAGTTTCCAGGGCTTCATTTTGAATATCAAAAGTAAGAACACGGCCGTTTTCTCCAACAAGACGGGCCAGGAAAAGTGTATCATGTCCATTTCCTGCAGTTGCATCAACTGCTGTTTCACCATCAAGCGAGCAGCGTCGGATAAAAGACTTGGCTGCAAGAAGAGGCTTTTCAATAACAGTCAAAAATCTCACCCCGATAAACCATTTATATTTTACGCTGCAGTGCATATTCTTTTTCACTAATATATAGTTTGCCACCGGATTCAAGGCTGGCAAACAAAATATCTTCAGGTTGCAATGAACAACTGTGCAGCTTTTGCTGCAGCCAATCTCTGGAATAACCTGTAAACTGTAGATTTTTATCCAATACTTCCCCGTCAACAATTAAAGGAACGGACAACTCCTCTTTTCCGGGAAAAATACTTATATCTTCTAGGGTTAACGGTCTTTTTGAAGACTTTAAAATTACACTTAACTCACCGGATGTTTCAAGAATAGCATATTCAACGTCAGAAAGATTAAAAATATTCTTTTCCCGTAACTGACCCAATAAATCATTGATATTATAGCGCAACCTGCGCATTTCCCGCTCTATAATCCGTCCATTGGCGATAATGATACTGGGATGACCTTCAATCAAGCCTCTAAGCTTTCGGCTATGCAAACATAAAAAGGAGAAAAAAATTTCAGCCCCTACCAGTGTAAACATCGGAATTAACCCAATATATACGGGAATACTTAGGTCTTCTACAGGTATAACGGCAACCTCGGCAATCATAATGGCTACAACCAGGTCAAAAGTAGACAACTGCCCAACTTCTCTCTTGCCCATTAACCGCATGACCAATAATACAGACAGATATATTAATAGCGTCCTTAGAAAAATATTTAAAACCAAAGGAAAACCACCCCATTATATTCTTCCCTGTCGAAAGAAATATAAATGGGCTATTCCCTAATTAATCAGATAAATTGTGTTGTTTTAGTAGTTTTATAAAATCTAAAACCAGGCTGAACTCTTTGGTATTACACTGACAGAGTATTCGCAAAGCAGAAAGTACTTGAGGTTCCATTAACAAGGACCTCATTTCCGGCGTCATTAGGTAAAGCAGTTGCTGCAGTTCGTCATCATCGGAAACAAAAAAACAAGGAGAAATCTCCAGGGCTTCAGACACTTTTTCAACGGTTTGAAGTGATGGCTGCACTTTCCCCTGCTCCAACTGCCCGATCAGCCCAGGAGAAAGCCCCGCTTTCCTGGCCAGCTGGGCCTGGCTTAAACCATATTCCTGTCGAACACGGGAAAATTTCTCCCCCAAAGAGCTGTTTGAGGTTTTCACATGAGGTTTTTTAGCCCTGTCAGGTGGCTGGACAAACTCCCTACTGGAAACATTTAATACCCGGGATATTTTCTCGATAGTTTTTAACGAAGGACTTTTGCACCCTCTTTCGATTTCGCTCAAGTACGAAGTAGATATACCTGCTTGGTTTGCCAGGAAAGAAAGAGAATAGTTCCTCTCTTCTCGAAGTTTTCGAACTTGACTGCCATTAAACATTCCTTCACCTTCCGTTTATGAACATTGATTCCTGCATTCAGACTAACGATAAAGCAGCAATTTCCTCTAAAAAATTTCTCTGGTTATGTTGAGAACCTGGACACGATCATCTTGGTCAATGAAATTTAAAATTTTTTCCAGTGTATTTTCCAAGTGCCTTGCTTCATTGCTGACCGTGGCCAAACCAATTTCAGCTCTTCGCTGAACATCCAGATGATCGGTTTCAGCAATAGAGATATTGAAGCGGTTTTGCAATCTCTCAATAATGCTTCTAATGACCTGCCGCTTTTCTTTTAAAGAACACCCTTCCATCAGTAACAGTTCGATACGGCATATCCCCACAAACATGATTTTTTGTCCTGCACTGTTCTCGTTAGATGACGATGAAAACAGTGCAATCCTTCCCCCTCATTAAAAGATTCCTTTTGCAAACGTTCCAACATATTATGAAACGAAATCTCAGCAGATTTCTTGGGAAATCAAGACTTTTAATCCATCACTGGCTGCAATAACTTTAACTCCTGTTGTTTCTTCCAGTCTTTTTGCCAATAGCTCTGGTTTGTTTTGCAGCATAGTCATTCCAAAGTGCGTAAGAATCGCTACCTTGGGACGTATTTCCTCAATTAGCTTCGCAGCGTCAGAATAATTCAGGTGGTAAATTTTGTTCTCACTATAATCCTGGTAAATAACTACATTTAAGATCAGTATGTCTGTATCTTGATAACTGGCAATCAGCTCCTCAAAAAAAGCTGTATCTGCAATCAGTGAAACGTTCCCATAGGGTAATCTGAATTTCAACCCATAGGTTTCTACCGAGTGTTGATGGAGTAAAGGGGTCTCAAGAGTGAATTCATCCAAATCAAACACCTGCCCCTCCTGGAGATATTCCAGCCGAGGGATGTAATTTTTTACATATTGCTGAACAACAGGATCTTCAGCATCAACAGCATCTTTAGGCGCTAAAACAAACCCCTTACGGTTTCTTCCGCCATTGGTCATCGCTTCAATCATCACATTAATATCGTTGGAATGGTCCAAGTGCCTGTGGGTCAAAATAATCCCATCCAACGAGGGTGGGTTTAGTTTTGGCTTGGCTTGAAGACACCTGAGCAGCGAACCCGGTCCGGGATCCACCAGCAAATGCTTACCACCCAAAGAAAACCAAAGCCCTCCCGACGCTCTTAACTGCCTTGCTACAACAAAGCGAGCCCCAGCGGTGCCTAAGAACTTGATAAAATCGTCTTTATGCTCCAGGTTGTTCATGGTTTTCGTCGTCTCCGGAAGAATTGAGGGTATAATCCCTTGTTTTCTATTATCATAGCATATCATAACATAAAAAAAGGAAGCATGGAACTTCCTTCAGGAATAATTAAGGAATTAAACAAACAACTGGTTTAAACAAAGGTCAAGGGGCTGCATCACACAAACACAGCCCCCTGGCCAACGTTTAAATCCTGGTTACCTGTTAAGCCTGAGTTTCTTCTTCTCTTTCTTTGCTCAGTTCATCCAGCCGGTTTTTAACAACCCTGTAGCCAATACCTCCAATAGCGGCAGCCACAGCCAGGCTGCCGTAGGAGCTTAGGGCACGCCAGCCGATGGAGCTCAAGGTGAACCCTTCGGCCACCAGGTCGTAGACCTCGTAATCGTCGTCGATGAGGATCAGAACCCCGGTGTCATCCTTGCCGTAGAGATGCGCTTTGTCGCGACCGGCAGCTTGCAGGTCATCGACCCGGCTTTCCCCCTGGGCGATCAGGTCCTCGCGTTCCCCGAAAGAGATGGCGCCCACGGGGCAGGCTTCAGCACAGTAAGTGGACTCTCCTTCCACGACTCGAAAGGCACAGAAACTGCACTTTTCCGCTTTTTCCCTTTCCTCGTCTATCACAGGGACTTCAAAAGGACAGGCCCCGACACAGGCCCCACAGCCGATGCAGGTCTCTATGTCTATCTCCACCATGCCGCCTTCTTCGCCTTCCACGTGCCAGATGGCATCCACAGGGCAGACTTCTTTACAGGCAGCCACAAAGCAGTGCATACAGGCATGCTTGGTATAGCGCAACTTTACGTCAGGATAGGACCCACTTTCAAATTTCCTCATTTCGGTGCGCAAAACACCGTATGAGGCTTCGTCATATTTTCCTTTGCATTCCACGGTGCAGGCACCACAGCCAATACATTTGGTCTGATCAATTAACATGGCATATTTCACTTGGTTTTACCCCCTTTACTAAGCTTTGTAGACATTGACACAAAAGTCGTTCATCTGCGAACCTGCACCCGGGCAGCCACTGTTTACCATTTCTTCCACAGTCAAGGTGGGGATCAGGTCGCCTTCGTTGGCCCCTTGGTTAAAGGCAATGGTTAGTTCTTTGGACCAGTGGCCAAAGCCGTGTTCCACGCAGACACAATCAGGACGGATTCCCTTGACCAGTTCCGCTTTAAGGGTTATCTGGTTGGCCCGGGATTCCACAACAACTTCGTCTCCATCTTCGATACCCAAGCTTGCAGCAGTTTCTTCGTTGATCATTACTGTGTTGGTTTGCTGGGCCTGCATCATCAGCTCGTTGTTTTGGGTCTGGCTCATCTTGTGCATGGGCGGACGGCTGATCAGCATGTACAGGGGATATTCATCGGTAGGCTCAGCGGCCTTGGGTTCCCAGTAAGGCAGGGGGTCGTAGCCGTTTTCTTCCAGGGCCGGTGAATAAAGCTCTATCTTGCCGCTTTCCGTGGGCCACTCCTCACGGCCTTCGAAAGGTTTCTCGTCGCTCCACATGCCGTTTTCGCTGTTTTGCAGATCGTCCCAGGAGGTGCCCAGGGCTTGCAGCCGCTCGTCGTTGTATTTTCCTCCATCCACATCCTCGAAATACTCGCCCAGGCCCATGGCGTTAGCGATGCCGGTGATAACGCCGCCGTAGCCCCGGGTATCGTACAAGGGGTCAATAACGGGCTCACGCAGGGCGATCTGCGGATGGAAAGCGTGGTACTCACGGGCACCAAAGCCGGATGTTTCCAAATAGTAGGGCTCGGGGAAGACAACATCGGCCATCTGGACCATCTCCGAGGGCCAGACGTCGACCACGGCCATAAAGTCCAGGGTTTTGAGCGCCTCCACAAAGCGGGGTGCGTTAGGGAAGGCCAAAACATTGTGCTTGCGGAACAGCGCCGCTTTGAGCTGGTAGGGTTCCCCGGCCAGCTGGGCCTCGGTAAAGGTGGAAAAATCTCCCCTGTTGGTGGGGGCCACGATGGGATGCTTTTCCCAGCCATCCACCCGTTCTGTGGTGGCCAGCTCGGGAAATTCCGGGGATGGAAATACATCGTTGAACCCGGGCATGCCGCCGGGTGTGCGGGCATGGATCTGTCCGCCTTCCCGGTCGAAAGTCCCGGCCAGGACGTTTAATATTACCTTGCAGAAGGCCGTTCTCCAGGAGTTCTGGTAGTTGGGGCCTCCGGCGTCTCGCTTGTGGTTGGGTACCATGGCCGGCTTGGTGGTGGCAAATTCTCTAGCCACTTCTTCAATCTTTTCTGCAGGCACCTCGGTAATCTCGGCTGCCCACTCGGGGGTGTAGTCCTGGACGGCTTCTTTGAGTTCGTCTATGCCGGTGGTGTAGTTGTCCACGTAATCTTTGTCGTAGAGTTCTTCGTTAATGATGATACGGATCATGGCCAGCATAAAGGCCAGGTCAGTACCGGGCTTGATGGGGATCCACTCGCCGCCCAGCGAGCCGGTAATGGTTAGCCTGGGGTCAACGTAAACAACTTTGGCCCCGTTGGAGACGGCTTTGACGTATTCCCGGGCAGACATGTTCTTGGCCTTGGAAGGCTGGTCCCAGCCGAAAGACAGGATGTACTTGGCGTTGCCCACATCCAGCATCCAGGGGCGGTTGCCCATGCCCAGCACAGTCCGCCAGATAGCTGTATAGGTGGTAAAACAGGTGCTATGGTGCATGATGTGGTTGGGTGTGCCGATGGCATCTCTTAGCCGGTTCATCCAGTCATGGCCGCGGGAAAAGAAACCGATGGATTCCGCACCGCTTTCCTCGATGGCCTTGTTAAAAGCTTCCGCGGTCAGTTCAAATGCTTCTTCCCAGTCGATTTTGACCCACTCGGGATCCACGCCGGGGCCTTTTTCGGGGTTGGTGCGCTTCATGGGTTGCTTCAGACGGTCAGGATCATAAAGGTCTTTCAGGGCCGAGTAGCCTTTGACGCAGAGGTATCCTTCAGCTACCTGGTCATCGGGGTTGCCGCGGATCCTCCAGGCCTTGTCATCTGCAATATCCACAATCATGGCGCAGTTGGCGCTACAGATGCCACAAAAGTTAAACTTGGTGTCGGTGATAGACGGCTCCACCGATACCAATTCAAATTCCTCTGTTGGTTCCTCGGAAGGATCATCTACATCGGGTTCATCAACCGCGGGCTCCTCCACGTCGGGCTGGCAACCTTGCAGCAAAAAATTGCTCGCTGCACCGGCTGCAACTGCGGCACTTGAGGCCAACAAAAACGAACGCCTGCTTAACTTCCACTTGTCTTTTTTTGCCAATTCGGTAAACCTGGCTCTGGCATAACACAATAGAGTGGGTGGTTAACGCAACTCCTTTATTCCAAAGCCAGGTCTGCACCTCCTTTCTTTGGTAAACATAATTATTGGTGGTCAATCATTACTTCCTCCAGCGCGGCACTATCTGCCCAAACAAACTCCCGGGTCAGGGCTGCAACAGCCCGATAAAAGTCATTACGGCTTTTCTGTTCCATATCGTTGCAAAAGTCCGGGATCCATTTCAGCAAATGTTCCTGTAAAAAAGATTGTTGAACCTGTAAAAGGCCCGGCAAGTCTTCCGTGCCTTCTTCAGCAGACTCATTTTCTCCCGCACTGCTGGTTAAGAAGGCAAAGGTAGCCATAAAACCCAGTTCCACAGCTATGTGATCTTCGGGATGCATTTCTGACTTATCCTTTTCCAGGCCAACACTACGATAGAAGCCCCGAACCTCTTCCCAGGGTCTGTCCATCAGAAGCTTTTTCTTGCCCCGGTAAATAGACTCAAAGGGATAAACTCCATGGGGGGTCAAAAACAAAAAGGCAAACTCCTTCCTGAGACCCAAGTTTATCTCCTCCCGTTGTTCCCCGGAAATGCCACTGGATTGATAAGACTTGATTACTTTCACCTGCTCTTCCATTCTGTGTCGGTTTTCTTCCGGGAGCGTGTTCAGCAGTTCCTCCAGCAACAATCGATTTTCAGCACTTAAAAAAACATCAATATGCTCCAGGGATACTTCATCCTTAAACACCGAAGAAATAAAACTATAGAGAACCCCTCTTCCTTTACTCATCACCCATTTCTTCTTTTTCTCTCTCACTTCAACCATTAAAACCCTCCCCTTTCTCAGGTTTGCTCATAATTCTGAGAATTGTTCCACCTCCCAGCAAGTTTGAATTTCCACTCAGCACCAAAAATGCTGTTGCCCAGCAAAATCGTAGGATTACCATAGAACGAGAAAAAGTATACTTTAGTGTATACTTTTTGTTCATATCACCTTCGCATCTCCTCTTTTTAAATTGCAAGTTTTGTGCGAGGTTTTGTCTTAGTTGATTTTTTGTATCCGGTATCGGTTCCAAATCTTGTATTTGTAGATTAACAGCACTGCGATTAATGTTATTTACCTCATATTTATCTCATGAATGAAGAATAATTAAACTTGATTATCCTTGTCTGAAAATAATTATTTAGATCTATTTTGAATTATAATATATAAAAGAGCTTTTGTCTTGATGCTTTCGTTCAAGATAATATAACCTCTGAATTGCTCTATTCGAAACATTTACGATATTTACAGTCTTTTGAAGGGTTGTTAGTATAACTTGTCGATAAATAATATCAATAGACATTAATAATGCAAATCACACACAAGTGTTTGAGAATTTGCAATTTTTTGACCACACTATCTTGCTTTGAAGGGTTTTTTTCTAAAGAGGGAAGCGTTGGGCAAGAAATTAGTAAAAAGTAATGATGACAGAAGATTAAACAACCAGGTACTTGAGGAGCACTTTGCCACCAACGTATGCTCCCAGCAAGGTGAAAACCACAAATATCCAGCCGTGAAGAGAGAAAGAAGGAATCGCACTAAAGAAAGAACCGATATTGCACCCCAGGGCCAGGCGCGCACCATATCCCATACAAAATCCTCCGATGAGTGCAGAGATAACAAAGCGCCCTGATTTCCACTTCCTTAACCTAAACTCTCCCGCAAGCAGTGAGGATAATAATGAACCTGCAATAATAGCTATGAAATGATATAACATGGGGATGCCGAAAAAATTAATTGTCTTTTCTCCTGTAAAGACATATTCCCCTTCTCCGCCTTCCAAAATCAAGATATTTTGAAAGAAATACCACTGCTCAACAGATATCCCCATTAAACTGCTCAACCATCCAGAAAAATAGGTAATACCACTGGTAACACCCCAGGGCGCGCCCGAGGAGAAAAATAACATAGTATTTAAAACAGCCAGCAGCGTTGCGCCAATAATATAGGGCCAGGGCTTTTTAAATATTACTTGGTAAAGGCTGGTTTTGGGTGACATTGCAACCTCTGTGCGAGCAGAAGAAGTCTTGTAGAAATCTCTTAAGCTACCCCAAGCAGCGCCCCATCCTCTTTCCAGGACCAATGCTGCAAAAAACATAGCTGCTAATAATAGCAATTGAGCAGCTATGGCCACGGGCCAGCCAAAGACTTGGGGTAAAAATAGTTCAAAAGAACCGTTTTGAAAACGAGTCATCCACCAACCTAAATGCCATGCACCCGCAGCAGAGCCTGCCAAAAAGCCCGCCATAGCTACCCATTGCATCAGATAGCCCTCCCCCATCCGCATAAGCATGCCGGTAGCACACCCTCCGGCAACTACCATGCCAAACCCGAATAATGTTGAACCAACCACCGTGTAAAGCCCGAAAGGCCTAACCTTTCCCATGTTTACAATAAGTTCTGTAGTTGGAGTCAGTGCCTCCAGCAACAAAAACCCCAGCGTGCCGACAATTAAGCCAACAATTACGGCTCTGGTCAAGGCCGTATTACCAATAATAAAAATATCCCGGAAAGCGGCGGCAAAACAAAACCGAGAGCGTTGCAGCACAAAACCAAATAATAGGCCAAAAAACCAAAGCAATGCAGCGGGAGGCAGGAAATAAATAAACAAACCAATGACAACAAGATTGAATAGTAAAAACAGCATACCGCGACTTAAATGTAGCGATACATTCTTTGTCTGGTCTAAAACAGTAGATGATTGTCGCAAATTAGCCTTCATCATATTCTCCTAATTTTCTCCCAATTCACTATTTGCAATTATAACTATTTCTTATTATAACTTAAAAATAACTGGATGAGCAATAACTTCTTATGCCCTCACCCATCGGACTACATAATTCTTTACCAAGGGGAAAAGCAGTGGTATAATTACTTTAAATAGTAATCCTTAAATAATATGAACACAATAACCAGTCAAACCGCTTGATACCACGCCCTCATGGTGAACAAACCGGGAAAACAAAGGAGAAAGGATCTTTATGAATCTGAATCATCTACAAGCCTTTTGCCTGGTTGTTAAAACAGGCAGCATTACAAAAGCAGCAAAAAAACTGCATATTAGCCAGCCTGCCTTAAGCCTGCAAATACAAGATTTAGAGAATAGCTTTCAAACAGTTTTACTGGAACGAAGCAACAAAGGGGTAAAACCGACAGAAATGGGGCAGCTTGTGTTTAACTACGGCAGTAAAATTATTAATCTCGCGGACAATATGCATAAAGAAATTGAAAGCTTTGCTAATGCGACCACTGAAGAGCTGGGGGTTGGCGCCTCTGGCACCATTGGAAATTTTGCACTGCCCTGCAGCATTTATATATATAAAGAAAACTTTCCCCAACACAACATTTACATGGATATTTCCAGCACTAAAAATGTTATGGACAAGTTGTTGGATAGAACCATAGATATTGGTGTCATTGAAGGCCCACTCTTAAATTCCCTGGAAGAAACCATAAAAAACGAGGGCATGAAAGTAAAAAAAATCGCTCAGGATGAACTTACCCTAATAGCACCTTATAATGAACGATGGCAAAACGTAAATGAAATAAACAAAGAAGAACTTTTTCAATTAAACTTTGTCCTGATGAATGAAGGCACGGGTATTCGGGAAACCATCGAAGAAGCTTTAATGGAGAAGGACATAGCTGTCAGCCAGCTTCAAGTCGCCTTAGAGCTAAACAGCATTAATGCCATTATCTCTGCAGTTGCTGCAGAAAGGGGAGTTTCTGTTCTACCTAAAATGGCGCTGCGAAAAGAACTGAGGCATCGAACCTTAAAGGCAGTTAAAGTCCAGGAAATCAGCTTTCCCCACAATATTTACCTGATCTACTACCCGGAAAGCATAAAACCCGGATTGTCAGCTAATTTCCTAAACTTTTTAGCCTCCAAAGACCGTGGGTTCTGCTAAAGTATTTGGACAGATAGTGCAAATAATTCCCATTTTACCTAAATAAGGCCTTAAGGCCTTATTTTTTCGTGATTTCAATTTGCCAGATCCCTTCTTCCACCTCTTTTATCTTGCACGGATATGAAAACTTATTTTCAAAATGACCAGTTACACTTTGGATAGAGCAGCTGTGATCTGTTTCCAAAATTACACTTTCTCCGGCACCAATTTTCTTTAGCACTTTCTCTGCTTTGATAATAGGAATGGGACACATTTCACCCAGTGCATCAATAAAGTGTTCCATAATTATCCTCCCATTCTTATTGATAATAATGTAAATGCTCCCCCACGGCATGCCATTTAAAGCAACGCAAATCGACTCAACTGGAAGATGCTTTAATTCATAGTATTTTTCTATATTAATTATGTAAAACCCTTTTTTCTCTTGAATAATAATTCAAATTTACCTTTCCCCTAAGAATAAATTGTCCAAAACGGGTTAACCTATTTTTAAAGAAATATGATGGAAAGGAGGAACAAGTCAGTGACCACGTTTCATACGATCCACCTTATCGTTGGAATTTGGCTTGCTATCGTTAATTTTACCGCTGTAATGGCACCAAATGCCCTCGCCTGGAATAATGTTATTCTCGGGGTAATCGTCGCCATTTACAACGCCTATTATCTATTTGCTAGAAAAAACGTTGATGTCCAATCTTAATGGTCCTATTTTATGTCTTCTAAAAAAGCGGCCGCTCCTTTTAAGCCGCTTTTTTCCTATTAAGGGTTCCACTTGACCTAAAGCTCGTTACGTAAGTAGTAGTACCATTCCTCCAGGTCGTTGATTTCCTCGTCCCCTATATATGCCCTGGTTCCTCCCGGCCCTACCCGGCAACGATAAACCATATCGTTAGCAGTATTCCAGGCGACATAAGAGATTTCCTTGCTGGTATTGTCAACGGCTCGAAAGATCAATACGGTATTATTTTTACTAGTCTTAATTCTTTTATATCCCTTGAAAGGCTTAAGGTTTTCTCCCGCTTCTTGTTGTAGCAAGTTAGGAATACCTTTTAAATAATGAAGATATGTGCTTTCAAAAAAAAACTTATCCATATTTGCAACAGTATTTTTATCATATAAATTGGTCCATTTATTATCCTTAAAGACAGCCCCACACTCACATGTGAAAGGTGATGAAGAAAACTCAATTCTGCACTTGGGACATCTTCTCATGTAAACATCTCCCCGCTTAATAAACAATATATTATGATGGCACTAGCCGCTATAATAAATTATCCGCAATTTTGTTCCTTTGTCAACAATAATCTGTTTTCCTCATTAAACGAAACCTTCGTTGTGCCTGTGATATCAAGGCTTTGGTCTCCATGCACTTCTTCCTTCAAAGAAGTGGTAACCCAGATTCTTTCCAAATCGCTCGTGCTATTAATTAATACAGCACGTATAGTGTCCTCATGTTCAATTAGCCGAAAAGCTTTCTCAAAAACTTCTTTTTCATCAGCCAGGACCATGGGTATTTTAACCCCATCTATCCACCGTGAAGTCAGGGCGTTTGTGTAGGTGGTTTCAAAATCTATTTTATTATATAACGCCCGGGTAATAAAATCGGCCATCCCTACACCATAAGCATTTCCAGCACTCTCTGCGGTCAAATCCAGGGCTGCAAGAAACTGCATTTCTTTGTCTTTCCTCCCGCCTGTGCGTCGCCAACGGCCCACTACGTTTGTATCCATTCCTGACCCAGAAATATCCTTGCCCATATAACGGATAAATAAAATATCTACCGGGGAAAACGGAATCCCAGGTAAAAGCTTTGAGGCTTCTTGTAACAGTAGTGGTTCTTTGGAAAAAAATGCTGCGCTGGGCAAAACTTCGAGACGGTATGGCTTTGAAAAGGCATTTTCTATAATGCCAATGCCCAGCAAGACAGGAGTTTTTTGAAGTAACATTCCTGCTGCCTCGGGTATACTCTGCTCTAACCCATAGCGGTGCATACTTACTGCCCCATCCTGCTTACCCAGGCCTACAGTCAACATTTTTAATAAACCGCTTTGAACAGGCCCTGACATAGCTGTATGAGGTTTGATTCGATTCACCAATATTATTCCTTCGGCCTGATACGCATTTTTATCCATGAATACTGGGGCACCATTTTGCAGACAACCAACCTGAACGGTTTCCATAGAGGAAATAATAGATGCCTTCACTTTTTCCTCAGTAATCCCGTGGGATTGCGATACTGCCAACTGCCCTGCCGCAGTGGCACTCCCATGGCTTCCCATGGCCGGGACCAGAAAAGGCTTCACCTGCCTGTTTTTGAGCCAACTGACCAAGCAGGAAATAATCTCTGACAAAGAATCGATGCCCCGACTTCCCACTGCAATAGCAACCCTTTGTCCGGGATGGAAATGCGAAGCTATTTCCTTGGAATCCAGCTGCTGCAAAAGTTCATGCTCTACAGAAGTTAAAGCCTGGTCGTTGATTACCTGTTTCACTTCAAGCCATGTAGTCTTACTGATTGCAATACCCCTTCCTAAATACGGAAAAGGCCTGTAAAACAGGCCTTTTCCGTCAAATTAAAAGCAACTATTTATGCTTTAAGTTTGCCTCTCTCTTCTCAAGGAATGCATTTACTCCTTCGCTGACATCCTCTGTCTGGAAAGCCTGGTCAAAAAGATCCATTTCCACCTTGATAGCTTCATCCAGGGACATATTCATGCCCCTATTTACCGCTTGTTTAATTAATTTAATGGCAGCACCTGCCCTGGAGGCCAACTTGTTTGCAAAGTCTTTACTGGAGCTCAAAACTTTATCGTGGGGCACAACCTGGTTGACCAAACCATTTTTTAATGCTTCATCAGCGCTAATCGGATCTCCGGAAAACATGATCTCTTTAGCCTTGGAAGGACCCACTAATCGTGGCAATCTTTGGGTTCCACCCGCTCCAGGGAAAAGAGCAAGTTTTATCTCGGGAAGGCCTAGCTGGGCTTTTTCTGAAGCAATCCGAATATCGAAAGCAAGAGCCAGTTCAAGACCACCGCCTAAAGTAAACCCGTTAATAGCAGCAATAGTTGGGATCGGGAAGTTCTCCAGGTAGAGCAATACTTCGTGCAGTTTTTTCGTAAAGTTGTACGTTGCACCCGGCACATTAAACATTTGAGGGAACTCCTTGATATCTGCCCCAGCCATAAAAGCCTTTTCACCCGCCCCGGTTAGAACAAGGGCGCGGCATTCTTTGTTTTCTTCAATCTCCAGTAAGCATTCTTTCAGCTCCATAGCAACTTTGGAACTCATAACGTTCATCGGAGGATTGTCATTGGTAATTACAGCAATATTCCCTTCCTGTACCCAATTAACAAAATCTCTAGCCATAATAAATACTCCTTTCTTTTATTGGTATTCGTAAAAACCTTTTCCTGTCTTCCGGCCATAATGCCCTGCTCGAACCAGTTTTCTCAGCAAAGTGCAAGCCCTGTATTTGGAATCCCCAGTCTCCCTGTACAAAGTGTCAATAACCATCAGAAGCGTATCCAAACCAATAAGATCAGCCAGGGCTAAGGGACCGATTGGGTGATTTGCCCCTAAAACCATTCCTTTGTCAATATCTTCAGCACTGGCAATCCCTTCCTGCAGCACAAAGATTGCTTCATTTAACATGGGAACCAGGATCCGGTTTACTGCAAACAAAGGAGCTTCTTCAACAGCAATCGGTTCTTTGCCAAACTGCTTGGACAAATTAAAAATTAATTGAAATACATCATCAGACGTATCGTTTCCTCGAATAACCTCTACCAGTTTCATTACCGGAACTGGGTTGAAAAAATGCATTCCAACTACTTTATCAGGACGCTTCGTAATCGAGGCAATTTCAGTTATACTCAATCCCGAAGTGTTGGACGCAAAAATCACATCCTGGGGACAGGTAGAATCTAGCACTGAATACAGATCCTTTTTAATCTCCATGTTTTCAAAGACTGCCTCAATAACCAGATCAACGCTGGATAGATCGTCCAGTTCTGTGCTGGTTTTCATCCGGCCTAAAATTGCGTCTTTTTCCTCAGGTTTCTTTCTACCTTTTTCAACATCCCGGGAAAGGTTTTTTGTAATTCCAGCGAGCCCTTTATCAACAAATTTTTGCTCTACATCGTTTAAAATTACATCAAATCCGGCTTGCGCTGCAACCTGGGCAATACCGCTGCCCATTAAACCTGCGCCAACTACTCCGATTGTTTTCAACGACATTCAAAATCTCTCCTTGTTTTTCTTTAAGTAAAGTGTTAACCAAAGCCCTGCCAATAGCAGCCAAGTCTTATATGCCTTGCTGTATCACCTCCTGCTGTTAAAATCTAAACTTTTGTTCTTTTCTATATTCTACAAAGCCTCCCTTTTCCCTGCTTAGAAAAATGGGAACAGACCAGGCTTTTATTATTGATTTTTTCCTTTTTCTATGCTATATTAGTCAACAGCAAGGAACTTACATGTCGGGGTGGCGGAACAGGCAGACGCGCACGGTTGAGGGCCGTGTGGTTAACACCATGTGGGTTCGACTCC
>CAZOOA010000057.1:0-17880 GCA_964581355.1 uncultured Desulfovibrionaceae bacterium | reverse complement strand
TGCAAACAAGTAAGACGTACCAACCGCCAGCTTTACAAAGCTAAGACACCAAAAGGCGGTGACCGTAAACGCAACAAAGCTCCGTATTTGGTTAAAGGTTTCCGGTTGTTCGACAAAGTGAGCTACCAAGGCCAACCATGTTTTATTTTTGGCCGTCGTCAATCAGGTTATTTTGATTTAAGGTTACTTGACGGTACGAAAGTCCATGCTTCAGCAAGTTATAAGAAATTAGAGCTGATTGAGCCAGCCAATTATTATCTGTTATTGGATGTAAGTTAAGGCGTTTCCTCCCACGCCTAAAGCCATGGGTTTCCACGCCTGTATTTTCATGAAGAAGATTGCCTTTGGGGCAAACCATGGATGGGCGTCCTTCCAGCTCTAAAAGAGTTTTTTGTGAGGCTCAACCATGCTTTTCCACACGCATCTTAATTGCTTTTCCCTGTAGTTTTTGTTATACTTACCCTTGGATGGATGGGAGATTTTTAGGAGGAAAAAAATGATTGATTTCTCTGTGGGTTCCCACCGGGGACGGGTTCGTGAAAAAAATCAAGACTGTTATTATGTCCCACCTGCAGGGGGATATCCTATATTTGCTGTGGCGGATGGCATGGGTGGACATGCTGCCGGCGAGGTAGCCAGTTCTCTCTCTATCCAGGCCCTTAAAGAAAAGCTCGATCAAAATTTCGATAATTCGACAAGAAATGATCTTTCCAGGTTGGATCTTTTCCTTAAAGAAACTATTTGGGAAGCCAACGAACGGATTATGAAAGCCCAGGAAGGTAATCCTGAGTTGGATGGGATGGGGACAACATTTACCATCGCAGTTTTCCTGGAAAAAAATCTTTTCATCGGCCATGTAGGCGATAGTCAGGTTCACCTCTTCAAGCAGGAGGAACACCAACAGCTTACAGAAGACCATTCCCTGGTAATGGAACTTTTCAAAACCGGGGAAATTACAGAAGACGAAATGCAAACTCACCCCCAGCGCCACATGCTCACCCGGGCTCTAGGGACTTTAGATCAGGTGGAAGTGGATACGTACTTTTCAGAAGTACAAAAAAATGATTATGTGTTGCTCTGTACAGATGGCTTAACTTCCATGCTGCCAATAGAAACCATACAGGAACTGGTTTTAGGTCCCGACTCCCTGGATGGAAAGGTTGAACAACTTATACATAGGGCCAATGCCAGTGGTGGGCTGGATAATATAACGGTTTTACTAATCCAGGTTAAATGAAAAAAGATGAAGGCTTGGTGAACGAATTGATCGGCAGGACTTTGGGAAGTCGTTATGAAATTAAGGAAATCGTCGGGGAAGGCGGTATGGCCAGGGTTTACCGTGGAGAAGACTTGAAACTAAGCCGACCCGTGGCGATCAAGGTATTATACGAGCATTTTGCCGGTGACGCAGAATTTATCCGCCGCTTTCAGCAGGAGGCCAAGGCAGCAGCCAGGCTTTCACATCCTTCCATTGTCAATGTTTACGACGAAGGTGAGGAGGATGGAGTATATTATATTATCATGGAATACCTGGAAGGCTATACATTAAAAGACATCATTCTCCGGGACGGCAAGCTGAAAGCCGAAGAAGCCATGCATATAGCCTATCAGATTTGTGATGCTTTGGTCCATGCTCACCGTCAGAATGTCATTCACCGGGATATTAAGCCGCAGAATATTATGATTACCCCCGAAGGCAGGGTTAAGGTAGCTGACTTCGGCATTGCCAGGGCGGCTACAGATTCAACAATTACCCACGGAAAATCGTTAATGGGCTCGGTCTATTATTCCTCTCCAGAGCAGGCCAGGGGCAGCATGGCCGACCAAAAATCGGATATTTATTCTTTAGGGGTGGTTATGTATGAAATGGTAACAGGGGAACTTCCGTTTTCCGGGGAAAGCCCTGTGTCCATTGCCCTAAAGCATCTCCAGGAAGATTTGGTTCCCCCCCGGCAGATGGAACCTGAGGTGCCTTCTGAAGTGGAGATGATCATTTTACGAACAATGAGAAAAGAGCGCAACATGCGTTACAGAAGTGCCGCTGAACTGCTGGAGGATCTGGAAGAATGGCTGCAAGGCCAGGGCAAGGATAACTATGTAAAAGGAACACTGAAAAATAGACTGCAGGCTTATGAAAGCGAAGCCCGCTCAAAAGAGGACGAAAAGGGACAATCTGCCGGTGATGCCGGCGGAAAGCCAGTCAATAAGATAACATCTTACTTTGATGATGACTACAGTAATGTTGATTACAGTGATGAAGAGTACGATTATGAAGATGAAGATGAAGAAGATGGGGAGGGCTTTCCTGTGAAAAAGGCCCTTTTGTATGGGTCACTGCTGGCAGTTCTATTTTTCGTAATCTGGCTGGGTTATGGTTTTGTTTCCGGCCTGGTCAGTGATATTTTTGAAGTGCCCGAAGTTACGGTTCCTGACCTGGAAGGATTAAGCCTGGAAGAGGCTGAACGGGCTTTACAGGATGAAGGCCTGGACTTTGTGATCGAAGGTGAAGCCCACAGCGATACGGTCCCCGAGGATCACGTGGTTTCTCAAAACCCCCTTGCCGGGCGAAGTGTCCGGCAGGAACGGGCTATCGAGCTGGTGATCAGCTTAGGACCGGATAAAGTTGAAGTTCCTGATCTTGTGGGTCGAACAGAGCGAGAAGCACGGTTAATCCTGCAAGACCTTGATCTCGAAGTTGATCTGTCGGAAGAGCATAGCGATGATGTTGAGGCCGGATATATCATCCGGCAGGACCCGGGGACAGGTTTTGAGTTAACCCGGGATGAAACGGTAAGAGTCGTTGTCAGTAAAGGGAAAAAGCCCTTTTCCCTGCGCAACTTCCATGGTTGGGATATAAAAGATGCCCGGGAATGGCTGAATCTTTACGACCTGGTTGAGAGAAATGTAGACAAGGAACATTCCGATGAAGTGGGCGAGGATAAGGTTATTTCCCAACACCCCGATCCCGGGACAATGGTCCAAAAAGGAGATCCTGTGGATCTGGTAGTCAGCAAAGGGAGTGAACCGGTGGAGCATGAAGTACACCCCCTTACCATTGCCCCGGAAGTTGAGTTGGGTCAGGTAATTCGTGTGGACCTGGATGATGAAGAAGGCAGGCGGACCATTTTTGAAGGAGAGTTTGCAGGAGAAGCGGTTTCTATGGAAGTGATTGGTTCAGGTCAGGTCATTTTAATGGAGCTAAGGGATGATGAATATGTGACTATTGATACATTCACCTATCCCCAAGCGGAAATAGATTAGTAATTTAAGGGGGAGTATTGCTGGAAGGGCGGCTGGTAAAGGCGAAAGGCGGTTTTTACTTTGTCAATATTGGAAACGGCGAAACCCTGCGCTGCCGTGCGCGCGGCAAACTGAAAGACGAAGGCCAGGATCTTGTGGTTGGTGACCGTGTGGAAGTTTCGCATCCATCACAGGGTGAGCCGGTAATTGAAGCAGTCTGTGCCCGGGAAAACTATCTAAAAAGACCCCCGGTTGCCAATGTTGACCAGGTCATCACTTTAATATCTGTTTCGGAACCTCCTATGGATCTTGCTTTACTGAGCAGGATGATTGTTTGTGCCGAAGCAGCAGGCCTGGATATTGTAGTTTGCTTAAACAAGATCGATCTGGCTGATCAAAAGACCCTGGACACCATCGAAGAGGTGAAGAGTGTTTTTCAAGATTGCTGCTTTTATACGGTTTTGCAATCCAGCATTTTATCCGGACAGGGTATTAATCAAATTCGGCAGGTTTTAGACGGTAAAACAACAGTTTTGGCCGGTCCTTCCGGGGCGGGAAAATCCACATTGATCAACCAGATACTTCCAGAAGCTCAACTGCGTGTCGCTCCTGTCAGCAAAAAGAGCAAAAAAGGCAGGCATACTACCCGATTTGTAGAACTGCTGCCCTGGGGGGAAGGGGGCTTTGTAGTGGATACTCCCGGGTTTCAAAGGCTCAACCTGGATGGAATCTCCACTCGCCAACTGCACTTCTTTTTCCCGGATCTTTTCCCTTATGCTGATGAATGCCGGTTTGAGGACTGCTATCATGATCCCGAGCCAAATTGCAATGTGAAAGATGCTGTTTCAGCAGGCTGTATTGCCTCCTGGCGTTATGAAAAGTATTTGCATATGTTAAATGAATTGAAACAAAAAGAAAGACAATACTAACCGCCACGGCTCTATCGAGCCACAACAGGGGATGAAAAACCTTGCTTACGTTCGAAGTGCTGGTTTTCAAACTCCACCCCTAACCGGGGAGATGGCGCATTCGTCCGGCGACGTTGGTCTCTGTGGCCAAAGGCGCTTGGTGACCGAAGGTTCTCGGGCGGCCCCGGACGGGATTTAAACCGGGGAGGCCGCCCGAGGACCCTGAGGGAACCCTAACGCCTTCCACAGAGTTACCCAGTAGCCCGGACGACAGCGCCAAAACACGGTTTTTCATACTAAAAGTATTCTTGCTGTTGAATTCCGATTCTTTTTTAAGGAGTTAACAATGAGACAGGTAAAAGTGGCACCGTCGATATTATCTGCGGATTTTGCCTCCCTGGCCCGGGATGTGCAGCGCATGGAATTAGCCGGAGCAGACTGGCTTCATGTGGATGTAATGGATGGACATTTTGTTCCTAACATAACCATGGGCCCCCTGGTTGTAAAAGCCTTGCGACCGCAGGTCAACTTGTTTATGGATGTCCATCTCATGGTCCAGCGTCCGGAACATTTTATTACAGATTTTGCCCAGTCAGGGGCAGACTTGATCTGTGTGCATGCCGAAGCAAGCGTGCATTTAAACCGGGTCATCCAGGAAATTCGCAATTCCGGTTGTAAAGCTGGAGTTGCGTTAAATCCTGCGACGACTCCGGCAGTCCTGGATTATAGTCTGGAAGACCTGGACCTGGTATTGGTTATGTCTGTTAACCCCGGTTTTGCCGGCCAAGCCTTTATCCCTTCTGTCCTTTCCAAAATTGAACACCTGGCAAACAAAAGGGCCCAGGGTGGGCTGAAATATTATATCCAGGTAGATGGTGGTGTCAATGAAAAAACCGCTGCTTCTATTATTGATGCAGGGGCCGATGTGCTGGTAGCAGGATCGGCCCTTTTTGGTGCTGAACGACCAGAGGATGTAATCCAGGCATTTAAACATCTACCTGTACAGGAAAAGAAAGTTTAATCAACTGTAGCTTTGTGTTATAATTTGAATAACTTGATCCAGGTAACGTAAGAGGTGAGCGGTGAATGGAATCTGATGAGCGATTTATGTGGATGGCCCTGGACCTGGCACGGCAGGGTCTGGGCAAAACCAACCCCAATCCCATGGTCGGGGCCGTACTGGTTAAAGACGGGGAAGTGGTTGGGACCGGCTATCACGAAACTGCGGGGCAGGCACATGCCGAAATTATTGCCCTGGAGGATGCCGGGGAAAAAGCAGAAGGTGCTACTTTGTATGTCAACCTGGAACCTTGTTCTCACCAGGGAAGAACGCCACCTTGTGTGGATGCATTAATAAAAGCCGGGATTCGCAAAGCAGTCATCGCTACAGAAGACCCGAACCCGCTGGTCTCCGGGCGCGGAATCAATAAGCTCCAGGGAGCGGGAATAAAGGTTAAAACAGGGATACTGGAAGAAAAAGCGCTTCGCTTAAATGAAGTATTTGTTAAATATATCACGACAAAAATGCCTTTTATTGTTGTAAAATCAGCCATGACACTCGATGGAAAAATTGCCACTCAGGAGGGTGAATCTCAGTGGATCAGCGGGGAAAAATCTAGAAGTTTTGTCCATAAGCTGCGCTCCATGAGCGATGGGATTATGGTGGGGATCAATACCGTTTTACAGGATGACCCCCTTCTCACTGTCCGCTTGGATGAGTGGGAAAGTATTTTGCAGCCCTTTCGCATCATAGTTGACAGCCAGGGCCGGATACCCCTGAAGGCAAAGGTCTTGAATGAACCAAAGGCTGGTAAAACCCTGTTAGCTACCACTGCTGCCATACCCAGGGATAAAAAGGAAGCCCTGGAAGCAATGGGTGCAGATATCATGATACTTCCTGCAGATGGGGAAGGAAAGGTTAACCTTACTGAATTGATGTATGAGCTGGGCAGGCGTGAGATTAGTGTCCTTCTTGTAGAAGGTGGAGGCGTTTTAAACTACTCCCTGTTGGAACAGGACCTGATTGATAAGGTTTACTTGTTTGTCGCTCCTTTGCTTTTAGGCGGAAAAAAAGCACCAACCCCCTTCGAAGGAGAAGGGATAGGAAAGTTGAGTGAGTCCCGGGTTGTAGAAAAAATTGAGCTGAAGCAGTTGGATAATGATTTGCTTGTAATTGGCTATCCCACCAGGAGGGATGTAGATGTTCACGGGGATCGTGGAAGAATTAGGGGAACTGGTTAACCAGGAGCATGCAGGTGCCGGAGTTAGCCTGGTAGTCAAGGCAGGCCAAGTCATGGATGATCTGGCCATCGGTGACAGCATAGCCGTCAACGGGGTTTGCCTGACAGTAGTTCGTCGTTCTTCGACCATATTTTACGCTGATGTGATGCCTGAAACTCTTAGAAAGACCAATCTTCATCTGCTAAAACCTGGAGATCGGGTGAACCTGGAAAGAGCACTGCCCGTTGGGGGAAGGCTGGGTGGTCATTTTTTGTCCGGCCATGTGGACAGCACGGGAGAAATTATTGCTGAAAGAACCGAAGCTAACGCATTGGTCAAAAAAATCAGTGCCCCGGATGAAGTAATGCGATATATCATCAAAAAAGGTTCTATCGCTGTCGATGGGATCAGTCTGACAGTAGTTGATGTAGGACACAACTGGTTTACCGTCTCATTAATTCCCCATACGGCCGGTATTACCACCTTCCGGTATAAGCAAAGGGGCGATACCGTGAACCTGGAAGCGGATATGTTGGCCAAATACGTGGAAAAACTTTTGTCAGGGACCGAGGTCGAAGCAAGCCCGGGGAGGAATAAAAGTAGGATTTCTTATGAATTTTTAAAAGAAAAAGGCTTTTAAATTATTGGGATCTGTGAAAATTGAAGGAGAGGATTGACTTGCGGGATACGTTTAATACCATTGAGGAGGCAATTGAAGATTTAAAGACTGGAAAAATGGTTGTTGTGGTTGATGATGAAGACCGGGAAAATGAAGGCGACCTGGTCATGGCCGCAGATAAAGTAACCCCGGATGCCATCAATTTCATGGCCCGCTATGGGCGGGGATTGATTTGTGTTCCTTTAACAGCCGAACGCATTGATGAGCTTGACTTCCCCCTGATGGTTACCCACAACACCGACAGCCATGAAACGGCATTTACTGTTTCCGTCGATGCAAAAGAGGCCACGACCGGAATTTCTGCCCATGAGCGGGCACTGACCATTCAGAAAATCATTGACCCCGCGGCAAAACCTGCCGATTTTACCCGCCCCGGGCACATTTTTCCACTGCGGGCTAAAGAAGGTGGCGTGCTTCGCAGGGCCGGGCATACGGAAGCTGTTGTCGATTTGTCCAAATTGGCTGGCCTTTATCCTGCTGGTGTAATATGTGAGATTATGAATGAGGATGGCACCATGTCCCGTGTGCCTGAATTAATGAAATTCGTGAGAGAGCATGATTTAAAGATCATTACCATTGCAGATTTAATCCAGTACCGGATGAAGAAAGAGCAGTTGGTCTGGCGGGCGGCTGAAACGGTCTTGCCAACGGTTTATGGGGATTTCCAATTGATCGCCTATGATAATAATGTAGACCATAAAACACATCTGGCCCTGGTTCAAGGGGAGATTGATCCGGAGCAGCCGGTGCTGGTCCGGGTCCACTCGGAATGTCTCACAGGTGATGTCCTGGGGTCACTGCGTTGCGATTGCGGCCGGCAATTGAGCCAGGCGATGAAACAAATCTCTGAAGAAGGTACTGGTATTATTATTTATATGCGCCAGGAAGGCCGGGGTATCGGGTTGATCAACAAGTTAAGGGCCTACCACCTGCAGGATTGTGGCCGCGATACGGTAGAAGCTAACGAAGAGCTGGGCTTTCCTTCAGACTTGCGGGATTACGGCGTAGGGGCCCAGATACTGGTGGAGCTCGGAGTTAAAAAAATGCGCTTGTTAACGAACAATCCCCGGAAGATTAAAGGCCTGGAAGGATATGACTTAACCATCATAGAGCGGATTCCCCTGGAAATTCCTGTAGGAGAATACAACCAGTATTACCTGCAAACGAAGAAGAACAAACTGGGACACCTGCTGGAATTCAGAAAAGAATAGTAAAAACCATAAAACACAGTTTTAATGAAGGATGGTGGATGACATTGGTAAAACGTGTGGAAGGTCATTTAAGTGCCAAAGGCTATCGTTTTGGATTGGTAGTCAGTCGTTTTAATGAGCTCATATCTTCCAAGCTTTTGGACGGCGCCCTGGATGGTCTCAAACGGCATGAAGCAAGGGATGAAGATATTGAAGTTATCTGGGTGCCGGGTTCCTTTGAAATACCCCTGCTGGCAAAAAAAGCGGCCAAAAGCGGTCGTTTTGATGCGATAATCTGCCTGGGTGCTGTAATTCGCGGGGATACGCCTCACTTTGATTATGTTGCTTCAGAGGTTACCAAGGGAGTGGCGTTGGTAAGCTTGGAAATGGAAATACCCGTTATGTTTGGGGTCATTACCAGCGATACCCTGGAGCAGGCTATTGAAAGAGCTGGTTCCAAGGCGGGCAATAAAGGATGGGATTCGGCCTTGGGCGCCATCGAAATGGTTGACCTTCTGTATAAATTAGGGTAGCGAGTGCGGACCATTTCGCCAATATTTACTGGTAAGAAGGCAAAGAAGTTTTGGTTGGCTGCAAACTGCCGTATATACTTTGGCAGTGTTTTTCTATTTGCCGCTGCTGAGAGGAACGGAATAGAAACTGGAACCATGCCCTTGCTCAATAATATCTTTCTACCAGGAGGTTAAACTGTGGAAGGACAACCAGAAGAAGAAAAACAGTCTTTTTTTATCCTGGATGGTCACAGCTTGGCCTACCGGGCTTTTTATGCTCTTCCCCTGGAACTGCAGACAAAAAGCGGGATGCACACCAATGCTGTACTGGGTTTCGTCAACATGCTTTTAAGGTTAAGGGAAGAGAGAAGGCCGGGTCATCTCGCTGTAGCTTTTGATTACCCGGGGCCTACATTCCGCCACCAGCAGTATGAGCAGTACAAAGCCACCCGGGAAAAGACACCCGACGAGTTAAAAGAACAGGTTCCGGTGATCAAAGAGATTATCCAGGGTTTTAACATCCCCATTTACGAACTGGAAGGCTACGAGGCAGATGATATTATCGGCACTTATGCCCGAGAAGTCGAGCAAAAAGGGATGGAAGTAGTTATTGTTACCGCTGATGCCGATTTTTATCAACTTTTGACTCCATCAATTAAATCCCTAATTACACGCAAAGGGATCAGCCAGCTGGAAGAATATGGGCCAGATAAATTGCAGGAAAAATACAGCCTGCACCCTGAGCAGTGGGTTGACTTTAAAGCCCTTAAAGGGGACAGCTCCGATAATGTTCCAGGTGTGCCCGGGATAGGGGAAAAAAGGGCTCTCCAACTGTTAAAGGATTACGGGTCTTTGGAAGAGATCTCCAGGCGCCTGGACGAAATACCCGGCAAAATGGGAGAGAATCTAAGGCAGAATATTGATCAGGCTTTTCTCAGCCGGGAGTTGGTTCAAATCAGAACAGACGTCCCGGTTTCCTTCCAGTTTGAGGGATCTCCTGACCAGGGTGCCGATTGGAACAAGATTTACCAGTTGTTCACACAACTAGAATTTAAAAGTATCATAGAAAAAATTCCTGAGCTTGCTGCAATCCATGAGAAGAAACCCGGGAAAGAATATTTTCGTGAAGCAAAGGATAATGAGCCTTTTGTGCAGTCCAACCTGCTGGAAGACGGCTCTTCCCGGGGATATGCTGAAGAAGAGGGGCAGTCTTCGGGTCAGCTCCTGCTTCCTTACCAGGATGAAGAGGAAGAAAAAATGCAGTCCGTTCCTGTTGAAACAGCAGAGCAGCTGGTTGACTGCGTCAATGTGCTGAGGACTTATCCGGTCCTGTCCTGTTTTACTTGGATTAATCGAAAAGACGGGCAGGATGAGCTGCAGGATTTGGCACTATCTGCAGGGGAAACGAAATGTTATTACATAAACTTTCGGCATGGGGGTTTTTCGGTTGCAGATTTTTTCCAGGCCATGAAGGTTGTTTGGGAGGATCCCGGGAAAATATTCCTGACCCATGAACTAAAACCTTTCATCAAGCAATTGCTCACGCTCGGAGAACCTGCATCCTGCCGGTGGTTTGATACTGCATTGGCTGCGTACCTGATTGACCCCGATAAATCATCTTATGCCTTGCCTCTTTTAACGGAAGAGTACCTGGGAAAAGCTCTTCCGGAACCGGAAAAAAAAGCGGATGAACATACCAGGCAGGAACAGAAGAAGCACTTTCTAACCCTGGGCAGCCAGCATCTTTTATCATTAAAAGAGGTTTTGGAAGATAATTTAAATCTTCGCCAGCTTGAACAGCTTTATTACGACCTGGAACTTCCACTGGTCAGGGTTTTGGCCCGGATGGAACTGAACGGGATCAAGGTGCAGGAAGGGATCCTGAACAAGATCAGCCAGGAGATTGAACACAATATGACCCGCCTGGAAGAAGAAATATTCGATCTTGCCGGTGAGCGGTTTAACCTGAACTCCCCCAAACAGCTATCATATATCCTTTTTGAAAAACTAAACCTTCCGACCATCAAGAAGATCAAGACGGGATACTCAACAGACGCCCAAGTATTGGAAGAGCTGGCTAAATCTTATCCTATTGCAGCCAGGTTGCTCCAATATAGAACTTTATCCAAGATTAAAAATACGTACCTGGAGGGGTTGCGTCCCCTGATTCACCCGAAAACCGGGAAAATCCATACTACCTTTAACCAAGCAGTCACCGCCACGGGCCGGCTGAGCAGCAAAGACCCCAACCTGCAGAACATACCCATAAGATTAGAAGAGGGGCGCCGACTGCGCCAGGCTTTTACCCCTTCAAAAGAGGGAAAGGTTCTTCTGGCTGCAGATTATTCACAGATAGAACTGAGGATCATGGCCCATCTTTCCAGGGATCCCAACCTGATTGATGCATTCAACCGGGATCAGGATATCCATACCCGGACAGCAGCGGAAGTTTTTGGCGTTTCCCTGGAAGAAGTGACCTCGTTAATGAGGAGCCGGGCCAAGGCCGTAAATTTTGGGATTATATACGGGATGAGTGATTACGGGCTTTCCCAGGACCTGGGGATTTCCAGGGCTGAGGCCAGGGAATATATTGAAAACTATTTTGCCCGTTATCCCGGGGTCAAAAATTTTGTTGAAGACTGTATCGGGCAGGCCAGGGAAAGGGGTTTTGTTACAACGGTTATGAACCGCAGGCGTTACCTGGCAGACATAAACCACCGCAACCACTCCCGCCGCAGTTTTGCAGAGCGGATGGCCCGAAATACCCCGATCCAGGGCTCGGCCGCGGATATAATCAAAGCTGCTATGGTGGCAATTGACCGGGAACTGGAGGCACAAGAAGATCTTGTGGCTATGCTGCTCCAGGTGCATGATGAACTTATCTTTGAGTTAGCTGCCGAAGCACTGGACAGCACCGCACCATGGATCCGGGAGATCATGGAAAACACCTATTCTCTTTCTGTGCCCTTAAAAGTTGACCTTAAAGTTGGAAATGATTGGTATCATATGTATCCACTGGAGTTGAGCTAACTGATGCCTGAACTTCCCGAAGTTGAGCATGTCGCCCGGGGTTTGAGCGAGCTGATTGTCGGCAAAACAATCGCACAGTTTGACCTGATTTTCCCCGGTCTGATAAAAAACGTAAGCGGCAATGAATTTACTGCAGCTATTTTGGGCGCCATAATAGAATCAATCATCAGGCGGGGTAAATATATCCTGATTCTCCTTAATAATCAAAACGTCCTGGAAGTTCATCTGCGGATGACAGGCACCTTTTTATTTTATCTGGAACCGGTTACCCCCGGGCCTCATACCCGGGCGGTTTTTACTTTTGAAGAAAGCAGCCAGCTTCACTTTAAGGATATTCGTAAATTTGGAACTTTTCGCTTGTGGAAGGAAGCTGAGTTAGGCAGGTCTCCGGCTTTTTCCATTGGACTCGATCCCCTGGAAAAGGGTTTTAACTTGTTACGCTTTGAAGAAAAGTTGAACCAAAAGCCAAAAAGCAGGCTTAAACCTTTTTTTTTGGATCAAAAAAACATCGCCGGATTGGGCAATATTTACGTTGATGAAGTTTTGTATCAGGCCAAACTGCACCCGGCCAGGAGGGTGGAAAGCCTGGACAGCACAGAGATAAAGGTTTTGTTTGAAGCCATTGTTTCTGTACTGCAGCAGAGTATTGAATCAGGAGGAACCAGTTTTTCTGATTATCATAACCTGCAGGGAGTGCGCGGAGCGTTCCAGGAACATTTGAAAGTGTATCAAAAAGAAAACTATCCCTGTTTTTGCTGTGGGCGACCGCTGCAGAAGATTACATTGGCCGGCCGAGGAACACACCTTTGTTTATTTTGCCAACCTTTCGATGCGGAGCATTTAAGCAGCTAGGCGAAAAGCTAGGTGTCGGTACAGCTTCCCTTACTACGAGGTTATGAAATTCCGGGTTGCCTGCTAGGCGAAAAATTGGGTGTCGTTACAGTTATATAGGCAGGAAGTGCAGTTCAGGTTTCACCAAAGGCACTACTGCTTCCATAGAATAAATGAAACTTTATTCAAGTTGGGAGCATGGTGCTTTTGCTGCAAATGATTATGTTGTGTATTGCCGTGAGTTTTGATGGATTAGGTGCCGGGATTTCATATGGTTCCAGAAAAATCCGTATTCCCTTTTTCCCCCGACTTATTATCGCTTTTTTTTCTGCTTCCTCCATGGCATTAGCCATGATTTTGGGGTGGATTATGTCCCGTTACATCCAACCAAAAATATCTATCTTCTTGGGAGGAACCATCCTTATTCTGATCGGTGTCTGGGTAATCTGGCAAGGACAGTCCCAGGGTAAAAACACCAGAACAAGGGCTTTAGAGCCTTCCTCTATCTCTTCATCCTGTCCTGTTGTTTGTGCAGAAAAGGGAGAGGAAAGCAGTGTTGAACAAGATACTGGCCGAATCACAGCTATTCTTAGGTTTATCTCCAAGGATCCCCGGGCAGCTGACCTGGATGGTTCTGGAAGCATCAGCCCCGGTGAGGCACTGCTCTTGGGCCTGGCCTTGGCCAGCGACGCTTTTGGGGCGGGGATCGGGGTGGCTATGTCGGGTTTCAGCCCCTGGGTAACTTCACTTACCGTGGGAATCAGCAAATTTATATTGTTAAGTCTGGGTGTTTGGGTTGGTGAGGCATTTCAACGGTTTTCCGGGGCTGTTCCAGCTCACTTTGTGGCAGGAGGTATATTGATTTTACTGGGGATTTTTAATATACTTTAAAGATGGAATGAAAGCTGGGGTGAAAGGTGGCTGTTTGGCGTTGTTAAAAGTTGGCTTGACCGGGGGAATTGCTTGTGGTAAATCAACAGTTGCTAAAATGCTAAAAGATAAAGGCGCTTTTTTAATTGATGCAGACCAGGTGGCCAGGGAGGTGGTGGAGCCAGAGCAGCCTGCTTTTCAAGAAATTGTACAATGGCTGGGAGAAGGAGTAGTGGCCGAGGATGGCTCCCTGGACCGTCAAGAGTTGGCTCAAATTGTATTCCAAGATCAAAAGGCCCTGTCTACCCTCAATTCAATTGTTCATTCCCGGGTAATTCAGCTTTTTGAAGAGCGCAGCAATTATATCCTGCAAAAGCATCCCGGCGCTATACAGGTTTGGGATGTTCCTTTGCTGATCGAAGCGGGCATGCAGGATGCTGTTGATATAACTGTGGTTGTCGTTTCCAGTGAAGAAAACCAGTTGTTGAGATTGAGCCAAAGAGACGGTTTAAAGAAGAATAATGCAATCGACCGGGTGCAGTCACAGCTTCCCATGGATCAAAAAATCGCTGTAGCCGATTATGTCCTTTACAACAACAGCACCTTGGATGACCTGCAAGCTCAAGTTGATTTACTCTGGAGACAGCTGCTTCTTCTCCAGGAGCAAGTGTAGAGGCAAGTGTTTGACAAATAATAATGGATGAAGTAGGTGGAGGTTTTATTGAACCCGTCAATCCGAGGCCGTTTGTTTTTTTTCGCAGCCCTTTTACTTATTGTTCTTGTTTTGCCGCACACAAACATTATTCACCGGTTGGTGTATCCGTTTCATTACCGTGAAACTATCGTTGCTGAAGCAGAAAAGAATGACCAGGATCCCAGGTTGATTGCTGCAATAATTTGGGTGGAAAGCCGCTTCAAGAAAGAGGCACGTTCTTCAAAAGGTGCCATGGGTTTAATGCAAATTATGCCCCAAACAGGTTATTGGGTCGCTGAGCAGGCCAGGATCGACCTGGGTTCCGAGGAAGACTTGCTTGATCCCGGGGTAAATATTGCTGTCGGCACCTGGTATTTTAACAATCTGGTTACACTATTCGAAGGAAATGTTTATGCAGCCATGGCCGCATATAACGGTGGAAGGGGCCATGTTTCCCGCTGGCTGGAGACCGGCTTATGGGATGGAACGCTGGAAAATGTAGACCGCATTCCTTTCCCAGAAACGCGGGAATTTGTCCTCAAGGTGGTCAAAACCTATGAACGCTATCAAAAGATATACAATAAATAAATCATCAGGAGGTATGACGTATGCACACAGTTACTCTTATACCCGGAGACGGTACAGGTCCAGAAATTTCTGAAGCTACAGTGGCCATCCTGGAAGCGGCAGGGGCCCCAATTAAATGGGAAAGGAAAGAAGCGGGTCTAACGGCTTATGAACAAAGTGGCAGTGTTCTTCCTGAAGATGTGCTGGATTCTATCAAGCGCAATAAAGTTGCGCTGAAAGGACCATTGACTACACCTGTGGGGACAGGCTTTAGAAGTGTAAATGTAGCTCTACGTAAAAAATTGGATCTTTATGCCAACTTACGACCGGCAAAATCGTATCAAGGCATTCAAAGCCGCTATGAGAACATTGATTTGGTTGTAGTTAGAGAAAACACAGAGGATCTTTATGCAGGGGTAGAGCACATGGTTGGAGATGATGCAGCGGAAAGCATAAAAATTATTACAAGAAAAGGGTCAGAGCGTATTGTCCGTTTTGCTTTTGATTATGCTGTAAAGCATAATCGCAAAAAAGTAACAGCGGTACATAAAGCAAATATCATGAAATGTACTGACGGGCTTTTCTTAAACGTAGCCCAGGAAGTAGCAAAAGAATATCCTCAGATAGAGTTTGAAGACCGGATTGTAGACAACATGTGTATGCAGCTAGTAATCAAACCCGAACTCTATGATGTTATGGTCATGCCTAACCTTTATGGTGATATCGTTTCCGATCTCTGTGCAGGCCTGGTAGGAGGTCTCGGGGTAGCCCCCGGGGCAAATATCAGCAAAGATATCGCCATCTTTGAGCCAGTTCATGGTAGTGCTCCCAAGTATGCTGGCAAAAACAAGGTAAATCCCACTGCAATTTTACTCTCCGCCATCATGCTGCTTCACCATCTCGGTGAACAGGATATTGCAGTAAAGATTGAACAGTCCCTGGCAAATATCTTAGCAGAAGGGAAAGATGTAACCTATGATCTGGGCGGAAGTACAACCACTTCCGGAATGGCCCAGGCGATTATTAATGGGTTGTAAAATAACCAGCTTTTTTCGCCCGAAATTTGATTAAGTCAGGAAAATATGGCAGTTGAGGCAGGATGAGAGACAGTTTTATCGAATATTACTATTGTTCCTTTTAAATTTCGATATGATCTATGCCGGGGTGCCGGTCAGTCAGGGAAGGAATATTTTGTTTTAAAAATACAGTTTGGAAGGGGGAGAATAATCTTGTCAATGACAAAAGCAGAAATGGTGACACAAATTTCGGAAAAAACAGGCCTAACGAAAAAAGATGCCTCTACGTTTTTGGATGCATTCCTGGAAACCGTTGAAGAGTCACTGGCTAAGGGGGAAAAAGTGCAGATTGTAGGTTTTGGGTCCTTCATGGTAAGGGAAAGGCCCGCGCGGGAGGGTAGAAGCCCGGCCACCGGTGAAAAAATCCAGATACCCGCCTCGAAAGCGCCTGTTTTTAAGGCAGGAAAAAGTTTAAAGGATAATGTGAACTCGTAAGTTTATTATGTCATTAATGAGGGGGTATGCAGAAGAAGCATACCCCCTCATTAATATTGCTAAATTGCCTCTCTAACAATTTTTTTTACAGGGAGAGACCACGGTGAAACGGAATCAGCAGGTGGAAAGTCGTTACTGGTTCAAAATTGTTGCCTTTGTTTTTACTTTTTTTGTACTGCTGTTAGGTAGTGGTTACTTGCTTTTACCCAGAGGGGCCCCTGGTATGGTTGCCTGGATGATCCTGATGGTAGCCGCCATTTTTTTGCTTGTTAGAATGCTTTCCAAACGTTTTGCTTACCAGTGTTTGAAATGTAGTTATACGTATAGTGTTTCAGCCATTCAAGACTATTTTAGACCCCAAAGCATCTCCGGGGATGGGAAAAAAGTCATGGTCTGCCCCGGCTGCCAGCAAGAGGAGGAAATGAGTGTGGTAATCCGAAAAAAACAGGGATAGGGAAGAAGACACCGGAGCCGCTACGGAAATTGGAATTCCACACCACTATCCTTTTATTGCTTTTACCAAACCATAACATCCTGTTAACATCATATCACCAAAGGGATTAACCAGGTGATAATTTAAGTCGGAAGCCAGGCAGCGCCTGGGGCCTGTTACACTGACAAACTGAAAACCTGCGGGAATGCTTTCTGCAATACTGCATCCATGCCCCCCGTCATGAAACACTTCTTCATGGGTTAGTTTCCCCTGGCGGAGTTTATTGACCAGGTGAGCCAGTTTTTCCGGGCCCATTAAGCGGGTGTGGTGCTCAAAGAGCCCTAAAATGCGGTCTTCCTTGATTAAAGCGGCGAAAGTATGCTGGTTGCCAATATTGACAACGACAACTCCACGAGAAAGTTCTTGTTTTACCTGGGCATCCAGGAGTGCACCCCAGATTGCTGCAGAGCAGGTATCCATTAATACAGCTTGTGGGACATCCTGCTGGACAGCCAGCATGCGTGTCATGTAAGAGGGGGGCACAGTATAAACCATCTTTTCCAATGCCCCACCCTGTTTGAGGAATGTCTCCCAGTGCTTGAAGCGGAATAAACGGTTACTTACCCCCGGCGGGGCTTCACCATGATCCTGGACCGCCACACCAACTTCAGTGGGAAGTTCCAGGTCATAAAGCTTCAATGCCTGCCGCAGGGATTTCAGGTCTAAATCTTTCATTTCAACGTGATGGCAGTCAAGGTCCGGCTGCTCGTCAACAAGTACTACCCCCATCGCTTGAACTTTATCCAGATCATCGTTTATGGTTTGTGCAGCATTTTTTTGTGCATAGACAGGCAGCCCGCTTTCCAGGTGTTTTTTAATGCCCCGGGTTGACTTGCCACCTCCCATGATAGTTCCGGACAAGTACAGTGCTTTTCCCCTGGATGTTGCCTGGGCAATACGGTTTCCGGCAATTACGGTTGGTGAAGGCAGGATTAATTTGGTGAAATTTTCTGGGTTCTTCCATCCCTCGTAAAGCAATATATCCTGTGTTCCTCCACCGATATCAACAGCCAGTATTCTTCTTTGCTGCTCATTTTTCACTATATTCACCCCAAAGTAGCATGAGAAGCAACCTTTAATTTTAATGGTTAGAACCCTAAAAAGCTAGATTTTACGGTAATCAATTATCATTTCT
>CAZOOA010000056.1:0-17931 GCA_964581355.1 uncultured Desulfovibrionaceae bacterium | reverse complement strand
GAGCGCTTCCTTGACGCGGAAGAGGCCGTGTGTTCGATCCACACAGGACCCACCACAAAGAACACCGAAGAGACGGGGCTTAATAGCCTCGTTAATTTTTTGCAGATTCATTTTGACGCCAATCTGGCGCTAAGCGGGACATAGTTTTCCTGACTTTGTTCGCAGCATTATTTTCAGCGTTTCGGTAAGATGACTGTAAAGGGCTTTTTTAAGGGATTATATAGACTTCCTTTTTCTTGACATGCGTTATTAGAAGAATTATGATACATAAAGGAAGGAGGATGCATGATGAAGGAAACGGTTAATCAAGATCATCAGGAAAGCGAACAGATTAATGTCCATATTAACAATTGGGGTTCCAGGCAGGTGCCCCGCGGAACAACGATTTATGAAATTCTCGGCGAATCCAGCAAAAAGCTGCAGAAAGAAGCACTGGCGGCAAAGATAAATGGGAACCTTGTTGACCTGAATAGTCCGGTAGATGAAGATGTTGCCCTGGAGATAATAACTTTTGATGATCCTGAGGGACCGGAAGTTTATCGTCATACTGCCAGTCATGTCATGGCCCAGGCAGTAAAGCGGTTATATGATGCTTCCCTGGGAATTGGTCCTGCCATTAAAGACGGATTTTATTATGACTTTGATTTTGAACAACCTCTAACCTCTGAAGAACTAGAGAAAATCGAGGAACAGATGAAGCAGATTATCAAAGAAGACCTTCCAGTGGAAAGAATGGAAATGACCAGGGATGAGGCGCTGCAGTACTGCAAGGAAAATAATGAAGACTATAAATATGAACTTATCTCAAAAATGGACGAAGATGAGCGGATTAGCTTTTATAAGCAGGGGGAATTTATCGACCTTTGCGCTGGACCGCACCTGCCATCCACAGGCAGAGTTAAAGCGTTTAAACTTCTTAGCCTGGCTGGGGCATACTGGCGTGGTGATGAGAATAATCCTATGCTCCAGCGAATTTACGGTACAGCATTTCCCAAGCAAAAATTGCTGGAAGAGTATTTGGCCTGGCTGGACGAAGCCCGTAAAAGGGATCACAGGAAGATTGGGCGGGAACTGGACCTGTTTAGCTTTCATGACGAGGGCCCTGGATTTCCCTTTTATCACCCCAAAGGCATTATTGTTCGGCGGGAACTGGAACAGTTTTGGCGTGAAGAGCACCGCAAGGCTGGTTATCATGAAGTGGAAACACCCATTGTATTAAACAGGTCCCTTTGGGAACAATCCGGGCACTGGGATCATTACCAGGAAAATATGTACTTTACCCGGATTGATGACCAGGACTTTGCCGTTAAGCCCATGAACTGTCCTGGTTCCATGCTAATTTATAAAATGGGAATGCACAGCTACCGCGACTTTCCACTTAGGGTGGCAGAAATGGGCCTGGTCCACCGCCATGAAAAATCAGGCACTCTGCACGGTTTGCTGCGTGTGCGAAGCTTCACCCAGGACGATGCCCATATTTTTATGCTCCCGGAGCAGGTAGAGGACGAGGTGGAGGGAGTCATTGATCTTGTGGACCGGTTCTACCGGGTGTTTGGTTTTAAATATCATGTAGAGCTCAGCACCCGCCCGGAAAAATCCATGGGCAGTGATGAGATATGGGAAAAAGCAACCAACGCCTTGGAAAATGTGTTGAAAAAGAAAGAGATACCCTTTTCTGTTAATGAAGGTGACGGGGCCTTCTATGGTCCTAAAATAGACTTTCACCTGGAAGATTGCCTGGGACGTACCTGGCAGTGCGGAACTATTCAGCTGGATTTCCAGATGCCTGAAAACTTTAATCTTACCTATATTGGCTCTGATGGCCAAAAACACCGTCCGGCCATGATCCACCGGGTCGTTTACGGGGCTATGGAAAGGTTTTTTGCCCTGCTGGTGGAGCACTATGCCGGCGCTTTCCCCTTATGGTTGGCCCCGGTACAGGTAAAGGTCATGCCCATTACGGACCGGCATCACGATTATGCCAGTAAGGTGACCAAAATGCTTTGGAATGAAGGTATCAGGGTAGAAATGGATGGCCGAAATGAAAAAGTAAACTTTAAGATCCGTGAAGCCCAGGTCCAAAAGGTTCCTTACATGCTGGTTACAGGTGATCGTGAGGAAGAATCAAACAAAGTGGCGGTGCGGCATCGTCAGCAAGGCGACTTAGGGCCAATGGATGTTGAACAATTTATGCATGACATCAAAGAGAAGATTCGTACAAAAGCCGAATAACCCGGCCATTGTTTGAGCGTTTGTTGGAGTTTTGTTCAAAGTTTCATTGACGTAAATGATGCAGTGTGTTATATTTTATATAGATATTAAGTAGAAGCCCCAGCTTCTCACCCTGAAACGCTCTCAGGCTGTTCCCAGGGTTGAAAACTTTTATTGTAGTTAAGCAGGGGCCTTGATCCTGCTTTTTTTATTTACTAACTCGGGAGGTGGATTAAAGATTAGCAAGGAATTGTTGGTTAACAACAAAATTAAAGCCAAGGATGTCAGGGTTGTTGGCACAGAGGGAGAACAGCTTGGGATTATGCAGCTTGAGGATGCTTTAAAGCTGGCCCGGGAAAAGAACCTAGATTTGGTTAATGTTGCTCCCCAGGCCAAGCCACCAGTTTGCCGTATAATGGATTTTGGCAAGTACAAGTATGAACAGAGTAAGCGGGAAAAAGAAGCCCGCAAAAAACAACGTTCAATCTCTGTGAAAGAAGTCAAAGTTCGACCCAATATCGAAGAACATGATTTCCAGGTCAAAGTCCGTAACGGCAAGCGTTTTTTGGAAGCCGGAGATAAAGTTAAGGTTTCTGTTATTTTTCGAGGGAGAGAAATTACCCATCCTGAGCTTGGCAAAAAATTATGTCTTCAAATGGCCGAAGAACTTGATGACGTCAGCGTAGTAGAAAGACCTCCCAAAATTGAAGGCAGGAATATGATCATGATTTTGGCCCCCAAGCAGTAAGAGAACGCAATGTGAATACAAGGAGGAAAAAAAATGCCCAAGATGAAAACGCATCGTGGTGCAGCAAAACGTTTTAAAAAGACAAAAACGGGCAAAGTTAAGCGTTTTCATGCGTACCACAGCCATATCCTGGAAAAGAAATCTCCCAAAAGAAAGCGCAAACTTCGCGGTTCAACGCTGGTAGATAAAAGTGACTTGAAAAGAGTGGCTCAGCTGTTGCCGTACAAATGATTTTATCGTAAAGAGGTGAGGTAAAATGCCAAGAGTTAAAAATAGTGTCAGCACTCGAAGACGGAGAAAAAAAATAATTAAACTTGCTAAAGGTTACTATGGTTCAAAGAGCAAGCTTTTTAAACTTGCCAACCAGCAGGTTATGAAGTCCTTATCCTATGCATACAGAGACAGAAAAGCAAGAAAAAGAGATTTTCGCAAGCTTTGGATCGCCCGGATTAATGCAGCAGCTCGAAACAACGGTATCTCTTACAGCCAATTCATGGGTGGGTTAAAAAAAGCAGGAGTAGAAATTAACCGCAAAATGTTGGCAGATATGGCCGTTAATGATCCAGGTGCTTTCCGCAAACTGGTTGATGTGGCCAGACAGCAATAATATACTTCGTAAAGAGAGACCTGTAACAGGTCTTTTTTTACGTTAGGGCATTAGTGCGTTTTCAGTACATAACAACCGGATACTATTCCGAGGGAAAAAGGGTGTCCCATGGCAAACAAGGATTCCTTCAAACAAAGAGAAATTAAACTATACCGGAGCTTGCATTATCGTAAATACCGGGAAAAAAACAACCTTGTGGTTCTGGAAGGATTCCAGTTGTTATATGAAGCGATTCGGGCCGGGCTGCAAATTCAGACCGTCATTTATACCAGTGATTTTGCTGAAAAAAAAGAAAGCAGGTTTCTATTGGAACAAGTGCAGGGTGCCAACCTTTTACTTGTTGATACGAAAACTTTCAATAAAATTGCTCAAACAGAGAACCCCCAGGGTATCGGTGCGATAGCCCGGGCTCCTGGACTGGGTTTCAACTTTTTACTTGACCGTGAGAAGTCATTTTATCTCGTCCTGGACGGGATTCAGGACCCCGGCAATATGGGAACCATAATTCGTACCGCCGCCGCTGCTGCAGTGGATGGTGTAGTTTTACTCCCGGGGGCGGTAGACCCGTTTAATCCTAAGGCTCTAAGAGCCAGTATGGGGGGCAGTTTTTTTCTGCCCTTGGCTTTATTGAAAAGTTACGAGGAATGGACTGGGATATGCCAAAGACGCCATTTCCAGGTTATAGCAACGGACCCTGAAGGTGATTATTTATTTCACGAAATCGACTTTCGCTTACCCAGTGCAGTAATTATTGGCAATGAGAATAAAGGGCTTAGCAGGGAAGCGGCTAAAACGGCCGATAAGACTTCTAGGATTCCAATTGATGGAGAAGTTGCTTCACTTAATGCTGCAATTGCTGCATCTGTTTTCATTTTTGAAAGAGTTAGGCAGGTTAGCTGACAAAATAATTCTCCACAGCCAGCCATTTGTCCTTTGGAACGTTGTGTTTTAATTAGGGTTATGCTATAATCAATCATGAATCCAAGAAAAATTGAGAAAGGGGTCATACAATGCTGACCGCCGAATTTTTCTGGAGACTTTTTGAAAGCACGGGTTCTGTAACGGCTTATTTGATTTATAAACAATTGTTATCCCAATAAAGATTAAAGGCAGTGAAGGGGCAAAGTAAGTCATTTAGGCAATAGACAGAGAGGAAGGCCAAAGGCTGAAAGCTTTCCATCAAATGATGACTGAATTTCACCCCGGAGCTAAAGGCTGAACGGATTGTACTTTTCTAAGTAGGCCTTTTCGGCTATCCCGTTATTGTGTTCTGAAGAGGGTTCCACAGGGAACTAACTCGGGTGGTACCGCGGAATACTTTCGTCCCGGAGGGCGAAAGTATTATTATTTTAAAGACCAATCAGGCGATCTTATAAAGGAGGCAAAGCAATGCTGGATGATATTAAAAAGTTGCAGCAAAATTTGAGCGAAGAGATCAATGAGGCTGAAAGCACAGAAACCTTGGAAAAAATCAGGATTAAATACCTGGGCAAAAAGGGTCTGGTAACAAAGTTAATGCGCTCAATGGGAGAAGTGCCTGCGGAACAGAGACCGGAAATGGGTCAAAGACTTAATACGTTGAAGAATACAGCAGAGCAGTTGCTGGAAGAAAAACAAGAAGCGATGAAGTATGGAGCCGAATCTAAACGTTGGGAAGATGAAAAGATTGACGTCACTCTACCGGGCCGTCCATTTTCTGTGGGGCGAAGGCACCCCTTAAGCGAAATCCTGCAGGAAATAGAGCAAATCTTTACCTCTATGGGTTTCAAGATTGCCGAAGGGCCTGATATTGAACACGATTATTATAACTTTGAAGCTTTGAATATTCCCAAAGAGCATCCTGCCAGGGATATGCAGGACTCATATTATATTAGTTCCGAAGTGCTGCTTAGAACTCATACTTCACCTGTGCAGATTCGCACCATGGAAGCTATGAAAGGAGCACTTCCTGTCCGGATTATTGCTCCAGGAAAAGTGTACCGTAGAGATGATGATGTGACACATTCACCAATGTTCCACCAGGTAGAGGGCCTAGTCGTTGACAAAGATATCTCCATGGCAGACCTGAAAGGTACACTTTTGCTGTTTGTTCAGGAAATGTTTGGAGAAGGCAGGGAAATTCGGTTAAGGCCCAGTTTTTTCCCTTTTACGGAACCCAGTGCTGAAGTCGATATTTCTTGTATTATCTGTGATGGGAAGGGCTGTCGGGTTTGCAGCGAGACGGGTTGGCTGGAAATCCTCGGTTCAGGTATGGTTCACCCCAAGGTCCTGGAAATGTCAGGATATGACCCACAAAAGGTTACGGGGTATGCTTTTGGTATGGGAGTAGAGCGAATTGCCATGTTGAAATACGGCATTGATGATATCAGACTGTTCTTCAATAATGACATGCGATTGCTGGAACAATACTAAAAGCGCTAAAGCATATTACAATATATGTAAATTTTCGGCTTCCATTTTAATACTCCATTATGAATCAAGAACTAGAAAGGCGGTTTTTTTATGAAAGTCCCTTATTACTGGTTAAAAGAATATGTTGATCTAACTCTTACCCCGGAAGAACTGGCAGATGCGCTGACCATGGCAGGAGTAGAAGTGGGTGCTATTGATTGTTTTGCTCCCTTGGATGACAGATTTCTTGTCGGTCAAATTGAAAGGATAAAACCCCATCCCAATAGCGACAAACTCCAGGTGGTTCAGGTTAACTCCGGCAAGGCTCACTCGCAAGTTGTTTGTGGTGCCTGGAATATACAAGAAAACGACTATATAGCGTTAGCTTTGCCGGGTGCTGTTTTGCCCGGTGGGCAAGAAGTTCAAGAAACAGAAATTAAAGGTATTACTTCTCAAGGGATGATCCTGTCTGCTGACGAACTGGGCCTGGAGATTATACAGCAAAAAACCGGCGTGCTGATCCTGGAAGAAAATAATATCGGCCCGGGAGGCTTGTTGTCACAGGCCCTGTTTATCAACCAGCCGGTTTTAGAGTTAGAACTTACACCTAACAGGTCTGACTGCCTTGGCCTGCTGGGGGTAGCCAGGGAAGTGGCGGCAATCACTGGTGCTACAGTAACACTTCCTGTTCCCGAGTTCCAGGAAGATAGTACAGTCGTTACAGCAAATGTTGAAGTAGTGGAACCAGAGCTTTGCTTTCGTTATACTGCACGCGAGATGAAAAATATTCAGGTAAAACCTTCGCCGCTCAACATGCAGTTGAAGCTCCTTGCTGCTGGAATACGTCCTATTAACAATATTGTCGATGTGACCAACTACGTGATGTGGGAAACGGGGCAGCCCATGCATGCCTTCGACCTGGAAAAAGTAAAAGATGAAACAATTAAAGTCAGGCGGGCGGAATCAGGAGAAACACTGGTTACCCTTGACGGAATGGAAAGGAAATTGGACCCCGATGTTCTTGTGATTGCAGATTCGACCGAGAGTATTGGTCTCGCCGGCGTTATGGGGGGAGAGAATACTGAGATAACAGAGACTACAACGGAAATGCTCCTGGAAGCAGCCTGCTTTGATCCGGTCAATGTCCGAAAAACAGCCCGGAAGTTTAACCTGCCTTCTGATGCTTCACAGCGTTTTGAAAAAGGTGTTGACAGGGAAGGAATTGTTTATGCTCAAAATCGTGCAGTAGAGCTGATGCAGAAGACTTCTGGAGGCACGATCTCCCGGGGGATTATTGATCAGTATCCCTATCCCTGGAAAGCAATAGAGGTTGATTTGGAAACCAGTAAAGTAGAGCAATATTTAGGATATGTTGTCAGCTTCAACGAAATCAAAAATAACCTGGAGAAGTTGGGCCTGGAAGTATTAGAAGAACAAACTCAAGAGGCGAAAGGCAATCCTGGAAAGTTAACAGTTCGCATCCCTTCATCCCGGCAGGATATAAACTTGGATGTTGATTTAATTGAAGAAGTTGCCCGATTAAAGGGTTATGATCGGGTTCCCACAACATTACCTGAAGGGGTTATTACGACGGGCAGGCCTTCTAAAGAGCAAAGGCTATTATCCAAGATCGACAGTATATTAATTTCCTGCGGGCTGCAGGAAGTGATTACTTTTTCTTTTATGAATCCCCGGTTTTTCGACCAGTTAAAACTGCGGCCCGATGACCACCGTAGGGATGCAGTGTACTTGAAAAACCCTTTAACCGAAGAGCAGGAAATCATGCGGACTACATTAATTCCCAATATGCTGCAGGTTCTTCAATATAATTTTAACCGGCAGTCTTATGACCTGTTTTTATTTGAACGGGGTGCAGTATTCACCCCTTCAAGTGAACAAGAAACTCTTCCAAGGGAGAAAGAAATGCTGACCCTTGCTATCACCGGGAAGTCTCATCCAGAACACTGGCAACACCCGGGCGGCCCCGTAGACTTCTTTTACTTAAAAGGCATCCTGGAGACCCTGCTGGCTCGCCTTGGCATTGAAAAAGCTCACTGGGAAAAAGCTGAAGTGCCTTTTTTGCATCCCAGCCGGGGGGCAAAGCTGTTCGTAGAGGATCAAGAACTTGGACTATTGGGCGCTTTGCATCCGCAATTGGTCGACCATTTTGAACTCAAGCAGGAAGTTTATTTCGCAGAAATACCTGTCGAACCTCTCTGCGAGTTCGCTTCTTTGTCTCCCTCATTTGAGGCGCTTCCCAGGTATCCTGCTATTTTGCGAGACGCCGCTTTTGTAGTGCCTGAATCAGTTTCTTCTGCAGAGCTGCAGTTGGCAATTGAAAAGCATTCCGGAGAGTTGCTGGAAAAAATCGTCTTGTTTGATGTCTATAAAGGTGAGCAAATTCCGGAAGGAAGGATAAGCCTGGCTTTTGCTCTTACTTTCCGACATCCGGAAAGAACCCTGAAAGATAGTGAAGTGGACCGGATCATGGTCGAGTTGGAAAATAAGCTCCAGGATAATTACTCTGCTACCCTGAGAAGACAATAGCAGGATTTTCGGTTTATTCCAGCGAATTAAGATGGTAATGGTCGAAAAATATTGCTATTTTCCAGCCCCAAATAAATTAACAGGGTTGGAAATGCCGGCGGAGTGATTCAGTGTGCCGAAAAACGACGAACAAGGTAAAAAGCGTGTGGTTGTAAATATCATGGGAGAAGAGTATGTATTACGCAGCTCTAGTTCCCAGGAGCACATGCTAGAGGTGGGCAAACATGTAAACAGCTTGATGGAAGATCTGGCAGCAAATCACCCTTCCATGAGTATGCAAAAAATTGCAGTCCTTGCCTCCTTAAACCTGGCCAGCGATCTGTTAGAACAATTAAAAGAAAAAAAAGATGACAAGAAAAAAACAAAAAAGACAGAGCAAAATACAGGTGAATAAAAGCTATGAATTGGTTAGATTATGTGCTGGTTTTTCTTTTTATCTACTGCCTATATAAAGGCTTTAAGCAAGGTCTGGTCCAGCAGGTCATCGGCCTGGCAAATTTTTTTATTGCTTTTTTTCTTGCGCTTACTTTCAGCAGCTACGTGTTTGGGTGGATGGAAAAATACCTTCGTTTGGATACTGTTATTTCTTCTCTGGCAGAAGACGGAGATACCCCTATTTGGTTGTTTGAAGTTTTGATCAACATTATTGCTTTCTTGTTGGCTTTTTTGATCATTTCTTTTATTTTATCCCTGGTTACTTCCCGGCTCAAGCTAGTTAACAAAATACCACTTATCGGCCCGGTGAATGCTATTTCAGGAGGTGCCATGGGGGTGGCTAAAGGTATTCTGTTGGTTTTTTTGGTGGTAGGCGTTGTTTCTTTAATTGAAACCAGTTTTTGGATCAACTCTTTAGAAGCCTCCGCTATTGTAGCGCTGTCATATCATTATATGACGGCATTATTCCAGTTTATAGTTGGAAGCATTGTTGACAGTCTGGGCATAATTGTTTAAGGTATACTTTGCCGCTGTTATTGTAACCCTGGTTTATAGGAAGAGTGAGGCATTGTCGTGGGGTATCAGGTGATGAAACGAGGTTTTTTTGAAGCGGATGTGGTTTCTGTTGCCAGGCAGCTTCTGGGCAAATTATTGGTTCATTGTACCCCGGAAGGGACAACTTCTGGAATAATTGTTGAAACAGAGGCATATTCCAGCAAGGATGACCCGGCCTGCCATGCTTACAAGGGAAAAACAAAAAGAAATGAAGTTATGTTCGGCCCGGCAGGAAGGGCCTATGTTTATTTTATTTACGGTAATCATTACTGTTTTAATGTGGTTACAAACCGACCGGGAACTGCTGAAGCTGTACTGGTTCGAGCTTTGGAACCCGTGGATGGCATTGAATTGATGCAAGCAAGAAGGGGAAGCCAGCACCCTGTTGAAAACTTGACCAGTGGCCCTGGAAAACTTTGTTCTGCGCTCAGTATCGGGAAAGCAGAAAATAATCTGCCTGTTTATGCACCACCCTTATTTATCGCTCAGGGGAAAACTGTGGAGCGGGATCAGGTTGGAGTTTCCAGGAGAATAGGCATTTCAGCAGGGAAAGAAAAGAATTGGCGTTACTTTGTCCAAGAAAATCCTTTTGTATCACGTCTGAGGTGATTTACATGTTCCAGGTAACAGATAAACTGGAATTTGAAAAGATAAAGGAAAAGTTGATTTCGTATACAGCTACCCCCCTGGGTTATCAATATGCCCGGGAAGTGCAACCGTTGTCCCACCCCGGGGGTATTGAAGAACTCCAAAAAGAATCATCAGAAGCTGTAAAAATCATACGCAGCAACCGGATTCGCATGGAGCCCTGCCAGGACATGTTTGTCTTCTTAAAACGTGCCCAAAAAGGAAGTCTCCTGGCCCCTGAAGAGATTCGGGCCATCGGAGACTTTTTAAAAGCAGTCAACACAATCAAGCCTGCTTTTATTAAAGAGGAAGGGGTGGAAGAACTATTCCCTTACTTGTTTGCCAAAGTCAGTGAACTGGTGGAGCAGAAGCAGGTAGTTTCAGAGATTGATTTAGCCGTAAATCCTTATGGTGAAATTAAAGAGCAAGCTTCACCAGCCCTGTCCTCATTAAAAAAACAGGAAAGGATTTTGCAGGAAAAAATCAGGAAAACGATGGATTCATATATCCAGTCTCCCCATTATGAAAAATACCTGCAAGATCGAATTGTTACAGTTCGCCAGAATCGTTATGTCCTGCCATTGAAACAGGAATGCAGACAGTCTATCCCCGGTGTTGTCCATGACCAATCTTCCAGCGGGATGACTTTGTTCGTTGAGCCTTTTCCAGTCCTGGAGTTGAATAACAAGCTCAGGGAGCTGCAAGCAAAAATTGAAGAAGAAATAGAAAGGATTCTCAGGGATCTAACGTTATTGATCAATGCTTGTTCAGTGGAAATAGAAAAAAATTATTACATTTACGGAGATCTTGATCTTATCCTGGCCAGGGGTCATTTAAGCTGGTCCTACAGAGGCGTGGAACCGGCTATCGACAGATCAGGCGCTATTGATATTCGCCAGGGAAGACATCCATTAATACCCGAAAATGAAATTGTTCCCATTGATGTCCATATTGGTGAAGATTTTACTACCCTGGTGATTACGGGACCCAATACCGGTGGGAAAACTGTAACTTTGAAAACCATCGGGCTTTTTGCCTTGATGGCCCAGTCGGGCTTGCACCTTCCTGCGGATACCGGGACAAAAATGGGTGTATACAAAGCTGTATGGGCGGATATTGGGGATGAACAAAACATTGAGCAATCTCTTAGCACATTCTCCGGGCATATGTCAAACATTATCCGGATAATCAATGCGCTCCAGGAACAGGAAGGTCCTTCCTTGATTCTGCTGGATGAGTTGGGTGCTGGCACCGATCCCCTGGAAGGTTCTGCCTTGGCAATGGCGATTTTGGATCATCTCCTCCTGTATGATACCAGGACAATAGCCACTACCCATATAAATGATTTGAAAGTGTATGCCCATACCCAGGAAGGGATGGAAAATGCCTCCATGGAGTTTGATCCACACTCTTTGACACCAACATTTCGCCTTCTGATTGGGATACCGGGGCAGAGCAATGCCCTTGTAATTGCTGAGAAGCTGGGATTGCCGGAGAAGCTGGTGGAAAAAGCCCGCTCATATATGAAAAAAGAGTTTCTGGACCTGGAAGAGGCAGTAAGCGGTTTGATGGAGGAAAGGAAAAAACTATCTGCAGATTCGCGCTCTGTGGAAGAAAAGAAAAGAGAGTTGGAAATTCGCCTGGAAGAGATTGAGAAGGAATTGCTTGAAATCAAAGATAAAAAGAAACAATACCTTTCTGAGGCCAGGGATGAAGCCCGGAAAATTGTTAGTGAAGCTCGTAAAGATGCCTCTGAGGCCATCAGTAGAATACAAGAAGCTGAAAAAGAACAAGGGAAAAAAGCCACTATTTACACGGCGGAGCAGTCCAGGAAGCAGCTCAGTGAAATGCATGAACAACTTGTTACGGAAGCAGAACAAGAAAGTGTTAATAGTTCTGGCTTAATAGAGGCGCAAGTAAGTGAACTTTCGCAGGGTGATAGGATTTATATTATAAGTCTGCGTACTTATGGAGATATTATTAGGATTCAATCAGAGAGCGATATCCAGGTACAGGTCGGTTCTTTAAAAATCACTACAACGATCAGAGATCTGGCCATTGACACTTCCAACGACAAAACAATCGCCGAGAAAAAACACACTCACGATCATGAGGCAAAGTCAACTGCTAAGCCAGCGGGAGAAGGGGCTTTACTCTGGCAAAAGAGTGCGACAACAAAACCACGCATTGATTTAAGGGGTTTGACCCTGGAGGATGCGTTGCCACAGCTGGAAAAATATCTGGATGATTCGCTGCTAGCCGGCCTGGATTCAGTCGAAATCATTCATGGCAAAGGAACAGGGAGATTGCGCAAAGGGATCCAGGAATATCTTGACGGCTGGAGCAGTATTGAGAACTATCGCCTGGGAGAGGAAAACGAAGGTGGAAGCGGCGTTACAGTAGTTAACTTTCGTAAGGTGCTTCCAGGAAAGTAAGTAAAAAGGGCTGTGCCTGAATGAATCAAGGCACAGCCCTTTTCCAGCTTTTTCATGTCAATCATGGGACAGAAAACTCCAAATTTACCCTTCACCCTCTTCTTCATCACCTGAAGGCTCAGTAGAGGGGTCTTCATCTTCTTCATCTTCTCCATCTTCACCGTTGTCATTTTCTTCGGGCTGGTCATTGCTCCCATTGCTTGGCCGGCCTTCGCTAGGAGGGGTGCGATCTTCATCTTGTTCCCTGTCGGAAGATACATCAATACTCCAAACTGCTGGATCGGAGCGGACGCCTTCTTCATTAAAAGCAACCAAATGATAAGTATAGCGGTTGCCTTCTTTCAAATCATCATCCAGGTATTGACTGTCTGAACCGGAAAACGTGCCCAACAATCTAAAATCTTCTTCACCACCAGTACGCCTAAAAATTCGATACTCAGCAATATCAGCCTTCCGATCCCACCATAGATGGGCCCTGGGGGGATTATGGAGCAGATAAGCTGTAAAGCCCGACGGTTGAGGTGCTGGTTGGGTGTGAATATCGCATTTTTCTTCCGGGGGTTCTGAACCGGCGTCTTCAGGACCTCTGCCAGCGCCTCCTCTCCAACGGTGATCTGTTTTTTCAAACTCAGGCCGCTCTAAAAATATTTTCTCTTCGATCTCTTGTTCCGGGCAGAATTCGCCGGGTAAAAGTCCGCTGAAAGCACATACTTCCAATTTTACGTGCAGGTTGCATTCATCCTGGGGAAGCATGTGTGTGGGGAAGAGGTCACTTACAATTGTATCAGAGGGACAGTTTTCACTGGGCCTCAAACCGGATTTGCTGCAAATGCTGACAGGGCCGCTGATACCTGAAGGCCTTTCAAAATCCATTGCAGGATCGTCTTTTTTGATTTGTGTGATGAGCTCATTCATAAAAGGTATGGTTGAACCGCTTCCACCCTGAATTCGCCCCAGTCTTTGGATATCATGGCCCATCCAGAAGGATACGACCAGGTCCGGGGTGTAAGCAACTAAATAAGCGTCACGGTTATCGCTTGTAGTTCCTGTTTTTGCAGCTACCGGTCGCCCGACATTTAATCGTGCGGCAGTCCCCCGGCGAACGACATCTTTTAGAATATCGTTAACCAGGTATGCTGTTTGTGGAGAAAGAACATCATCCGGTTCATTGCGGTATTCATAGATAGTTTGGCCGGAAGGATCTTCAATTCTCATGACTGTATGAAAGTTTGTTTTAATCCCCTGGTTAGCCAGCACTCCAAAGGCCTGGGCCATATCATAAGCTGTAACGCCATGGGTCATGCCGCCGATAGATGTTGCCAGGTTGTAATCGTCCGGGTGAATAGTTGATATTCCCATTCGTTCAGCATATTCCAGGCCCAGTTCCGGCGTAATCTGGGCGAATGTTTTTACTGCAGGAACGTTTAAGGAACGGACGAGAGCTTCCCGGACAGTTACCAGACCGCGAAAACGCCTGTCAAAGTTTTCAGGACCCCAACTACCCCGGGCAAAGGGTGCGTCATCTATGACTGAACCTGGCGTAAGCAAATTTTCTTCCATAGCCGGGGCATAAGAGAAAATGGGTTTGGCGGCCGAGCCCGGTTGCCTTCGACTTAGATAGCGTAAATCCTGGTTGTACTCGCTGTATTCCCTACCTCCAACCAGGGCTAAAACTTCTCCAGTAACCGGGTTGGCTACGACAGCAGCGGATTGGGGTTGGGGTATACCGTCTTCTGTAATCACTTCTTCGGGGTAGCTGGAATAATTGCTCTCGGAAAACAATTGTTTCATTTTATCCATATCAACTCGAACAGTTTGTTGTGGGTAGAGGTTTTCGTTGTTTAAAATATCTTCAGTTATTTGTTGTTTTTCAGTATCCAGTGTTGTGTAGACTCTTAACCCTGACTTATAAATAACTTCGTAGGCTTCTTCACGGGTATCATATTCAGGCATGGAGGTCAGTATATTAATCAGTTCATGATGCAGGACATAATCGATGAAATAAGGATAAGGGTATTCCCTGGACGGCGGTTCGGCAAAATATAGTTCTATCTCTCTAGCTTGCTGCAGCTTAGAATGATTGATAAAGTCCAGTTCATGCATTTTAGTTAACACCAGTGACTGTCTTTGGCTGGCAACTTCCGGGTTTTTGTAGGGAGAATAATAATTGGGTGAGCGCGGTATTCCGGCCAGCATTGCTGCTTCGGCAATATCCAACTCATCAACGCTTTTATCAAAGTAGACATTGGCAGCAGCCTCTACACCGTAAGCCCCATGGGCAAAATAGATTTGGTTTAAATAGATCTCCAAGATCTCATTCTTTGAATACTGTCTTTCCATTTTAAGAGCCAACCAGGCTTCCTGCACTTTCCGGCGGAAAGTTTTTTCAGGTGTAAGGAAGGCATTTTTGATTAACTGCTGTGTGATCGTGCTGCCGCCTTGTTCCGGGATCCAGTCACCATGCCTGAAATTTGCTACAAAAGCGCGGGCGATAGCAGTTGGATCAACACCATAGTGATCATAAAAGCGCTCATCTTCAATGGCAATAAATGCTTCAATAACATGATCCGGTATGGACTCCAACGGGATCTCAATACGATTTTGTTCGTCATACAAACCTGCAAGTTCATTTTCATTGCGATCAAATACATAAGAAGTAATAGCGGGGCGAAGGTTTCCCGGGTTGAATTCGGGAGTTTCTTTCACATAGGAGTAAACAATGCTCAAAGCGCCCGCTCCTACCAGAATTACTGAAAAAACCATCAGGATTAAGGCGAGCTTAAGCAGTCGTACCAGTGGTTTTTTCTTTTTCCTTTTTTTTGTTGTCTTGTTCCCCGGGGCAGTTGTTTTTTTAGCAGAGTTGCTGGAGAGTTTATTCGCTGTTCCTGTTTTGGCTCGATTTATGTTGGAAGAGCGGGTATTTTGTTTGCCCTGTCTTTGCCCTGGGGAGTTATACCTTGATTTTCCCGTCATTCTTTTCCCTCCTTACCTCAGTTATTATACCACAATAATGCCGTTGGAAAAATCACTTTACTAATATATTTAACGAGTTTAGAAGCTTAATTGTTGCTTAAATCCAGTTATTACTGTATAATTTTCCGCAGAAATTCAATATTTATTAAAATTACGGAGGTAAGTGGTTTGAATGCCGAAGAACAATTAGAGTTGATTAAAAGAAATACGGAAGAAATCATTACCGAAGAGGAGCTTCTGAATAAAATAAAAAGAAGCATAGAGCAGAAAAAACTTCTTCGGTGCAAACTCGGGTTTGATCCTTCTGCCCCGGATTTGCACCTGGGCCATGCAGTCGTATTAAACAAAATCAGGGATTTTCAAGTCTTAGGGCATCATGTCACCATTATCCTGGGCGACTTTACGGGACGCATTGGAGATCCCACAGGTCGTTCTGAGACCCGAAAGCAGTTAACTGAGGAAGAGGTAAAGGCGAATTCCTTAACCTACCAGGAACAACTTTTTAAAATACTGGATCCAGATAAAACAGAAGTAGTGTATAACAGCTCATGGCTTAGCAAAATGGATTTTGCAGCTGTTATTGAGTTGGCAGGGAAGTATACAGTAGCACGGATGCTGGAGAGGGAGGATTTTTCCAAGCGCTATCGTGAAGGGCATGCTATTGGCGTACATGAATTTTTCTATCCTTTGATGCAGGGATATGACTCCATTGTTTTGGAGGCGGATGTGGAATTTGGGGCTACAGAGCAAAAGTTTAACCTGCTTATGGGCCGGCATTTACAGAAAGAATATGGTTATGAGCCCCAAGTTGCTTTAATGACGCCTGTGTTAACAGGTATCGACGGAAGACAAAAAATGAGCAAAAGCCTTGGCAATTATATTGGGATTAATGAACCGCCTGGAGAGATTTTCGGCAAAGCTATGTCCATTCCTGACAATTTGATGATCGATTATTTTAAACTGACGACCCGGCTGGAACAAGAGGAAATCTCCAGGATACAATCAGAACTTGAAAGCGGTACCAGTCATCCGAGGGACATAAAAATGCGCCTGGCCAGGGAGTTGGTCAAAATATATCATGGCGAAAACAAAGCCAGGGAGGCAGAGGAGAACTTTACTAACGTATTTCAACGCAGGCAGATCCCGGAAAACGTTCCCCAAGTTAAGCTTCCGGGTGATTTGGAAGGCAAGAGTGTAAATGTATGGAAACTACTTGCCCTGGCAGGGCTTGCATCAAGCAATAGCGAAGCCAGAAGATTGGTCAAGCAGGGTGGAGTGAAAGTTAACAGCGAAAAAGTTTTGGATTTTGACTCTGAAGTAAGCGCCACAGAGGGGCTTCTTTTACAAGTAGGACGGAGAAAGTTTGCCACAATTACTTTTTCAGAATAAAGAAAGTAAAGATGCTCTAATTTTGAATCTTGCACCCTGTAGCAAAAATGCGAATATTTGTCAGCAATATAATAAAGGTGCGTTTTTTTAACCTCCTGTCATATATATTTTATGAGGGAGGTTGTTTTGTGTACTATTTTAACAATTCATCCAGGCTGCGGGGAGCAAAAAAGCAAGGACTGCTGAAGTTTATTATTATATGCCTGGTTATTTTTTTATTTTTGGAATTATTAATTCTTGCCGAAAGCAGGTTAAGACCGGCAATAGTATCAGTTGCCGAACTGAAAGCTGATAACTTAGCCACGGATGCAGTCAATCAGGCAATACTGGAGCAGGTCTCTCGAGGCACTTTCTATAAAGAACTTCTTCAAATCGAACAAGATGAAAGTGGGCGCATTTTCATGGCAGAATTAAATACGGGTAATATTAATAAAATCATGTCTGAAACCACAATAGCCACCCAGGAAGCACTGTTGGAGATCAGCAGTGAACCGTTTCTTATCCCCATTGGTGAGATTTTTGATTATTACTTGCTTGCAACTTATGGACCCAGGATCCCGGTTAAACTCATTCCAGCCGGTCGGGTAAATACCTGCCTAACCGATTCCTTTGAGTCAGCAGGGATTAATCAGGTTCGACATAAGATTTACCTTGACATTATTACAGAAGTGCGGATCGTTATACCTTTTTTCAGCAATGAACTAGAGGTTCATACAACTGTGCCATTAGCTGATACGATTTACCTTGGTGAAGTTCCGGAAACCGTCATTAATCTTGATACAGGAGGGATCAGCCTGGAAAAAGAATTTCCTTAAACCGACGACAGTTTGGCCGAAACGCCCAAAAACCATCTTCATCAATAGTTTAGCAGAAAGTTGATAAATTGAGATATAATGAGCAAAAACCAGTTAGATCGATTTAATTTAGTTAAATAGCTCCTAATCGTTTCTCCCGGTCGTTGTAACATCAAATAAACCATGCTATATTTAGTAATCGTGACGCCGGTTAAAACG
>CAZOOA010000055.1:7883-20101 GCA_964581355.1 uncultured Desulfovibrionaceae bacterium | reverse complement strand
GTCATAATCATATCCTCGAAGATCCGACTCCTTAACATGCCTCTTACCAGTTCATCTTCCACCGAATCCAAACTATCCAGCACAGACTCCATCAGCTTGGATTCCCGGTAGGAGATCAGCTTTTCATCATTTAAGCGCTGAATAAAATGCCGGGCCCGTTCTTTATCCAAGGACCCGGTGGATGTTTCTTTTAGCAGCATGGAAAGCAAGCCGCCTTCTGGAATTCTGATCCGTTTTATGCGGACAAATCCCTTTCCTCCCCTCTTACTTTCCACCAGGAAACCTCTTTCCAGGGTGAAACGTGTTTCCAGAACATAATTAACCTGAGAGGGGACACACTGAAATTTTTGAGACAGTTCCTTCCTGCGGATATCGATATATCCTGAAGCGCTCAACTTCAGCAACTTTTTCAGGTATTCTTCAATATTGTTGGCCAAACTGCTCATGGTATGTCCTCTTTCCCTGGGTTGAGCTGTTCTACCAGCTAGCTTCGTCGAAAAAGCCGCGAATTATACGGCTAAAAAACCCGGCAAACTGGTGCAGGGGAGATCAAGGCAAAATGCGGTTTGACTTTCTCTGACCTTTACTTCTTTCTTTATTATACCCTTCTGCCCCCCAACAAGAGCAACTATCCTGAAACCCTAAATTTACCCGATTTGCTGCCTTTGCAGTTTAATACAAGGCTCATCTCACCCTGACGCTTTTTTTTGCTGCTTGACGAACTATTACGCCAATATATAATAAATATGTAACAGAAAGAAAAGTGACCAGCCAAGGACCGGTCAGCAATGGTTTTTTTAATGTCAAAAAACAGCAAAAAAAAGCTTTATCCTGCCAGAAATCAATCCAGTACGGTCAGGTTAACTCCAGCGCCAGGAAAGCACAGCAGGTTTATTTTACTGCTCTTCTTCATAACGGGAGGGGCACTTAACCAACAAGCGCTCCGCGTGAAAAATGTCCCTTTCCATGGTTCCAATAACCACTGCACTCTCGGAATGCTCCATGTTGGCCGGTTTGGCCCCCTGATAGCGTACCGGCATCCGGCTGCCCTCTTCGTCCACCAGGTAAAAGGCCAGCTCACCGCTTTCCAGGTCATATTGAATCTCATCCTGGACCAGTTCACCGGAAACCTGGACCTTGCCCTGAGTCCTGGCCGCCTCGGCAAAAGTCACATAAGGATTCAAGGCCGAGCGAAAGGAATAAAAGGCAAAAGCTGAGAAAACAGCAATCACGACAAGACCAATGATCAGTTTTTTGTTTTTCATTTTTTCTCCAACTCCTTAATGCGTAAATCCAGCCGGAGCAGGTAAAAGAAGATCCCTGCCCAGGAAAGAAGTGAAACAATCAAAACCACGTACAGCTCAGGCACGGTCCATCCCCTCCCCCTTAATTTTTTCCCGGAGACGTTCCAATCGGCTGTGCAGCTGGTTCAACCAGAGATATATACCTGTAAAACCCAGCAGTGAAGCCATAAAAACCTGGAACATCCGGGAATCCATATTTAAGCTGGCCTCCACGTTGATAATGGGATCAGGATGCAGGCTCATGTAAATACGGGGGATGACAAACACCAGAAAAGGCACGGAGATAAAAGCCAGGATACTGTAAACTGAAGCCAGCCTGGCCCGGCGCTCTTCATCATCAATAGCAGAGCGAAGCAGGAAAAAAGCCCCGTAAATGAGCAGCAGGATAAAGATGGAGGTCTGCCGGGGATCCCAGTTCCAGTACATCCCCCAGGTATGGCGGGCAAAAATTGCCCCTGTAATAGTCGCCAGGATGGTGAAGGCAAACCCCACCTCGGCATTAAAAACCGACATTCGGTCGTCCCGCATCCTCCCGTATTTCAGGTAGCGGATTCCGTAAACCATGGCTACCAGGTACGCCAGCACCCCAACCCAGGCCAGGGGAACGTGAAAAAAAATAATGCGGGACAGTTCTCCCAATCCCAGGGCAGCAGGCGCGTATAGAAAAGCCGCACTAATAACCAGGAACATCCATAACCCCAAAGCAATCTTCCAAATCACTTTCAAATCCTTCTTTCCTATAGAAATGTACTAACCGCCACAACCCTCACGAGTCGTTCCAGACATACCCGAACAGCATGGCTGAGGCAGTTACAATGACCACCCCGTAAGCGAACAAAAACTGCAAGTCCTGCAGCGCGTCACCCCAACCCTGGCCCAACATAGCGGTCTGCGTGGCGCTGATAGAGGTAATTAAAACGGGTAGCAAAATGGGAAAGGACAGGATGGGAAGCAGGGAGTTTTTCCCCCCGGCCCTGGAAACAATGGCCGCCAGGATCGTCGTCGAACCTGCCAGGCAGAATACCCCCAGAAAACAAACAACTGCCAACAAGGCCACCCTGGGCGAAGGCGGGGTCATCATTAGATAATAAAATGGTAGAATGAAGACAACCAGGGCACCCACCAGGAAAAAATTAAACAGCAGCTTCCCGGTAAAGACCAGCCCGGGAGAAGCAGACAGGCGCAGGGCTTGGCCTGTCCCCGCATCTTCCTCTTTGACAAAAACCCGTCCCAGCCCCGACATGGCCGAGAAAAAAATGATAATCCAGAGCAGGGCGGCATGGACCCCCGGCTCCAGGGAATAGATTCCTACTGCAAAGCTTACCACAACCAGTGTGGTTAAGGCAAACATGAGCAGCGTATTCAGGGCAAAACGGGACCTAAACTCCTCCGTCAGATCTTTCCACAACAGCGCCTGCAGTCCCTTGACCCAGGCGGATGATTTCCTGCCCAAACCGGTCCACCTCCTCTGGATCATTAGAGGCGGTAATGACCGTCCCCCGTCCCAGCTGCTCCTCAATAATTTCCACCACCAAAGCCTTTCCAGCTGCATCAAGGTTGGTGGAGGGCTCATCCAGGAGAAGCACAAAAGGTCGGTGAATCAAGGCAAAGGCCAGCTTGAGACGCTGCTTCATGCCCGAAGAAAAGGCGCCAGCCGGCAGGTGCATGGAATCTTTCAGCTGCACTTTTTCCAGGAGGCCTTCAACTTCGGGGCCCTGCAGCCCCAACCCTCTTACGGCCCCGAAAAATTCCAGGTTCTCATAAGCTGTCAGGCGGTTGTAAAGCTGCAGTTCCGGTGAAAGATAGCCCATGTACAGGCCCCGTTCGTAAGGGCCGCCTGCTTCCGTTCCATTAAACTCGGCCGTAACCCGCCCCAGACTGGGCCTTAACAGGCCGCAGATTATGCGCAGCAGCGTGGACTTACCCGAGCCGTTGGGCCCGGCGATAATGTAAGAAACACCCGGGAGAAAACGGGCCGAAAGCCCCTGAAATACCGGTTTTTCCTGGTAAGATTTTCCCACATTCTCCAGCTCCAGCTTAAAGCCCATAGTCGGCTCAACACCCCACCATATTATCCACCAGGGCCTGGACCAGGCCCGAAATGGTGTAATTATCTGCCTGCACGTGCACCGGGAAACCCAGCTGCCTGGCTTTGTCCGCCGTGATGGGTCCGATACAGGCAATTTTTGTCCTTTTAGGAAGCTGTTCCAAACCCGCTGCCTGCAGAATGGAAGCAAAGCCCTGCACCGTAGATGAACTGGTGAAGGTAACCGCGTCCAGGCCTGGCGATAGAAAATTCTTTCGGAAATACTCCGGATCAACGGTTTCGTACCGGGTATGATAAGCGGCAACAGTGTTTACTTCCAGTCCCATCTTCTGCAGCTCCCGGGGAAGGATCTCCCTCGCCTCCCCGGCCCGGGGCAGCAGTACTTTCTGCCCGGCAGCAGCCCGCTCCCGCATTGCTTCAATAATCCCTTCGGCCACGTAACGATCAGGAACCAGATCCACCAGCAAACCCCGCCTGGACAAACCTGCAGCCGTCCCCGGACCGATAGCACAAAGCTTCAGCCCGGCAAGGGCCCGGGCATCTTTGCCCAGGGCATTCAATCGCAGAAAAAAATGTTCCACTCCGTTGATGCTGGTAAACACCAGCCAGCAGTACCGGTCCAGCTCACCGATGGCCCGGTCCAGCGGTTCATAGGTTGATGGAGGAACTATTCTTATTGCCGGGCAGATAACCGCTTCTGCTCCCAATTCTTCCAGTTGCGATGATAGTTCCGCCGCCTGTTCCCGGGGGCGGGTTACCATTATTCTCCGGCCAAAAAGGGGAGGCGCCTCAATCCCTGCATAAGCCGGTGCAGCTTCGGCGGAAGTAACGCCCGGGACCACTTCAAAAGGGATCCCTTCAGCCTGCATTGCTTCAGCCTCTTTCCTGCCACGTCCAAAAACAAAGGGGTCGCCGGCTTTTAAACGGGTTACTGTAAGGCCGGCACCGGCTTTTTCCACCAGAGTCCTGTTAATTTCCTCCTGGGACATGGCCTGCTTTTTCGGTCCCTTGCCGGTGAAAATAAGCTGGGCTGAAGAAGGTATATATGCCAGCAGCCGACTGGAGATCAGGCGGTCATAAACCACCACCTGGGATTTTTGCAAACATTCCAGGCCTTTTAGGGTGATCAAGCCCGGAGCCCCGGGACCGGATCCCACCAGGTAAACCCACCCCTGCTGCTCCATCCTTTTCACTCCCACCTGCACCAGGTAACGCTCTTTAGCCTCCCGGCTATTCCAAACCCAGCGTGTCCCCTGCTTAATTCAGGTCCCTGAATCATGATTGTCAGGATAATACTGCATGCTTGTCTTTTTAAATTCCCGCGTGCTGTACAGGATCTTGTAATCATTCAACCCGGCTTTCCTGGCCATATTTTCAATGGTTGACTCACAATCCTCCCTGGATGTCCCGTGGATCATCGTATAAAGGTTGTAAGGCCATTCCGGGTAGGCAGGACGCCGGTACACATGGCTCGCCTCTGAAAAAGAAGCGAAAAGCTCGCCTGTGCTGTCCGCTTTTTCATCCGGCACCTTCCAGGCCACCATGGCGTTGGCGACGAAACCGGCTTGGCGATGGTAGAGCACTGCCCCCAATCGTCGCAAGATTCCCTGTTCTTTCAAGCCTTTAATCTTTGCAAGCAGTTCTTCCTGGGAAAGTCCCAACTTCTCAGCTATTTCCCGGAAAGGTTCTTTTTCCAGGGGAATATCCCCCTGTAGAGCCTTGATTAGTTTTTTTTGCAGTGAACTATCCATAAAAGAACCCCTCTACTTCAGTTCAAGCAGCCTTCTTTTATATGTGAAAGCATTGAAAGGAAAGATATTATGAAAGGAAGCTCAACCCCGAGCATGCAAATCTTTACTCCCTTTGACAAAACAAGTGATAAATAATTTGACACCTTAATAATGCTTTATTTGTTTCATACCGGTCACTTCATCACCAGGTTCAACCCAATCTTGTAGACTTTTTCTGCCGGCAGTTTTAGTAAAATTTCCACACCTTTAAAGGAGCGGATTTTATCTAAAACAGCATCCACTTCTTGCTCGCTCCGGGCGGTAACGGTAAACCAAAGGTTTAGGTCATGGTCGCGCTGGTAGTTGTGAGTAACCCCCGGGAAACCGCTTACGTATGCCGCCACCGTCTCCAGGTGGTCGGGCCTTACTTTTGCCGCGACCAGGGTGCTGTAAAAACCCAGGCTTGGGCTGTCGAACACTCCCCCCAGGCGGCGAATATATCCTTCATTTTTCAAACGCCGCACCCGCTGCAGGGCTTCTTCCTCGGAAATCCCCAGGCTTTTCCCCAACTCGGCAAAAGGCCGGGGGCAAAGGGGAAAACTGTCCTGGATCTGGTTTAGCAGCTTTTTATCCAGCTGTTCAATCTGTCCCAACAGTCTCCTCCTTTCCTGAAGGACGGTAAAGGCACCAGGGATCCTCAGCCATAAAGTCGCCGTCGTGGTAATAGTACGCCCGGGCCCGGCAGCCGCTGCAAACTTCACGGAAGTTGCAGTAACCGCATTTTCCACTCAGATCCCCCTGGCGCAGCTGTTGAAACATTTCGCTTCCCCCCCAGATACGGGAAAAAGGTGTCTCCAGCACATTGCCCACTTTAATGGGCAGGTAAGGACAGGGGTTTACATCGCCGTTAGGCGTAATGCAGCAGTAAGCCGTTCCGGCCAGACAGCCCCGGCTAAAGCGCATGTCCATGCCTTTTAAGGCAGCTATACGCATAAACTGGGGAGCACAGGTGGGCTTTAGCTCGATGGGCAGGGTTTTCTGTTTTTCCATGATGCGGTGCAGCAGTTTTTCGTACTGCCTTTGCCGCAGCGCTTCTTTTTCCATATCCACGGCCCGGCCGGTAGGGACCAGGAAAAAAACATGGTGCGCTTCCGCCCCCAGTTCCACTGAAAAGTCGGCGATCCGCTCAAATTCCTCGTAATTAGACTCCACCACCGTGGTATGGACCTGAAATTCAAGCCCTTCAGCACGGCAATTTTCCATCCCTTCCACGGCCTCCTGCCAACTGCCCGGGACCTGGCGCAGGTCGTCATGTATCGGGGCCTCAGCGCTGTCCAGGCTGATGCCCAGGCGCAGCGCACCGGCTTTCTTCAACTCCCGGACCTTTTCCCGGGTCAGCATGGTCCCGGAGGTGCCGAATACTGGGCGCAGGCCCAACTGGCTGGCATAAGCTGTCAGCTCCACAATATCATCCCGCAAAAGAGGCTCGCCCCCACTGAAGATCACCAAGCGAAACCCGCTGTGTTTTATTTCCTCCAAAAGGGTCTTTCCTTCTTCAGTGGACAGCTCCCGGGCTTCTTTTGCCCCGGCATCACGGTAGCAGTGCCTGCAGTTCAGGTGACACTGGCGGGTTGTATTCCAGGAAATAAGCAAGTCAGGCACTCCCCTTCTTGGCCAGGTTGCCGGCATCGATTTCTTCATCGGTCAGGTAGCAGGCAGGGTCGGGGGCCCAAAAATCCCCGTAGATCGCCTCGGCCCTGGAGCGGAAGTTGCCGTTGCAGACAGACAACCAGCGACATGTACTGCAGCGTCCTTTTAAAAGCGGCTTCCGGTCCTTAAGCCCTTTAAGGATGGGGTGCGAGGTGTCACTCCAGATATCACCAAAAAAGCGTTCTCTTACATTACCAAAAACGTGCCCAGGGGTAAACTGGTCAGGATGAACACCGCCCTGGTTATCCACCGCGGCGATAGCAATTCCGCTGCGGTTTCCACCGTTTTTTGACAAAAGCCCCCAGATACGGAGGGCCAGGGCCTCATCTTTCTCTTTCATTTTCAGGTAAAGGTAAACACCATCGGCATGATTGTCCACCGTTAATACTTCTTTCAACTCGCCATTTTCCTCCATGGCCAGCACTTCTTCGGCAATTAAGTCCAGCAGGTAACGGTTTTCCTCCGGGGCTATATCTTCTTTTACTATTTCACTGCCTCTTCCGGAATAAACCAGGTGATAAAAACAAATCCGGGGAATCCCTTCTTCCTTGATCAGCCTAAACAGCTCGGGCACTTCCTGCAAGTTATGGCGGGTTACAGTAAAGCGGACACCCACTTTTAATCCGGCTGAAAGACAGTGATGGATACCCCTTAGCGCCTGATCAAAAGCCCCTTGCTGCCCGCGAAAGCGGTCGTGGTTTGAGCCAATACCGTCCAGGCTGACTCCCACGTAACCAATGCCGGTTTTTTTAAAACGACTGGCTGTCTCGGCATCAATCAGAGTCCCGTTGGTGGAAATGGTTGTCCGCAACCCCTTGGATGCCGCATAATCCACCAGCTGATGAAAATCCTTTCTCATTAATGGTTCACCGCCGGAGAAAAGCAACACAGGGACACGAAAAGCAGAAAGATCATCGATAAATATCTTGGCTTCATCCGTATCCAGCTCCCCTTCATAGGAACGGTTTTCCGAGTTGGAGTAACAATGGACACAGCCCAGGTTGCAGCTGCGGGTACAATTCCAGACCACCACGGGCCCCCAGTTCCCTGCAGTACCATGGACCGCACCCCGGGAACTGTCGCTGTAACGCAACCGGTCCCCGTAATTGTCCGCGTTTTCACATAAAAGCTTGGTTACACTGATCATTATTGCCGTCCCTCCCCCACCCTGGTCCTCAGTAGTGGGTTTTGCTTTATTTTATTATTACAAAACTTGACCTGTTTTGCAACGAATCTCCTGGAATAAGACTAGTTTCGCCGATCGCGCTCTAGCCCTCTTAACAGTTCACTCCAGAGAACCAAAAAGCAGTTACCTGCGTAAAAAACACATGCGAATTTATTGTTCTTGCTCTACAAAACCCAACCTGGAAAAAATCACACTGGACGAGCCAGCACAATAAGGTTTTTCTGGATGATTGTGTTGGGCCTCAGCCCATTTATCCCGCCACACGCCGCGAGGCAGGGAGGCGGTTCTGCCGCTTTCCCCGTCGGTCCTCCGCTGCGCTCCGGAAGCGCCAGAACCGTCCCCAAGACTTCGCTTGCAAATAGCTCTGAGTAATAACTATATCATAAACCTTCACAGAGTTAAAATATTATTATCTAATAATATTGTACCTCTTCATTTAATTTTCTCATGCCGCTTAAATTTTATTATATATACTGATTACTACCGAAACAGCTTGGAAACAAGGGGCGGCAAGGAAAAACCGCCACCTGCCTTAGCAATCAGCAGTACTGCGCCAGTTTTACACGTCAAAATTCTGGCCTGGACGAGCCAGAACCATATTTTTATTCAGTGCAGTTGTGCTACACGATAAATATCTTGCCAAAAATGCGAAAGACTTCACTGTTAAGAGCTTAAGATATACTTTAAGGATGAAACAAACAAAAAAGGTGCCAGGAATCATTTAAACTGGCACCTTCTTCTTTATGGGGCTGATTATCTACCCGGCGCACCTGGAACAGATTCCACGCAGGTAAACCTCTTTTTCTTCCACCTTATAACCCGGTTTCACAGCTGCCAGCTCAGGCATTTCCTGGTCTTCCAGGCATTCTGCCCGGCCGCAGGATTTACAGATAAAGTGGGGATGACAGTGACCGTGCCCCTCTTGTGGAGTACCGCAACCGCACAGGGCAAAGCGCCCGACGCGGTCTCCTGCCTCTACTTTGTGCACGATCCCGGCCCGGGTAAAGGCATCCAGGGACCGGTAGATACTGACAGGGTTTATCTCAATATCATCTAACCTTTCATATATTTCCTGGTGGGTTAAGGGTTCCCGGTTCTCCAGGAGCAATTGGATCACGGCCAGCCGGCCCGGAGTTTTTTTAAGCCCGGCTCTGGACAGCATATCTGCTGCATGGTCACGGCTCATTGGTTCACCTTCTTTGCAAATTTAGTATGAAAACCCGTGTTTTGGCGCATTCGTCCGGTCGACTGGGTAACTCTGTGGAAGGCGCTAGGGCTTAGTTCAAGCTTCCGCCGGCCGACCTGCAAATAGCTCGGGCAATTATATTACAATTAGATTAACCCTACTGTAGCAAGAAGGGTGGATTCCGTCAAGATACTGCAATTTACCCTAAATTGAATTTCTGAGTTTTATAATACACTTTTTATGGAGCAAGCCAGCGAGCTGCTTCCTTAGCATGATAGGTAAGGATCAAATCGGCTCCCGCCCGTTTCATGGAAAGAAGCTTTTCCAGCACGACGGCTCTTTCATCCAGCCACCCCTGCCGGGCAGCGGCCTTGATCATGGAATATTCCCCACTGACATTATAAGCAGCTACGGGGCAGAACACACTTTCTTTCACATCACGGATTACATCCAGGTAAGAAAGGGCCGGCTTGACCATGACCATGTCAGCACCTTCATGAAGATCTTCCAGGACCTCCTTCACCGCCTCGCGGGAATTAGCCGGGTCCATCTGGTGAGTGCGCCGGTCCCCGAAGGAAGGAGTTGAGTCAGCGGCATCACGGAAAGGACCGTAAAACGCGGAAGCATATTTTACCGCATAGGACAAAATCCCCGTGTTTTCATAGCCTTCATTGTCCAAGGCCTGGCGTATAGCTCCCACTCGCCCGTCCATCATATCCGAGGGAGCCACAATATCTGCCCCCGCCCGGGCATGAGACAGGGCAACCTGGGATAGCACCTGCAAGGTGGGATCGTTGGCGATTTCACCCTCTTTGACTAGACCGCAGTGCCCGTCGCTGGTATAGGCACAAAGACAGACATCAGTAATAACTGCCAGATCGGGGCACTTTTCTTTTAAAGCTGCCACCCCCCGCTGGACCGCCTCTTTTGGGTCAAAACCGGAGCTGGCCATGGCATCTTTATACACCGGCACCCCGAAGAGGATCACCGCAGGAATGCCCAACTCCATCAGCTCAGCACCTTCCAGGAGCAAATTATCGACAGATACCTGGTAGACGCCGGGCATGGACTCCACCGGACTTTTCACGTTTTCACCGTTAACCACAAACATCGGGCAGATCAGGTCGGAAACATGAAGGCTGGTTTCCCGGGTCATTTTTCGCAAGGTTTCTGTCCGGCGCAAACGCCTGGGCCGATCCTGGGGAAATGGCATACTATTTCATCCTTTCTTGCTTTCGACATAATTATGTCAAAACTATACCATGAACTATGCAGAATCACAACCGGGCCTTCTTCATTAGTTGAAGTATTTAAATATCACATGACCATAAAAAGAATCAAGCGGTGCTGCTATATTTATCATATAAAGGAATTCATTTCGTTCCTCTTGTTTTGTCGCTGGAAACTTTTTAAAAAACTCAAATAAAACCCTGCTTGATGCAAAACAAAAAGCCAGTGCGATGTTTGAAACCATAGAGCAGATATATTATAATATACGCAGAGGATACAAGGTAAGAATTTTTCTTATAGCATTTACAATATTCTTTTAGCATTTACAATATTAAGGAGGGTTTTTTTATGATTTGCGATCAATGTCAGCAGGAGCTTCCTGAAAAAGAAGCTTTTAAACATGCAGGAAAAACAGTCTGTGAGGATTGCTACGTAGAGTTGGTTAGCGTACCCAAAACGTGCGACCCCATGGCCGTCCGTTCAGCACGCTTAACCCGGGAGCTCCAGGGGCAAAAAGGAGAAGACGGCCTGCTTCCCATTCAAAAACAGATTTATTCGTTCCTTAAAGAACAGGGACAGGCTACCCGGGAAGAGATCGCCGAACAATTTGAACTTTCACCCAAGGAGCTGGAAAAGCACTTTGCAGTGCTGCGACACTGCGAACTGGCCCGGGGCTTCAAGGAAGGACAAACTGTTTACCTGACAACGATGAATTAACTGTTTTAAAAAACTCTGTAAAAATTTCTATAAAAAAAGGATTTCCAGATGTAGTGTAGAAACCTTATTATAAGGTAACAATCTTATAGGCGGAACAGGTGCCCCGTGATGGGGTAAAATCGGGAAGTCCGGTGTAAAGCCGGCGCGGTACCGCCACTGTATGGGGGAGCACGCTTACAACATGTCACTGGGCCATAAGGCCTGGGAAGGCGTAAGCGGACGTAATGAACCCGAGCCAGGAGACCGGCCTGTTTCCAAACACCGTAGACCTACGGGGTATAGGGAGGTGTTAAAACGTATTTTTTTCATGCGTGAATCCCTGACTTTTGTAGTTCAGGGATTTTTACTTTTTTCCTGTTAAACCCATTGTTTCTTTCTTTATTGACCGGCAGTCCCGTCTGCCGGATTTTTTTTTGAAAAAGAAGGGTTTTCTCACTTGGTCAAAGAAATGGTAGTTAGAATTTTTACACAGCTTTGTCCTTCCTGCTGGAAAGGCAGGCAGGAAACCAAAAATATGCCTGAAAGGAGTAGAAAAATTTGAAAACTAGAGTCTGTGAGCTCCTGGGGATTGAAGCTCCCATCATTCAGGGAGGTATGGTCTACATTGCCACCCCGGAATTAGCCGCCGCCGTTTCCAATGCCGGGGGGCTGGGACAGCTAACCTGCGGGAAAGACCCGGAGCTGCTCCGGCAGCGCATCCGAAAAACCAGGGAAATGACCGACAAGCCTTTTGGTGTCAACATCCCCCTGCTAGTACCCGAGGCCCAATCTTTCATCGATGTGTCCATTGAAGAAAACGTTGATATCATCTTTACTTCCGCTGGCAACCCGGCCAAATTTACAGAGTATATAAAAGACAAAGGACCCAAGGTGGGCCATGTAGCACCCTCTGTCCGCCTGGCACAAAAAGCGGAAGCATCCGGAGTAGACCTGCTCGTCGCCGAGGGTTGGGAGGCCGGTGGCCACAATGCTTATGACGATGTAACCGTCATGACCTTGATTCCCCAGGTGACCGATGCTGTAAAGATCCCTGTAGTGGCTGCCGGGGGAATTGCAGATGCCCGAGGGATGGTGGCTGCTTTTTCCCTGGGAGCTGAAGCTATCCAGA
>CAZOOA010000055.1:5030-7783 GCA_964581355.1 uncultured Desulfovibrionaceae bacterium | reverse complement strand
GCAGATGCCCGAGGGATGGTGGCTGCTTTTTCCCTGGGAGCTGAAGCTATCCAGATGGGAACGCGTTTTGTAATGACGAAAGAATGCATTGCCCATCAAAACTTCAAAGAAGCAATTATTGGCGCCCCTGATACAGCTACGGTGATTACAGGCAGAACCTTTGGCCCGACCCGCATTCTAAAAAACAAGCTGGCGGAAAGCATTATCAACTGGGAATACCAGGGAGTCTCTCCCGACTCCATCCTGGAAAAGCTGGGTGGCGGCCGTTCCCAGAGAGCCATCCTGGAAGGCGACCTGGAGGATGGCTCTCCCATGATCGGCCAGATTGCAGGGATGATCAATGATGTAATCAGTGTCCAGGAAGTATTTGACCGCATTTTGAGCCAGGTCAAACCTGTGCTGGAAAAAACGTGGGAGAAACTAAACGGTTAAACGTAAAAACAGGCCGGATTATTATTTATAATTGCAAGCCCCTTGCAATTGTTGTAGAATAACCACATACTGTAACAAATTATGGTCTATCAACCCGGGCAGTTGCTGCCCGGGTTCTTTTCCAAGCCAAGGGGGTTGCCAATGTCCTTGACCATTGAAATCATATCCGGTTTTTTGGGAGCAGGCAAAACAACACTGATCAAAAAGCTGCTTGATGAAACCCTGGATGGAAGGCTTACGGTGGTAATCGAAAACGAATTCGGGGACGTGAACATTGACGGTGACCTGGTCCGCCAGGGCTCTTTGGAAGTCCGGGAAATTACTTCAGGCTGCATCTGCTGCAGCCTGCGGGGCAACTTCCTGGAGGCCCTGGAAGAAATGGAAGCCCGGTTTCAACCGGATCGGATCATCATTGAGCCCTCCGGGGTTGGAAAATTATCCGATGTTTATAACGCGGTCCAGGAATATTGTGAAAAAAGCAGGCAGGGAACGGTTCATTTGCTGCTCACGGTAGTGGATGCCCGCAAATTCTTCCTCTACCTGGATAACTTCAGCGATTTCTACCAGGACCAACTGGTCCACGCTCAGACAATCCTGCTCAGCCGCAGCCAGCTGATGGACCATAATACCCTGGAACAGATCCAGTCCACCATCCACAAGCTTAATCCCCAAGCCCAGGTTGTCACCTCTTCCTGGGACAGATTTCATACTGAGGAGCTTTATATGCCCATTGGTCAGAGCGAACAGGGGGTAAAGAATGAACTCTACAGCACCGGCAAAGAAACAGGCGCCAGAGGAGAAAACATGACCACCCCTTCAAGTTTGCAAGCAGGCAAGGAGTGCCCGGACAAGTCGGGGGATTCGGCAAAGGAGCTTTCAGAGCTGCTGAAAATGGCCAGGGGGGATACCTCTATTTCCCCCCGCTCCCTGGAGACCTGGAGCATCGAAACCTCCCGCTGTTTTACAAAAGAGGAGCTGAAAAATATTTTGTCCCACCTGGACAACAACAGTGACCTGGGTCAAATTGTCCGGTCCAAAGGTATTGTCCAGGAAACTGAGCAGGACTGGTTACTTTTTGATTACGTGCCCGATGAACAAAACATCCGCCAAGTCCCGGCCAGTCATACAGGACGGATTGTCGTAATCGGGGAAAACTTAAAACCGGAACAATTGATTCGCCTTTTTGAAAAACCTCAATGAAAGAGCTGTTTGCCGATGCGTGCTTTAGTGGAAATTGTAGCCGGTTTTTTAGGTGCAGGAAAAACGACCCTGATCAACCAGGCTTTGAAGGCTTACCTGGAAGACGAAGAGGAAAAAGTCCTGTTAATCCAGTACGAAGCCGGGGAAAAGCCCGTCGACCCCGTCTTGCAGGATAGAGAAAACCTCGTTGTCGAAAAAGCCCGGGGCAAAGCCCCCGATGCTTCTCACCTGCTTCAACTGATGGAGCAACATGCCCCTACCCGGATATTTATCGAAGCCAACGGGACCCAATCCCTCGAACCGCTGCTGGAAATTCTGGAAACCCGTGAGCTAAGGAAAAAATGCTACCTGCAGCGGATCATCACCGTACTAAATGCGCCAACATTTACGTCCTACAGCGCCAACCTGGGGGATTTTTACCTGGAACCGGTAGCCCGGGGAGACCTGGTGGTTTTAACCGCAACGGAAAAACTCCCTCCCAGGTCTATCAAGCAGATCTACAAGCAGATTAAGAAATTAAACAAAGATGCAGGGTTTTTAAACCTCCCTTCGGCCCTGAAGGCAGAACAAGAGTTTCCGGAAGACAGCTTTTTCTCCGGGGGAAACCAGAGCTTTACGGCTGCAGTGGATAATGTTGCCTCTTTCGCCATGTTTTACGGTATTCTCATTATTTTCGGCTTTATCTTCACCTTGCGTTTCATCGATTACGCCGCCGGGGAACTGTACCTGGCCCGGGCACAAACTTTTATAACTGTTTTGGTCAGCATCCTGCTGCAGGCGTTTCCCTTTATCCTTCTGGGGGTATTAGTTTCAGCCGTTATCCAGGTCCTGGTTCCCGAGTCATTCATCACCAAGCTGTTCTCCCGCAACGCCGTGCTTGCCACGGTGCTGGCCGTATTTGCCGGGGTCTTCTTCCCCGTTTGCGACTGTGCCATTATCCCGGTAATGCGCCGGCTGATCCAGAAAGGGGTTCCCCTTTCAGCAGCGGTCACCTTTATGCTGGCCGCTCCCATCGTGGACCCTGTGGTTATCGCCTCCACTTTTTATGCCTTTCCGGACAATCCTTCCATGGCCCTGTACCGGGTTTTCCTGGGGGTTTCCATTGCTGTCCTGGCCGGGCT
>CAZOOA010000055.1:0-4930 GCA_964581355.1 uncultured Desulfovibrionaceae bacterium | reverse complement strand
TTGGAGCCATAACCATGGGGCTGTTGGCCGTGATTTCCGCCCTGGATATTTTTACTATTCCACGTCAAAAAGTTCGCCTGACCACGTACACCCTTTTTGGGCTGGCCCTGGCTTTGGCCCTGATTTTCCCCCCGGCATCCATCGGAAGCGGCGACCTGAAAGGACGCCAGATGGAAATGGGATTGTCCCGGGATCCCTCTGCCGCCGCAGAGCAAAATGATCACCTGGAACCGGGGGCAAAAGGCACTGAAATTCAACCGGGAACGGGAGAAGAACCCGGATTCCAGCAGGAAAGCCCCCCGGGGGAAGAAGGCATGCTTTTTGAAGAAACACCGCAGCACGAACCAGGGGCCGACCCGGAACGGCCAGCCATGGTGGAAGGAATCTCCCCTAAACCCGATCTGGAAAACGGAAATATCGTGGTGGATGAACAGAATTTCCTGAACTGGCTATATATCCTCTACCGGGATGCAGAAGAGTACAGGGGCACAGAGGTAGAGATTACCGGCTTCGTCTTCAGAGACGAAAAATTTGAGCACAACCAGTTTGTTCTGGCCCGGTTTATCATGGTCTGCTGCATTGCTGATATGCAGTTGGCCGGACTCATGTGCATTTACGAAGGCGCTCAAGAACTGCAGACCGATGAATGGGTCAGCATTCGGGGACATATTGAAGAAGAGACCTTTTTGGGAGAAAAAATTCCGGTGATTATTCCTGAGGAAATAATCCCTGCAGAAAAGCCCGAAATACCTTATATTTATCCTTAATTTGATCACAGGCTTGATCCATCTATAGCCAGGCTGATTGACTGTTTGCCCTTTCCTTTATTTCCCACCCCTGCAACCCAGTCAAAGCTAGTACTCCCTTCTTTTTCGACAAAGGTATTGACAGAAACCTTAATTTATTTTAATATTGATTAGGTTATTTTATGAATTTTAGGAAAATGGCAAACTCGTCGAAAGGTGGGGGCGCAAAACTGCGGGGTCTAAGTCAAGCTCCCAAATTGATATGACAGCCCGGTTACCCTGAGTGAAATTATTCATTGCCTTCTATTATCATGTCCTGCTTCGGGTAACTACAGTTGAAGCAGGATTTATATTTTACTGGAATGCCAGCAACAGTTGACAACCTCCTACTTGCGCTGAAAAGTCTCTTGGGGCTGAAAATGCCAACTGTAATCGGTAATACACCTGGATCGGAGGTATGCGCTGAGCAAAACTAATTCTTAATCAACCCTTTTTATTCCCTTTGCGACCCGATAAGACCATAGCTGCACATATATTTCAACACCCATGATCAATTTTTTTATTCCCACCTTGTAGAGGAGAATCGAGATGAAATTTAACAGTATCGGGAAGAAAATCACGACCTATATTATCATTATTCTGCTTGTCGTCTGCGCCACCATTGGTATCACCGCCTACATCCTGTCTTCCAACGCCCTGGTTGCCGAAGTGGAAAATGCCCTTTTAGGTCTTTCGGAAGAAGGGGCAGCTAACATACAGGGCTATGTGGGGCAAAACTTGGAAATTATGGAAGTGCTGGCCAACCTGGAGACAGTCAAATCCCCCGAAGTGGAAGAGGAAGAAAGGCTGGCTGTGCTTCGCTCAGAGATGGAAAGAAGCGGCTTCCAAACCATGGGGATCGCAGATACAGCAGGGAACCTGACCACGGTAAACTTTGATGAAATGGATATCAGCGACCGGGATTATTTCCAGAAAGCCATGGCAGGAGAAGCGAACATTTCGGAACCCATCGTCAGCCGGGAGGACGGAACCATGGTTATGGTCTGCGCTGCCCCCCTCTACAATAACGGTTCCATTACAGGGATGATTCTCGGCACTAGAGATGCCGCTTTTCTCAGTGAACTAACCGACGAGATGGGCTTTGGCGAACGTGGCTATGCGTTTATCATCAACTCCCGGGGTATTCCCATTGCCCATGACGACCGGGACCTGGTTTATGACGAGGTTGATTTTCGGGAAATGGCAGAAACTGATCCAGAATTTGTAGAATTAGCTGGAGTTTTAGACAGCATGGTAGCCCAAGAGCACAATGTTGAAAACTATGATTTTCATGGAGAAAAGCGCTTTATGGCCTACCACCCTATTGGAGATACTGGCTGGAGCCTGGCCGTAGGCTCTTTCGAAGACGAAGTGCTGGCAAGCACTTTGAATTTACGGATTGTTATCGCCGCCCTATCCCTGGGTGTTATAGCTGTCGGTGCCTTCTTCTCCTGGTATACAGGCCGCAGCATTGCCAACCCGATTAGAGAGTGCAGCCAGTTTGCAGATAATATGGCCACCGGGGACTTCTCCAAAGAAGTGCCGGAACATGCCCTTGAAATGCAGGATGAACTCGGTCTTCTGGCTAACAGTTTCGACAAGATGCAAAAGTCTATGAAAGAAATGCTGGCGAAAGTAAAAGAAGGCACGGAAAAAGTCCACGAATCCAGTGAGACATTGGCTTCCTCATCAGAAGAAATGAGCGCTTCTTTAGAAGAAGTTGCCGCATCAGCCAATGAGTTTTCCAATGGCGCCCAAAGCTTAAGCAGCAGTTCCCAACAGATGAGCGAAAAAGGGCAGGAAATTTCCGAAAAAGCTGAAGAAGGATCAGAGGCCGTACAAAAAGCCTCATCCCAAATGGAAAACATATCCAGCAACGTTAACAACCTGAAAGATGTCGTCTACTCCTTAAACGAACGCACCCAAAACATCGGCAAAATTGTCGATACCATCAAAGGAATCGCCGACCAAACCAACCTGTTGGCCTTAAACGCAGCCATTGAAGCAGCACGGGCAGGAGAGCAAGGAAAGGGCTTCGCCGTTGTCGCGGATGAAGTTCGAAAGCTGGCCGAACAATCGGCAAATTCGGCCTCTGAAATCACTGACATTGTCCAGGCAACACAGTCAGAAGCCCAGAATGCAGCGCAAGATATGGACAAAAGCGTCCAGGAAGTCCATAGCGGTTCCGAGGTCATTGCTTCAACGGGCGAAGTGTTGGGTGCAATTATTAACCATATCCAGGATATTGCACACCAGATTCAACAGGTAGCCGCCGCATCACAGGAAATGGGTGCAGGTAGCGAAGAAGTGTCCGCTGCGGTGGAAGAACAAACAGCGACCATGGGCGAGATCGCCAACTCTGCCACCGAACTCCAGAGCCTGGTCAACGACCTGGATGAAAGCGTGAACAAATTCAAATACTAACCGCCACGGTCTATCCGGGCCACAACAGGGGATGAAAATGGGTTTTCAAACCTGTTTCCCACTTGGAGGAGTTCCGCTTTCCCTGTATCGGCGACCGATTTATTAATCATGCCCCGGTTCAGCCGGGGCATTAACTTTGGTCATATTTGGATGAAAGCTCCCCGGTTAAAATATTCGCTAAATAGTCAGCCAGCTCCCCGGGGTTAAGGGTATAAGGAACATCAATACCTCGCTCCCGCAGCAGTTCTACAAGTTCCAAGATAGAGGGAGGTTCCAATCCTGCGTTTTTGAGCAGTTCCAAGTCCAGGAGAATATCCCCGGGCCGACCCCGAGCCAAGAGTTCTCCCTGCTTCATCACGTAGACAGTATCAGCCAAATCAGGCAGATGTGAAAGGTCGTGTGCAGTAAATAAGATTGCTGTCTCGTGCCTGTGAGTTATTTTTTTTAAAAGTCCTGCCAGTTCTTTTTTACTTTTTTGGTCCACCCGGGAAAAAGGCTCATCCAGGACCAGCAGTCCCGGCTTGAGTGCCAGGGCCCCGGCCAGGGCCACTTTTTGCTTCTCGCCTCCACTTAAGTGCTGGGGAATTTTATCCGCCAGGTGAACAATACCCAGATCGTTCATCACTTCTTTTACTCTATTTTCTGTGTCTTCCCGGGGCCAGCCTGCATTTTTCAGGGAAAAAGCAATGTCATCCCGGACAGTTGGACCAATCAGCTGCTCATCCACAGACTGCAGCAGCACCCCGATTTTCTTCCATAATTGCTTGAACTCCCTGCGCGGCTGCAGCCCAAAAACAGACACTTCCCCCTGGGCTGGAGCCAACAAACCGGTAATGTGTGACAAAAGCGTGGTTTTCCCGGAACCATTGCCGCCTAAAAGACCCACCACTTCTTTCTCATGCATAAAAAATTCCAGCCCGCAGATGCGCACTTCAGTTGAGTCAGGGTAGCGGTGGCTAATACAGCCAATATCAACAATTCGTCTCACCAGATCACCGTCACTAGAAAAAAGATTGAAGCAACAAGGAGCAGAACTCCATTGATTATTCCTGAAGTCTTCTTTTCCGTTTTTTCAATGCCGCCCCGGTAGCCCCGCAGCAGCAGCATCCAGTAACTGCGTTCATTCAGGTCTACGGCAGTTAAAAATGCCATACCCAGGTAGGTACCTGTGCTAACCAGGTTGCGCAGCAAATTTCCCGAGCTGGCACCCCCCCGCAATTTGATGGCCACCAGTAATTCCTTGAGCCGCCCGGCCAACAAAAACAACGCCCGGTAGGTTAAAAACATGACATCGGTAAGAACAGAAGGCAGCACCCGGTTAAGTGCAGAAAACACTTCAATGTAGGGGGTCGTAGACATCAAAAGCAGTAGGGTCATTACAGCTGTAACTGCACGCAAAATAATTACCAACAGCTGGGCTCCCTCCAGCCCCACCAGGTAATGCCCATACAAAAAACTGAAAATTAAAGGATAAAGATAAAAGTATAACTGCTGGACAGGAGAAAGGCCTGTTCTCCATAATAAGATGCCAGCCAGGAGAAACAGGGGAAGCAAAAGCTCCCAATGATGGCAAAGAATAATCCCGGCGATTAAAATCATTGCAGCAAGAAGCTTGCTCCATGCTTCTGCCCGGTGCAGCACCGTGCTGCCCTGCACAGCCAACTGATCAACAAAGCTTACTTTCATTTACCGACCCCTCCCTCCAGGGGCAAAATCTCTTT
>CAZOOA010000054.1:0-20304 GCA_964581355.1 uncultured Desulfovibrionaceae bacterium | reverse complement strand
AGGGGATGCAGGATCAAGGCCAAGTCTATGTTTTTCTGTTCCATCTTTTTTTTAAGCTTATCCATGCGATTGGAAAATTCTGCATCGGAAAAACGGAAAGTTTCAGTCATCACTTTCATCCTTTGTTTAAATTAACTGTATCTGCTCAATCTGCTCAGGACTACTTGCAAGCGAAGCCGTGTGAACGGTTCTGGCGCTTCCGGGTCGAAGCAAAGGACCAAATGGGAAAGCGATAGAACCGTCCCCCTGCTTCGCGGCGTGTGGCGCAAAATAAATTTGACTGAGCAATTACATTGTACTATAAGCACTAAGGGGCAGCTCTAACAAAAGGAGCCACCCCTTTAATGATTCTCCTTGTTTATACATATGGGACAATGCGGATCATCAGGTAACCGAAAACAATGATCGCAATGACCGAGCAAAGAACGGCAACGAAAATTGTGCTTTTATATTCTTTGACAACATAACTCCAGCTTGGTGCTTCTCTAATAGTTTTCTCTGCCAGGTTGATCGCTTTTTGCTTTTCATACATTTCAATTTCTGTGGTGGAAAGTTTTGACATATAGGAGACTACAATCATTAGGACAAATGTAAAGACGATGCCAAAGATAACCGGATCCAGCATAAACGGCAAGGTAACTGTTCCTGCTTCGGCAAGAGCATAGAGGATAATGTAAAAAGCTGCACCTCCCAGCATTCCAACTAAAGCAGCTTTCTCCGTGACACGTTTCCATTCAAAACCTAAAATCATCACCGGCGCCCAGGATGTGGCAAAAATGCCTCCCGACCAGGCAGCGATCCAGTAAATAGCCAGCGGTCGTGCCAATGTTACAACAATGACCCCAATACCGATGATGGCCTGGCAGATCCGGGCGATAAGAATGCGCTGACTATCCGAGTATTGCTTTGGAGTAATGCGTTCAAACAGGTCCCTGGAAAGCGCGAAACCGGCGTAAATGAAAATAGTTGAGGCCGTAGAGAGAATGCCGGCCATCATACCTGCCAGGCCAAGACCTCCCCAGAAGGGATGGACCAGGTTCAGTGAAGTCCAGACGAACACTCTGTCCCCGGGGTCAATTTCCGGGTTGATTACGTAGACGCTGGAGACGCCTAGAAAGAAAATTGTAACACAGACTAATGCCAGTATTGTTGAAATAGCTGTTCCTTTCATTAATGCAAAATCATCTCGTGCGGGGAAGCTCCTGCTGACAATCCATGGGGCTGCGATGAAAAAGACGGCCCATAGAAGCCACTGCCCGATAGTCCAACCTAAAGGCATGTTTAAAGCAGCCCCGCCTGCACTCCAGAAGGCAGGGTCAATTCCTGGCAGGGTAGAAGTTAAGGCCTCCATTCCACCGGCTTTTACCAGGGCCAGTGGCGCTACCACTAAGGTGGCAACAATCATGGTGACCAGCATGATTGTATCGGTTGTAACAACTCCCCACATGCCTCCCAGGACCACAAATACCAAAAGAGCCAACCCAAAAATAACAACCATCTGGTTGTAGGACAACCCGATAACATCCGCCAGCAGGACGGCTGCTCCCATAACCTGGATTAATCCATAAGCAAATAACCCGACAATCATGGCGATTGTCCCTGCTATCCTGACCCTGGATCCGAAACGGTTTTCCAGGTAATCAGGCATGGTCATGGCACCCATGGCTCGCAGTCGACGACCCGAATAAAGCATCGCTGCCACCAAACCAATCCAGCTGCCATAGACAAGCATGAATATTGGCGGTCCGTTTAGGTAGACGATTCCTGCAATTCCGATCATGGTTGATGCACTCATATAGGTAGCGGTAAGAGTTCCGGTAATAAGCCACTGGTTTGCTTTGCCGCCCATAACGTAGTAATCGACTGCCGTTTTAATATACCTGGTAACAAAAATACCAACAAAGAGATAAATGGCTAATGTGATCCAAAAAACTGTGCCTGTCAATTTACATTACCTCCCTCAGTTATTTTTCTCTGCATTGAAATGTTCTTCATCAAGAAATGGTTTATACTCTTTTTTCAGGATTAGAAGTATCCATGCACTGCAGACAATCATGGTAAGCAGTGGATGAAGAAAGGTTAAAACTGCCGCCCAATTCATACCAACACCTCCCTCGATTAAGAAATTTATATGATACTGGTCCTGAAGCAATAATTTGTAGGTGTTATCCACCCCCTGAAAAACGTTTTTATTGTTAACGTAAATTGATATCATCTTTTTCCTGCCTGGCAGGCCACCTCAAAGTTGAATCACCGGGCGCACGTAATTATTTTTTTAAAAGTTCCCTGGCGATAACAAGTCTTTGGATTTGGTTTGTTCCTTCTACAATTTGTCCAAGTTTTGCCTCTCGCATCAGCCGTTCCACCTTGTAATCTTTCATGTAACCGTAACCACCCAGGATTTGCACTGCATCTGTTGTGACCTGCATAGCCATATCTGTGGCAAAACATTTTGCAATGGAAGCTTCCAGGTTTGCTTTTTGTTTGTTATCCAGCAGTGCTGCAGCGTTGTTGATTAACAACCTGGCTGCAGAAATGCCAATCTGGATGTCTGCCAGCATAAACTGGATTGCCTGAAAGTCTGAAATGGCTCTTCCAAATTGTTTTCTTTCCCGGGCGTAATCTATGCTTATTTCCAGCGCCGCCTGGGCAATTCCCAGGGCAACGGAAGCTGTTTCGAGCCGGCCGCCGTCCAGAGCGGAGAGGGAGTGCTTTAAACCTTCCCCTTCTTTCCCAACCAGGTTGTCAGCAGGCAGGGAGCAATCGTTAAAATAGAGTTCTGTTGTTGTAGAAGTATAATACCCCATTTTCTTTTCCTTGCTGCCAAATTCAAACCCCTTTGCACCTTTCTCCACCATAAATGAGCTTATTCCGCTTCCCTCAATTCGTGCAAATACAATGTAATAATCTGCTTCTCCACCTGCAGTAATGAATGTTTTTGTGCCGTTTAAAATATACCGGTCTCCATTTTTTGTGGCGTTTGTTTTCATGGATGCAACATCTGAACCTGCATTAGGTTCTGTAAGGGCAAAAGCTCCAAGTTTCTTGCCTGTTGCCAGTGCTGATAACCATCTCGATTTTTGCAAATTATTTGCATAACAATTGAGAATGTGAGCCACCATATTATGCACACCGAGATATGCTGCGACAGGTGCATAGTGCCTGGCCAGCTCTTCAAGAATGGAGGCTACATAGGTCCATGGAAGCTCAGTTCCTTCGTGCTCTTCTGATACAAGCATACCCATAAAGCCCAGTGCACCCAACTCTTCAAATATTTTCCTGGGAAAGGTCCCGTCTTCTTCCCAGTTTTCACAATCAGGGATTATCTTATTTTGGGCAAACTCATTAATTGTTTTCAATAAACTTTCTTTTTCTATATCCACTTCTGTGAAATGGTTCTCCATCAAAAAGCCTCCTTTGTTTTTATGAATTGCAATTAAACATTGCAATAATAGTGCCAAAAATTTTGAAAATGATGCATTTTTTGAATTAGTGAAATATATAGCCACGCCATATAGCCACATACTGTGTTTTGTTTTTACTGAATTCCACTAATTTTGTAGGTTTATAATAAGTGATTATTAAACAGGGCACGTTAGCTGTTTTTGCTTTGTATAGTGAAAAGGGCAGCTGACGGTGTTCTATTGTGGGCCACTGTTTTAGGGAGGGTGTTGCAAAAACACACATTTTGACCGCTAGTTGTTGCTTGCCGGGTTTTTCCCTGGGGTAAAAAGATTAAGCAGCATAGTAAATGAAGTAAACATAACCCCAAACCGAAGTTTTGCATTTGGTTTTTATAAGGACTCCCAAAGGACATAAGTTAAAATGGCATAAATATTGCAATAAATAACTTGAAACCGACTTTGTCAAAACTTTTAAAAATGCCAATCAACTGCTTAAAAAATAAATTAACTATACAAAGGAAGGATTTCATTGGATAAGAAAAGCACAGGAGAACAGGTTGACCAAATAAAAAAAGTTTTTTCCAGGCCCAGTTTTTCAGCACAAATTGTTTCTTTTACCTGTATCACTGAAATGGAGATAATAAACAGCATTCTACCGCCCCTTTTATTGCCTCCCGTTCAACCGGTAATGATGATTTCAGCATTTGACATGGATAGTAACTGCGTGGGGCGGTTCCAGGGGGCTTCTTTTTGGTTGTCATGCAGGTACGGGGAAAGTAATGGCTGGTATTGTTTCTCCATGCCTGTTAACTCGGACTCAGCCCTGATTTTTGGGCGGGAGATATATTCAGAACCAAAAAAAATGGCTGAGGTTGTCTTTGAACAGTCGTGGAAAGAAGTGAATGCTTCGGTTAAAAGGATGGGCAAGGAAATTGTGAAAATGCAGGCCGGGAAACAAAAGCCGTTAGACCCGGTAGATACAGGTTTTACAGCCTTTCATTTTAAGTATTCCTTTTTGCCTGATGGCAGTGGTTTTGCTTATGGGCCATTTCTTGTGGCTGTGGAAAACGAACAAAAAAATGAACTGGTTTATGCCTGTGACGGTGAGATCAAGCTTTTTGGTTCAGAGTTTGACCCCGTGGCGGATTTGAAAATAGTAAGGCTTAAGCAAGTCCGCTATTTTAAAGGGCACCTTACCACCTGTGGAAAGATATTGTCTCCTGTTGAGCCGGAAAAATTTTGGCCTTATCTTTTTCCCCGGATGGACAATCCATTACTTTGGGAAGTATGAGCCTTTGTATCTAACATGTCTTAAATGTATTTATCAGGTATGTTTTTAGTTTTGAAAGGTTATGTAAAAAAGCTTATGTAAAAAGGAAGTGTGGGTCATGGGCAGAGGTCTGGTTGTTCGTAAAACGGCCATTGTTACTGGTTCGGTCGGCGGTATTGGAAAAGCTGTGGCCGCTGAACTTATAAAAGAAAAGGCTTTTGTGGTGCTGGTTGACCTGGATGAGGCAGTTTACCATGTCTCAGAAGGGCTCGGTCACAGCAGCGAGGAACAAGTATTTGCCCTGCAGGCCGATGTGACCAAGAGAATTGAAGTTTTTAAGATGGTCGAATCCGTAATAAAAAGATTTGGAAGAATAGATGTGCTGGTTAATTGTGCCGGGCTTTTTATGGATAACCTTATAGATAAAATGCCTGAAGAAGATTGGGACCGGGTGATAGATGTGAACTTAAAAGGGACTTTTCTTTGTACCCAGGCGGTAACGCCCGACATGAAAAACAACAGGGGCGGAAAAATAATTAATCTATCCTCGGTCTCATATAAAGGAAATACAGGGCAGGCAAATTATTCTGCATCAAAAGGTGGGGTCGTCAGCCTGACGAAAACCACCGCCTCGGAATTGGCGCCTTATGGTATTAATGTTAACTGTGTGGCCCCGGGGCCTGTAAATACAAAGTTGCTGCAGGGAATGGACCCAAAGAATAGGGAAAAATTAATCCAAAAAATACCCCTGGGCAGGGTTGGAGAGCCCGGGGAGGTTGCGGCCCTTGTTTGTTTTTTGTCCTCAAACCTTGCAAATTTTATAACGGGAGCAGTCATTGAAATAGACGGAGGTTTGAGCACAAGTTTGAATTTACGATGAAAAGATTTCTTTGCAGGGAGGTGTATTTTCAGGGTCGGTTTATTGCGAATAGGTACAACATGAATATTGCATATTTATCTTAATCAATAAAAATTCAAAAGAGGTGGTATTCTTGGCTGGATATGCAAAGTACTGGGATGAGCAACGGGAAACGATGGCTCCGAAGGAAAGAGAAAAGGTGATCCTGGAACGCATTAAGGAGCAGTTAAATTATGTTTATCATAACCTGCCCTTTTACCGGGATTTGTACGATGCCCATAATTTTAAGCCGGAAATGGTAAAAACCTTGGAGGATTTTACAACAAAGGTCCCCATTATTAAAAAATCCATGCTGGTGGAAGACCAGAAAAAGTTCCCCCCCTTCGGTCGATACAGGGGAATTGCTGATGAAGATGATGCCATCAGGGTTCAGGGTTCAAGTGGCACCTCAGGTGCACCAACATTTTATTCTGTTTCTAAAGAAGATTTTGAACGTGGAGCTGAATCCATTGCCATGTGCTATTGGATAACAGGAATCAGGCCCAATGACTTGGTCCAGCTAAGCTTCCCTTTCGGAGTTTTTTTCGGCGGCTGGGGGGCACTGCAGGGATTGGAGCGGCTGGGAGCCACAGTTTTTCCTGTGGGAGCCACAGAAAGCAAACGGCAGTTGGAATTGATGGAGCATGTCAAACCGACCGTTTTAACCAGCACCATTTCATACATGTTTCACCTGATGGAGAAAGCCCGTGAACTGGGCTTTAACCTTAAAGAAAACTCTATCAGGAAACTGATTGCAGGCGGTGAGCCTGGCGGCAGCCTGCCGGCAAATAAAAAAATCATTAAAGAAACCTGGGGGGCACCGCTGCATGATGTTTCGACGACATCGGAAATGTATCCTTTCCTGACCAATGTTGAGTGTGAAGAATTAGCCGGTCCCCACACAATCACTGATGAAGTTTACACCGAAATTGTAAACAAAAATGATCCGAATGTTCCAGCACCCATGGGTGAGCGTGGGGGGATCGTTTATACACACTTGTGGAGAAAATCTCAACCGATGATCCGCTTTTTCCCTGGTGATGAAAGCTGTATGGTTGACGAGCCCTGTGCTTGCGGTCGTACCTACCCCCGACTTCCTTACGGTATTATTGGCCGGCTGGACGATATGCTTGTGATTCGGGGCGTAAACATTTATCCCAGTGCAATTGAAGATATTTTGCGACAAATTTCCGGGTTGGGGAAAGAATTTATAATTGTAGTTGATAAAAAAGGAGCCATGGATGAGTTATCTGTTGAAGTTGAATGCAGCCCTGGAGCACTGCAGAACCTGGGAGAAGAAGAAAAGGAAAACTTGAAAAAACGACTGACGGAACAAGCTTTTGAGGATTTGAAAACGAAGATCGGCATTCGAATTTCTGTCAGGGTTGTTGAGCCTGGAACACTGGACGAAACTCTGTTTAAAGCTAGAAGAGTGGTGGATAACCGAAAAAATGAGTGAAAAGGGCTGCAGCCTCAATTAAAAGAACGGGAGGAAAGCCATGAACATTAGAAATATCTTGCTGGAAAGCACTGCGAGAGATCCGGGAAAAGAGTTTGTAATTTTCCGGGATGACAAGTTAACTTACGGTGAGTTTTCTGAAAAAGTCAACAGGCTGGCCAACAGCTTGCGCCAACTGGACATCCTGCCCGCCCAGAAAATCAGCCTGCTTATGTACAATTCCATTGAATACCTGGTTAGTTACTTTGCCATTGCATCTGTGGGAGCAACAGCTGTGCCATTAAATTTTGCCTTTACTGCTCACGAAATTGCCTACCATTTAAATGATTCAGACTCAGTTGCAGTTATTTCTGACAATAATTTGTTGCCAAAAGTAAAAAAAGCAGAGCCTGAAGTTCCGGGGTTAAAGCACATTATTACTGCCGGGCCGGGAGAAAAGCTGAATTTGCCAGGGTTAATAGAAGCAGGTTCACCCCGTGAGGAAATAGCTTCCAGGCGCCCGGAAGACGTTATGCATTTAATATACACCTCGGGCACTACGGGGCTTCCCAAGGGAGCAATGATTACTCACGGGAATATTGCCTGGATGGTGGAGACACTGAACAAATTTTATGGTGAGAAACCGGATGACCTTTTTGTCAGTGCTCTTCCACTTTTTCATGCATACGGAAAGCTGCAGTCCTTTTTATCCCCGGTAAATATTGGTGCCACCATTATCCTGCTGGAAAGGTTTGACCCGGAAGAAGTGATGAAGACCATCCATGAACAAAAAGCAACAGTTTTCTTTGGAGTCCCAACCATGTACAACCTGATGGTAAATTCCCCCAACGTGGAAAGCTATGATTTAACCTCGCTGAGGATATGTGTTAGTGGAGGGGCTTCATTGCCGGTGGAAGTTTTAATAAGTTTTAAACAAAAAGCCGATGTTTCAATCGCTGAAGGTTATGGCTTGTCGGAGACCACGGTGCTTACTCACTGTAATCCGCTTCATGGTTTGCAAAAGGCCGGGTCTATTGGTCCAACTATTCCCGGTGTGGAGGCAAAGGTTTTTAGTGAAGAAGATGAAGAGCTACCCATAGGAGAAGTGGGTGAACTTGTAGTAAAAGGTCCGAACATTATGAAGGGTTATTATCAAAAAGAAAAAGAAACTGAAGAAGCTATGAGGCAGGGGTGGCTTCATACCGGGGATCTGGTCAAAAAAGATCAAGACAACTATTACTACGTGGTAGACAGGATAAAGGATATGTACATCAGGGGAGGGCGCAATGTTTACCCGCGCGAAATTGAGGAGGTTTTATTTGCTCATCCCAAAGTCAGTGAGGCGGCAGTGATTGGAATTCCAGATGAAAAATACGGGGAACAGGGAAAAGCTTTCGTGGTTTTAAGCCAGGGAGTCCAAGCCTCGGAAGAGGAGATCATGAATTATTTGGGTGAGCGGGTGGCGAAATACAAGCTGCCCCAAAGCTTGCAGTTTGTTGAGGAATTGCCCAAAAATACAGTTGGAAAGGTTCTAAAAAGGGAGCTTAGGGCAAGTTATATGCAGTAATTTCTTACAAAAAACTTGGGAGGGAAAAAAATGCAGGTGCAAAAAATCGCAGTTATTGGTAGTGGTACAATGGGACACGGGATTGCCCATGTGGCTTCCCTGGGTGGGTTTGATGTTGCACTATATGATGTTAGTGAAGAACAGCTGGAAAAGGCTGTAGAAAAAGTAAAACAAAACATAAAAAAAGGAGTGGAAAAAGGAAAGGTTGAGCAGGACAAAGCCGAGCAGGCGATAGAACGGATCAAAACTTTTACTGATTTGTCTGCTGCCGTTAAAGATGTAGAGCTGGTCATTGAAGCGGCCCCCGAGGTGCTGGAAATTAAACTGGAACTTTATAAAAAATTGGAAGAATTGTGTCCACCCCATACCATTTTTGCCACGAACACTTCGGCTAAAAGCATCACAGAGTTGGCGGCAGCCACCAAGAGGCCTGAGAAAGTGGTTTCCATGCACTTTTTTAACCCGGTGCATATTATGCGGTTGGTGGAAATTGTTAAGGGACTGGAAACCTCGGCGGAGACATTTAAAATAGTGGAGCAGGTTTCTCACCAGATGGGCAAGGAAACGGTGGAAATTAACGAGGCCCCCGGCTTTGTAACCAGTCGAGCCATCGCAATATTAAACAATGAAGCTTTTTATATGCTGCAGGAAGGATTGGGAACCCCGGAGGATATAGACAAAGCAGTCAGGCTGGGACTAAATTTCCCCATGGGCCCCCTGGAGCTTGCTGACTTGACAGGATTGGATATTTTGTTGGATGTAGTAGAGTACCTGCATGAAAGTATGGGTGACAAGTACCGTCCCTGCCCGTTGCTTGTGAAGTATGTCAAGGCCGGCAGGTTGGGAAGAAAGACAGGTAAAGGTGTTTACGATTATAGTTAGTTAAGTTCACCAGGGAGGTGAAAATATGAGAGAGGTTGTAGCGTTAGGGGTTGGAATGACACCTTTTGGAGTTTCTGAAAAAACTTGCGTTGAACTGTTTGCTTCTGCCGCCTGGGAAGCTGTCCAGGATGCCGGCATTGGGACAAAAGATATCGAGGCATTATTCCTGGGCAATGTATTTGGAGATTTTGAAGAAGGGCAGGCAGTTATGGCTTCTTTTGCTGCTGCCCAGCTTGGCATACCACATATCCCCGCTACGAGATTTGAGGGAGCCTGTGCGTCCGGGGCAGTTGCAGTAAGAGATGCTTACATGTTGGTTGCTTCCGGGCAGTATGACCTGGTTTTGGCTGGCGGGACAGAAAGATGTACGGTTATGGGGACATCTTTGGCTACACGCACTTTTGCCATGGGCAGTGATTCACGTTACGAATCCCCGACAGGCATAACTTTTCCCGGTGTTTTCGGGATGATTGCACACATGTACGCGGACAAGTATGCTCTTCCTCTTTCCCGGCTTAAAGAGCATATGGCCATGGTTGCCGTAAAAAACCATAAAAATGGATGCTTTAATGAAAAAGCCCAGTTCAGAAAAGAAATAACCCCGGAACACGTGCTTAACAGTGCCATGATTGCTGATCCATTGCAGCTTTTTGATTGCTGCCCTTTTTCTGATGGAGCCGCAGCGGTAGTACTAACCACCCTGGAAAAGGCAAAGAAAATGACAGAAAAACCGGTAATTATTGCTGGTGCAGGACAAGCTTCTGCCGGCAACTTAGGTGACCAGCGGGACCTTACCCTGGTTCAAGCCAGAAGAATATCCTCGAAAAAAGCTTATGAAATGGCTGGCATTGGGCCGGAAGAAATTGATGTGTGTGAGCTTCATGACTGTTTTACTATTGCGGAGATTGTAGCTACAGAAGGGTTGGGTTTCTTTAATGATGGGGAAGGGTCTTATGCCGCCCAGGAAGGAAAGACGGGCTTGCAGGGAACCATTCCAATTAATCCTTCAGGGGGATTAAAAGCAAAAGGACATCCCATTGGGGCTACGGGTGCTGCCCAGGTTTATGAAATCGTTAAGCAGCTTAAGGGTGAATGTGGAGACAGGCAGGTAGAAAATGCCCGGATCGGGATAACTGACACCCTTGGTGGCGACCTTTGCACAATAGTAAATTTAATACTTAAAAGGGGATGGTAAACGGTGGCCTATAAGTTGACATACCAGCAATTTGCCGAGGGCTTAAAACAGGAAAAGCTGTTGGGTTTGAGGTGTAATGATTGCGGGGCGTATACAGCTCCCCCAAAGCTTGTATGTTTCGGTTGCGGCAGTGAAAACCTGGAAATTGAAGAATTGGGAAAAAAGGGTGTAATTAAAACATATACAATTATCAGGGTTCCACCTGAAGGTTTTCAGCCTGATAATGTCATTGCCCTTGTGGAACTGGAAGAAGGCCCCTGGGTGATGGGAAATGTCGAAGACCTGCCTGCCAATGAGGCTACTATCGAATTGATCGGGAAACAGGTCAGGTTAGGACATAAGGTGCTTCCCGGTGATACTTATTCAGCCGGTGAACGTGTGGCAATGACTTTTCACCTGGAAACCCGCTAATGTCCTGGAGTTATTAATTAAAAGTCCCGGCCCCAGTTTTAGGGGCCGGGAGAATTTATGCTCAATCGGTTTATAGCAGTTGTCTTCTCTCAAGGGATCAGCAATACCTTTCCTGCTTTTCCTTTTTCAAGCAGTGTAAAGGCTGTTACTGCCTCATCAAATGGAAACTTATGGGTGACCGTATGATTAGGTGAATATTTCTTGGACTCAACTAACCTGATCGCCCTTTCCCAAGTGCTGAACATTTCTCGTCCAAAGTTTCCCGTGAAAATAATTTCTTTCAGAATAATTTTCATGAGATTAATTTCTACAGGGGCAATGGTGCCCAGTTGAACAACCGTCCCTGCAGGGTTTACCAGCTCCAGGGCTTGTTCAACGGCTTCTTTTGAGCCTGAAGCTTCAATGACAATATCGACGCCTGAACCGTTCAATTTATCTTTTATTGCAGCAACAGGGTCAACCTCCAGGGGATTTAATGCCAGGTCCAAGCCCAATTCCCGGCACATTTTTAACCTGTATTCACTTATATCTGTAGCAAAGACCGCTGCAGCACCTGAGTTTAGGGCAATTTTCTGCAGCATCAGCCCTAAAGGTCCGCAACCGAGTATGGCCAAGGTGTTTCCTGGCTTAAGCCCGGTATGGCCAAGGGTGTTCAAGACAACTCCCAGGGGTTCCAGGCATGCGGCTTCATCAAAAGAAATGGATTTAGGTATTTTGACTGCCACCTGCTCAGGCACAGGTACTCGTTCACAAAAGGCCCCATAGGTAGTGTCCATGCCAAAAATACCCAAGTCCGGGCACAAATGCTGCTTGCCTGTCCGGCAGGTTATACATTTTTTACAGGGAATGTGCGTTTCGACGCTTACATGGTCGCCAATATCGAAATTTTCCACCCGGTCTCCTTTTTCAATGACGATTCCGGCTAACTCATGTCCTAATACTGTGGGGAAAGTGACATTACGGTTGCTGGCCAGGGGATCCCAGCGGTACCAGTGCATATCGCTTCCGCAAATACTGGTTGACTTAACTTCGACGAGCAGTTCATCGGGTTTAATTTTGGGGTCATCCATTTCAAAGACGTCAATACCTGGACCGGGAGTTTTCATGCCTACCACTTTCATTATAGAACCTCCTTAAGTTTTTATTTAAGTGCAGTTAAATTAAAAAGAACCAAAACTAAAGTAAAAAGTTAACTGCTTAGCGCTATTTGTAAGCGAAGCTACAATAAAAAAAGTCCAACTTGTTGCCTTTCATGGTCAAGCTACGGGGCAAGATTTTTCATAATTTTCAACTGCACTACTTGTTTGTTTTGCAAGGTTTGTGCCAATATTTTGTGAAATGTCGGTTGTTATTTGATGGAGGCAATGATAAGTGGGATTTATGTTTTTTGCACATTAAAGTCAGGAGGGATAGTATGGCAGAATTCATTGAAAGGTCAATTCAACTCCAAAATTATGAGAAATCATGGCTGCTGGAACTTTACAGGGAGATGGTAAAACAGAGGACTTTTGACCGACAGTTGATCCGGTTGCTTCAGGAGGGGAGGGTGTCGGGGTTTTACCACTCCGGTATCGGGCAGGAGGCTACTGCTGCCGGTACTTGTGCGGTACTGCGGGACGATGATGTCATTTTTTATAATCATAGGGGTTGCAACCAGATGATTGCCAAGGGTGTCCCCCTGGACAGGCTTTATGGAGATTTTTTGTGCACCCTGCATGGTACTACAAGAGGGTTGGGGGCAGGCATTGTGCATAGCGCTTACCCGGAAAAAGGTGTTTTGGGACAAAGCGGTACACTGGGAGGCTGTTTTGTTATTTCCGTAGGGGTTGCCCATGGGATTAAAATCAAGAAAACAGACCAGGTTTGTGTTTGCTATTTTGGAGACGGGACATCGGCGCGGGAAACATTCCATGGTGGATTAAACTGGGCCGCCCTATATAAACTGCCGGTTATTTTTTTTCTGGAGAATAATGAATATGGAAAAACCACCCACTACACCCGGGCTCACGGATTAAAAAACTATATTGCCGACAGGGCCGATGGTTACGGAATACCGGCATATGTCATCGATGGCAACGATGTCCTGCTGGTTTATGAAGTGACAAAGGAAGCAGTGGAGCGGGCTCGTCGTGACAAGTTGCCTACGTTTATTGAAGCCAAGACTTTTCGTCATCGCGGTCATTTTGAGGGAGAAGCATATAATTATGTGGACACAAAAGTGCTTGATGAATGGAAAACAAAGCGAGACCCGATCAAAAACTTTCAGGAGTCTTTGCTGAACACAGGAATTGCTTCAGAAGACGAATTTACTGGCATTGACCGGGAGATAGAAGAAGATGTCCTTAAAGCAATTGAGGTGGCCGCTTCTGCCCCGCTCCCGGATGAGTCAAGGATATACCAGGGATTATTCAGCTTGGGAGGTGAACAGGAATGAGATTGTTGTCCATGCAGGAAGCCATAGGTGCTGTTTTAGATGAAGAAATGGAGCGGGACAATTCGATCATTTATTTTGGAGAAGATGTGCAGACTGGAGGGACATTTGGTGCAGCCAAGGGGTTGCTGGAAAAGTATGGAATTGAAAGGGTGTTTGATACCCCCATTGCTGAGGCAACAATTTGCGGTGCTGCCCTGGGTATGGCGCTCATGGGCCTTCGCCCTGTTGTTGAACTTGGCTTCGCAGATTTCTTCAGCGTTGCTTTTGACGAAATATACAACAAACTTGGAAAGTGGAACTGGATGCACGGGGGAATCTTTGATCTCCCTGTAACCATCAGGTTGCCTGTGGGAATTGCCGGAGGAGCGGGACCTGAGCATTCTCAAAGCCCCCAGGCCCTGTTTTTGCATTCCCAGGGGCTTTACGTGGTAGTTCCTTCTTCCCCCTATGATGCCCGGGGATTGTTAAAGACAGCTATTCGTGACCCCAATCCTGTATTGTTTTTTGAACACAAACTTCTTTATCACATGAAAGAAGAAATTCCAGGAGACGATTACACCATCCCCCTGGGGAAGGCCCGGGTTAAGCGGGAAGGCGAAGACATCACCGTCGTTGGGATAGCGCTTCAAGTTCACACCTGCTTAAATGCGGCCAAAATTCTTCAGGAAGAAGGGATTAGTTTAGAGGTTATTGATCCCAGAACATTGATTCCCCTGGACAAGGAAACAATATTGCATTCTGTGAAAAAGACAGGAAAGTTGATCATTGTTCATGAAGAACCGAAAAGAGGAGGAGCAGGTGCAGAATTAGCGGCGATCATGGCTGAAGAGGCATTATTCGACCTGGATGCCCCTATTGTCAGGATAGGTGGACCAGATGTGCCAATTGCCCAGAATATTCATCTTGAACCGTATTATCGTCCCAGTGAGGAGAGAATTATGGTGAAGGCAAGAGAACTGATGGAATATTAACAGGAAATGAACTATAGAAAGGGTGTATGTTTTGGACGTTCTTGTAATGCCCAGGTTTGGCGTCACCATGAATACCGGAAAAGTTGTATCTTGGAAAAAAAGTGAAGGAGACGAGGTTAAGTCAGGTGAAGTAATCGTAATCGTGGAGTCAGAAAAAGCCACCGTTGAAGTAGAATCTCCCTATTCTGGTTTATTGAAAAAGATCCTTGTCGAGGAGGGAGAAGAAGTGCCTGTAGGCATTCCTCTGGCGGTAATTGCTGCGGCAGATGAAGAAATTGACCTGGATGAATTGAACAACTACTACAAGGCAATAAAAACTTCTGCAGGAAAGGATGAAGGTGAAACAAAAGAAGATGGCGCCATTGCAGCCGGGGAAAACCAGGAAAACCGGGATAGGCGGGACGATACCATGGAGTCAAAGGTGAAGATCTCTCCTAAAGCCAGAAGGCTGGCTAAAAAAATGGGTGTCGCTCCGGAAACAATTCAAGGTTCCGGCCCGGGCGGCGCAATTACAGAAAAAGATATTCATGCCGCGGTGGACAGCGCTGCCAATAAGAAAACCGAATCTGAAGCCAAAAAACTCAGCACTTTGCAAAAGGCCATGTCTTCCAATGTTACCGCCAGCTGGCAAAGTATCCCCCAGTTTACCCAGATTGTTACTGTTGATGCTACCAGCTTGCTGGAAACGCGCAAACAACTGGAGAATATTTCAATTAACGATCTTATTGTTAAATGTATAGCCAGGGCAGTGCTGGGCTGCCCCTTTGTAAACTCTAGTTTTGATCACGAACAAATTGTTTATTATAAACGCATAAACTTATCCGTAGCCATGGCCACGGAAAAAGGTTTGGTCGTTCCGGTGATAAACGACGCTGATGGAAAAAACGTGCAAGAAATCTCCCGGGAGCTTCAGGCCCTGTATGAAAAAGCAACTGCAGGGAAATTATCCAAAGAAGACCTGGACGGGGGCACCTTGACGATTTCAAACTTAGGTTATTATGGCATTGAAACTGGAACACCGATCATAAATTATCCCCAGAGCACCCTGGTGTTCATCGGTGCCATACGAAAGTTTCCTGTCGTGGAAAATGACCAGGTTGTGGTTAAGCCATGCCTGAAAACATCCATCGCTTACGACCACCGCTTTATTGACGGGGCTACTGCAGCAAAATTTACAAACCGGGTGAAAAAAGAGCTGGAAGAGGTAAGTCAGGCAAAATTATCAAGCTAAGCGTATCTTGGCAAAGCTCGTTTTTTTCCTATGTTTTTAACTACTTTATCGAGAAAGGGGATAAATAAAGAATGAATACCATGACTGTTGGCAAATTATTCGATATGTCTGTACAGTATTATGCAGACGCTCCGGCTATCCGGCACATGGGGAAGACAACAACTTACCGTGAAATGGGTCTCCAGGCTGATTGCCTGACCCGTGCATTTAGAACAATCAAATTAAGGAAAGGGGAAAGGGTTGCTTTTTTAACCGGCAACTGCCCTGAATATATTATTTGCGAATATGCTGTTTCGAAAGCCGGGCTGGTTAAAGTTCCGCTGGCTGCCTTATTAAAACCGGAAGCTCATATTTATATGTTAAACCATTCCGAAGCTTCAGTGTTGATCTACCATGAAAAAATGGCTGGTCGGGTTAAAGAAATGATTCCTCACCTGGATACAGTCAAACATTATATTTGTGTAGGCACTAAAAGCGACCTTTTTCAGGAAGACCATTTCTTGTTGTCTGAACTGCTTCAGGATACAACCACGGACAAGATGAAAGAAGAGGATATCCAGCCGGAAGACCTGTTTGCCATTTATTATACCGGAGGTACAACGGGCCAGCCAAAAGGCGTACTGCTTTCCCATAAAGCGTGGGTGAATACGGTTGTTTTGGAAATGCTGGAGCTTGGCTTTGAAAGAGAAGAAGTTTTTGCCTGCATGACTCCTTTAACCCACGGGGCAGGCTGCCTGATCCTGCCCATCTTGCTGAGAAAAGGAACCTGCCTGATCCTCGACGGTTTTGACCCGGATTATTTCCTGGAGATGGTGGAAAAAGAAAAAATTACATCTACATTCATTGTCCCCACCATGGTTTATATCCTTTTGGAGCATCCGCAGCTGCATACCTATGATTTGCGAAGCTTAAGGAACCTGGTTTATGGGGCGTCTGCAATTGCTCCGGAGCGTCTTAAGCAGGCGATCGACATCTTTGGCCCAATTTTTACCCAGTTATACGGGCAGACAGAGGCCCCTATGATGATCAGTGTGTTGCCCAAAGAGGACCATGTGATTGCAAACCAGGAGCGGGAGAAGCAGATTTTTACTTCCTGTGGGCGTCCTACTATTTTATCCCAAGTAAAGATTGTTGACGAGAACATGAAAGAGGTTCCGCAGGGAGAAGTGGGAGAGATCCTGTCCTTAAGTCCCAATGTGATGGATGGTTATTACAAGGACCGGGAAGCAACAGAAGAAACCCTAAAAAATAATTGGTTGTGCACGGGGGATTTGGGTTGGCAGGATCAGGCAGGCTATCTTTATATTGTGGACAGGCTGAAAGATATGATTGTAAGTGGAGGTTTCAATGTATACCCGCGAGAAATTGAAGATGTTCTCCATGAACATCCGTCGGTAAGCAATGTAGCCGTTATCGGTGTCCCCCATGATAAGTGGGGTGAAGCGGTTAAGGCGGTTGTGCATTTGAACAAGGAAGTTCAGGCTACAGAACAGGAAATCATTGATTTTGTCAAAGAAAGAAAAGGAAGTCTTGCCGCTCCCAAAAGTGTGGATTTTTGGGATCAGATCCCACTTACAAACCTTGGGAAAATAGACAAAAAGAAAATTCGCGAATTCTTTTGGCAGGACAGGGATAGAAAGGTCTAATCGCAGTGGTTGGTAAAATTATGAAAGTATGCATGGAAAAATTATGGAGTGAAAAATTAGTCACGGAGGGAAAAAAATGCATGAGGTATCAAAGAAAGCTGATTTGACTGAAAAAGTGGCTGTTGTAACGGGAGGGAATAATGGTATCGGCAGAGCCATTTCCCAGGCATTGGCCCGGGAAGGGGCAGATATTGTCCTTGCCGACATCGAACCTGAAGGCAGCTCGGACATTGTCTCCTTGGTTGAAGCCAAGGGGATCCGCGCCCTGTATGTCCAAACAGATGTTTCAAGCAAAGAGCAGGTGGAAAGTATGATTCAACAGGGAATAGAACAGTTTGGGAAAATTGACATACTTGTCAATAATGCGGGGCACGGAAACAGGGGCTTGCTGGAAGAGATCTCGGAAGCAAGCTGGGACAGGACTATGGAAATCAATGCCAAAGGCAATTTTTTATGCATCCAGGCTGTTTATGCCCATATGAAATCCAGGCAATACGGAAAAATTATCAATCTAAGCTCAGTGGCCGGGAAAATTGGTGGACCGCTATGCAAACCCGGGGACAGCCTGGAAGCAAAGAGGGGTCGCTCTGATGCAGCCTATGCAGCATCTAAAGGGGCGATTATTGCCCTTACCAAGTGGGTGGCAAAAGATGCAGGCCAGTATGGAATTTATGTCAACTGTATTGCTCCCGGTCCAATACTGACAAGGGCGACACAAGACTTTGATTATGGGGTGGAAAACTACCCCATTCCGCGTATGGGAAAACCGGAAGATATTGCCGAAGCCGTTGTTTTTTTAGCCTCTGATGCCTCAAATTATATGACCGGATGCACCCTGGATATAAACGGTGGTTTTTATATGAGTTAAACCAAGTTTTTTTAATTAATTTGGTTCCGTTGTTTCCAGCAAAATATGTCGAATGGTGGCATTTTGTTCTTGCTTTTTTCCCCAATATTCAATAAACTTGTATTATTAATGCTACTACAAATGTCATGGGGGCAAGTATGCCTAAAAAGCAAAGGCAGAAGAAAGCAGGTTTTGACAAAGAAAAACTGGGCCTCTTAAAGAAAGTTGAGCCATTTCGCATTTTGGATGAAGACAGCCAAATGTATTTAGCGGAACAGGCTGCTTTTGTTACATTTTTAAAAGATACATTTATCATTCGACAGGGTGAACATCCACAAAATGTGGTCTATATCCTTGTTTCAGGAGAGAACAAAATCCTTGCCGGTAATGGAAAAAAACAACCAGTGGTTTTTGGCGGTATTGGTGTTGAAGAAGTTTTTGGCGTAACTGCCTTCTCTGAAGAAAAATACCCCGTTTCGGTAATTGCTGTTGAAAATGTGCAATGCCTGGAAATCCCGATTGAAGCCCTGACGTCTCTTATGGAAAAAAACGCGGAGTTTTCTTCTTATTTTACCTTGGAACTGTGCCGGTTGCAGCGCGACCTATACAAAAAAGCCATTCAGATAACCCGGGAAAGTGACGTTGAAGAAGATTTACCTTTGAGGATGAAAATATCTGAGATTATGGCCGCTCCTGCCGTAACCTGCCGGTACGAGGATAATGTGCAGCAGGTTGCAGAAATCTTATCAAAAAATGATGTTTCATCGGTTATAGTAACTGCCCCTGATGGAAGTCCCAGGGGCATTATTACGGAAAAAGACCTGGTTAAAAAAGTGTTGTCCGGGACAGGAATACCGGGTTTGAGCCTTCAAGCTGGTGAAATTATGAGTAGAAAGCTTGTTTCTTTATCTCCCGAGGATTATTTTTACCAGGCCTTTCTTTTGATGGCCCGCTACAGTATTAAACATATTCCCGTGGTTAAAAATGGGATTCTGGAAGGAATCGTCACTCTGCGTGACTTAATGAGTGTCCGCAAGTCCGGTATCTTGAGTATTGTAAGTTCCATAGAAGCACAAACCGGTATCGAGGGGTTGGCAAAGGCGGTTAAAGGTATAGACCGGGTTTTGCAGGTGTTAATTACGGAACGGGCCTATGCCTCGGAAATTTGCCCCTTGGTTACTGAGCTATATGACCGGCTGACCCGCAGGATTATTTTGCTTGCTGAAAAGGAAACAGAAAAAGAACTGGGCCCTCTTCCAGCCCGGTACAGCTGGGTCAACATGGGAAGTAGCGGGCGGATGGAGCAGTATTCCCGCACAGACCAGGATAATGGCATTATTTTTGAAGACCTTGGTTCAGAAAAACTAAACCAGGCGGCCCGGGACTATTTTCTCATCCTGGGTGAGAAAGTGGTAAGTGGACTTGAACAATGCGGTTTTCAGAGATGCGAGGGTCTAGTTATGGCTAATAATCCACAGTGGTGCCATTCCCTTTCGGGTTGGCGCAGGATGAATGAGGAATGGATTAAGCAGTTAAGTCCTCAGTATATCAGGAAAATGACCATTTTTCTTGATTTCCGCCATATATATGGCGATTTTTCCCTTGCTTCCCAGCTTCGGGAATTCATTGCTCATTTATACCGCAATGCCGCCCCTGCGCTGCATTTCCTGGCAGAGGATGATCTTCGCCACCGGGCACCGTTAAACATCTTCAGACAAGTCATAACCGAGAAAAATGAAGAACATCGAGGCCAAATTAACTTGAAAGCAACTGCATGTGTTCATCTAGTTGATGGGTTAAGAATATTCAGTCTTCGTGAGGGGATTACGAAGACCTCCACATTTCAACGCCTTGAAGAGTTGAAAATCCGTTCTGTTATAAAAAAAGATGAAGTGGAGTTTATAGAAACAGCTTATGAGACCCTCATGGGTTTTCGAATTCGAAACGCCGTGGAGAAAATGAAGCGGGGCAAAGAACCGGACAATTTTATTAACTTCCCCTTGCTGACCAAAAGAGAAAAATCTATGCTGCGCGAGTCTTTTATCGTGGTAAACCGTCTGCAGAACATCATTGCCAAGTATTTTCATGTTTACCCGGGATAAGTATAAGA
>CAZOOA010000053.1:0-21622 GCA_964581355.1 uncultured Desulfovibrionaceae bacterium | reverse complement strand
GAATTTAGGGAATTTAGGGAATTTAGCAGCTTGCAGGGCTAGTTTTCGAAAGTGGCCTCATTTATTTCCCTGTATTCATCATGTATGCCGTAAAAGCCGCTGTCCACCACCACATCCTGCCCCTCTTGGGAGAGAACCCAATCCAGGTAGTGGCGCATGACACTTCCCAGCTCGGGGAACCCGTTGGTATAGAAAAACAGCGGACGGGCAATGGGATAGGAGCCGTCGGAAACATTGGCTGCCTCCAGGGGAGATACTGCCTCTTCACCTACATGGGCAATATTAAGTGCTTTTACGCCATCGGTCAGGTAGCCAACTCCGCTGTAACCAATACCACCGCTGTCTGCCCTTACTCCTTCAACCACCTGGGAAGACCCTGGCTGGAAGCGGGTGCCGGGAGCCCAGTCTGCCCCGTCCATAATGTTTTCATTGATAAAAACGTATGTCCCAGAGTTGGATTGGCGGGAAAAAACATCAATTTTGCCGCCGTCATCCCAGCCAACTTCGCTCCACTCTGTCACTTCGCCAGTTAAAATGTCCTTGAGCTGCGCCACATCCAGTTCATCAAGGGGGTTCTCCTCGTTGACATAAATGGCCAATCCATCCTGGCCGACAATAAATTCATAAATTTCAACACCGTTGGCCGCCGCTTCTTCCATTTCTTCACCGGTTATTGTCCGGGAAACCTGGGCGATATCGGTGTTGTCATTGATTAGTGCAGCGATACCTGTACCGGAACCCCCACCTGTAACTGAGACACCGGCATTGGGGTTGGCATTGTCCATATAAACTTCTGCCAGGTTCTGCCCCATGTTGACCATGGTATCCGATCCCTGGGCAGCCAGGCTGCCGGAAGGCAGTTCATCACCTGTATCCGCTGCTTCCCCGTTTCCACCTGCATCTTCCTGTCCACCTGCTGCCTGATCTTGCTGTTCCGCTGCCGGCTCACCACAACCGGCTGCAAACATAGACGCCAAAACCAGCAAAACAACCCCCGCCAAAATTAACCACTTTTTCTGAATCATCGGGTTCCTCCTTGAATGTTTTTTTAACTGTGAATAGCATAATTGATTGAAGTTAATTCTGAATTAAAGTCAAGTAAAATCCATGTTAAGTTTCGGTTAAATTCTGCAGGGGGGAACAAGGGAAACGGGCAAAAAAAAACAGGGGTAGCGATCCCCTGTTGAAAATATTTGTAGGAGGTTAGGTTTTTCAGTTTGAGGTGAAATGACAGGACTTCCTCATTTCACGGTTGGCCTTACCCTGGTCAGCACAAACATTTTACAAAGTGCAAAAAATTATAACCCGAATTATAACCTGAACAGGAAAGGTTTTAAGTTGAAACAGGTACAAAAATGGTTCTTTCGCCACTTTCTCCCTTTTCTTACTATATACATATTCTACACAGCAAAAAAAACTCCTGCTAATTTTTTTAAATTAAATAAATTTTTTTAATATTTTAGCATAAAAAATGGAGTTTTTCTTTCCCGGTACCGGCCGGCTGCCTTCACGGTAAAGTGCTAGGGTTCCCTGGGAGGCTCCAGGGGCAGGTGGATATGGAATGTAGTGCCCTCTCCAACGGTGCTCTGGACTTCTACCCGCCCGTTATGGGCTTCGACAATATGCTTGACGATGGCCAGCCCCAGTCCGGTCCCTCCCACACTGCGGGAACGGGCCTTATCCACGCGGTAAAACCGTTCAAAAATATAGGGCAGATTTGCGGCAGGAATCCCAATACCTGTGTCGGTGATAGAAACCACCACTTCTCCGGGCTGGTGCGTGATTTGCAGGGTAATCCGACCCCCTGCAGGAGTGTACTTGATGGCATTGTCCAGGAGATCGATGAAGAGCTGTAAAAGCCAGTCCGGGTCGCCTGTAACTGTCGGAAGATCCCGGCTTGGAGCCTCTACTTCCAGGTGGAGCGTTTTTTCCGTCGCCTGCTCCCGGAGCAAAGAGACCGCATCTTCCAACACAGGATAAAGATCAACCTTTTGCTTTTTCATCACCGCCTTGCTGCTTTCAATCTGGGATAGGTTGAGCAGGTCTTTTAACAGGCGGGCTAACCGGCCGGCCTCTTTATCTATAATAGTCAGGATTCGCTCTACAGTTTCCGGGTCGGTGCGGTTGCTCTCCTCAAGGAGAGTTTCAGCATAGCCCTTGATGGTGGTAAGAGGGGTGCGAAGCTCGTGGGAAACGTTGGCGACGAACTCACTGCGCATACGCTCCAGGGAACGTATGCCGGTAATATCGTGCAGCACCGCCAGGACACTGATAATTTCCTCGCCCGTATCTCCGGCAATACCCCCGGTAATGGGCACCATATGCACCTGGACGACCCGGGTTTCCGGAAAAAACAGGTTCAGTTCAAAAGATTTCATCTCGCCGGTCTTCAGCACTTCCTGCAGCTTTTCATAGAGCAGGAAGTTACGGATGGCGCTCTGGAGAGGCAGGCCGACCACTTTTTTACCTTCCACCCCAAAGGTTTCTATGGCCGCTTCGTTGATATAATTGATTCGACCGCCCGAATCACACAGGATTACCCCGCTGGTCATGGAGGACATAACCGATTCCAGTTTACTTTTTTCCTGGGAAATCTGCTGGACTTTTTCTTTCAAAGTCTGCCCCATACGATTAATGGTCCGCCCCAGCACACCCAGTTCATCTTCTGTTTGCACCTGGACTCTCTGGTCGAAATCCCCCGAGGTAATGGCCCGGGCCACCATGCCGATCTCATCCAGGGGTTTGATCAGGCGCCTGGAGAAGCGCAGGCTCAAAAGAGCCGCCAGGATCAGGGCCAGCAGTACCCAGGAGACCAGGATCAGGCGCATCTGGGCAATGTTTTCGTTGATATGGGCCAGGGGAACGGAGATGCGCACAAAACCGGAAGCCGGGTCTGTTTCATCCATGAGCAGGGCCAGATAGTACATGTCCTTATCCATCGTGGCGCTGAAGCGGCGGCCCGTGCCCCGGCCACGGTCCAGGGCATCCTGGATTTCCGGGCGGTGCAGGTGATTTTCCATGAGATCAATGTCTTCATGGGAGTCTCCCAAAACCTCTCCGCCCGCAGCCACGAAAGTGACCCGGTTTCCTGTTTCCCGACCCACCCGTTCGCAAACAGCGTTTACATTTTCAGCAAAAGTGTCCTCTTCCTGCAGGGCCGAGAAAAGCTCCACCATGATCTTGACCTCGTTTTGCAAATGCCTTTTCAGGTTGTCCATGTAAAAGACTTCCAGGCGCCAGATGAAATAGCCACCAATGGTGGAAAGGCTTACAGCAATTATGATAAGGTACAAGGAGGTCATCCGCCAGCGGATGCTTTTCATCAGTTTACACCTCAATCCATGTTTACAACCTAAGCCACAGGGTAAGTTTGTTTACCTGAAACTGCTCAGATCTGATGTGATATGCGAAACTCCACGCTGGACACCCCGGCCTTAGCCGGGCATGCGAGCAGTTATGTTTATCTAAATAAACTGCTGCCTTGCGCGAAAGGCCTAAGGGCTGCGGAAAGAGTAGCCCACACCACGCACAGTTTCAATATACCTGGGCTCTGCAGGGTTTTCCTCTATTTTTTGCCGCAGGTAACGGATATGCACATCCACCGTCCGGGTGTCGATTTCCGTATCATAGCCCCAGATTCTTTCCAGCAGGAAGTCCCGTTTTAAAACAATTCCTTTGTTGAGCATTAAAAGCTTGAGCAGCTCGAATTCTTTGTTCGTCAGGCTGATTAGCTTATCGCCGATGTAAACCTTATATTCACCGGGCTTGAGGGTTAACTGGCCTGCTGTTAAGGCTTCTTCCTCCCGCCCGGCGGAAGAAGCTTCTTTTTCCACCTGCTCCTGTTTTTTCCCGTTGCGGCGCAGGTGGGCTTTAACGCGCGACATCAGCTCCCTGACGCTGAAAGGCTTGGTCACATAATCGTCGGCACCCATCTCCAACCCCAGGACAACATCCAGCTCTTCACCCCGGGCCGTGAGCATAATAACCGGGATATGCTGAAGCTCATCGCTGGCCCGCAGGTTGCGGCAGATTTCATAGCCGTCCATGCCCGGAAGCATAATATCCAGGAGAATCAGGTCCGGTTTTGTTTCCCTGGCCAGCTTCAGGGCTTTATGCCCCTCTTCTGCTGTGACAACCCTGTAGCCCTGGTTTTCCAGGTTCAGTTTAAGCAGGCCCACGATTTCCTCGTCATCCTCTACGACCAGTATGGTCTTCAGCTTGTCCACCCCCTCTCGCAAAAATGTAACAAATTGGGATAAATAATCTCTTTAGAACGGGTTAGAATAGGTAATGAAAGAGGTCCACAATGACCGTGCCCAGATTGCGGTAAGGTCCACAGGCTTTACCGCAGTCGGCCCCAGGTTGCTGCCGGGTCACAGGTGGCTCTGCAGCAGCCGGCGGGAAGATCATACGGTGTTCCCACCGGCTCCGGAATGGTCAGCGCAGATCATTCCGGGGTCACGAAGGGATACCGTATGGTCGAGCAAAGATCGGTATGAGTTCCCCAATTTAATAATATTCCAACCTGTGTCTTACACACAAATTGAGGATAGAGAGGTCGGTGCCGGCCGGAAGGTCGGCGCCGGCTTCCGGGGGGATTTATACCGGTCGAGCCAAGGTTGCTGCAGGTTCCAGGGCGGTCCGGTCCCGTCAAAGGGATGGGCCCGGGCTGTAACCGGGGATCTGCATCAGCCGGAAGCATAGGCCATTGTGGGCTTTTTTTATTACCTGTCAAAGTAAATGCTTTTGCCTGTGGCCGATATGGGAACGCCGATGATGATATCCCCGTTAATCAGGTTCAACTGCCTGGCAACCACGCCGATACGGTACATGATCCGGTTGTCGGCATTAAAAATGGAGGCGGTTTTTACCGCCGAACCCAGGGCTATGCCCAGGTCCAGTTGGCGCCAGGAACAAAGGGGACCATAAAACTCTGTCCCTTCCGTGCCGGCATTTTTCATCTCTGTGCAGCGGGGAAAACCGCAGGCCCCGCAGTCCAGCCCCAGGGGCTTGGGTGCTACCAGGGAAAGCAGCAAGACGGCATCGGAACGCCTGACATTTTCCCCATCCCGGTCAAAATTGTCTTTGCCGCTTTTTTCCCCAAACTCAATCATGTTCTGGGCCAGCTTTTGGATATCTTTACCGCGCAGTATTTTCGTCTCCAGGTAGTCATCTCCCTTGGCTTTGGGAGCCGTGCGTGCTGACAATGCCATAAATCCAGCCACAATTTCCATAATATCCTTCATCAACCACCATCCCTTTCAACAATGAATTGTCATCCATTACAGGCACAACGCAAGAGGTTTTTTGCTTGGGCGACAAAGTTCTATTTATATAGTTATACTTTTTTGCAGAATCTCCTTTTTGACATATTTCTTTTTTATTCATGTTTTACATTTTTTATGATATAATAAACTGGCTTAGGAGGAGGGAAAAATGACCCAGCAGAATGAAAGTGTCGTTGTCGCCAGGGCAGCCCTGCAGCTGGCTTTGAGCCCAGGCCGGGAAGCCGAGGCTCGGTTAAAGAAAAAATATATGGCTGAAGGGATTAAATCTACTGCCGTTGATTACGGGGGGGAATTTCTTACTTCGGTACAAAAAGTGGTGGAAAGAACCGTTGTAGCCGCCAAGCGGGAAGGGATTATTGATCAGACTCACCTGGCCGAAGGAGGGGTCGCCGGAGCGACCCGGGAAGCCCTTTCCCAGATCATGCAAAAAGCCATTGGTCTTAACGTGGGCGGCAAGGTTGGTATTGCCCGCAAGGATGAACATATCGTCGTGGCTGCATTTTTTGCCATCGGTTTACTCCATTTAAACGAAGTAGGGGTGGGCCTGGGGCACCGGGTCATCTAGCGACCCGGGGATGGGACGCTGTACTAGCCTCTGCGTCCTCGCACTTCCTGCAAGCTCCGGCCAATAAAAAAATCGGGCTGAGCAACCCGATATCTTCTTTGTCCCTGATTAGCCCTATAGGGCTAGTTTTTGTTTTTCTGCTTTAACTTACCGGCAATGATGCCACCGATTCTCCCGGTATCCCGGGAGGAAAGGTTGCCCCAGCCTTTTTCTGCAATTTCATCTTCCAGGCCCAGTTCACGGGCGATTTCCTCTTTCATTTTTGTTGCCCCGGGCGGTTTTCCCTCATCTTTTTTCTTTTTTTTCTTTTCCCTTTTCTTTTCCCTGGCACCCACGCAATTATCCCCCCAGCTGGCAAATTTCAAGACAAAATAGTGACTGCAGCAAGAACAGGTTGGAGAATCAACCTTAGGTAAAGGTATATCTTCTTAATGATTACCCTGAGTCCGCCGCTGCGATGATCCAGTGACAATTGCTCGTCACGGTCATAGTATAACCAGGGGCAGTAATTATATCCCTATCAGGCCAGGGGGGAAATGGCTTTTCTGGCGATAAAGTAGGTGGAACATCCGATAATAATCGTGATGGCGCCCATGCTGATGATTGTTTCCAGGAAAATGTCCCATTTTTTCTGGGAGATCATTTCCATGGAAAAACCGATGCGGAAAGCACCCCAGTGCTCACCATGCACAAAAACGGGGCAAGAAATATCCCACATTTTTTCCCCCGTATCCCGGTAGTAAACCTGCTTGAGGTAATCTTCTTTGTTTTCTGCTGCAGTCAGGCCAACCTCGTCGTCAAAAATACGCTTGGCCCGGTGGGCAAAGTTGGTGTTATGAGCGGGTAGATAGCCTTTCCTGTCAGCTAACACGGCAAAAACAACTTCATCATCCCGCTGGAAAGCATCCAGGATATCCTGTATCTCCCGTTCCAAAAATTCATCATAACTGGTGTGAAAGCGCGGAGGGTCGCTGCCTGGTATGCGGACATAATCAGTGTCAAAGATTTCATCGCGGGTTTTTTGTCCACTTTCAATGGTATTTTCCATCAGGCGTGACAGTGTAGATGCCCCGGCAAAAGCCAGCATTTCCCCTTTACGCAACAGCTCTGCTTCAGCCCTTTGCTGTTCCCTGTAAACATTAAAGAGGGTAAAAAAGCTTAAAAGAAGCAATGTAATCACAAATACAACACTGGCAACACGAAAGTGAACCTGTTCAAACACCTTGAGAGTCTCCTTCATTATATATTCCAGGAGAAACTCATACCCAGGCTCAGGATTGTAATTGAATAAGTCCTGTTGTGTCAGCTGTTACTTCACCGACAATAGCAGCCCGGGTTATACCCCTGGACTGCAGTTGCTTGATCATCTCTGCTGCTTTGTCTTGTTTAACGGCCATCAGCAGGCCACCTGAAGTCTGCGGGTCGCACATGATTTCCAGCCAGATATCATCCATTCCTGTTTCCAGCGTCACCTTTTCCTGCAGGTATTGTTTGTTTGTCTGTGCGCCTCCCGGTATGAGTCCCTGTTCCGCCAGTTCAATCACGCCTTCCAGCACCGGTAGGCGTTCAACGAAAAACGTTATCCCGACTTCACTTCCCGCGATCATCTCATAAGCATGCCCTAAAAGGCCAAACCCCGTGATATCTGTACAGGTGCTGATCCCAAATTCCCGGCCGATTTCGGCCGCATCTTTGTTCAAAGCAGCCATCCAGGCAGTCACTTCTTCCAGCAGGGCAGCGGAAACCATGTCCGCTTTGTGGGCCGTAGTGATAATTCCTGAACCGAGAGGTTTGGTAAGGATTAATACATCACCAGGCTCTCCGCCCCCTTTGGTCCAGATTTCCCCGGGATGAACCACTCCGGTCACGGCAAGGCCGTACTTGGGTTCCTGGTCATTGATGGTGTGCCCGCCAACCAGCAGAGCCCCGGACTCTTTTACTTTATCGCCGCCGCCTTTAAGAATTTCCACCAAAACCTCGTTGCCCAGGGCCTTGCAGGGAAAACAGACAATATTCATCGCTGTCAAAGGCCGGCCGCCCATGGCATAGACATCGCTTAATGCATTGGCCGCGGCAATCTGCCCGTAGCGGTATGGATCATCAACTACCGGCGGGAAAAAATCCACGGTCTGGATCAGGGCCAAATCTGTTGACATACGGTAAACAGCAGCGTCATCGGGATATTCGGTGCCCACCAGCAGATTGTCATCTGTTTGAAAAGGCAGCTGCGGCATAATTCCGGCCAGGTCCCCTGGCCCCAGTTTGGCAGCTCAACCCGCGCTGGCAGAAAAGGATGTCAGCTTGATCTTTTTCGTCGTCAATTTGGATTCACCCCCGGCTCAATTAATATATATTACCCCAGCTGAAAAATATCACAAGTAGCCTGTTCTCCGTCGATAAAAAGCAGGCGGTTTTGGAGAGGTTCTCCCCGGCCCAACAACACCTTGATCGCTTCTTGCACCTGCCAGGCCGCCACCAGGGCCGGGGTAGCGGCAGGGTTACCCAGCTCCACTTCGATCCCCTTGTCCCGCCCGGATTCCAGGGGGCCGTAAATAGCCTCCAATCCCGGGTCCCCGGGGAAAATGGTCGAAACCTGTCCGACAAACTGGGCAATAGCCCCATGTACCATGGGGATACCCAGGTCACGACAAACAGTTTCCAAAAGGAAACGGCTGGTTAAATTGTCCAGGCAGTCCAGCACTACCTGGCAGCCTTGAAGCAGGTCCGGGGCATTATTTTCGTCAACGATCCCTTCAAAGGGAAGCATCCGTACCGCAGAGTTGACCTGGCCGATGCGCTTTTGGGCTGCGCTGACTTTGCTTTCCTCCAGGTTTTGTTCTGTAGCCAAAAGCTGACGGTTTAAGTTGCTCTCAGAGAACCGGTCACCGTCAGCCAGCACCAGGGTGCCCACTCCCATCCGGGCCAGCAGCTCCGCTACCAACCCGCCGAGTCCACCCAGCCCAACTACTGCGGCCTGTGACTGGAGCAAAAGGGCCTGTCCCCGGGTTCCTCCCGTGGTCCCCATGCTTCTTTGGTATCGCTCCGGGAGAATATCGCTTTGCAGGGCGGCCAACTCCACATCTTGGGGCAAACAGGAAAATTGAGCGGCAACATCCCGCACTGCAGAAATTGAAATACTTTCATATTTTTGGCCGTCAGGAGCTGTCTTTTCCCGGGAAACAGTTTTTACCGCTTTCACCAGTTCATCCATGGATAACTTACCCCCCTGCGATGGGTGGAAAAATGGCCACTCTTTCGCCATCTTTTAAAACATAATCCCGATCCTGGCGGATGCTGTTGATAAAAACCTGCTTGCTTTCGCGAGGAGGTATTTTTAACTCTTTAAGAATATAATCCACAGTACTGCCCACGGGAACCTGCATATTGAAAGGTTCGGAACTTGGCCCATGGGGATTGTATTTCCTTAATGTGGCAAACAACACCACTTCAACCGTGATCATGCAACTTCACCTCCAAGACATGGCGCAAATAAATTAAGCCGAGCTTATGAAAGATAAGTATATATTATCACAAGCCCGGCCCGGAAACAATGGCTTTTTGGAGTCTAACCCTACTCCGCCTGGCTGCTCCGCATTTGCTGAGAAGAGGCCTTTCCCCGCAGTGTTATTTCCACTTCATCGGCGAGGAGCGGCAGCAGCTGCTCTGAGCGTCCTTCCAGAAACACATCGGTAACCATGGAAGTCATATGAGACCTGGTGGGGTTGACCTCCACAATCAGGGCTCCCTTTTTCCGGGCAATTTCCGGCAAACTTGCTGCTGGATCAACCATGCCCGATGTCCCCACCACCAGGACAACCTGGCACTGGCTAATTTCCACCTGGGACTGCAGCAGTGCCGCTTTGGGGATGGATTCGCCAAAAAAGACCACATCCGGTTTTAATACCCCGCCACATAATGGGCAGTATGGTGGCAGCGGTTTCAGTTTGATCGCCGTAGTCGGATACTGGGAACGACAGCCCATACAAACCACCTTGCGTGAATTACCGTGAAACTCGATCACATTTTTGCTGCCTGCTTCCTGGTGGAGCCCATCAATGTTTTGTGTGATGACACTGTTCACGACACCCATGGCTTCCAGCTTGGCCAGGGAAAAGTGGCCCGGATTGGGCTTGGCTTTGGCCACCACCTGGAGAATTTCTTTCAGCATTCCCCAGGAGTTGCGGGGATCCCGGTTAAAGCTATCAATACTGGCCGCTTCTTCCGGGTCATACTTCTCCCAGAGCCCTCCCTTGCCGCGAAAAGGCATGATTCCACTGCCAACAGACATGCCGGCTCCCGTTAAAACCGTCACTTTATCGGCATGGGCAATCTTATTGACAGCCCTTTTGACTTCCTCAGTGGCAAACATGAATTCTTCCTTTGGAAACACGGCTTATTCCCCTTTCCAGTTAATTTGCACAAGGCTTGGAATAAAAAAGATTCAGATTTATTTCAGTATTCATATTGTATCACATGATCACCCGGGACACAAGTCAAGAGCCGGGGGTAACCTGCTTTGAGTGCCTTAACTGGAGTTCGGTGATGATTCAAGATTGACAGGGATCGTCTCCGCTTTGCCCCACAAGCGTTCCAGGTTATAAAACTCCCGCTCTTCCGGGAGAAAAATATGCACAATGAGGTCTCCATAATCCAGCAAAATCCAGCGCGCTTCCTGGTAGCCCTCCAACCGCAGTAAAACATGTTCGTCATCGGGAAGATTTTCCAGCAGGTGATCGCAAATTGCCCTGGACTGAATTTTTGATGTCCCCTCGCAGATAATAAAATAATCAGCAATAATTGACACCTTGCTGAGTTCTAAAAGGCTGATTTCGGACGCTTTCTTTTCATTGAGCAAACGAACTGCCTTTAAGGCAAACTCCCTCGAACGTAAAACCAACCACATCGCCTCCTTGAGGTTTAAAAGGTTAAATACCGGCTTCTTTAAAATAGAAGAAGCTACAGGTCAAAGTTTCTCCCGACAATCACGGTCACCATAGCCGGGTGGTCCTGGATGGGTTCTTTGAAAAATTCAGCCCCCGGGATTAGCAAGGCCACTTCCCGGGCTGCCTCAATATCATCAATCCTGGATATGACATTGCTGCGCTGGTAATCCTGGTGGTCCGCATTGTCCACATCAACCACTTGAAAGCCTTCTTCTCGCAGATATTCTGCCGTCTGGCCAGCAATGCCGGAAACTCCGCTTCCATTAAGCACTTCCACCGTAATCATTTCCCTGGGGATGATAAATTCGGACCCCAGGTTATCGATAATCCGGGTTAACAGGGAGTGCTCAAGCTGAAAGTAGGATTCACCGTTAAAATCATTCCACTGTCCAGGCAGGCTCAATGCCAGGGTCTCCGGATCAAAAATTAAACTATATTGATCATAAAACTGCTCCATTTCCTTCCATTCCAGGTCTGTCTCGACATAAGGGGCCGCCTCCCTGAGCATAGAGGGTGTGGCAAATACTCCCCCTTTTTCACCAAGCATACCCACCAGGTTTTTAATGATCTCTGCCCTCTGCAGGGCTCGCTGGCGGGGCTCTTCATCCTCTTCATCCCGCAGGAATGATTCCAGGAATTCAGAACCAGCTAAAACATGGTCATGGTAGGGAATCCCCCCCGCCTCGTCCACCAGGCCGGCGATTCCCTGATAATCCAGTTTAATATAATGGTGAATATCTGCTCCCAGCAGCAGGCGGAGTTGATCAATCAGAAGTTCTGTCCCGCCTTCGTTGTAAAAGTGAGTCGGGGTGTAATAAGACTGGACAGAGGATCCCGGGGTTGAATCACTATCACCCGGCATGTCCACTTCTTCACCGTCTTCAGGCAGCTTTGCATCCTCCCCGTTTTTATTCACGGGCGGAGTGCCGGCACCCGTTTCTCCAACCGCATCCTCTTCCTGCCGGTGCAGTAACATCCGGCCGGGAATATAAAGAACATGGGGCTTGCTTCCCGGCTCAGGATAATTCAAAAACAGTATTTCCTCTACCTGGTAGATATGATCATCAGTCATTCCGCCGATAAGCAGGTAGTTGGTGCCTTGTTCCTTAGGGGCTTCCCGCAGGGACAAAGCCCAGGACTCCTCATTCTGCAACGCTTGAAAGGAGCTGATATAGCGAGAGCCGGATACCAGCACAATTAAAAAAACCACAAGAGCGGCCAGGAAAATAATCCGGTTTTTGCGGATGGCGATCATTTTCCCGGCTTTTTCCCTGGTTTTGCCTGGTTTCTGACTTCTCAACCTATTTTGTTTCATAGCCCGATAGCTCCTGACCATAGTTTCTCATCGACAGCACCAGGGAATTGCGAAAAGCGATGGAACTGGGATGAAGCAATCTTTTTCGCTCCATAATATAATGGATGGTAAAATCCACCGCTGCCAGCAGGGCACCCTGCAGGTCAAGATAAGCAAGCTGGCGGATGGTTTCCACCCCGGGACAATCCCTTCCCGGCTCAATATAATCAGCCAGGTAAATAATGCGCGCCAACAGGGACATTTCCGGGGAGCCTGTGGTATGGACCCGTACCGCTTCCAGTATCTCCGGGTCTTCCACTCCCAGATCATCTTTTAACAGGACTGCTCCCACCGGGGCATGCAACAGGGCCGGTTCCCGGTAAATCAAGGGATCATCCATCCCCTGGGACCTGGCAACCTGGATCAACTCATTATGACTGAACAGCTTGCCATAGTCATGAATGATTCCGGTCAATTCTGCCTTTACAGGGTCCAGGCCATAGACCTGTGCCAACCGCACAGCCGTATCCTTTACCCCCAAGCAGTGTTGAAACAACTTTGTCCCGGCATTTCGTTCAATTGTATTAACCGCTCTTTGAATCGTAATGTTCATAATAAAACACCATATAAAACCCTGGGCTCTTTTATTAATTTGACATAAGAAATGACATTCCTTCTAAAAAGTTGGAAGCTAATAAAAAAGGCAACTTGACGTTGCCTTTAATCCCTCGGTTTTGCTTCGTTGACAACCAAACGGCGGCCGTCCAGTTCAACCCCGTTCATTTTTTCAATCATCTGTTCCTGGTCTGTATCATTTATTTCTACAAAACCATATCCCCTGGATCTTCCTGTGGCTCGTTCGGTGATAATACGGCAACCAATAACTTCACCGTGCTCTGCAAAGGCTTTTTGCAGATCTTCCTCCGAAGTGCCCCAGGCAATATTCCCAACATAGAGGGTTTTTACCATAATGTCACCTCGCTTCCCGGTATTACAGTTCTTTTCGTATATTATGCAGTAGAGAAACTTAGTTTATACCCCCACCCCCTGACCGTAATACCGGAGCATATCATGAAAGGCGAGTTTATTTATTTTCGGTTCGCTCATGTTTTGCCTTGGATTACAGTTAATTTTTAAAAAGGAAGAATTTTTCTACATCATAGCATTTAACGGGGGATAAGTCAAGACAGAGCATTGCCCTGGCAAATGAATTGTTTGCCACCCTTCATCGGCTAAGAGGTTAAAACAAAACACAGGGTACAGGCTGAAAAAAACCTTTCCAGGTGGCCGGGGCGTCCTCTGACAACATAAAGCCACAGGCTAGAGTTTCTTGTACAGGTTGTTTTTATAAATATACTGTTCCACAGCTTCTGATGTGAGGTATTTGATCGTCTGCCCCGAGGCAACTCTTTTGCGGATAAATGTTGAGGATATGGCCATAGCCGGAATCTCCAGCAGGTGGACCCGCTTGATCACTTCCGGGAAAGCAGGACCCAGGATAACTTTCAGTTTGCCAAAGGAATAGCCAGGCCTGGAAGCGGCAATAAAAGGACAGGCTTGCAGCAGTTCACGGTAATCCTTCCAGGTGGTAATATCCAGGATGGCATCGGCACCGGTGATGAAATAGAGGTTTATATTATGGTCATAAATATCCAGGAAACGCCGGACCGTATCGATCGTATAAGACGGTTCGGGACAGTCGATTTCCAGGCGGGAAACGGTAAAGTAAGGGTTGTCCACCACCGCCAGCATGGTCATCAAGTAGCGGTGTTCCGCCAATGACACTTTCTCTTTTCCCTTGTGGGGGGGAATACCCGAGGGCAGAAAAATAACATGGTCCAGGTGGAACTGCTGCCTGGCCTCTTCAGCCGTAAACAGGTGGCCCATGTGAACGGGATCAAACGTGCCGCCCATGATACCAATCGTTGGAGTGGAGTCGCGCCCTTTTTTAGGCAGTAAAAAACTCATTGTTTCCCGCTTCCTTGAAAAAATGATCCTTGAAAAAAAAAGACAAACCTGCAACTCTCAACCATAAGACGCTAAACCATGAAATCACAAATCCAGATTGTTGCAAAGGGGGGCGCCGCATTTTCTGCCTGGTTAACCTCCCGTTTTCCAGGCAGACGGTTTACTCATTAAAGCTGGTCAGGATAGTACGTAAATTCCAGGTTCCCGATTCGGACCGTATCCCCTTCCTTGATGCCTTTTTTTACCAGCTCTTCTTCTACTTTCAGCTTACGGATGACCTCCTGGAAACGAGCTGTGCTCCCGGGACTGTCAAAATTGGTCTTTTGGACCAGGCTTTCGACCTCGTCCCCGCTGACAATAAAAACAGGGCCTTCTTTTTCCGTAGTCTTCTCAATGGTTAACTCCCGGGGAAGTTGTAATGGCTCCAGGTAGATAATTTCTTCAAGTTCCTGCAGCTCTTTCCCTGTTTCTTCTTCCAGGACTCGTAATTTTTCCAGGTGAAGGTAGGTCTCGTTAAGCAGCTGATCCACGCCCTCTCCAGTAGCGCCGGAAATGGAGAAGACCGCTTCGCCATTGTCCAAACGGGCTAAAAATAACTCTATGTTTTCCTGGGCCGCAGGCAGGTCCATCTTGTTAGCTGCAATCAAGTTCGGCCTGGAAAGAAGTTCCGGACGGTATGCTTTTAGTTCCCTGCGCAGGGTTATGTAATCGTCGTATGGGTCCCTTCCTTCCGTAGAGGCCATATCCAGAAAAAAAATCAGCACCCGGGTTCGCTCAATATGCCGTAAAAACTGGTGGCCCAACCCGGCCCCCTTGTGAGCGTCTTCAATAATTCCAGGAAGATCGGCCAGGACAAAAGAACGCCCCTCGCCCAGTGAGACCACACCCAGTTGTGGGGCCAGGGTAGTGAAAGGAAAGCTGGCAACTTTGGGGCGGGCTGAAGAGACACGGGACAGCAGGGTGGACTTACCGGCATTGGGGAATCCCACCAGGCCCACGTCGGCCAGCAGTTTTAATTCCAATACCAGGGTTCTCTCCTCTCCGGGCATCCCTTTTTCAGCAAAGTCCGGGATGCGGCGCCGGGAAGTGGCAAAGTGGGCATTTCCCCGGCCGCCCTTGCCACCCCGGGCAACTAGAGCTTTCATCCCCGGACGGTCCAGGTCCGCAAGGGATGTTCCGTTTTCATCCTTGATTTCCGTCCCAACGGGGACCTGGATTTCCAATGGGGACGCATTTTTCCCATGCTTTTTTTTCCCGCTGCCATTGGAACCGCTGGGAGCATGGAGATGCGGCCTGTAGCTGATATCGATGAGGGTACTTTTTTGCTCCGTTGCCACCAGGACCACATCTCCGCCACTGCCGCCGTTCCCGCCGTCAGGGCCGCCGTGGGGGACATATTTTTCCCTGCGAAAAGAGACAACGCCGTCGCCGCCTTTGCCACCTTTCACGAATATTTTAACCTGGTCCACAAACAAGGCAATCATCCTTTTCCACGAAGTAAGCCAAACAGCAGTTCCAACTTGAACCACACCCGAAAAAAAAGCCCGGTTCACCGGGCCTTTCTTTAGCTGACAGGGGTAACGCTTACCCGCTTTTTGGTTTTACCCATCCGTTCGAAGACAACAGTCCCGTCTGCCTTGGCAAAGAGGGTATCATCTTTGCCCATACCTACATTGAGCCCGGGATGAATCCGGGTTCCCCGCTGGCGCACCAGAATGCTGCCTGCAGATACCTGCTGACCTTCATATCGCTTGACGCCTAACCTTTTGGCGTTGCTGTCCCGTCCGTTACGAGAACTGCCTACGCCTTTCTTGTGAGCAAAAAGTTGTAAGTTCAGTTTACGCATTGTACCGGCCCGTTTTAGGATAACAGGCCTTCACCTCCCTTTTTCAGAATTCCCGGGGTTAATCACTTTTCTCCCGGTTTTCTTTCTTCGCTATACTGAATAAAATCAGGATAAGCATTTTTCGTTTCTTTTAAGCCCAAGAGCAGGGTTTCCACCAAAAGCAGCAATTTTTCTTTTCTATTTGGTTCCACGTTGGAAGGCAGTGTTAGCTGCACGTACCCCTCTTCCACCACAGCCCCGGAATCCATTTGCAGCAGGTCTTCGATGGCGAAAATAATCGTCTGGGTCAACATGGATACTGCTGCACAGACAATGTCGCTGCCGTGAGGGGCAAAATTGGAGTGGCCGCTAATTTCTACTGAAACTGGGGCACCACCGGGGTTCCGGATCACATAAACCCGGACCATTTACTTGCTTCCGTGCTCGATTTTTTCTACCACGACCTGGGTATAAGGCTGACGGTGTCCTTTTTTCCTGCGGTAATTTTTCTTGGGTTTGTACTTGAAAACGACAATTTTTTTGTTTTTCCCGTGAGATAAGACACGGGCTTTCACCTGAGCGTTATCCAGGTAAGGCGCCCCCACCTCTGTTTCCTCATTTTCGGAAACAGCCAGAATGCGGTCAAAAACCACCTCTGAACCAACTTCACCCTCTAATTTTTCCAACCTGTAAACTTCCCCTTCAGACATGCGGTACTGTTTTCCGCCTGTTTCAACAATGGCATACATAAAAAATCCCTCTCAATCTGTACTATACTCGCCGGGCCAGGGCCGTTTTACTCTTGTTGAAAGTGTAAAACCGTTAAAACCCCACCCGTGCGGTGGAGGATGCTTCGCTATTTTAGCACAAAGGGGGGCGAATGTCAATTGAGGATCAGATCGCCACATCGCCTCGCCATAACGCCCGGTCAGATGTGCCGCCTGCTGTTGGCGCTCCCAAAGGAGAAATGGAAACCTTATATTTTTGAGTACAGATAACATGTCCCACCGATCTCTTGCTTAAATTCTTTGCGCCTTTCCACCGGATCCTCGATTTCCCGGCCCCGGTACTGAAACTCCGCCTGGATAAAACCCCGGACACACTCCACAACCAGATCAGCCAGCTGGCGGCACCCCAGTTCCCCGGCAACCCGCTCCATGATGTTTTTGCGCACCGGCGGGTCCAGCACCAGGCCATGGAGCTCTTCCAGCAGAGAGGTGGTTTCCAGGCACAGGGCATGGGGGATCCGGACCATTTCCCCTTCCACGTTTTCGATCACGTACCCCCCGGTCTCGGTTAATCCGTACCCTTCCCGGCGCTGGATGGTCACTGTGACATTGATCTCGTGAAAGGTGTCGTTGATTGCACTTGTAGCCTGCCAGGTCCCGTCCCCCAGGTCATTGACACGACAATAGCGAAAGCTGTTGTACAGGTTGGTCATATTTTATCCTCCTTTTCCGGGTCCAGTTCCCAAATAACGGCCCGGGCAAACGTCCGGGTCGTCTCCTTGATCAAGACCTGCACTTCATCCCCCACCAGTTCCCCGGCTCCTTCAATATCGATTATATAGCCGTGCAGTCGGGCAATTCCGTGGTCGGGGTTGGAAGTGTGGGGATCTTCCACCTTCACCCTGTAGATCGCGCCCTCCTCCACGGGCAGGGCGTGTCTTTCCACTTCCTGCAGGCTCCCGGACATGAGCATCTTGTACTGTTCCACATGCAGGTTATCGGAACCACGGATAAAAATGCTCTTGCCGGTTTCCGACTCCAATTTCTTTAAGTAGAGCCCGCCGCTGCCGATCAGCAGCGCAGCTACTTCGCTGTTGGTCTCCACCAGGACCGCTTCCACCTCTTCGCGCTGGAGGATCCGTTTCAGTTCCCGTTCCACCTTCCCGCTGACTGCCTCCGGGGAGAGGACCCTGCCTTTCCCCTGGCAGTAGGAACAGGGCTGCTGCATGATAGCGGAGATGCCCTGCCTTACTTTCTTGCGGGCAATTTCCACCAGTCCCAGGTGGGTGATCCCCAGCACCTGGCTCTTGGTCCGATCCCGGCTCATATTTTCCCGCAGCTTTTCCAGCACCTGCTGCTTGTGCTCTTCCGAGTTCATATCGATAAAATCGACGATAATGATCCCGCCGATATCCCGCAGGCGGATCTGGCGGGCCACCTCTTCCGTGGCTTCCATGTTGGTTTTAAAAATAGTCTGCTCCAGGTTATTTTTCCCGATAAATTTGCCGGTGTTCACATCGATGACCGTAAGAGCCTCGGTCTGATCAAAAACCAGGTAACCACCGCTTTTCAACCAGACCATGCGGTTTAAAGAGCGTTCAATCTCTTCTTCGATATGAAAACGTTCAAAAACCGGCTCTTTTTCCCGGTAATATTCAACCCGGCCTTTCAAGTGGGGAGAAAGGTAGCCCAGGATTTCCATGACTTTGTTAAATTCCTGCTTGTTATCGATAATAAAGCGGTTGATGTTGTCGTTAAACAAGTCCCGGACAATGCGGTAAATCAGGGCTACGTCCTGGTAAAGCAGCGCCGTGGACTTTTCCCGCTGAAACGATGTTCTGGTCTTCTCCCACAACCCGGTTAAAAACTGGATATCATTTGCCAAGCTTTCTTCATCGGCCCCTTCTGCCGCCGTGCGGACAATGATCCCGGCATCTGGAGGCCTGATCTCTTCCACGGTTTTTTTCAACCTTTCCCGCTCTTCCTGACACTTGATCCGCCGGGAGACGCCCACATAGTTATGACCCGGCATCAATACCAGGTAGCGCCCGGGCAGGGTAATGTGCCCTGTAAGACGGGCTCCCTTACTGCCAAAAGACTCTTTCATCACCTGTACCATGACTTTCTCACCGACGTGAATCAGGCGCTGAATGGGCAGCCGGTTTCCCCCGCCGCCGCCTTCATCCTGCTGGGGGATGTCATCCACATACAGAAAGGCATTGCGTTCTTCCCCGATATCCACAAATGCCGCCTGCATACCGGGAAGAACATTTTCCACAACACCTTTATAAATGTTCCCCACGATCCGCTGGCGCAGGGGCCTTTCCACATAAAGCTCCACCGGCTTGCCGCTTTCCAGCAGCGCCACCCGTGTCTCCTTAGGGTCATAATTGACAATTATTTTTTGCTCCATAAGGTTCCCTCTTTATCTAATTATTGTTCCAGCAGCAGCTCCGTCCGGTAAATGGACGGAGGCGGTTCCAGTTCTGAAACCCCCAGCTGCTGCAGTATTTCTCCAGGACGGGCACCCCCCTGGTTGCCCGTGACCAGCTGCATTGTAATAACATTTTGGCCCTGCTCTCCTTGACCAAGAGAAAGATCCAGGATAAAGGGCTTCAGGTCTATTTTTTTTTCGCCTTTTTTCCCAGGCCGGCTCACAACGATGGAAGACCGGTTTTTCAGCTTTTTGATCCGTTTTTCCAGGTCATGGAGCGGTTTGGCCAGAAAGACCCGGTAAACAGCCCCTGTCACCTGGGAAGCCAGGGAAGGACCTGCTGGATCTATCTCTTCTACAGACTTGATTTCCAATCCTGCCGGAAATTGGTTCTGCAGTTTAGTTCCGAGTTCTCCGGGGGGCAAATGCTCTGTAAGATCCAGTTCCATTAATTCATTTTTTCCCTCAATTCCCACAGCCAGGGGGGCAGCAAAGGTCAATTTTGGCTGAGGGTTGAAGCCCTGGCTGTACGCGACCGGCAGGTCAGCCCGGTTCATGGCCCGGATGACCGTCCGCTGCAGGTCCAGGTGGGAAATATATTTTAGATCACCCTGCTTGGCAAAAAATATCCTATAACGGTGCATCTTGTTTCACCTGCCTGGTGGGGCAGTACGGCAAACCGCAGCCCCAGCATCCCTCCCGGCGGCAATCGGGAGTTTCCTGCCCCTGCAGCGCCCTTTGATGTTCCCGGATTAAAAAATCCCTGGAAACGCCCGGGCTGATGTGATCCCAGGGAAGCGGCTGAGCATACCCGGGACGAAAGGCCGTATAACGGGCCGGATCCAGGCTCTCCGCCTGAAACGCTTCCATCCAGAGGGAAAAATCAAACCGGTCATCCCAGGCATCCATCCGGGCTCCCCCGGCCAGGGCTTTTTCCAGCACAGGTGCCAGGCGACGGTCGCCCCGGGCAAAGACCGCCTCCAGGAAACTCATTTCGGCTCCGTGCCAGTTCAACTCGGCCCCTTTAATTTTCTTGAAGATGCGCCGCAGATACTCCTGCCTGTTTTTGACCTCTGCCAGGGGCAGCTGTGGTTCCCACTGGAAAGGAGAATGGGCCTTGGGGACAAAGGTGGAAACGCTGACGCTGACCTTGAAACTCATGCCCCGCCCTTTTCCCTGGCGCCTTAAGTCCAGGATCTCTCCGGCCAACCGGCCGATTTCTTTGAGATCTTCTTCTCCCTCGGTGGGCAAGCCCAGCATAAAATACAGCTTAATATGATTTCGCCCTGAAGCGATGGCTTCCCCGGCCGCTTCCATAATCTCCTGTTCAGAAATCTGTTTGTTGATTGCTTTCCTCAGGCGCTGGGAACCCGCCTCGGGGGCAAAGGTAACCCCTGCTGCCTTGCCCTTTTGGAGCCGGTCCGACAACTGGACAGAAAAGCGGTTGGCCCGGAGGGACGGAAGGGACAAGCGGATTATTTTTTTGCCCAGGCGCTCTTCCAGCTGCTGAACCAGCGGGGTAATGGCAGAATAATCGCTGCTGCTTAACGAAGCCAAAGAAATTTCTTCAAATCCTGTGTTTTGAATTATCCGCTCAGCCAGGCAGGTTAAGTTCTGCAAGGAGCGTTCCCGGACAGGACGGTAGATCATCCCGGCCTGGCAGAAACGGCAGCCCCGGGAACAGCCCCTGAAAAGCTCCAGAGACGCCCGGTCATGGACCACATCGATAAAAGGCACAATAAAATCATCGGGATAATATGTATGGTCCAGGTCCCGGACGGTGCGCTTGGTGATCCTGTCCGGAGCTGCAGGTTCCATTTTTTCCAAGCCCGTAAAGGTGTCCCCGGAATAAACAGGCTGATAAAAGGAGGGAATATATAGGCCTGGCAGTTGGGACAGATCACGCAAAAATGCCTGCCGATCACCCGTTCCTTCCTGTTTCCAGCGGCGATAAAGGACAATGATTTCCTCCAAAACCTCTTCGCCATCCCCAATAACAAAAGCATCAAAGAAGGGAGCCAGCGGCTCCGGGTTGAAAGCGCAGGGACCGCCACCCAGGATAAAAGGATCCCGGGTAGTCCGGTCCTGGCTGTACAGGGGGACCTGCCCCAGTTGAAGCATATTTAAGATTGACGTATAGCTTAACTCGTACTGCAGGGTGAAACCGACCAAGTCAAACTGATTGAAGGGCCTGCGGCCTTCCAGGCTGAAAAGGGGCAGCCCTTTTTCCCGGAGCACCGCTTCCATATCCTCGGCGGGGGCAAAAACCCTCTGGGCCTGCACACTATCAATACGGTTGGCAGCACCGTACAATATTTTCAAGCCCAGGTGGGACATGGCAACTTCGTAAATATCCGGAAAGGCCAGGGCCAGCTGGACATCGACATCCTGAGACCTTTTGTGAATGGAGTTCACTTCCGTACCCAGGTAGCGGGCCGGCTTTTGCACTTTTAATAGTAGTTCATCCAGGTTTAGCTCCTGATTCATAGAATCATCCTTCTCCTACATAATTAATCATTGTTAGTATATCCAAGAAAATACAATAACTTGTCTTACTATTCGCCGTATTCAAGAAAA
>CAZOOA010000052.1:0-21655 GCA_964581355.1 uncultured Desulfovibrionaceae bacterium | reverse complement strand
GTCGCGAAGATAACCGGAGCCGATACCGGGAAACGGAAACTCCATTTTCATACTATCGGAAAATACGGCTGATTTTGTCCCCGATAATGTTTAAGCTCTCTTCAATCTCTTCGGAAACCACGGCAAAAAAGAGCTGGGGGATTCTGTCCTGGGCTTCAGCTTTTTCCACGATCTCATCGGAGATGACCTGGCCTTTTTGTACCAGCACATTACCCTGTTGGTCCCAAACGGAGTAGTTGGCTTTTTTGTTACGGACATACTGCCTCATCCGGTCTTTGGATTCTTTGGCCAGTTGTTTGCTGCCCCGGCTCACTTCCTCTTCTACGTGACTCCAGGTCTCTTTCAAATTTTCAAATCCATCAAAGGGAGGCTCTTGGGAAGGCTCTTGGGAAGGCTCTTGTTTTGTTTGCCTGGGCTCTTTTTTTTCTGCTTTTTCTTCTTCTTGGCCTGGCTCCTGCTGTTTTTGACCGGATCCGCTTCTTTCAAAGGTTTCTTCCCGGCCCTGCTCTTCCCGGTCCTGGACTTCCACATAAACTCCAGGGGGCATTGCTCCATCTGGAAATACCTGGTTTTCTTCGACGGGAACAAGTTCGTCCTCATCCTCTTCCCGGCTTTCTTCTGTCAGGTACGCAGTGTAATTTGAATCGGCAATGACATAATCTTTGCCCAGGTTCAAGATGCCGTCAATGGTCAGGTATACATCCATGTTGATGGGTTCGCGGTCTTTAATATCCTGGAGCAGCAGGGATTCGATTTTACCTGTTTGGGGAGAAAAGACAAAATCCATGACTTTGGCAATATAGTTTCCTTCATTGCTGATCAGGCTTTTCCCAATGATGGAATAATCGCTTAGCAGTTCCATGTTGGGAGCCATTTCCGGGGACTCGAGATCCGATTCTTTCAGCGTTACGGCATCGCTTCCGATACTGTGGATGGATTCAAAAGGGATAAAGCGGTGTTTCCCTCGTAAAAAGCCTTTTTCGCCAATGACAAAACCTTCGACCGTTTTTTTCTCGGGGTCAATAACGATATCCTGGACCCGGCCCTCCATAGAGCCATCATGCAGGTTAATGACGGGGAATCCCCGAATGCGCTTGCTTTTCAATTATTACACCCGCCTTTCGTTTTTTTCTGCTCAACAGTAGTATTTTCTTCTTACAGTATATTATAACAAAAAGGGAAACATTTTGCATGGAAAGATGACAACCGGAGCCAAGACCAGGAAACGGGAACTTCAATTCCATTCTGACGTTGCTTTTCACCATTTCAAAGGATATAATGAAAAAAACTAGATAATCAGGCTGATAAACCTGTATTGTGGCGGCAAGGGGGATCCTTTTGCTTAAACTTGTAAGTAACAATGAAGAAACGACTCGGGAAATTGGCCGTCAGGTGGGTAGCCTGACCGGGGAAGGAACTGTTATTGCCTTAAACGGAGAACTGGGAGCCGGCAAGACGGTGCTGGCTAAAGGGGTTGCTGAAGGGCTGGGGGTGAATGAAGAGATAGTCAGCCCTACCTTTATCATCATGAATGTTTACCGCGGACGACTTGCCCTGTACCATTTTGATTTCTACCGGCTGGAAGAGGATGATGAACTGCAGGAACTGGGCCTGGAAGAGTATTTTTACGGGGATGGAGTGGCCCTGGTAGAGTGGGCGTCGAAGTTTCCCGGGATCCTGCCCCCGGACCGGCTGGAAATATACCTGGCAAAAGACCAGGCTGATCCTGAATCCTCCCGAATAATCAGCCTGGAAACCCGGGGCAATTTTGAAGCTTTTAAACTGGAGGAGTTGAGAAAACGATGCTGCTTTTAGCCCTGGATACGACAACAATGGTTTGCAGTGTGGCCCTGGGTGAAGAGAAAAAACTCTGGGCTGAATACTCCTTGAATATTAAAAAGACTCATTCCCAGCGCTTGATGCCGCTGATTATCAACTTGTTTAAGGATGCCGGTGTGGACAAAAAAGAGATCGATGGAATTGCTGTAACCAGGGGGCCGGGTTCTTTTACCGGGATTCGAATCGGGATGGCCACGGCCCTGGGACTATCTCAAGGCTTGGGCATACCCATTGTAGGGGTAATGACCCTGGATGCCCTGGCTTGGTCTGGTGTGAGCTTCCCGGGTCTGATATGCCCGGTGCTGGATGCCCGTAAGGACCAGGCTTACTTCGCTTTGTATCGTGGAGGCCGGGAGACCCCGGTGGAAGTGGAAGCTGCAGATGTAAACGGCCTGGATGTACTTTGCAACATGCTTTCCCAGTACCGGGAGCCGGTTCTTTTTCTGGGTGACGGTGTGGAGAAATTTCGCTCCACCTTGAAGGATGTGGTTGGAAGCGGGTACCAGGAACTTCCTTTTTTATGCCGCCTGAACCGGTCTGCCCTGGTGCTGCAGGAGGGGTTCCGGATCTGGCATGAAAAAGGGCCGGCACCGGCTTATGCCTTGGGTCCTTATTATATTCGCGCTTCCGAGGCGGAGCGGCGTTTCCAGGAAAAAAAGAAATGAACGTGTGCGGTACGAGTTTAAAAGGGGGAAGCAATTTGCTGCCCGTAGAAATTGTTTTTATGGCACCGGAACATCTTGATCATGTTATCCGTATTGAACAGGTTTCTTTTACTTTGCCCTGGTCAAGAGAATCTTTTCTCGGAGAAATACAAGCCAATGACCATGCTACATATGTTGTTGCCCTTCGACCAGGTTCTTCCCAGGTGTTGGGCTATGCAGGCATGTGGCTGGTTTTAAATGAAGCCCATATTACCACCCTGGCCGTGGATCCGCAGCACCGGCGGAAAAATATCGCCAGCTTGCTGCTGGGCAGGTTGATGCGGGAAGCCTTTTTAAAGGGAGGCCGGATAATGTTCCTGGAAGTAAGAGATTCCAACACAGATGCCAGGAAGCTCTATGAAAAGTTTCGTTTTAAAATCAGGGGAAGAAGAAAACAATATTATAGTGATGAAGATGCCCTGGTCATGTCACGGCCTTTGATGTGATCTTGGAAACTGTTGAAGCAAGGAAGGAGTGTATGATGTCTCACAAGACGCTTATCCTGGGTGTGGAAACCAGTTGTGATGACACCGCAGCAGCTGTTGTGGAAAACGGTCGTAACATCCTGAGCAATGTCGTGTCATCCCAGGACAGTTTTCACCTGCGTTTCGGAGGAATTGTCCCCGAAATAGCCTCCCGGCGCCACCTGGAAGTGATGAATCCGGTTATTGACGAGGCTCTGGCCAAAGCCGGTCTTTCCTTAAACGGGCTGGATGGCATAGCTGTTACATACGGACCCGGACTGGTTGGTTCTCTGCTTGTTGGGGTCTCCACGGCCAAAGCGCTCTCTTTTGCCCTGGACTTACCCCTGGTTGCGGTAAATCACCTGGAAGGGCATATTTATGCCAACTTTCTCACGGGGGCAACGATTTCATTCCCTTTTATCTGCCTGATCGTTTCCGGGGGGCATACCTCACTGCTGCATGTCAAAGGGCACGGCCAGGTGGATGTTCTGGGGAGAACCCGGGACGATGCGGCCGGAGAAGTCTTTGACAAGATTGCCCGGGCCATGAACCTGGGTTTTCCAGGCGGGCCGGTTATTGATCAATTAGCCCAGCAGGGGGAAGCCGGGGGCTTTTCTTTTCCCCGGGCGCTCATGGGGGATGAAGGAAAACTGGATTTTAGTTTTAGCGGCGTGAAAACTGCAGTGCTGAACTCAATCAGGAAAGAAACGGAAAAAGGACGGCAGCTTCGCCTCAATGATCTTTGTGCCTCTTTCCAGGATGCGGTAGTTGACGCCCTGGTGGAAAAATCGGTCCGTGCAGTGGAACGCTATGAGCCCAGGCAGTTTTTGCTGGCAGGGGGGGTTGCGGCCAATGGGGAGTTGAGGCGGCGCCTTCGCCTGCGCCTGGCCCCCCTGGGGGTGGAAGTTATCTATCCACCGGTGGAGCTCTGCACAGATAACGCTGCCATGATTGCAGCTGCCGGTTATTACTACTTGAGGCAGGGGCGGCGGGCTGCTCCCGATTTAAATGCTGAACCCGGCCTGGGGTTTGAAAGCACGTAATTGATTGGTTTTTACAATTTGTTTCCTTTTTCCAGGAAATTTACTCCAGGTCGATGTTTTTTTAGGGTTTACGACTTGCTGTTTTTATGTAACCATGTGTGTGAAATGTGGATAGTTTTTCCCAAAGCACCAAATATGGAGGGTTTTTTGTGGATAACTCTGTGGATATTGTGGATTACTACTGTGAATAATGGCTCCAACCTAGCATTATATGCCGGTATAATCTATGTATGACACTTATTTTATTTAACATAATCTTAACATTTACTTGTAAACCAGATGAACCATTTTCACATTGTGTGCAAAACGGTAATAACCTGGAAGAAAAAACTGGTATAACTGGACATAATAACAGGTTAACCTCTCCACCAAGCTTTCACAAACTTTAAGGAAGGAATGGAACAATTGTTAAAAGATATTAAAAGAGTACACTTTATCGGGATCGGAGGATATGGAATGAGCGCCCTGGCCCATATCCTGCTCAAATCGGGCTTTACCGTTGCCGGATCTGATTTAAATACCAATAAACTGACAGAAGGGTTAATCAAATCAGGCGCGATTGTTTACCAGGGGCACAGGGCCGGGCAGGTGGGTGACGCTGAACTAATTGTCTGTTCCACCGCTATCCCGCCTGATAACCCGGAATTGGAGGCGGCCCGTCAACTGGAGCTACCCATCTGGCATCGATCAGAGCTGCTGGCCGCTATTTTAAACCGCCGGTATGGTATTGCCATCGCCGGAGCTCACGGGAAGACAACAACCACGGCCATGGTGTCCTTACTCCTGGAAAAAGGAGGGCTGAAACCCACGGCCATTATTGGCGGAGAGGTTTCATTTTTCGGTAGCAATGCCCGGCTGGGGGATGGCCCTTATGTCGTTGCCGAAGCCTGTGAGAGTGACCATTCTTTTTTGCGCTACCACCCTCTTTTAGCCCTGGTGACCAATATTGAGCCGGACCACCTGGAATATTACGATGGAAACTTTGAACAGCTGGTGGATTCCTACCGGATTTTTATCAACAATGTCCGGGAAGGAGGCCTCGCTGTCATCTGTGGTGATGATCCCGTCCTGGCCCGGATGCGTGGAGAACTATTACCGGATTTGCTCTCATATGGCTTCAATGATCATGTGGATGTTAAGGGAGAAAATGTGGAAATTAATGGCCTCGGCTGTCGCTTTCACCTGCGTTTTCGCGGAAAAAGCCTGGGTGAAATTGAATTAAAAGTCCCCGGGCAACACAATGTCCTCAACGCCCTGGGTGCAGCAGCAGTGGCCCTTTCCCTGGGGGTTGATTTTCCCCTGATTCGTGAAGCTTTTCTTGAATTTGACGGTGCCAGAAGGCGTTTTGAAATTGTCGCCTCGCCCGGCGATGTGCTGATTGTAGACGATTATGCCCATCATCCCACGGAAATCCGGGCTACACTGACCGCGGCCCGGCAAAGCGGGCGGCGGGTGTTCTGTATATTTCAGCCTCACCGTTACACCCGGACCCACTTTTTGTGGGATGATTTTACCCGGGCTTTTGAACAGGCCGACCGGGTCCTGATCAGCGGTATTTACAGTGCCGGAGAACAGCCTATCGATGGCATCAGTTCCCAGGCCCTGGCCCGGGAGGTGCAGAAACGGGGGCATGAATATGTGTATGTAATGGAAGAAGAGGAGGAAATTCTGGATTATCTCCAGGAAAACACCCGCAGCGGAGACCTGGTTATCACCATGGGTGCGGGCGACATCTGGAAAACAGGCCGCGAGTTTGCAGCCCGCAAAGCTCGCAGCGAACAATTTGATCATAGAAAAAGATGAATGGCGCTGGCATGTCCAGGTTGGGGGGCTTTATGCTACGAAATACATTTTTACATTTGCACGGCATTGGGACTAAAACAGAAAAAAAGCTCTGGCAAAACCAGATCCGGGACTGGGGCGCACTGGAAGAAGCACTTTCTGCAGGCCTCCTGAAAGGGGAGCGTTTCGTCCCCACGTTAAAAGAAGAACTGCACAGGTCCCGGGAGCACTTGGAGCGACGGGATCTCCTTTACTTCACGGAAAAAATGCCTTCCAACCAGCACTGGCGCCTCTTTGCCGATTTTGCTTCAACAGCGGCGTACCTGGACATTGAAACCACAGGCCTGGGAGGGCCGTCGGATCATATTACCACTATCTCCCTCTACGACGGGGAGGCGCTGCGCTATTATATCTGGGGCGAAAACCTGCAGGAATTCATCACCGAGATCAAGAATTATGAACTGCTAATCACATATAATGGGAAATCCTTTGATCTTCCCTTCATCGAATGGCAGTTTAACATCCGGATAGACCGGGCCCACCTGGATTTGCGTTACGTTTTGAATGCCCTGGGTTACCGGGGAGGGCTGAAAGGTTGCGAAAAACAGCTGGGCATTTCCCGGGGTGACCTGGAAGGCGTGGATGGATACATGGCCGTCCTTCTGTGGCAGGAATACCAGCGCAGCGGCGATGCGCGGGCCCTGGAAACCCTGCTGGCGTACAACATCGAGGATACAATAAACCTGCAAAAGCTGGCCTACTGCGCTTACAACGAGGCTTTAAAACAAACGCCCTTTGCTTCCCAGGGTCAGCTGGATCTTCCGCCGTCAAAGGCAGAGGTTCCTTTCCAGCCTTCACCAGCAGTGCTTCAAAAGTTGCAGGACAGGCTGGCCCGGGGGTCCTCCAGGCGTTTTATCCGGCCTTGACCTTGCACGGTTCAAATCTTATTCCTTCAAAAGGAGTTGGTATTCTATGTCTGCTTACGCAGTACTTGATCATCCGGCATTATTAAAGTTTCTGTTTTACCCCCGCCCGGATCATTCTGCGCCCAAACCCAATGACTTTGACTTAATGGTTCCCGTGGAAGAAGACGTTGAAGTCTGCACCCGGTTTTTTCTCCACGAGGAAAAAGCGCCCTGGATCCTCTATTTTCACGGAAACGGTGAAGTGGCTAGTGACTATGATGGAATTGCCCCTCTCTATCACCAACAGGGCCTGAACCTGGCCGTGGCTGACTACCGGGGTTACGGTGCCAGCAGCGGCAGCCCGACTTTTTCCGCCCTGGTAAAAGACGCCCACCCCCTTTACCGCTCCGTCCGGGAAGAACTTGCCAGGCGGAACCTGGGAACGGATTTATGGCTGATGGGCCGGTCCATGGGCAGTATTCCCGCTCTGGAGCTGGCAGCACATTACCAGGATGAGCTAAAGGGCTTGATCATTGAAAGCGGTTTTGCCTGCCCTGTCAGGCTGATCAATCACTTAGGACTTCCTGTGCAAGTCCAGGGGTTGGAACAGGTGGCGCAGGAATCAGAAGAAAAAATCGGCAAAATTATTCTGCCAGTACTGCTGTTACACGGTGAAGAGGACCGCCTGGTTCCCCTGGAGGAAGCGGAGCACCTGGAGCAGAAGCTGGGCAGCAAAGATCTGGAGTTGATCAGCATTCCCCGGGCCGGCCACAACGATATCATGTTTATCGGCCGCAGGGATTACTTTGACCAGCTCCAAAAATTTATTTCCAAAACAAGCTAACACAAATTTTTTCAATCCGGGCGAAACAAATGGCACCACTGGAACGTTTAACAGGGTACAAGTCCCGGAAAAACAAGCGGGATTTGTCAAGACTGTTAAATTTGCGTTACCTATTTTGTAGAGAGGGGATTGTCCGGTGAAAAATGTCATGAAAAAATGGATTGGAACGGTGCTTGTTCTTGGCGTGCTGCTGCTTATGACTGCTGCTTCGGCCGGGGCTCACCCGGCGAATTTTAAACTGGGGAATGAAGTGCTGCTGGAAAATTATCTTCACCTGCTGGAAGGAAAGCGGGTCGGACTGGTGACCAACCAGAGCGGGGTCAATACCCGGGGGGAGAGCACCATCGATGTCTTTGAACGCCACGAGCGGATCAACCTGGTGGCCCTGTTTGGCCCGGAGCATGGTATCGAAGGAGAGGCCCTGGCCGGTGAATATGTGGAGTCGTACACCCACTCGGAACTGGGCATTCCCGTTAACAGCCTGTATGGGGCAACGCGCAAACCGACTTCTTCCATGCTGCAGGATGTCGATGTGCTGGTTTTTGATATCCAGGATATTGGTGCCCGCAGCTATACATACATCTCCACCCTCAATTACTGTTTGGCCGCCGCCCGGGAAAACAACAAAACTGTAGTCGTCCTGGATCGTCCCAATCCCCTGGGAGGAATGATCGTGGACGGGCCGGTGATGGAAGACCGTTTCATCACTTTTGTCGGCGTTGACAACCTGCCCAAGGCCCACGGGATGACGGCGGGCGAACTGGGCCGGTTTTTTAATCGTAAAATCGGTGCCCGCCTGGAAGTAGTCCCCATGGAAGGATACCAGAGAAATTATCATTTCCTGGATACCGGCCTTGCTTGGGTCCAGACCTCACCAAACATCCCCGACCTGGCAGCCGTAATGGGCTACATGGCCACCGGCCTGGGTGAGGGAACCGGTGTATTCCAGGCTGACCAGTTTAAATGGATCGGGGGCAGGGGGCTTGACGCGGGGCAGTTTGCAGAGCGGCTCAACAGCCATGGACTGGAGGGGGTCCGCTTTATCCCGGAAGAACGGGGAACGGCCGGTGGAGCCCGCCTGGACATTACCGACCCATACCGTTTTAATCCGGCCCGCACCGGGATTTACGCTCTTTCTACCGCCTTCTCCCTGGGAGAGTTTCAAGTGCCTAAAAGTGGTGATACACAGCGTTCCATTGTCATGTTCGATAAAATTATGGGAACGGACCGTTTCGGGGCTTACCTGGAGGAAGGGTTTGCCCCCAGGGAAATTGAGTCCCGTTTTGCCGGGGCACTGAACCAATTCATGGAAGAGAGGAAACGCTACCTGATCGGCCAGTATGAAGCGGAGATCATTATTACCGTCCAGGGCGAGATGCTGGAGTTTGATTCCAGGCCGTACATTGATCAAAACGACCGGCTGATGGTCCCCGTCAGGGCCATCGTCGAAGGACTGGGTGCCCGGGTGGACTGGGACCCGAATGACCGCACGGTCACTGTGACCCAACAAGGGCAGCAGGTGGTTTTCACCATTGACAGCTTGCAGGCTCGTGTAAACGACCAGGACAGGACCATGGACACTATTCCCGTCATCCGCCAGGGACGCACGCTGATTCCCCTGCGTTATGTGAGCGAATACCTGGGTGCCCGGGTGGATTGGAATAACACCTGGCTGCGGGCCTCTATTGAGCTGTAACGAAGCCACCTTTGTTACAGCTATTTTTTAAAGTCGGGCTTCACTCAGTAATCATAACAGCCCGGCTTTTTTATTTTCCAGGGATGAATTGACATACAGCCAATTAACCAGTAAAATAGCAATAATATTATATTAACTACTAAAATAATAGATTTAATAGTCAATTGGTCTTGAACAGTTGGACTTATTTGCAAATGAGGAGGCGTCAAATGTGAGCGAGACAAACAAAAAAGGGATTGAAACTGCTGCACTGCACGGTGGGCAGGCCCCTGATCCGGCGACCAATGCCCGGGCAGTTCCAATTTACCAGACAACGTCTTATGTTTTTGACTCCGTGGAGCATGCGGCCAGCCTGTTTGGGCTGGAGGAGTTCGGCAATATTTATTCCCGCATGATGAACCCGACCAACGATGTGCTGGAAAAACGCCTGGCAGAGATGAGCGGGGGTGCCGGTGCCCTGTCCCTGGCTTCAGGGCAGGCAGCCATTACCCTGGCTGTCCTGAATATCACCTCCTCCGGGCAGAACATCGTTTCCACCAGTTACCTGTACGGTGGCACCTACAATCTTTTCCATTATACTTTTTCCCGCCTGGGAATCGAGGCCCGATTTGTCGATTCCTCGGACCCGGCCCAGGTGGAGCGGGCAATCGACGAAAACACCCGGTTGGTTTATCTGGAATCCATCGGCAACCCCAAGAATAACGTGGACGATTTTCCCGCCATTGCCCGGGTAGCCCGTAAGCACGGGATTCCCTTTATCGTGGATAACACCGTATCGCCGCCTCCCCTGTTCAACCCTTTTGATCTGGGTGCTGATATCGTTGTTTATTCCCTGACCAAGTTTATCGGGGGCCATGGGACCAGTATCGGTGGGGCTATCGTTGATTCGGGTAACTTTAACTGGAACAACGGGAAATTCCCCGAGTTAGTGGACCCCGACCCCTCTTACCACGGTGTCAGCTACTGGGAGGCATTCGGCCGGCACGACGGGGCTGTGGTCCCGGGCATTGCCTATATTATGAAGGCCCGGGTGCAGCTGTTGCGGGACATGGGGCCGGCCCTTTCACCCTTTAATGCCTTTCTGTTTTTGCAGGGCCTGGAAACCCTGCCGCTGAGAATGAGGGAGCATTCGAAAAACGCCCTGAATGTAGCCCGCTGGCTGGAAGAACACCCGGCGGTAACCTGGGTCAATTACCCGGGGTTGCCCAGCCACCCGGATCATGACCGCGCCAAGAGGTTCTTGAAAGACGGGTTCGGGGCCATTATCGGCTTTGGAATCAAAGGCGGGCGCGATGCGGGGATTAAGCTGATCAACTCGGTACAACTGCTTTCTCACCTGGCCAATATCGGCGATGCCAAGAGCCTGATCATCCACCCGGCCTCTACAACCCATCAGCAGCTGACCAAAGAAGAGCAGCACTCCACCGGCGTTACCGACGACTATATCCGCCTTTCGGTTGGGCTGGAAACAGTGGAAGATATAATCGCCGACCTGGACCAGGCGATCCAAAAAAGCCAGGAATGACCCATCCCTTGGACTAAATGATATAAAGCATTGTCTGTGATGGATTATTCACCTTTTTTAAACTCTCGAGATCAATACTACACATTCCACGTGAGGGGTTTGTGGAAACATGTCCACCGGCTGGACGGGGCCTGCCTGGTAGCCCTGGGCTGTGAAATGCTGCAGGTCCCGGCTTAAGGTGGCCGGGTTGCAGGAAATATAGATCAGCCGCGGGATTCCGGCCCGGGTCAGGGTGTTTAGCAGGGCCTGGGAGCAGCCCTGGCGGGGCGGGTTCAGCAGGGCTGCCTCCACGGTAGAACTGTGGAGCAGCTCCGGCAGAACTTTTTCCGCGGTCCCTTTTAGAAAGTTGGCATGGTCGATGCCGTTGGCCCGGGCGTTGCTGCGGGCGTCTTCTACAGCAGGCCCGAAGGAATCCATGCCGTAAACCTGTTCTGCACGGTCAGCAGCCAGCAGAGCCATTACCCCTGTGCCGCAGTGCAGATCGGCCAGGCCTTTCAAATACGGCGCCTGATCGAGCCGTTTCAAGGCCTCGTGGAACAGGCGCGCTGCCTGCTGCGGGTTGACCTGGAAAAAGGCCTGGGGCCCCAGGGAAAAGGTGCAGTGCAGCAGCTGTTCCTGGAGTTGCCGCTGCCCCCAACGGTGCAGAGCCTGTTTCCCGGAAAAATGCCAGATGGAGGCCAGGGCGGGGATTTTTTCCTTCAGCTCCGGGATTTTCTGCAGCAACCCACGCTCTGCCCCTTCCGGTGTAGAGAAGACCAACATGATTTCGTCCCTGGAGAGGGTGTGGCGCAGGGTGATCTGTTTCTTGCCTGTTTTTGCCTCTCCGGACAACTCGACTCCGTCCAGCATCTCGTGCAGCGCTTTCAGCGCATCATTGATCGGCTTTGCTGCCAGTAAACAGTGTTTTGTCTCTACAGGCTCATGGCTTCCCAAACTGTAAAAACCCAGCAGGGTTTTTTTATTTTGCTGCTGTCTCCAGTGCAGGGTAATCTTGTTCCGGTAATGGAAAGGAGACGGTGCGCCTAAAACGGGCTGCACTTGCACGTCGTGGACTTTCCCTAGCCGGGCCAGGCTTTCCCGGACGTTCATTCTTTTCCATTCCAGCTGTTGTTCATAGTCCAGGTGCTGCAGGGCGCAGCCCCCGCAGAAGTAAAAGAGGGGACAGGGTGGTTCCCGGCGGTAGGGGGACAAAAACAGGATATCCTCCAAGTGCCCCCTGGCCCGGTTTTTCTTTTCTTCGGCAACGACTGCTGTGACTTTTTCTCCGGGCAGGGCATAGGGGATGAAAATGACTTTCCCCGAGGCCAGTCGGCCTACGCCTTCTCCAGCGCTGTTTAAATCGGTTATTTCTATCTTGACTTTTTGCATCTACCTGCTCCTTCGGGAAGGTTTCCTGGGGCAGAAGGCTTGTCCATCCCTGATAAGGATAACCTCTGACTGAGGGCACCGGGGATACCGGACGGTATATTCTGATAACCTTCCGCTGTGTTTCATAAAATCCTGCTCAATTTTTTGCTCAAGTTCAAGCATAAGCTAAAGGGATTCCTGTTGTTTCCAACCTGGTTTTTTCTTTTTTTGCTGCTGGCGATGCATGTTGCTTCTTCTGAATTATTAGCTCAAGATTATCATGCCTGTTCCGGGGTGTCAATTTGCACCTTGCACCGGCCGAGCGGCAGGTCAAACCGCTGCTTTGGAGCCTATGCTGTTCGTCAATCACCTGGTACAGGAAAAGAAAAGGCGTTTTAGGGCAGTCAACCTGCACAAAACGCCTTCTTTCCTGCCATTTAATTTACTATACTTCGAAATAACAGTTTTCCCGTTTATCCATTTTCCAGGGTGAAGATCATTATTCCCGGCAGCACTCTTTGACAGCAGCTGCCTGTAGGGAATGTACCTTCTGTAGGGAATGTATCTTTATGCTCTACCCTGCCCTTCCCTGAAGCCTGGAATCAGGCAACGCTGCCTTGTCTTGGCTGCAGAGCTAACCGGAAAAAACGGACCTGATTTGCTGGATCTCCTGGGTTGAAGCCTGCTGTGCTGGCTGGTAGTAGCCTTTTTGCTCGGCAAACTGGTACAGCTGGTACTGAAATTGCTCGTCGGAATTGCGTATCTGCTGCAAGGTCTGCCTTAACTGCTGGTTGGAAGACTGGGCGATAGAACTGGCGTAGGCCGTTAAACCGCTGTTTACCATGGAGAGCACATCATTTACCATGTCTTTTTCCTGCATGCTTTTTTGTCTCCTTTCGTTATTGTAAAAATGAAATGAGTTTTTGACGGGTTGACTTGGCCGACTGGGCCGACTGTTGAAACATCTGTTTCAACTGCGAATCGTTGCACTGCTGGGCGAATTCTTCCAGCTTTCTGGATGCGGTGTCGTGAGAACCGATCAGGTGCCTCAGGTTTTGCAATTCTTGCTGGTTCAACTGCATTGAAAAACCCCCTTTAACGTTTTATTATAGTTTATACGGCAATAAAAACCTGGAAGCGGTATTATTTTTTGCATCGGGAAGCTTTTTATGCAAAGAAAAAGCCAGGGAAAGTGACCTTTGACGGTTTTTCCCTGGCGGGGTTTTTTGGAAATTATTATTTTGGCAGCATTTCCTTTCTGCTTTTACCTGTTCTGCTCTACCGTTGCCATATCCTGGTGGTTCTCTGCGTTGTCAGGCTGCTTTTTTTGGAAGGCCACGTTCTGCTCTCCTTCATCTTCTTCCATGTAGACTTCAACGGTGTCGCCAGCCTGGTAGCTGCCTTTTAAGATTTCCTCGGAGAGGTCATCTTCCAGGCGTTTTTGGATTACCCTTCGCAGGGGACGGGCCCCGTATTCCGGGTCATAGCCTTCCCGGGTCAGGGCTTCTCTTACCTCGGGGCTGACTTCCAGGTTGTAGCCCAGTTCTTCCATTCGCCCGGAAAGGTCTTTTAGCATTAGCTCTACAATCTGGGCCAGTTCTTCTTCAGTTAAGGAATGGAAGACGATAATATCATCCAGCCTGTTCAAGAACTCCGGCCGGAAGGTGCGGCGTAATTCTTCCAGGAGTCTTGCTTTCATATCCTGGTATTCCTTATCTTCTTCTGCCGCTTTGAAGCCCATGGCCGGCTGTTTTTTAATCGAACCGGCGCCCACGTTTGATGTCATGATGACCACGGTATTTCTAAAGTCCACGGTCCGCCCCTGTCCGTCCGTCAGGCGACCGTCCTCCAGGATCTGCAGCAGCATATTGAAAACGTCGGGATGGGCTTTTTCAATCTCATCCAGCAGGATAATGCTGTATGGTTGACGCCGGACCTTCTCCGCCAGCTGCCCTCCCTCGTCATAACCCACATATCCGGGAGGGGAACCTACCAGGCGGGAAGTGGAGTGTCTTTCCATGTATTCGGACATATCCAGCCGAATAATCGCGTTTTCATCTCCAAAGAGCACTTCTGCCAGGGTGCGTGCCAGCTCGGTTTTACCTACACCGGTCGGTCCCAGGAACATGAAGGAACCTGTAGGCCTGGCCGGGTCCTTCAGGCCGACCCTGCCCCGGCGGATGGCTTTGGAAACAGCTGTCACTGCTTCGTGCTGTCCCACGACCCTGTCATGCAAGATGTCTTCCATCTGCAAGAGCCGGGCCGATTCTTCCTCGTTCAACTTTTTGACCGGGATGCCGGTCCAGCTGGAAACAACATGGGCAATGGCTTCTTCTGTAACTACAGCTTCCTGGTTGGATGAGTCTCCCTGGTTGGCTGGATAAGCGGCTGCTTCACCCGGGAGAGCACATTCCTTGCCGGCCGCTACAGCTTCCTTCCCTACAGCTGCCTGCTCTAATGAGCTTAACTCTACTTCTAACTGCTGTTCTTCATCCCTCAGCCGGGCGGCCTCTTCGTAATCCTGTGCCTGAGCGGCTGTTTCCTTTTCTTTGCGTATCCGTTCCATTTTATCCTTTAATTCTTCAATTTCCTGCCAGGCTTCAATTTCTTCAAAGCCGGGATAGGATGATTTCTGGTACATCCTGACCCTTGAAGCCGCTTCATCGACCAGGTCGATGGCCTTGTCGGGCAGGTAGCGGTCCTGGATGTAGCGGGCTCCCATTGTTACAGCTGTTTCCAGGGCTTCATCAGTGATGGTCACCCGGTGGTGTGCTTCATAGCAATGGCGCAGTTTCTTCAAGATTTCCAGGCTTTCTTCCGCTGTGGGTTCATCCACCGGAACCGGTTGAAAGCGCCTTTCCAAAGCTGCATCCCGTTCAATATGCTTGCGGAATTCATTCATTGTCGTGGCGCCGATTAGCTGCATTTCACCCCTGGACAGGGCAGGCTTTAGGACGTTGGAAGCATCCATTGCTCCTTCCGAGGCCCCGGCCCCGATGATGGTGTGGATTTCGTCGATAAACAGAATCACACTTTCATCCTGGGTTACCTCTTTTACCAGCCGGTTCATCCTCTCTTCAAACTCGCCTCTGTACTTGGTTCCGGCAATCAGAGAGGACAGTTCCAGGGTGAAGACCCTTTTATCCTGCAGGTTTCCCGGCACATTGCCATCGACAATTCGCTGGGCCAGTCCTTCTACAATGGCGGTTTTTCCTACACCTGCTTCCCCTACCAGGCAGGGGTTGTTTTTCGTCCGCCTGCTCAGTACCTGGATAATCCGTTCCAGCTCATTTTCCCGTCCGATAACCGGGTCCAATTTCCCTTCCCTGGCCAGCCTGGTGAGCTCGTACCCGAATTCATCCAGGATAGGGTTGGTCTTTTGAGTTTGCTGGCAGCTTGTACAGCTGTGCTGCTGTCCTTGGGTGCTGCCCACTACCTGGTAAATCAGATCTTTGCGGAACTGCTCTGGATCAACACCCAGGTTGTTCAGCACCTGGCCGGCAACGCTGCCCCCTTCTTTAAGCAGCCCCAGCAAAAGGTGTTCCGGGCCGACGTAATTATGGCCCAGGTTGAAACCTTCCTCAATGGCGAAGCCGATGGCATTTTTGGCGCTGGAGTCAAAATCCATCTTCTTGGCTTGCGCTGCTTTCTGTTCTTCTTGCCCTGTTATTTTTTCCACTTCGGAACGCACTGTCTCCAGGTCTAATCCCATGTCCTGGAGCACCTGGGCAGCCGGGCTGGAACCTTCTCTTAAAAGTCCTAACAGAAGGTGTTCTGCCCCAATATAGTTATGGTTTAGTCTTACGGCTTCCTTATGTGCATACATGGGAACCTGTTGTGCGCTTTCCGTAAACCGTCCAAACATAAACATCATTTCTCACTCCTTACTGGATGAAAAACCCTTGACTTCCTGTCAATATTCTATTTCAATTGGATTGGACCGGAAGTTTGTCCCAGTATTTTCATTTCGACTACCGGTTGAATTGCCGACGCAAAGTAAAAAAGGGCCAAGGGTTTTTCTATTCATATCTTAAAAATAAAAAGTTGTTCTTCAACCGGGTAAATATTACCAGTCAAGCTTTAATTTGACCAACTCTGACCTTAAGAGCATTATAACAGTTTGGTTCTGAGGTGGCAAGGGGGAAATTTGCCCCAGAAAGCCAATTAATAGGCGAAGAAGCTTATTTTATAAATAAAACAAACTAAATGCTAAGCATTATCCAGCGCTGCCCCTTCAGGCTTATTCTTGCTTGGTATAATTATTTCGACATATTTTGATATTTTTTAAGGCTGGTTTGATCTTTGCAGCACCGATTTTGTTGCTCATTTTTTTGCGTTGCGCTTGGCTTCCTGTGTTCTCTTTGCTCCCTGTCAGTGGCTGCCTGGAGAAAAGTCTTCTTCAAGTGTTTCGATCCTTGGATCCCGGGAAGGATTCTGCCATAAAAAGGCGAAAACCATAGTATAAAACCACCCTGAAAATAAAAGCTGCCACATTATCTTGTTCTTTGGATATGATTATTTTCACCTTACTGTTGTGAACCGGTCGTATATCCTTTATGGTTCTGGCTTTGTCCAGGTTAGGAGTATTGTTATCATGCGAGCGCAAAAAGTGATACCAGCAGCAATCCTGGCTCTGATGCTCTGCTTTGGCCTCTGTTGTCCAGGGGCTAAAATGCTGCAGGCAGAAACGGTTGACAACCGAACCCTGGCCCCGGACAGCCCACGGACAAACTTAAACCCATATGTTGAACTGCTTGAAGACCCCTCCGGTGAATTGGAGTTCTCAGATATTATTTCTCCTGAATATGAAGCACAGTTCCTACCCCACCAGGACCGCAGGGCCCCGAGTTATTCCTATACAGACTCGGCCATCTGGGTGCGCTTTCAGCTGGAAAGCCCAACCTCTGAGCAGGACTGGCTTTTGGAGCTGGGCTACCCCCTTTTGAACCAGGTTGACTTTTATTACCCGGAAGAAGATGGCAGTTACGGGCACTATCAGACGGGAGGTGCTTTCCCCTTCCAGGCTCGTGATGTGGAGCACCGCAACTTTGTCTTTAATCTTCCGGCCAGCTGGGAGTCAGACCAGCCTTTTTTCCTGCGGGTGAAAACAGACAGCGCCTTGATTACGCCCCTGACCCTGTGGGAGGCGGACAACCTGATCAGCCGCACGGAACGAAGCTACTTCGGTTTGGGGCTTTATTATGGCATTATTCTGATCATCATCTGTTACACCCTGGTCGTCTTTGCCTTTTCCCGGGAAAAGGACTATTTATATTATGCTGTTTTTATCTCCAGCGGGTGTTTATTCCTGTTTACTTTTAACGGGCTGGCCTTTCAGTACCTCTGGCCCAATCTTACCTGGTGGGGTCAGAATGCCATTAACTTCTTTTTGTTTATGGGCTGTGCGGCGGGATTTCTCTTTACCCGGGAGATACTTCCGATTAAGGATTACTTCAGCCCCCTGGACAAGCTGCTGAAATTTACAGGTATATTTGCCGCCTGTATGATTCCTTTGACCCTGGTATTCAATTTTACCCGGGTTATGCAGCTGGGGATCGGGACGGCCCTGCTGGGCCTGCTCCTTATTCTGCCGGCGGCCGTCATCTGTTGGCAGAAAAGATACCGCCCGGCTGTATTCCTGTTCTGGGGCTGGATGATTTTGGCCCTGGGGATTATGCTGATGTCCTTTCGCTCCCTGGGCATTGTCCCCGACACGTTTCTTACCATGTACGGCGCGCAGTTGGGTTTTTTCTCCATGGTTATCCTGATCTTGATCGGGCTGGCCGACCGTATGCATATTCTCAAGCAAGAAAAAGATTTTCTTTCCGCCGACCTGAAACAGCGGATACAGGAAGTCCAGTCAGCCCAGTCGGCCTTTCTGTTCGCCCAGATGAAGCCGCACTTTTTATTCAATGCGCTAAACACCATCTCTTACCTGACCCATGCCGACCCCATGCGGGCGAAAAAGCTGATTGTTGACCTGGCCACCTACCTGCGCCAAAGCTTTGATTTCAAAGAAATTCCCAGCCTGGTCCCACTACGTGATGAGCTAAAACTGGTCAGGGCTTATGTCAACATTGAAAAAGCCCGTTTCTCCAGGCAGTTGGAAGTGGAGTACCACATAGACGATCAGGAAGATGTCCGGGTTCCACCTTTTTCTATTCAGCCTCTGGTGGAAAATGCGATTATCCACGGTGTGCGGGCCAAGGCCAAGGGTGAGGGCAAGGTGACTATTTCCACTAAAAGCAGCGAAGCAGGAACTACTATTGCTGTTACAGACAACGGGGCAGGCATGCCTGCGGAAAAGTTAAACCGCATCTTCGATGGAAAGGAAGAAAGCGGCATTGCCCTCTGGAATATTGAAACCCGGCTGCAGAGCATTTTTGGCCAGGGATTAAAAATTCAAAGCGAGGAGGGCCTGGGGACGACTGTCCAGTTCTTTGTCCCGGTCCAGGCTGCTGGGGTCCAATAATGAAGCAGCGCCAATAATGAAGCAGCGCCAATAATAGGGTGGGAGTGGCAGTATATGATTAAAGCATTCCTCATTGATGATGAGTATCCGGCTTTGCAGGAACTGCAGTATCTCCTGGAAAGCTACCCGGAAATTCAGGTTGCCGGCTTGTTCGATAATCCCCTGGAAGCCTGGGAAAAGATTGAACAAGAAAAGCCCGACGTGGTCTTTCTGGATATCGATTTGCCTTATATGAACGGCATTGAACTGGGCGTGAAGATCCAGGCCCAGCGCTATGGAACCTTCATTGTTTTTGTTACCGCTTACAGTGAGTATGCACTGAAAGCCTTCCAGGCCTACCCCCTTGATTTTATTCTCAAACCCATCGATGAAGAACGTTTTCAGCAGACCATGGAACATTTCTTGGAACAATACCGTTTGATCCAGGAAAAAAAACAGCGGGACACCTCCATCTATATCCGCTGTTTTGGGAAGCTGGAAATATCCAGGAAAGATTATCAGGATAGGGAAGATGAAGGCAGAAACGTATTAAAATTACCTGGCCGCAATGTCAAAGAACTGCTGGCTTACCTCATTACCCGCTCCGGTAAGCCCGTCAGCCGCAAGGAACTGATCAGTGTTCTGTTCGATGGCGTGGAAGACAAAAAAACAGTCAACCACCTGCATGTGACTGTCTATAACTTAAGGAAGACGTTGGAAAGCTTTGGCGTTCACCGGCAATACATCACTCTTCAGGAAGATTACACCCTGGAGATTGCCCCAGGGGTTTGCGATTACGTCGATCTGGTAAATTTTCTACAGCAAAACCCGATCCTGGACGAAGACAATTACAAAGAAGCACAGCGCCTGCTCCAGCTTTACCAGGGGGCCTTCCTGGAGGAAGAAGACTATATCTGGGCAGTGGAAGTGCGGGCCTGGGCAGAACAAATGGTGGAAGATCTGACGTTAAAACTGGCTGAGTATTACGAGACCACCGGGGAGTTCATAAAAGCCGAGCAGAACCTGTTGGCCCTATTGGGGAATAATCCCCTCTCCGAACAGGGACATCATTTCCTGATGGACCTGTACCTGGCCCGAAACTACCGGATCAAATTTGTCCGTCATTATGAAAAGTACCGTAAAATTTGGAAAGAAGAACTGCGGATCAGTCCCGAAGAAAGATACACCCGCCTGTACAAAAAAATTAGCGACCTCCTGGAAGGCAGCGATGACCCCTCCTCATCCCATTAGACCCCTAATTCTTACATGATGAACAAAATTGGCAAGACTTTTTTAGCGAACTTATCTGCGTCGATGGTATCAATGTTTTTGTCGATGCTATTAAGGTATCTTGTGTCTGCTCAGCGCTATTTGTAAGCAAAGCTGCGGGGAGGTTGGGAGATAATAATTTGATTAAGAATTGATTCAGAACCATCTGTTATATTATCGTCAGATCTTTGGCGATTCATTAGCTGTCAACCCCTGGCGTGCTTTGGAAAGATGCTGATACTGCAGGCAGGCCGGGGATCAATACAAAAAGGAGGTCTCTTTGATGAGAGTAGAGCTGCAGGAGGAAAAAGCAATTATCGTCCTGGACGGAAAGCTTGATCTCGGTTGTTCCGGCGAACTAAAGGAAAAAGTGCAGGCGGCGCTTGCAGCGGGCTTCAAAACAATTTCCCTTGATTTTACCCATGTCTCCAGCATTGACAGTTCGGGCGTGGGGAAATTGCTGCTGCTGAAAAAAATGCTCAAGGACCGCGGTGGAGAATTAATCGTATTCAACCTTGCCAGTGAATATATTCAAAAGATGTTTAAAATAATACACCTTGACCGGGTGATTGCCACCGAGCAGCGGAGTGTTGAAAAAGGCATGCCCTCGGTCTAATTCCCCCCGGGTGTGAGCACTGGCGACAGCTTTTGCTACTTATTTTGTAACTGGCATGCGACTCAGCATTCTTTTAAAGGGAAGAAGCGGTGACGGTCCTCTTGTTTCCGAAGAGCGAAGCGGATGGCCGAATGGGAAGCGGCAGAACTATCCCCTGCGTCCCGGTGTGCAGGCAGTAAATGAGCAGGCTAAGCAGCAGGATTATTATTTTGAGAGGGCATGGAGTGGTGCCGATGGTAAAGGCAATTCTTCTTGATGATGAACTTCCAGCTTTGTGGGAGCTAAAGCATATGTTGGACAATTACCCCGAGGTTACCGTGGCGGGGATGTTTACCAACCCTCATGAAGCATTTAAAATCATTGAAACAGAAAAACCGGATGCCGTTTTCCTGGACATTAATATGCCGTTGATCAACGGTATTGATCTTGCTTTGAAGATCCAGGAACTGCCTTTCGAAGTCATGATCGTTTTTGTAACCGCATACAGCAGGTACTACCAGCAGTCTTTTCAGGCCAACCCCCTGGATTGTATCCTGAAGCCTATTGATGAGGAACACTTTCAGGAAACCATGGAGCGGCTTCTGGAGCAGTATCGGTCCAGGGGCAGGTCCTGAAGGTGAAAGGATGATCCCCACCCTGAACAAGAAATAAAAGAAAGTTGTCGCAAACTTATGTTATCCCTTATAGCCGGCTTTTCTACCTTCTTCCGGTGTCTACAGTGATCTGTTTATTCTGTTATCCAGTACTTTTTTTTTGCGCCAGGTATTAATTTTTCCGCTGGTGAAGCGATGTTTTAGACGAGGCATAAAATAATCTTCAGCAAACGAGCAAGGGGGCAGTTATATGAAAATAGAAACGTCCGGTCAAAAAGCAGTCGTTATTCCTGAGGGAAGAATAGACATTAAGGACTCCAAAGAATTGAAGGGTAAAGCCCAGGAGTTGCTAAATGAAGGATGCTGTGAAATGACCGTTGATTTTTCCCAGGTGACAGGCATAGATAGTTCCGGGATCGGGGTGTTGCTGCTGATGCAGAAGAAGTTCCAGGAATCCGGCGGTGTGTTTAAAGTCATCAAAGTTACCAGCAAAAATATCCAGAAAATATTCAAGATGATGCAAATCCACAAGGTGATCAACATAGAGCAGGAAGATGTTACATCCGTTTAATTCAAC
>CAZOOA010000051.1:0-22147 GCA_964581355.1 uncultured Desulfovibrionaceae bacterium | reverse complement strand
GAAGGCCTCCCGATAACCCGTTAATTATTCATCTGGCCGGGCTGGACCAGGCTGAGCAGTTGGCGGCGGAAATGCCGGAACGGGCCAGGAAACTAGCAGAGAACTTCTGGCCGGGTCCATTAACCCTGGTCCTGCCCAAACAGGATCGTGTGCCGGCTATTACCACGGCGGGCTTGTCCTCTGTAGCCCTTCGCATTCCCTCCCACCCTTTGGCCCTGAAGTTGATCCGGGCTTCTGGCTTGCCTATCGCTGCCCCCAGCGCCAACATTTCCGGCCGGCCAAGCCCGACAACAGCAGCACATGTGATGGAAGATCTGGCCGGGTACATCGAGGCCGTTTTAGATGGAGGGCCCTGTGCCATCGGGGTGGAATCCACTGTCTTGAGCCTGCTTTCCCGTCCACCGGTGCTGCTGCGCCCCGGGGGAATTACCCAGGAACAGCTGGAGGAAACCTTAAAAGCACGGGTTATTGATGGGACGGTTTACAGTCCCTCCAACGAAGAAAAGGGACCGCTTTCCCCAGGGTTGAAATACCGGCATTATGCAACCAAGGCGCCTTTGTACCTGGTAGAGGGACAGGGAGAAGGGCAAAAAAAACAACTGCTCGGCCTGTACGAGGGCTTTGTTGTCCAGGGACGCAAGGTAGGAATGCTGGTCGCCCGGGAGTCCGGCGACCTTTTCCCCCGGGCTGTAGTGGAACCTCTGGGTTCCCGGGACAATCCACTCTCTGCAGCAGCCCAGTTGTTCCAGGCACTTCGCCGCCTTGATACCAGGGGAGTTGATGTCATCGTGGCTGAAGGATTGGAAGACCGGGATATCGGCAAAGCGGTTATGAACAGGCTGCGGAAAGCAGCCAGTGAAATCATTATGCCATGAAAGCAGGTGATGGCCATGGGTAAGGACTGCCATCTTTTATTTGTTTGTACCGGAAATACCTGTCGAAGTATAATGGCCCAAAAATTATTTGAAAAAATGTGGCGGGAATACGGCAAGCCGGGGTTCCAAATTCAGACTGCATCGGCAGGTGTCGCAGCCAATCCAGGAGACCCTATCAGCTCTCAGGCTGAACAGTTGCTGCAGGAAGAGGGTATTGACAACGTGGAGCATCGCTCTTGCCAGGTAGGCCGGGAAGAAGTGAACCGAGCCGACCTGGTCATGGTGATGACTGAACAACACAGGCATCAGCTCCTGCAGCGATTTCCTGCAGCAGGGGACAAGGTTTGGGTTATGAGTGAATTTGCCGGTTGGGAAGGGGATATACCGGATCCGTTCGGCATGGGGTTGGAATCTTATCGCAGGGTTGCTGATGAAATCAAACTGGTTCTATACAGGGCCATTCAACAGCTAAACAATAAAAATGGGAATGATAAAGCAAGGTAGAGCAGGAGATATTCCAGCTAACGCGAATATAGTTACAAGAAGAGATGTGATGAAAGGGGCCGTTGTGGTGAAAATTGTGCTGGCCAGCGATCATGCCGGTTTTTCGTTGAAAGAAGTGATCCGGCATGACCTTGAAGAAAGAGGAAGTAGCGCTTGCGACCTGGGAGTTTTTGATGATACACCGGTCGATTACCCCGATCTGGCCCTGGATGCTGCCAGGGCGGTGCAGGCAGGAGAGTATGACCGGGCCATCCTGGTCTGCGGTACAGGAATTGGGGTTTCCATCGCTGCCAATAAAGTTCCCGGAATCCGGGCTGCGCTGTGTAGCGACAGTTTTTCAGCGCGCTGTGCCAGGGAACATAATGATGCCAATGTGCTGGCCTTGGGTTCCCGGGTGGTCGGGGCCGGGCTGGCCCTGGATATTGTCCGGGCTTTCCTGGAGACGTCATTTGCCGGAGGCCGGCACGCAAGACGGGTTGAGAAGATCCACGCTGCGGAATGCCGGGGGCATGGCCAAAAATCCCTGGAAAAATAAACCAAGTTTTTATCTCCAAGAAAGGTGGTGCCTGCCTGGCAGTAGATGACAGCCAGGTTTCGAGATGTCCAACCTCAACCTATTAAAAAAACTAGATCCCCAGCTCGCGGCTGCCATGGAGCAGGAGAAACGCCGCCAGGTGGAAAAAATTGAACTGATTGCTTCCGAGAACTTTGTCAGCCGGGCTGTCCTGGAAGCCCAGGGCTCCGTCCTGACCAACAAATATGCTGAAGGCTATCCCGGTCAACGCTGGTATGGTGGCTGTGAACATGTTGACGTGATTGAGCAACTGGCCCGGGCCCGGGCTTGTGAGCTTTTTGGCGCCGACCATGCCAATGTCCAGCCTCACGCCGGGGCCCCGGCCAACCTGGCTGTTTACCTGGCCGCCCTTAATCCCGGCGACCCGGTGCTGGGCATGGATCTGGCCCACGGTGGGCACCTGACCCACGGCAGTTCTGTAAACATATCGGGGCAGTTCTACCGCTTCTTTTCCTACGGTGTAGACCGGGAAACGGGCACTATCGATATGGACCAGGTAGAACGGATCGCCCGGGAAGTAAATCCCAAGATGATTGTAGCTGGTGCCAGCGCTTATCCCCGGCAGATCGACTTTGCAGCCTTTGGCCGGATTGCCCGTAAGGTGGGTGCGCTTTTGATGGTGGATATGGCCCATATCGCCGGACTGGTTGCCGCAGGGCTTCACCAAAATCCCGTGCCCCATGCAGAGTTTGTGACCAGCACAACCCATAAAACGCTAAGAGGTCCCAGGGGTGGGCTGATCCTGTGTACCAAAGATTATGCCCGGGCTATTGATAAAGCGATCTTCCCTGGCATCCAGGGAGGTCCTTTAATGCATATTATTGCCGCTAAAGCAGCAGCTTTTAGAGAAGCCCGGGAAGAATCCTTTACAGTTTACCAACAGCAGATTATCACCAATGCCCGGGTCATGGCCCAGGAGCTTTTAGGGTATGGTTTTACGCTGCTCTCGGGGGGGACAGACAATCACCTGATTCTGGTGGACCTGAGGAACAAGAAGATTACCGGGCGGGATGCGGCCAACGTGCTGGACGAAGTCGGAATTACAGTAAACAAAAACGCAATCCCCTATGATACGGAGAATCCGGTGGTTACCAGCGGAATTCGTGTTGGCACGCCGGCAGTAACCTCCCGGGGCATGAAAGAAGAGGAAATGAAAGCCATTGCCCGGTTTATTTGCCTGGTAATTGAGGGGCGCCAGGATCCTGCAGTTTTATCTGAAGTAAAAAGCAAGGTCAAAGAATTATGTGCCAGTTTCCCTCTTTACCAGGATCTTGAATAAATAAATGCACAGGCAGGTGAAAAGCATGAATAATGTTTTTGTCGTGCAGCATCCACTGGTCCAGCATAAGCTGAGTTACTGCCGACATGAAAAAACCATGACCAAAGAATTTCGTGCCATTGTGGAGGAAATTTCTACACTGATCCTCTATGAAGCGACCCGTTCTTTTCCTTTGACAGAAGTCGATATCCGGACACCGGTCAGTTTGGGGAAAGGGAAAGTGTTGGCCAACCCCGATGTGCTGTTTGTTCCCATCCTTCGTTCAGGTTTGGTTATGTTAAATGCGGCCCTGCGGTTGGTTCCTACGGCCAAGGTGGGCCATCTGGGCTTTTTCAGGGACCCCATGACTTTCTCCCCCGTGGAATACTACCGCAAGCTGCCTTCCGACGTGGAGCACCGTAAATGTTTTATTCTCGATGTTATGGTTGCCACCGGGGGGACCGCTGTAGCTGCTGTCACTTCCTTGAAAGAAATTGGGGCCTACAAAATTAAATACATTTCTTTAATCGCCTCCCGGGACGGGGTAAATGCTTTAAACCGTTCTCACCCGGATGTGGAAGTTTACGTGGCTAATATCGACGAAAAACTCAATGCCGATGCGTTTATTGTGCCCGGCCTGGGTGATGCCGGTGACCGTCTCTATGGGACAGACTAATCATTTTTGTGATCAAAAAGACGGGGTGATCTTTTGCGGCCTTCGTGGGACAGTTATTTTTTAGAAATTGCCGGTGTAGTAGCGGGGCGTTCCACCTGCCTGCGGCGAAAAGTCGGTGCGGTTTTGGTCAAAGAAAAACGGTTACTAACCACCGGGTACAACGGAGCTCCTGCAGGGCTGGATCACTGCCTGGAAACGGGCTGTTTAAGGGAGGAAATGAACGTTCCTTCAGGCCAGCGCCATGAACTCTGCCGGGGACTGCATGCGGAACAAAATGCCATTGTCCAGGGGGCGCTGCACGGAGTATCAATTGCAGGGGCTGTGCTCTACTGTACCCATCACCCTTGTTCTTTATGTGCCAAGATGCTGGTTAATGCGCGGATCCAGAGAGTCATATTAAAAGAATGCTACCCTGATGAACTTGCCCGGCAGTTTTTTGCCCAGGCAGGCATCCATGTATCGGTTCTCGACTCTTGAAAATATTTTAGAGTAGACCGAAAGACGAGACCAATCGGTTTTGAATTTTTTCAATAGCTATGTGAATATATTCACGAGTTATTTGTGTGTTTGCTTATAATAAAAATATGCAAAAATTTTTTAGAGAAAAAGGGTTTTTTAGAGAGCTATCGAATACTTAATACTTAGAAAGCAGTAAAGCAAAAAAATCCGCTTTTTGATACGTTTAACCGCATTAATGTGCATTTTTGTGGGCGACAAAATTTATATAATTGTGAGTCCTGGACTGATAAATTTATAGAAAAGTATTAAAAAAGAAAAAGAATGCGGCAGGAAAACCGAAACTATTCTCGAATCTTTAATACCGTAATTAGTGGAGGAGAATAGTGAAAACAGTGAGGAAGGGACGCTTTGCCTGGTAAGGATAAAGATTCCAAGAGCCGGGATGCTGTAGGGGTATTAAGAGCTTTATCCCTGATTGTTCAGGTCGGGCTCAGTATAGCTGTTCCCCTGGTTATAATGATATGGCTTGGCCAACTTATAGGAAGTTGGCTGGGAGCAGAAGTGCTGTTTTTAATAATAAGCATTTTTCTCGGCCTAGGCGCTGGACTGCTTACGGTATACCGCTTATTATCCAGGGAGATTGATTAAATAAACTAAATAAGTTATGGTGAAGCTTTGTGGAAGATTTTTATAAATTTAAGAAAAAATTTGTTTTACTTATCGCTGGTGTTGCTCTGGCGATATTACTATTGCTGTTAATATTAGGGCTGTACCAACCTGCGCAGGGCCTGATTTTGGGAACAGCGGTAGCGGTTTTAGCATTTTGGGTTCATGGCAATGTTCTGTCAAGAGCCTTTTCTATGTCTACTAAGAGGGCTAAGTTCTATGTTTTTTTTAATTTTTTGGTCAGGTACTTACTGTACTTTTTAATTTTATTAACTGCCTTACAGTATTCGGAAGGGCATTTCTTGGGGGCTGCTGGGGGGCTTGTTATCCCCAGGTTGGTAATTTTAGTTTTTTATACATTTAGAGCTGCAGACCTGGCTGCGGCTTTTAGAAGTAATCCTACCAGCAACGAATAAATAGTAACCGTAAAGGGGTTTGGGGGGATGAATTATGGAAAATATAGGCGTTAGAACTATTTTTACTGTCGAATCAATAGGTTTAGAAATAACCAACACCATTGTAAACACCTGGATAGTCATGCTTCTGCTCATTATCTTTGCTCTGCTGGTAAGAAAGGGGCTGAGCAAAGTACCCGGCAGGCTGCAGCTGGTGGCAGAACTCATAGTCGAGGGCACACAGTGGTTGGTGGACAACACCATGGGTGAGGATAAGCGCAGTTATGCCCCTTATGTTATGACTTTAGCCCTTTTTTTGGTGGTAGCCAATTTAAGTTCCCTGTTTGCCCTAAGGCAGCCCACTGCTGACCTGAATACTACTTTTGCCCTGGCGCTAATAACGTTCTTAATGATTCACTACCAAGGGCTTAAGTCAAAAGGGGGGCTGGGCTATATAAAGTCCTTTTTCGAGCCCCTTGCTTTCATGTTTCCCTTGAATTTGATAAGCGAAATTGCGCTTCCCGTTTCTCTCAGTTTCCGTTTGTTTGGGAATATGTTGGGCAGTGTAATAATCATGGCTCTTCTATACTCTTTTGCCCCGATAATTATTCCCGCTGTAGGTCACGTTTATTTTGATGTGTTTGTTGGGTTTATCCAGGCCTTTATTTTTGTAATGCTTACCATAACTTTTATTGCCATGAAGTCGGAGTAACAAGTCGGGGTAACAGAAGTTGAAAACAACGAAGGGGGGTGATGATTCTGGAGCATTTAATGGAGTTTTTAGGAGCCTTTTCCCTGGAGGATCTGCTGCTCTGGCTATCCCAATTTGATGCTGCTTCATTAGCGGCAGCAGGAGCAGCTTTGGGGGCCGGTGTTGCTATGATAGCAGGAGTTGGCCCCGGCGCAGGAATAGGATATGCTGCAGGGATGGCTAGTGATGCTGCAGGGAAAGAGCCCGCCCAGGCCCAGCGAATACTTATGATTATGCTGGTAGGACAGGCGCTGGCAGCCTCAGCGGGGATATTTAGCCTTATTATAGGCCTGATCTTACTTTATGCTAATCCACTGCTGACGGTGGCAGCTGCTAATGATGCGGGTTTGGTTTTGGCCACGACAGGGTTGGCTGCTGGATTGGCTGTAACTGGAGGGTTAGGAGCTGGTGCTGGCATGGGTTATCCTGCTGGTGTTGCCGCCAACGCTGTAGGTATAATGCCTGAGCAGTCCAGATCAGTCACTGTAGTTATGCTGCTGGGTCAGTCAGTAGCTGCGACAGGGGCTGTCTTCAGCCTGGTAGTTAGTTTGCTCCTTCTCTATGCAAATCCCCTGATTGGAGCTGAAGGGGCATTGATTGTACTAATGTTTTCTACCCTGGGCGCAGGGGTTTCTGTGTTGGGCACTATTGGACAAGGTGTTGGCCAGGGCTATGCTGCCGGAAAAGGAGTGGAAAGTGTAGCCAACCGTCCCAGGTATCAGGCTGCTATAGTTAGAACTATGCTCCTGGGGCAGGCTATAGCTCAGACTACAGGTATTTATGCACTAATTGTCTCTTTGATTCTACTTTTTGCTAACCCCTTTGTTTAAGGGAAAAAAGCGTAATTGCGAACAATGACTTAAAGAAAATGAAAGGACACTGAAAGGACTTGGATACAAGGTCACGGTAGAAGAAGCCATAGCAAGTTGATAGAGTAAAAATGGTGCTTTAATGCAAGGCTGCAAGTATCAGCTCCAGCAGTCACAAGCTATAGCTGTGTACCTTTACAAGGGTTTTCAGGGTAGAACATTTAAAAAGGAGGAATACACGAATGATCAGTGGACAAGAGCTTATTCTGGCAGCTTCCGCCCTTGGAGCCGGAGTCGCAATGATTGCAGGAATTGGTGCCGGTATTGGACAGGGTTATGCTGCAGGTAAAGGTACGGAAGCGGTAGGACGTCAACCTGAAGCGCAAGGAGTTGTTTTGAGAACTATGCTCCTAGGAGCCGCCGTTGCGGAGACCACAGGTATCTATGCCCTGGTAATAGCCTTAATTCTCCTCTATGCCAATCCATTGGTTTAGGTAGGCGTTTGAGGAAAAGATACTGTTAGGCTCCCGTAAAAAGAGGGGAGGGATGAGTTTTGAATGAAGTAATTATTGATATTGACTTTGTACAACTAGCTTTTTTGGCGGCAAACGTTATCATTCTCTACCTTGTCTTGAGAAAACTCCTGTATCGCCACCTGTCCAATTTCATGGAAAGCAGGACAAGGGAGATAGAAGAAGGGATTAAGCTTGCTGAAGAGAACCGTAAAAGACAAGAACAGTTAAACAATGAGTATGAGGCAACGATCCAGGAAGCGCGCAGAGAGGCCCGGCAGATAGTAGAAAAAGCTTATGCGCAGAGCGATGAAATAATGAGGGAGGCAAAAAAAGAAGCAAACCAAAAAGCTGAAGAAATGATGGCTAAGGCCAGCAGCGAGATAGAAGCAGAAAAGAAAAAGGCATTTGATGATCTAAGGCAAGTTATTGTCAGCATTTCTGTAGCCGTAGCCGGCAAAATTTTGGAAAAAGAACTCGATGAGGCCTCTCAGGAAAAATTAATCGAACGATATCTGGAAGAGGTAGGTAAAGCCTCATGACAAGTGTAGCGATTGCTAAAAATTATGCCCGGGCCTTGTACCGGTTAAGCCATGAAAAAGATGTTTCTGAAAAAGTATTTTCAGGACTGAAATTCCTGGAAAAACATTTGCTCCAAGAACCCAGGTTAAAGGATATTCTTCAACATCCCCTTATAGAAGAAAAGGACAAAAAAGGAATCTTACAGGATATCCTGAAATCAAAAGAAGAAAAAGTTCCCGCAGAACTATTGCATTTTCTGTATATAGTTATAGATAAAAAAAGAGAGGATATTCTCCAGGAGACGATAGAACTTTTCCGCCGCTACTACCAGGAAGCCCGTAATATCCAGGTAGTAGAGGTGACTTCTCCTTCAGAATTAAAAGAAGAACAAAGAAGTAAAATTGCAGAAAACATGGAAAAGTATTTGGGACACAAGGTGGTTCTGGAAGAAAAGGTCGATCCCTCCATGAAGGGAGGAATTATCCTTAAAGCAGGCACTCTCATGCTGGATGGGAGCCTGGAAACCCGGTTAAAGAAACTGGAAGATCAGTTGCTCCAAAGAGAAGAAAGCAGTAACAAGGGGTGAAATAGATGAGCGTCAGACCTGATGAAATTAGTGAAATATTAAAGAAACAGATAGAGAGTTACCAGGAAAAAATGGAAATGGTAGATACAGGGGAAGTTATCTACATTGGTGACAGTATAGCCAGGGTCTATGGCCTGGAAAGCTGCATGTCCATGGAGCTTTTAGAGTTTCCCAATGACGTGTACGGAATGGCCTTAAACCTGGAACAAGATAACATCGGTGTTGTTATCATGGGCGAATATGAAAAGATTAAAGAAGGTGACCTTGTTAAAAGTACAGGCCGTATTGCCCAGGTTCCTGTAGGCGATGCAATGCTGGGCAGGGTGGTCAATTCTTTGGGAGAACCTATAGACGGTAAAGGGCCTATTGAAACCGACCGTTACCGCCCCGTGGAAAGGATTGCCCCTGGAGTTACCCAGCGTCAGCCGGTCAATGAGCCGCTGCAGACGGGTCTTAAGGCTATAGATTCCATGATACCGATAGGCCGTGGGCAGAGAGAGCTTATAATTGGAGACAGGGGGACCGGCAAAACAGCCATACCGATTGACACTATCATTAATCAAAAGGATACAGATGTGTACTGTATTTACGTTGCTATTGGGCAGAAAAGGTCCCGCGTGGCAGGAGTTGTGCAGATCCTCGAAGAACACGGGGCTATGGAATATACTACTGTAGTAGCTGCCACAGCCAGTGAGCCTGCCCCAATGTTGTATTTTGCTCCCTACGCTGGATGTGCCATGGGCGAAGAGTTTATGGATAACGGCAAACACGTTCTGGTAATATACGATGACCTTTCCAAGCACGCTGTTGCTTACAGGGAGCTTTCCCTGCTGCTTAGACGCCCGCCGGGCAGAGAAGCATTTCCGGGTGATATTTTTTACCTCCATTCCAGGTTGCTGGAAAGAGCAGCAAAGTACAGCGATGAAAACGGAGGCGGTTCCCTTACTGCGCTGCCCATTATTGAAACGCAGGAAGGGGATATTTCGGCATACATTCCCACCAATGTTATTTCTATTACAGACGGACAGATTTATCTTGAGCGTGACCTCTTCTTTGCAGGAGTACGCCCGGCCATTAGCGTGGGTCTATCCGTTTCCCGGGTCGGCGGTAATGCCCAGACTAGAGCGATGAAACGAGTAGCGGGTCGCTTAAGGTTGGACCTGGCCCAGTACCGTGAGCTGCAGGCTTTTGCCCAGTTTGGTACAGAGTTGGATAAAGCCACGCAAGCCAGGCTGCGCCGCGGGGAAAGGTTGGTAGAAATTCTAAAGCAGTCCCAATACAGCCCTCTTCCCATGGAAAAACAGGTAATGATTATTTTTGCTGGTACTCACGGCATGCTCGATCCTGTACCGATTGAAAACATTGAACGGTATGAAAAAGAATTCTTTCAGTTTATGGATATGAACTATTCGCATATTGGGAAAAGGATTCAAGAAACAGGGGATCTCTCTGAAGATGTAGAGGATGAATTTAAGTCTGCGTTGGAGGAATTCAATAAAACATTTCTAGCAGAAACAGGAACTTCCGAGGACCAGCAGGCCACTGCTTGAATTTGGCTGCGGTGAAAGTGAGGTTGAATAGGCTCTAAGACAAGGTGGGATAAAGATTGCGAGGAACAAAAGAGATAAGCAGGCGTATCAAAAGTGTGCAGAATACGCAAAAGATAACCCAGGCCATGGAAATGGTAGCAGCAGCAAAGCTTTACCGTGCCCAGGAAAAGGCGGAAGCAGCAAGGCCTTTTACGGAAAACCTCAGGCAGGCGATCGCACGGATATTCAGGAACTCACTGGATATAAGCGTTCCACTGCTGTGGGAAGGGGAGTCAAAGGTTAACTGTTTTGTGGTTGTGTCCTCAGACCGCGGTTTATGCGGCAGTTATAATACCAACTTGCTTCGCCGTGCAGATCAGGAAATGGAAAAACTACCCAAAGATGAGGTGTCAATAATAGCCATAGGCCGCAAAGGCAGAGATACCTATCGGCGAAAAGGTTACAATATAATTCGGGAGCATATAGATATAGACGACAGGCCTGGCTATGCCCAGGCCAGGGAGATAGGCGAGTACATGCTGCAGTTATTTATGGATGATGAGATAGGAAGTGCAAAGCTTGTCTACAGTGAATTTGTTAATCCCATGGTGCAGAGACCTGTTTGCTACCAGCTTCTGCCCATGGGAGCTGAGCATATGCAGGAAGATGAGCAGCAGGAAAAAGATGCCGTAGGGGACTTGGGTGAAGTATCATTTTACCAATATGAACCTGACCCGGAAACGGTTATGAAAGACTTGCTGCCGCGCTATTTAAACAGTCTGATATATGTTGGATTGTTGGAAGCAAAAGCATCGGAATTTGGTTCTCGAATGACCGCCATGAGGACTGCTACCGAGAACGCCAAGGAAATGATAGAAAATTTAACTCTTAAATATAACAAGGCACGCCAGGCGGCCATTACTCAAGAGATACTGGAGATAGTCAATACTTCCGAAGCTTTAAGAGGATAAATCATAACTTCAACCTTTTCTTTTATATATAGTTAAGGTGTAGCTCATGTGGGGCAGAAAAATTATCAGGTATGGTTGTAAAGAAGGGGGAGTAGATTTATGGCAAATGAAGGAAAAGTTGTACAAATAATTGGTCCGGTTGTCGATATTGCTTTTCCAGAAGGAGAGCTGCCTGCTATATACAACATGATAAAGATAGTGGATGAGGAAAAAGGGTTTGATCTCACACTGGAGGCAGCTCAGCATCTAGGAGATGGAGTGGTGCGCTGTGTCAGCATGGACCCCACTGAAGGATTGGTTAGAGGCATGGAAGCAGTAGATAGTGGCAATCCTATTTCAGTGCCAGTAGGGCGGTCCACCCTGGGAAGAGTATTTAATGTTAAAGGAGAGGTTATTGACGAGGGTTCACCTGTAGAAGGAGAAGATAAGTATTCTATCCACCGTGTTCCGCCGTCCTTTGAAGAGCAGGAACCTGCTACGCAGATGTTGGAAACGGGTGTAAAGGTGATTGACCTTTTGGTGCCTTTTGTCCGCGGGGGAAAGGTTGGCCTGTTTGGTGGCGCTGGTGTTGGTAAAACTGTTGTTATTATGGAACTAATTAGATCCGTTGCTTACGAACATGGGGGCGTGTCTGTGTTTGGTGGTGTGGGTGAACGTACCAGGGAAGGTAATGACCTATGGTTGGAAATGAAAGAATCGGGAGTTATTGACAGTACTACCATGGTTTTTGGGCAGATGACAGAACCCCCTGGCGCACGCCTGCGTGTTGGATTATCGGCCCTTTGCCAGGCTGAATATTTCAGAGATGTTGCCGGGCAGGATGTGCTTCTCTTTATAGATAATATTTTCCGCTTTTCCCAGGCAGGCACAGAAGTTTCCGCCCTGCTGGGAAGGATGCCCTCCGCTGTAGGTTATCAGCCCACCCTGCAGCTGGAAATGGGACAGCTGCAAGAGAGGATTACTACGACAAAACGAGGATCAATTACTTCTATCCAGGCAGTCTTTGTGCCCGCGGATGACCCCACAGATCCTGCTCCGGCGACAGCTTTTGCCCACCTGGATGCCAGCGTTGTGTTGGAAAGGTCTGTTGCAGAGATGGGTATTTATCCTGCGGTAGACCCCTTGTCATCTGACTCCAGGCTTCTAGACCCCAACCTCATCGGCCAGGAGCACTTTGATGTTGCTCGAGAAGTACAGGTAGTGCTCCAGCGCTACAAGGAGCTGCAGGATATAATCGCTATCTTAGGTATGGAAGAACTCTCTGAGCAAGATAAAGTAGTCGTTAACAGGGCGCGTAGGATCCAGCGTTTTCTTTCTCAGCCCTTTTTTGTAGCGGAGCAGTTTACCGGTATTCCCGGAGCTTATGTCAATATTAAGGATACTATCAAAGGCTTCAAGGAGATTTTAGACGGTGAGCATGATAATCTTCCGGAAGATGCTTTTTACATGGTAGGAACCATTGATGAGGCATTGGCCAAGGCCGAAAAAATAGGAGTATAAATATTGATAATTTCAGGAAGTGCGCTATAAGGAGCGAGAGATATGAGCAAAGAAGTACGCTTTAGGATAATAACACCTGAGAGAACAATATATGATGAAAACGTAGAAATGGTCATTGCCAGGGGTACTGAAGGCGAAATAGGAATACTTTTCGATCATACCCCGCTGGTAACACTTATTCCGGAAAGTGTACTAAAAATAAAGAGAAACAAGGTATTTAATCCTATAGCAGTAAGTGGGGGTGGTTTTTTGGAAATTATCCCCGAACAAATTACCGTGCTGGCAGATGCTGCGGAGCTTCCGGAAGAAATAGATTTGAAACGCGCCGAAGAAGCAAAGCGTCGCGCGGAGGAGCGCTTGATGCAGGGTGAGGAAGCAGGAGTCGACGTTAAAAGAGCCATGAAGTCCTTGAAGAAGGCTGAGGCGCGTATACAGGCAGTAGAACAGCAAAAAAAATAAGCTACTGCTCAGCCGTACTGCTTTTAGGCTGAAGCCTGGCTCTTAGCCGGCAGTAACAGCGACTCAGCTGCAGGTTTTTGCCCTATGCTCCCGTCGACATTCGTGATCCATAGCTCAGGCCTCGGCGTCCCGCACCCATACGGGCCGATCTGCTCTATTTTTCCCTTAGTCGACTGCTGCAGCCCCTCGCTCGTAATGTCTCCAACCTAAAAACAGCACGGCTGAGCAGACACAAATATTTTAGAGGAGGCTGAAAGATGAAAAAGGTAGTTGTTGTAGCGGCAGTTCGGACACCTGTCGGCACCTTTGGGGGTTCCTTGAAAGATGTGCCTGTAGTAGACCTGGGAGCACTTGTGATTAAAGAAGTGTTACAGCGGAGCAATGTTCCGCCTGAAATGGTCCAGGAAGTCATTTTTGGCAATGTGCTGCAGGCCGGGCTGGGGCAAAATCCTGCCCGTCAAGCTGCGCTAAAAGCAAGCCTGGATGTTTCCATCCCGGCGCTTTCGATTAACAAAGTCTGCGCTTCGGGTTTGAAATCGGTCAACTTGGGGGCACAGGCTATCGCTGCGGGTGATGCCGACGTCATCGTTGCCGGAGGAATGGAAAACATGAGCCGGGCCCCGTACCTGACTGATGTGGCCCGCTGGGGAGGGCGCATGGGTAATGCTTCCCTGGTGGACAGCATGATCAAAGACGGATTATGGTGTGCATTTAACGATGTACACATGGGAATAACTGCAGAAAACATTGCTGAGCAGTTTAATATCAGCCGTGAAGACCAGGACAAACTGGCACTGGGGAGCCAGGAGCGTGCTTTAAAAGCTATAGAAGAGGGTTTATTTAAGGATGAAATAATCCCTGTACCCGTTCCTCAACGCAAGGGGGATCCCGTTATGTTCGATACTGATGAACATCCACGTAAAGGCACAACCCTGGAAGGTTTACAAAAACTTCGTCCCGCCTTTAAGAAGGACGGCAGCGTGACTGCCGGTAATGCCTCGGGAATTAACGATGGAGCTGCAGCAGTGCTGCTCATGAGTGAAGAAAAAGCCAAAGAACTTGGCATTACCCCTCTTGCCACCATAGTTAGTTATGCATCTGCCGGGGTTGAGCCTGCCATTATGGGCACAGGTCCCATTCCGGCCACCCGCAAAGCGCTGGAAAAATCCGGCTGGAGCGTTGATGACCTGGATGTGATCGAAGCCAATGAAGCCTTTGCCGCCCAGGCCCTGGCCGTGGCCAGGGAGCTTAACTTTGACCTGGAAAAGACCAACCTCTCCGGGGGAGCCATTGCCCTGGGTCATCCCATAGGCGCCAGCGGGGCGCGAATATTTGTCACGTTGCTGTACCAACTGCTGCGCAAAGGGCAGGGTAAAGGACTGGCTACTCTATGTATCGGAGGCGGACAGGGCTGTGCAACCATCGTAGAACGGGGCTAACCCTAACCTGGCCAGAATTCGTGTGGCAGAAAAAAATGATATATAGTCAGTAAGCCCGGTTAAATTGTAAATGGCGGCGCCATGGGGACGGTTCACTTGCCCCCGAGGGCAGAAGGGAAGACAAGGCGAACCGTCCCCATGGATTAGCGTACTGCCGGTTCACTGAGTATGTCAATAATAATAATCACCGCTTGCTGGGAACACGCTGTTTCTTTGATTGAAAGGCATTGCAAATTCATGTAATCTCAATAATTAATTTAAGATTGTTTTATGGCAGCAGCCTGGATTAGGTGCTGCTTTTTTGTATTTTCTTTGTAACTGCACAGCGCAATTTGCAACCGAAGCTGTGGGGACAGTTCTCGCGCTTCCGGAGCGCAGCGGAGGACCGACAGGGAAAGCGCGAGAACCGTCCCCCTGCTTCGCGTAAGGGCTGAGCAGCATACCAGTTACTTTTCTTTAAGGCTAAACAGTGGCTAATATTTTGTCAGGGAGATTGCTTTTCAAGGTTTCTGCCGATGCCTGTAAAGCAATTGTTTCGGCGCTATTCATTTGAACCGGAACAATGCGCTGAATCCCTGTTTTTCCCAGCGCACAGGGCAGGCTCAGATAGATATCATGAATTCCATACAGGCCACAAACTTCAGTAGATACTGTCAAGATAGAATTTTCGTCACGGACAATGCTTTCCACGATACGTGTCAAAGCCAGGGAGATTGCAAAATATGTAGCACCCTTTCCTTCAATAATTTCATAGGCTGCTTCCCTTACTTTTTGATTGATCTCTGCGCGGTTATCCTCTGTGCATACTTTGTCACAGTAGCGACAGTAGTGGTCCAAGGTCACGCCGGCTATATTGGCCGAACTCCATAAGGGCACTTCTGAGTCACCATGTTCCCCCACTACATAGGCATGAATGTTGCGTGGATCCAGTCCGCAGCGGACGCTGAGCAGGTGTCTGAAACGGGATGTGTCCAACACAGTTCCCGATCCGATTACTCGGGAAGATGGCAAGCCTGAGATCTTTCTGGCAACGTAAGACATTATATCTACGGGATTAGTAACTATAAGGAGTAAGGGGTTTTGGTTGTATTCAAGTACCTGGTCCAGTATAGACTCCATAATGGCTGTATTGGTTTCCACCAGTTCCAGGCGGGATTGTCCAGGAACCTGTGGAGCGCCAGCGGTGATGATAACTATATCTGCTTCATTGCAGTTTTCGTACGTCCCGGCATCAATATCAACAGGTTTGACAAAAGACGCGCAGTGTTTTAAGTCCATGGCTTCACCATGGGCTTTTTCTTTTATTTTATCAATCAAAACTATCTCCCGGCTGGCGCCGGAAACCATAAGGGCAAATGCAGTGGTTGACCCTACAAAGCCTGCACCAATAATGGCGATTTTAGCCATGTCATTCATCCTCCGAAACAAATTAATTAAACAAGGTTCTTCTTAATAGTAGTATGACCGTTTCTTATTTTCCTATGTGCCTGATGCATTCTTCATGGGGGACGGGCATATACTATAGAGAAAAAAAGCGGGAGGAGACATGACGTGAAAACGATTAACCGATTATTAAACGGTCTTTCTGACAGGTTGATGGGGGAGCGTGACGTGGTAACTGAAGAAGAAAAAATGGACCTTCCTGCCCTGGTTGAACAGGCCAGGAAAGACTGGTTGGTTGCCCTGGCTTTTTTTGAAAATGTAAGCGAAAAGGAACTGGTAGATCAGGCAATATACAACTTAAATGCTGCAGAAAGGCGTTACGTGCTCCTGTTAAGTGAAGCCAAACAAGAAATGCTTTCCGCTTCAGACAATTTATGAATAATTCACTTGCTCCAAAGAAAGAGGTGCAGAGATGTTTGACATCCCCTTAAACTACATTGTAGCTTTTTTATTCGGGGTGCTGGCCTTGTACATCCTGGTCCGCCTGCTCTATTTTCCGGCAAGGTATTTGTTAAAAATAATGGGGAACATTGTAATTGGGGGTGTGTTGTTGGCTCTATTCAACCTACTGGGAGGGGTTTGGGGCCTCTTTATTGGAGTGAATGTGTTTACAGCAGCGGTTGTCGGTTTTTTGGGCCTGCCCGGCATAATCATGCTCCTGGTTTTACAAAGCATAAGTTCCTGAAGAAAAGGATATTTTGGGAAAAGTGCGCACAATCATTTAACGAGAAAAATGTAGTAAAGCAGGTACTAAAAAAACAGGCTATAAAGGAATCAACTTTAAACCTTTATAGCCAAGTTTTTAGTGTTCATAACAATTTATATAGTACAATACTCACTTTAAAAAAGATTATCCAATGAGTCGCATAATATAATCGCGGTGCAGGTTGGCCTGGGAGAGCATGGATTGACTGACGTTACTGGTGATGGAATCTTTCAGCTCTTCCATGGCCTGGTTGGCCCCTTCTTCATCCCGGATCAACGATTGCGAAGCGGTGATGTTTTCCATTGCCACCATGATGCTGGCAATGTTTTCCTGTAATGCGTCCTTTTCGCTGGAAATGTCATTTCGAGCCTTATTCAGGTGGCCCTGGATATTATCCAGGGAGGATTTTACCGCGTCCAAATCAACCGCTTCCTCGCTGCTGGATTGCAGCAGTGATTCCAGTTCATTTAGAGACGCAGCAAGCTCCGGCCTGAGCTCCTCTTTTTCCTGGGAGTAATGGTCGAGGTCGGACCGGGTTTCCAGTGTCTTTGCTTGCACCTGTCCCAAATAGTCTTTATCATCAGAAAGGGTGTCCAGGGCAGCATGTAAATTCTGCTGGGCTTTTTCCAGTATTTCTTCCTCCTGTTGTAGAACAAACAGCTCTTGGCGGGATTCTTTTATGTCTTCCAGGTAGGTTTGGACTTGTGCACGTTTGGATTCCGAAGAATTTAACTTTTGCCGGTGCTCGATAATCTTCTCCAGGTCGAGAGGTGTTACGGAGCGTTTACCTTCCGGGGCTTTCTTGTCCAGGCTGGACATTTGCTCACCGGAATTTTGAAGGAAATTATAACCACCGATTTTCATTATTTTTACCTCCTCCATGAGATAAACCGCGTTCCATCAGTTTAATTATACTAGTACTGCGTTTATTTTGCAAGAATTTTATGGAAGAACCTTTTACTCGAGAACTTCAGCAGGTTATGATAAAATAAAGGTAAAATAAAACAGTTGGAGGTGGCGGATATGAGCTTTCGCCGCAGGCGTCGGCGTTCTTTCTTGATATGGTTCATGCTTTTCTTTCTTCTAGCCCTTGCGGGGGCTGGCGCAGGGGTTTACTACTATTATTCCCCGGGTTTTGTAACGGTAGATCTGCCCGATGAATACCGCCTGCTCCTGGAAGAAGAATACCTGGATGTTTCTGTGGTTGTCCAGGAAGAAGAAGTGTTAATTCCTGTGAGTGCGGTCCGAAACCATCTGGACCCTGATTTGTTCTGGGAACCGGAAAACGGTCGTCTGACTCTTACGACCGGGGACAAGCTTTTGCAGATGAACACCGATCAACTGACGGCCTACATAAACCGGGAAGAGATTGAACTGGATTTTCCTGTAACTGAACTCGACGGTACTCCCTACATGCCGCTGATGTTTCTTCAAGACTTTTATGATCTCAAAATAACTGTCCTGGAAGAGTCCCGGGTCGTTGTTGTTGACCGTAAGATGACTCCCTATATAAAAGCTGTTGCCGGTGAAAAAACAATTGTCCGGACCGAGCCCTCTTACCGGGCCCCCCGCCTTGTTGTTTTGGCACAAGAAGAAAGAACCCGGGTGTTTGAAGAAAAAGAAGGCTGGTATTACTTGCGAACTTCCTGTGGCCAGCTCGGTTATGCCTGCAAGACATCGCTACAGGTAACAGGAGTGGAACTAGTGGAAACACCGCGGAAAGGGCCAGCCCGCAAAGCGCCCTGGAAACCGCCAGGGGAACGGGTAAACCTGGTTTGGGAGCATGTAATCCAGGAAACCCTTTCTACCGAAGACCTCAAGCCCCTGCCGGGGATCAATGTCGTCTCGCCTACCTGGTTCAGTATAAGAGATAAGGAAGGCAACCTAAACAACCAGGCGGATCCAGCTTATGTGCGGTGGGCCCATGAACAGGGCTACCAGGTCTGGGCCCTGGTAAGCAACAGTTTCGACAAGGATCTATCTGCCGCTGTGCTTCGGGATGGCATTAAAAGACAAAAGATTATCGACCAGCTTTTGGCATTTTCCCAGCTGTACCAGCTGGATGGAATCAATGTAGACTTTGAAAACATGTACCTGGAAGACCGGGATAACTTTACCCAGTTCATGAGGGAGTTTGCTCCCCTGGCCCGGGAGCAGGGTCTGGTCCTTTCCGTGGATGTTACCGTGAAATCCATGAGCGAGAACTGGTCCAGGATCTACGACCGGGAGGCTTTGGCTGAAACGGTGGATTATGTCATGTTAATGGCCTATGATGAACACTGGGGGACAAGCCCCGTTGCGGGCTCAGTGGCCTCCTTGCCCTGGGTTGAACGAGGGCTTCGAGGGGTGTTGGAAGAAGTTCCAGCGGAAAAACTGCTGCTGGGGGTGCCTTTTTATGCCCGAATATGGGAAATTGAACACCTGGAAGGTGGAGCGGAAGAAGTATCTTCAAGGGCCTTTGGGATGGACCGTGTTCAAAGGATACTGAAAGAACAGGAAGCGGAAATCAGTTTTTGCCATAACACGAAACAGAACTATGCCCAATACCAAGATCTGGGAATAGAATACAGGGTTTGGATTGAAGATGCCGAATCCATGGCCAGACGGTTGCAGTTAGTAGAGGAATATAACCTGGCCGGTGTAGCGGCATGGAGACGAGGTTTTGAAAGCCAGGATATCTGGCCGCTATTTGAGGATATTCTTCAGCCGTAAGAAATACTTGGCACCTACGGGTCAGAAACCCTGTTGCAGAAATTTGTCGAACCATAAAGTTTTTTTGTTTTTCAGGCAGGATTATAGGTCAAAATAGCGAATTGTTATCCTGTATTAATTCAATTTCAATTTAAATTTTAATTAAACAAAAAGATGGAAGAGGCGTAGATGGAGGGATAAGACTTGGAAGATACGAAGATCAACCGAATGTTGAAAGTAATTTACCTGTTACTGCTGAACGGCAACATGTCAGGGGACCAGCTTTCCAAGCAGCTCAATGTATCTTTGCGCAGTGTCCAGAGATACATTAAACAATTAAACCGGATCGGGTTCAGCATTACTTCCCGTTCAGGCGGTTATCGCGGAGGGTACAAGTTAAACCTTTCCCCGGAAATGAAAAAAAACTTGCTGGAACTTATTTATTTTTCCAGCAACAAGTAAAACCGGTTAATTATTGTCTGTATCCAGGAGATTGAGTGCCTGGAGTAAGTTAGTTATAGGAATGCGGGCGCCAGGCCGAAACTGGTGCTGATGTGGCGGGGGACAGGAAGTATAAAGTAACCTCATCTCCAGGCCTTATTTTAGTCTCCGTTGTTCCAGGAAGATGGCATCACGAGTAAAGACAAATGCAGCCAGGATAGATTATCTTTTACTTTCCTGGTTTTTTCATGATTCATTTATAGACCCTGTTTCAATGTTTTGTTTTTCCCCCCAGGTTTTTACTTAACTTCATGTGTCCATACACCCCAGGCGTCAGCTGCTTTAGCCCCCTGCCCCTGGGGGTAAACCATCAGAGGGTTGATATCCAGTTCAACCAGGTTTTCCATTTCCACAGCCAGCCTGGAGACTTTTAATAATATATCAGTAATAGCTTCCACATCGGCAGGACCACTCCCGCGGACTCCCTGCAGAATCTTATATCCTTTTAGTTCCTGAAGCATTTCTTTAGCATCCTGGGGAGACAACGGTGCTACCCGCATAGCTACATCTTCTAACACTTCAACTAAGATGCCGCCCAATCCACAAAGAACAACAGGGCCAAAGACAGGGTCACGCTTCATCCCGATAAATACTTCTGTAGCGGGTGGCAGCATCTGCTGTACCAGGATTCCTTCCAGTTTCGGACGGTTTGCCAGAGAAGAAAGGTTTTCTTCTATTTCCCTGTAAGCCAAGCTTACCTCATTCATGCTGCTCAGGTTCAGTTTAACCCCACCGGCTTCCGTTTTATGTGCCAGATCCGGGGAAACCGCTTTCAGCGCTAAGGGGCCGCCAAGGTCTTTTGCTGCCTGGATGGCTTCTTGCTCTGATTGAACCAGTTTTTCTCCTGTTACCGGGATCCCATAGTCAGAGAGGATCTGTTTCATGCTGTATTCACTCATGGCTTTTTCAGAACATTCGCCGCAAGATTCGTCCTTGTCGGCAGGTTGCTGCCAGGCGTTCCTGAAATAAGCCTGCACTTTTAATGAAGCCCGGGTCCGTTCTGTGCCGGGTTCTACCTGGAGAGGATGTTCGTAGTTTCTTGCTGTTTCCATTCGCCGGATCAAGGCTCCCAGGGCCCAGATGCAATCGTCCAGTTCATGAAATACGGGAAGCCCAAAATCCCGGATCTGGTTTATGTATGTCATGGATGATTCGTCATCAGACCAGGGCCAGCAGACGGAAATCATGGTTTTGTTAGTGTTCAGGTACAGTTCTTTCAGGCTGTTGGTAATGGCATGAGCATTGTTGGAGCCAATCCCGAAATTCAGCACCAGGTTGTCTACATTGGGATCATTTTCTACAATGGAGATGCTTTTATACAACAGATCCGGTTCTGTCATTACTTGAGCGGTTAAGTCTACCGGGTTGCCGGTTGCAGCAAAAAAGGGCAGGATCTCCTGAAGTTGCTGTTCCGTTTCCTCTTGGAAACGAACCATTTCCAATCCATAGAGCTGGCATTTATCGGCCAGCATCACAGCTCCTCCCCCTGAGTCGGATATGACTGCGGTGCGGTTGCCGGCAGGTGTTCTTCCTGCACCTAAAATTTTTAAAACCGGAATAAGTTGTTCCACTCCGGGCACTCGTATAATCCCTTTTTGTCTGAAAAAGGCATCATAAACGTCATCTGCCCCTGTCAGAGCAGCGGTATGGGATGAAGCTGCCCGGGTTCCGGCATCCGTTTGTCCTACCTTGATAACCGAAATCATTTTATTTGTGGCCAAGGCCTTTTCTGCTGCTCTTTTAAAGGTTTCCCCATCCTTATCTTTAATCCCTTCAATATAACAGGCGATAATGTCCGTACCCGAAGTAGTGTCTTCCGCCATATTCTCCAAAAAATGGGGAAGCCCCAAATCGGCTTCGTTGCCTACACTGTAAAACTGGTCGAAGAAAAGTCCTTCACGGGCTGCCATCTGGTAAGTGAGAATTCCGAAAAAACCGCTCTGGGAGATAAAGTGGAAGTTGTTAGTAAAATATGATTTGCTGAATAATAGGGGAGGGGCAAAAGAAGCCCAGAGTTTATTATTCCGGTTGATGATTCCTACACAATTAGGGCCTACAATTCGCATTCCATTATCCCGGGCAAGCTGATAGATTTCCTGCTGCAGGTCAGTCCCCTGGTCTCCTGCCTCAGCAAAACCCGAGGTGAAAACGACTGCACCTTTTACCCCTTTTTCGGCGCATTGTTCCAACACAGGAAGAGTCTGGCTGGCCGCTACGCCCACAATGGCCAAATCGATTTCGTCAGGCACACTTTTTATGTCAGGGTAACAGGCAAGGCCGGCGATTTCATCATAACTGGGGTTTACCGGGTAGAGCTTGCC
>CAZOOA010000050.1:0-22547 GCA_964581355.1 uncultured Desulfovibrionaceae bacterium | reverse complement strand
CAGTATCTCCCGGAGTAGGGAAGGCGGGCCCGGTAGTGCCAGCAAGAACGCCTACATTATTTGCCTGAACAGCATCAGTCCAGGCAAAACCAGGAAGGGAAGATCATTCTATGCTTGACGGTTTATTTAGACCAGGTTCAGTTGCATTAATTGGAGCTACGGATAAGGAAGGCAAAATTGGCCATGCGATTATGAAAAATATCGTAGAGAGCGGGTACAGGGGTAAAATATATCCAGTAAACCCAGGACGGGAGGAAGTGCTGGGCTATAAATGCTATAATAGCTTGTCAGAAATTAACGACTCTGTAGAGCTGGTGGTGATCCTGGTTCCAGCGACCGCCGTGAATTCTGTAGCGGAAGAAGCGGCGCAGTGCGGAGCCAAATACCTGGTTATCATTTCTGCAGGTTTTAAAGAGGTCGGCAAGGAAGGGCTGGAGCGGGAAAAGGAGCTTTTGGCAATTTGTCGTAAAGCCGGCATGCGGGTTTTAGGCCCCAATTGTGTCGGTTTGGTAGATACTCATACCCCGCTTAATGCTTCCTTTGCCAAAGGGACACCAGCACGGGGCCCCATCGCTTTTATTTCCCAGAGCGGCGCGCTGTTGGTTTCTATCCTGGATTGGAGTATGGAAATGAACCTGGGCTTTTCCAAGTTTATCAGTTTGGGGAACAAAAGTGATTTAAACGAGGCAGATTTTATTGCAGCAGCGGCTGATGATCCTGATACCAGGGTAATCCTTTGTTACATAGAAGACGTGGTTGACGGGCCTTACTTTCTGGAAACAGTCCAACAGGCCAGCCTGAAAAAACCCATTGTCATTTTAAAGTCCGGGGCCAGTCAGGCGGGAGCCCGTGCTGCTTCATCCCATACCGGAGCCTTGGCCGGGAGCGACCTGGCCTACGAGGTGGCATTCAAGCAAAGCGGTGTCCTGAGAGCTCGTACAATGGAGGAGCTATTTGACCTTGCAGAATCCTTCTCCAAACATCCGCTTCCAGGTGGAGACAAGGTGGCTATTATCACCAATGCTGGTGGGCCGGGAATTATTACTACCGATTGGGTGGAAGCCCAAGGCTTGACAATGGCCGGCTTCCAAAAAGAAACCACACAAATTCTACGCCATAAGCTACCTCTTGAAGCAGGGGTTTACAACCCTGTAGATGTCCTTGGAGATGCCCGGGCGGAACGCTTTGAGACCGCCTTGAGCTTGGTTCTGGATGATGAAGGTGTTGACAGCGCCCTGGTGCTCCTCTGCCCGGCAGCAACTACAGAGCCGGAACGGACGGCTGAAGTTATTGTGGCGGCACAGGAAAAATTTGCTGATAAACCAATTTTCGCTGCTTATATGGGGGGTCCGTTTCTGGAAGAAGGGGCCAGGATGTTGGCAGAGTCCGGCATTCCCTGCTATACCTTCCCTGAGCGCACGGTAACGGCCTTGCGAGGCATGGTTTCATACAGCCAGTTTTTAAAGCAGCATAAACAGAAAGAACCCATCCGGTTTAAGGATATTGATCAAAACAGGGTCAAGGCCATTTTATATGATGTGCTCCGGGACCAGCGCATGGTTTTGCTGGGAAATGAAACAGCGGCTATCGCCGAAGCATATGGCATACCAGCAGCTCCAGTTAAGCTGGCCAAAGACGCTGCCCAGGCCAGGGCTATTGCTGAAGAATTGGGTTACCCCGTGGTTTTGAAAGTGGCTTCTCCTAAAATTATGCATAAAACCGACGTTGGTGGGGTCAAACTGGGGCTGCAGGATGCCGATGAGGTGGAACAGGGTTTCATGGAGATCCTGGACCGGGTGCAGAAACATTTCCCCGATACAGCCCTTTATGGTGTGGAAATTCAAAAAATGATGCCCAAGGGTAAGGAGGTTATCGTTGGTATGATGGACGATGTCCAGTTCGGTCCTGTGCTGGCGTTTGGTATGGGCGGTGTCTACGTCAATTTAATTGAAGATGTCTCCTTCCGGCTGGCCCGGGATTTGACGGTCCCGGAAATCAAAGAGATGATAACTGAGACGAAAGCATACACTCTTTTGCGAGGGTTTCGGGGAGAAAATCCATCGGATATCGATTCGGCAGTGGATATTATTGCCAGGCTGGCTTGCCTGACCCTGGATTTTCCGGAAATTACAGAGGTCGATCTGAACCCGGTGTTTATATACGAGCAGGGTGCTTCGGCCGTAGATGTGAAGATAACCATCAGCTGGGACTAATGTGCAGCAGACATGGTAAGATAATTAATAGCTAAGGAAGAGGTGTTAATGGTGAAAATTTTGTATATAATGGGAACGGAAGCAAGCGGGAAAACAACGGTCGGCGTAGGCTTGGCCCTCTTCTTGAAAAAGAAAGGAATCAAACTGGGGTACTTAAAGCCTATCGGCTCTTCCCACTGGCCTACTCAAAACGAGGATGAGGATGCCATCTTGTTGAAAGAAGTCTTGGGACTTACCTGCAGTCTGGACAGTGTTTCCCCACTTAATGTCGGGCCACTTTATTTATCCAGCACCCGGAGCCGGGAACAATACAGGGAATCTTTCCTGAAGGCCATGGAAGAAATGAGATGCCAGGATCTGGATCTTTTGCTGGTTGGTGGGGCCAAGAACCCGTACATTCTTTCCAGCCAGGAAATGGACGATGTTTCCCTGGCCAGGGAGCTTAATGCTTCAGCTTTATTTATTGCCAACGTTAACAATGATTATGCCCTGGACCGGGCCATACTTTTCAATCGCTACTTGAAAAGCCAGGGAGTGGAAGTGTTGGGCACTATTTTTAACAATGTGCCTACACCGATCCTGGAAAAAGCCCGGGGAATTCACAAACCCATTATGGAAAGACAGGACCATCCTGTTATTGGTGTTATCCCGGCATCCCCGGAGCTAACTTCACCTACCGTTAAAGAATACCTGGACGTCTTAGGCGGAGAGCTTTTGGTCGGCGAGGAATACCTGGACCGACGGGTAGATGATATTGTGGTAGGGACCATGACCATCGAAGGTGCTTTAAAATACCTGCGGCGTTCACCCAATAAAGCTGTAATTGTAGGCGGGGATCGCAGTGATATGGCTTTGACGGCCCTGGAGACCAGTACTTCAGTCTTGGTTTTAACTGGCGGTCTATATCCCAATGTTAAAGTCCTTTCCCAGGCGGAAGAGAAAAAAGTGCCCGTGCTCCTGGTCCATTTTGACACATACCATACCATTGAACAGCTCCATACGGTTTCCCACCGGATTAAACCAAACAACGAAGTGGCCCTGGACCTGGCGCAAAAAAACATTGAAAGGTATTGTGAGCTAACTCCACTTTGGTCTTTGCTGGGCATGTCAGGCGTTTAGAGGGTCTATTTGGCAGTTCGAGAGTATGTTGCTACGGTTTATAAATGAAAGGAGCTGGATGTAAACATGTTTTTACAGCAACTCCAGGAGAAGATAACTAAACAGGTGCAAACTGATCCGGACAACTCATTTACAGGACAATGGCTTTTTTATGATCCACCTTTAGTTGGTGCCGCGTTTGCTGCCGATTCCCTTTTTTTGAAGATGAAAGAGGAAAAAATTGCCGGGGAGCAGTTCATGCTGCCGGAAGAGTGGCTGCCGGGGGCCGTTTCGGTCATCTCTTATTTTCTCCCGTTTACCAGAGAAGTGCGAACTTCCAACCATACCCAAGGCAAGGCCTCCATGGAATGGCTGCATTCCCGTTTTCAGGGAGAGACCTTTAACGACAAAATCAGAAAATTGATCATTAAAGAAATAGAATCTTTTGGGGAAAAAGCGGTCGCACCCATGCTGGATGAGCGCAAGGTCATCGACTTCAATGAACTTGCCAGCAACTGGTCGGAGAGACACGCTGCTTATGTAGCGGGCTTGGGAACGTTTAGTCTGAACCGGGGCATGATTACAGTTAGGGGCATGGCGGGCCGGTTCGGCAGTGTGATTACCACGTTAAAGGTGGAACCCACACCAAAAGACTACAGCACTCCTTTTGAATACTGTCCGGAACTGATGGAAGGTTCCTGCGGGATGTGCATTGATCGCTGCCCATCCGGTGCTATTACCAGCGAAGGAAAGGATAAGCAAGTATGTTTTCAGCATTTGTTTATCCAGGATCCATTAAAAGAAGAAAGAGAACCCTACGGTTACCCCTACAGTGCCTGTGGTAAATGTCAGACCAATGTGCCCTGTGAATACCAGGTGCCGAAATAATGGACAAGTTCCGATCTGTTTTTGTCTATATCCCCGGTTTGAAAATGGATTTTTAAGGTTCCCGGTATCGGCTCCGGTTGTCTTTGGGGAGTGTAGCGTAATATTAAAAGGGCTGAGCACTTACAACCATATTGATTTAATCTTTCAGCAAATGAGGTGATTTTTTGCAGCAAGTGATTAACTTGATCCTTGAGTCCGGCGAGTCGGGAATAGAGCTGGCTTTATATGTCATTGTCCCCATTATGGTTGTCATGATGGGGATAATGAAGTTGCTGGAAGATGCAGGAATATTGAACCGGATTGCTGGATTCATTGCCCCTGTGCTGCGGGTCTTTGGACTTCCCGGTCTGGGCGTCTTTGCTATTTTGCAGTGCTTGTTAATCAGTTTTGCCGCCCCTGTGGCCACAGTTAAGTTGATGGACAGGGATAAATACATTACAGGTCCCAATATTGCTGCAACCTTGGCTGCTGTTTTTACCATTTCACAGGCCAATGCAACGTTTCCCCTGGCTGTAGAAGGGTTAAACCTGCCTGTAGTGTTTGCAACCTCCATTGCTGGGGGTCTGCTCTCGGGGTTGATCGCCCATAAGATTTCTAAAAAGTATTATACCCGGGGTAAGGCAGAGGCAAATGACCAGGATCACTCTTTAACGGGGCAGGAAGGTGAAAATGAAAGTGCGGCCGGAGGCCAGGGACCTGGACAAGCTTCCGGAGGCCGGCTCAACGTGTTTAAAAGCCTTTTAGGCGGGGCTGAAGAAGGTTTCTGGATTGGGGTCAAAGCGGCACCTATCTTGATTTTTTCCTTATTCGTGGTCAATATTTTACGGGTGACCAGCGCAATCGAGTTGCTGGAGACATTGTTAACTCCGTTACTGACCCAGGTGAATATCCCTGGAATTGCAGTTCTTCCCATTGTGACAAAATTCCTTGCAGGTGGCACGGCCATGATGGGAATTACCATGGACCTGATGCGCGAAGGAAGCTTAACGGCGCTGCAGTTAAACCGCATCGCTGGACTGGGGATCCACGCCATTGATCCCGTTGCCATTTCCCTCTATGCTGCCATCGGGCTTAAAGTGGGGAGGCAGATTAAGCCAGCGCTGATGGGCGCTTCAGTAGGGATTGGTATCAGGACAGTGCTACACTTGCTGTTATTCTAATTTTTTTGATTTCGGCAGATCCATCTTTGGTTGAGCCTGTTACTATTTACCGGTTTTCTATTATTATGTTCTGGATACTGGGACCAACAACGTTCTAAAATAAACGACTGCCCCGTATTTTCTGAGGTTTGTTATAATACGACCACGCTTTGAACAAACTTCTCTTAACGTTTGCTTTGCTTCATTTTTACAGGGGGACCCTGCATGCTAAAGATCAAAGAAAACTCATATTACCTGGTAGCTTTGCCGCGGGGCGAAGTATTAGGATGGGCCAGTAGATTGCAGCAGGAAATCGCAGAGCGATACGGCATATATGAGAAACCTTATCCACCTGTACATCTTACCCTGGGTATCCTCTATCCAGATAATCAAGCAGACCTGGATAAAGCAGTGGCTCTTTTGAACATTATACTGGCAAAGAAAAAAGCTTTTTCAATAAAAGTCAAGGGTTCCAGCTGTTTCGCTCCCCCCTTTAAATCCCTGAATCTGTCCGTGGAGAGCACTCCTGAACTGGAGTCTATAACCAGGGAGATTTATCTGCGCATGAAGAGTAATAATATCGAAGCCAACCCGATGGAGGATTGGGATTTTCATATCAGCCTGGTAAACACGATTTTTGCCCGCAGGGAATGGACTGTGGAGGAGTTTTATGAGGCCTGCTATTTGCTTGAAATTATGCCCCTGAACCTGGATTGCAAGATCACAAAACTGCAGTTGTGGAGTCCTCGTTTTCCACCCCTGAGTGTTATTGCTACTTATAGACTGATTTAAAACAAGGAACGGATAAAAGGAAAGAGGTGACGGCTAATAAAATAAAGAATTATTATCAACCCTAACAGCCATGTACCATAGCGGATGGCTGCATAGCTGACTGTTCTGGCCTGATCCGGCCGCCTCTCGTCAGACATACCGCATCTCCTCTCTTGCTGAGCTTTTTTTTAACATATCCTATTTTTAAATTTCAATTCCGCCGGACTTGGATTTTTGTTATTAATAGACCGGTTTTTCTTTTTTAATATTGAAAAAAGTTTTGACAATATGGTGCGTGTATTTTATAATTGTATTTGACCAGGTGAACTTTTTACAATGTAAAGGATATTTTTCGTGAAAGGGGTGATGGTAGCAGCTTCAATAATGCTGTCATGTGTTTCTTAGGTATACACTCACCAATTCAAGGAGGGTTTATATGTCTTACTTAGAAATTATGGAAGCGATTAAGGACAAATACAATTCTGATAAAATGAAAGGTGTTACGGCTGTTTATCAGTTTGAACTTACAGGTGACGGGGGAGGAAACTTCTATATTGATGTAAAAGACGGGGAAGCTGAATTTGGAGATGGGCAGCATGACAACCCCAGTATTACGGTTACTATGGAAGTGGCGGACTTTAACCAGCTTCTGGATGGAAGTCTCAATCCAACAACGGCTTTCATGACCGGTAAAATTAAAGTAAAAGGCGATATGTCCCTGGCGATGAAGCTCCAGGCACTGCTGGGCTAAAAAGCAGCAGAACAGTCAGAAAAACAAACAGGTGACACCATTAAGAAGAGGGCTTTCCCTGTGGGGCTAAGCCCTCTTTATGTTAGCACTGGTTTTTATTGTTTGATTTGTTCATGCAGATGCTCTTATCCTGCAAAGATCGGTCTTTTTCTTCCGGGTTAAGCTCCCGGCTGATTTCTACCTGGGGGTTGGTCATCCCTCTTTTACTGTAATTAGGTTTTTGAGTTCTACCCTTGTTATATTTTTTTGCCAAAACATATCCCTCCTTTCCCTGTTATTCTTTGCGGAAAGGAGGGTTTCTATCCCTGGGGAGAGTTAAATTATTTTGTAAGTGCTCAGCCATTGAGCCACACTACGCGAAGCATGACACGGCTTTGGGGCTTTCCCACTTGGTCCTACGCTTTGCTCAGGAAGCGCCAGAACCCTCACAATGCAGTGCTTGAAAATAACTCTGAGCATTTACAATTAGTTTCTGCTTGCCGGTTTGCCTTTAACTATGGTGGCTGGAGAATGAGCTCACTCCTTGACTTTCATAATGTTCACCCAGGTTAAAACACCGGTGATAATTTAATATAAAAAGCAATAATTTATTAAGAGGGCAAACTAAAACAGGCGGGGAACCAGGTATGCTTGACGGTTATATTAAGTTGATGGTCTCATCAATAATCTGGGGCACAGTTGGTGTATTTGCCCGTTGGAGCGATCTATCGCCACTGCTATTTTCTTTTTATCGTAGTTTTGCCGCCTCGCTTGTGTTAGCTCTCATCTTTTATTATAACGGTAAAAACGTAAAGCTTCCACCGGGGAAAAAACAGAAAAAAGGGAAAGTCCTTGTTTTGCTCGGACTGAGCGGAATTTGCAAAGCTATGGGCATGATCTGCTTTTTTTCGGCTATTAACTTGACCACACTCTCCCAGACATTGTTTATTTATTACCTGGGGCCGGCTTTTTTAGTCCTTTTTTCCCCCCTGGTTTTAAAAGAAAAACCGGAACAAAAAAGCTTGATCGCCTTGGGGATTGCTTTGACGGGTTTTGTTTTGATCATTGTCTCCGAAGTGCAGCTTCAACTGGTAGGAGACTATTATGGAATTATCCTTGCTTTTATCGGGGCAGTTTGTTTTACTGCACTGATTACCATCGCCCGGGCCTTAAAAGAGCTGGAAAGCCTGCAGCTTACTTTCTACCAGATGGCAATTGCTGCCTGTATCATATTCCCTTTTATTGCTTTCCAGCTAACCCTGGACGTAAAGGGGTTGTTCGTGGTCCTGGTAGTGGGTATTTTTCATACAGCCCTTGCTTATATTAATTATTATGAGGGGCTGAAAAAGGTCAAAATTCAACATGCCGGGGTCCTGCTTTACCTGGATCCCCTGGCTGCGACAATCTTAGGGGGATTGGTTTTTCAAGAAGTGATTGCCCCCGGTGAGGCTCTAGGGGGATTTCTCATTATTACTGCAGGTATCATGATTACATTTTCCAAGTAAGAAGCCGGGGAGAAAAAAAGGAGTGTTTGCATGTCTGCACTGCTGCTTTCCATTGTGGGGTTACGCTTGTTTTCCGGCGCCCTGGAAATCATTGCCGCATTGTTAATCTACAAGGGAAATAACCTGGAATATGCTTTAAAAGTGAATGCCCTGCTTGCCTCTATCGGGCCATTGATTTTCCTGGGAGCGATGTCGCTTGGCCTGGCCGGTCTCGCCCAAGGACTACCATATAACAAACTGTTCTTGATTTATGGCGGAGTTGCTTTAATATTTGTCGGGTTGAGGCTTTAAGTATTCTGAAAGTTATGTTATCATAGAAATATGAAGGAAAGGGGGTGGCCAAGCTGATTGAAATGCAAGTGAAGACCGTCACCGTTGACCAGGGAGGAGGTTTCCTGGTTTTGTTAACCGATCAAGAAGAAAGAAAGGTGCTGCCCATATCAATTGGTCCTTTTGAAGCGCAGGCTATTGCCATGGTCCTGCAGGGGAAAACACCTCCCCGACCACTAACCCATGACTTACTCAAGTCTTTCTGTGAAAGTTTGGGCGGATATTTGGAAAAGATTGTTATTACGGATATCCTTGACAGCACCTTTTATGCTGAATTGTATTTTCAGCAGAGCGATGAAGCAGTTATTGTCGATTCCAGGCCAAGTGATGCCATCGCCCTGGCTCTACGCTGCGGAGTAGATATCTTTATGGCCATGAAACTGGTTGAATTCACGTACGATTACAGTGATATTATTTCTCAAGACATCCAGGATGGAGATACCCGGGACGAAGATTATCATTGACAGGCCCAGGAAATAATAACCGCTTATGTTATTTTTGTTATTAAGGAAGATACCGGGTGTAACGACCGGTTTCTTCCATTTTTCTGTACACACTCTGGAAATCAATCCGATAGTCGAATTCATCTTTTTCCCTGAACTTTTGCTCGGTGATATCCAGGTTCCTGATGACGATTAATTCTTCCTTCATGTTGGAAGCCTGCAGGATCTGCAATCCCGAAGGAGCCCAGACTCCGCTTCCCCCCCAGAACATACTACCGCTGATATCATGAGTCCCCACCGCATTTACACCGATGCTCCAGACCTGGCAGTACGCTGCCTTGGAAGCATTCATCAGGTTCCACAAAAAGCCGTAATAATGGTCTGTGCGGATATTCATGTGGGGATATTCCCGGATGGCTTCCGAGCGCCATGCGGATAAGGTTACAATGGCGTCTACATCATCAGTAAAAGCATATTCACGGGCCAACTCGACAAAAGCCAGGTCGTAACAGGTCAGAAAGCCAAAACGTCCCCATTTGGTATCGATCGCCATTCGCTTGTCCGAACCTCTTTTAAAGTACCTGAGTTCGTTGTAGGGCAGGAAAATTTTATCGTAAATTATAGACTCCTGGTTGTAATCGAAGTTGGGGTTGAGAACGAAAGTGGAATTATATAAGTCCGCCCCTACAAGTCGGGCGTTGTTTAAAAAGATATATTCCAGGCCCCTGCCATCTCCATTCATACTGTCACGCAGGTTATTCATCCAGGATGTTAGGCGCCCGCTCTCACCTTCCATTAAATGGTCGATGATTTCTTTGTCATTTTCTGCTTCCCAGATATACCCCGTCACACAAAACTCAGGAAATATAAGGATATTTACTTCCTGTTCATGGGCCATTTCCACGACCTGTTCTATTTTTCTTAAGTTTTCCTGTATATTGGTTGAAACATGAATGTTGGCCAGCATGATGCTCGGTCGTTCCTCCACATGGGAGTAAATTCTTTCTACAATACGAAATGGCATCTTATTTCCCCTCCTCGTGATCTATTCTATTATTTTGAGCCATTTTGGCGATTTGCCAGGAATAATGATGATACCTTAAATATTGTATATTTTCGACTCTGTTGGTGCAACTATTATTTTTTATCGAAACAAAAAAATTTTCTGCAGGAAGGATTTTCAAAAGACTATATAGAAAAAACGGTCAATTGATCCGGCCATCAGACAGATTGTATTTTTTGCTTGCTCTCTGTCTTTTAAGGGCAAAGTAAGAAGGAACAATGCTCAAAAAATGCAGAAACCTTATAGTGATAGGGGGTAATTGAATGAAATATCAGGCTGTTACTCCAGCTTTGGTGGAGGAACTTACGTCAATTGTTGGAGAAGGATATGTTCTTTACGGTGATGAGGAGAAAATGGAAAATTATGCTCATGACGAGGTAGCTGAAAAAGAATATGCCAGGATGCCCGATGTAGTTGTTTGTCCAGGGAATACGGAAGAAGTTTCCCGGGTGGTAAAGCTTGCCAACCGGGAAATGATTCCGGTGACTCCAAGGGGAGCCGGGAGCGGCCTGTCAGGTGGGGCAGTGGCTGCTATGGGCGGAATACTGCTTTCTACGGAACGAATGAATAAAATTATCGAAATAGACAGGGAAAACTTAATCGCAATCCTGGAGCCCGGAGTAATTACCAATGAATTTAATAATGAAGTGCAAAAAGATGGGTTTTTTTTCGCAGGGTATCCCATGAGCCTGGAAATGTGCTATATCGGTGGTAATGTAGCGGAAAACGCAGGAGGAGGACGGGCGATCAAGTATGGTGTTACCGGCAGATATATTCTGGGTTTGGAAGTCGTGCTGCCCTCAGGTGAAGTGGCCACCTTTGGCGGTAAACGGGTCAAGGATGTTACCGGTTACAATATGGTCCAACTGATGGTCGGCTCCGAGGGGACGCTGGGCATATTTACAAAGATTTACGTCAAACTGCTTCCCCTCCCTAAGGCCAAAATCGATATGATGGCCCTTTTTGAAGATGTCCAGTCGGCAATCAATGTGGTGACTATGATTATGACTGAAATGCGGACAACGCCCACAGGGATCGAATTTATGGACCGTCTTTCACTGGAAACCTCCTGCCAGTTCCTGGGTGAAGCCAAAGAGAAATACAAAAATGCCGGCGCTTTTTTAATTATTGAAGTTGACGGAAACGATCCCGAAACAGTTCGGAATGAGTGCCTGGATATCGGTGACCTGTGCCTGGACTACGGAGCCATTGACGCTTATGTTGCTGAAGGTCCTGCAGACCAGGAAAAAATCTGGAGGGTGCGGCGCCATGTGGCCGAAGCCTTCAAGGCGATCAGTCCAGTCCAGAGCCTGGAAGATATTGTGGTGCCAGTCAATCGCATCCCGGAGTTAATTCCTGAACTGGAACGCCTGTCGGAAAAGCACGGGGTGATAATCCCCTGTTATGGCCACGCCGGGGACGGCAATCTGCATGCTACCATAGTGAAACGCCCGGAAGACACTATGGAACACTGGAAAGAGTTACTTCCTCAAGTGCTGGAAGACCTTTATATCAATGTTCGTAAGCTTGGCGGGACCATTAGCGGCGAGCATGGGATCGGGCATAAGCGAAAACAATATCTGCCCCTGGTATTGAGCCAGGTCGAGATTGAAGCCATGAAAAGTATCAAGCGTGCTCTTGATCCCAATAATATAATTAACCCGGGGAAAATTTTTGACCTTGAATAGTTAGGAGGGTTTGCCTTATGCTTATTCAGCTGCCAATCGGTAATGAATTGGTTACCCTGGACTACCCGGATAGTGGTGTAATCGAGGTGCTTGAAGCCAGGCCGCTTCCTGCGCCGGGAAAAGAAACCAGCCTGGTTGCAGAAGCCTTGGCCTCGCCCATTGACTCAGCTCCACTAGCGGAAATAGTCCAGGATAGCGAGACGGCTTGTATCGTTGTCGGAGACATGACCCGCCTCTGGGTCAGGCACCAGATCATGCTGCCCCCCATACTGGAAGAATTGAACAAAGGCGGCATACCTGATCAGAATATTTGTATCCTGTCCGCTACAGGGGATCACAGAGAACAAAGCCCGGAAGAACACAAGCTGTTGGTCGGTGAAGAAGTTTATCAACGGGTGAAAGTAATTGATCACAAGGTTCAAGAAAAGGATGAAATGGTTTACCTGGGGACAACATCCTTGGGGACACCGGTCCGCTTGAACCGGAGAGTTGTGGATGCCGACCGGGTTATATTAACCGGGGGAATTGTTTATCATTTTCTGGCCGGCTGGGGTGGGGGCAAGAAAGCTCTGTTGCCGGGTGTAGCAAGCCGGGAGACGATTATGAAAAACCATTCTCTCGCTTTTTTACCCGGTGAAGGTCAGGGAATTAATTCCCAGGTATGTGCAGGAAAAGGAAAAGGGAATCCTTGTAGCGAGGACATGGTTCAGGGAGCCAGCATGGTTGGCCCCGATTTTTTGGTCAATGCTGTTGTCAATGAAGAGACCCATCAGCTGGCAAGAGTTGTTGCTGGAAACTACTTGACGGCCTTTGAGGAAGGATGCCGTTTTGTCGACGACCATTATGGGGTGGATATCGACCAAAAGGCGGATGTTGTATTCGTTTCTTGCGGAGGTTATCCCAAAGATATCAATTTTTACCAGACGTATAAAACCATCTACAATGCACATTTCGCCCTCCAGGAAGGTGGGACGATGCTCCTGGTCAGTGAAAGCCGTGAAGGGATGGGTAATGATGATTTTAAAGCGATATTTTCCCAGTATTCTAATAATCTCTCCCGAGAATCCGCACTTCGGGAAGACTATACCATTGGTGGCTATATGGGCTATCACGCTGCAGTGATTGCAGAACAACATGATCTGTTGGTATTAAGCGGCCTGCCTGATGAACAGGTGGAAGCCATGGGAATGATCCCTATCCGCTCACTGCAGGAAGGAATAGAGTTTATCAAAAATAAGCATGGAACATTACCTCCGGCTTATGTGATGCCTCATGGAGGCTCAACGCTGCCTTTTTGGAAAAATCGGCCCTGAAAGGGAAACCTTGCCCGGGCCAGGATGTGTTAACATTTGTCTGTTGTTTCTAGTGAGATATTTTATTTTGAACAACAGAATTGTTCGTAAGCTTGCTTGAAAAATCCACTTTTACACCAGAAGCATGGATTCTTTTCGCATTTAGATACTTTTTTTAGTAATTATGGTCCCTGCTTTACATTTTTATAATCGATAATATAAGCAGCAACGCGTGTGATCAAAAAAGCCATAATAAATCGGACAATAAATAAAACAGCCAAGTTTGCCCCCAGGGCTGCCAGAAGGAGATTGTCTTCGATAATACTATGGTTGACAGCCAGGAATATCCCGATCAGAAAAAGATCACGTTTACTTAACAGCCCTTCCCTGGCATACTCGATAATCACTGCAGCCCCGTAAAACAGTCCGATGAAAAGCCCAATCACTAGCGGCAAGGAGGCGTGAGGGGAAAGGGTTAATAATTGTGTCAACCAGCGGAAAGAAGAGGAAACCTTTTCAACCAGCTGATAATGCCGAATGTATTCGATAAAAATCATGATGGGCAGTAAAATCAAAAGTAAAAATAACAGGGTGGAAAAGCTGTTCAGCAAGCCTTCCAGCAGTAAGGACCATGAAAACACAGGGCTCACCCCCCAAAGATGTTATAGGTTACATTTAAAAGAAAGCCAAACAGCAAACCCAGACCGATCCGCAAGGGGATTGACTTTAGGGGGCCCAGACCGGTAAAACTCAGCACAGGAGCTTCCATAAGCAGGGAATGACTGGTTAAGATGATCAAAGCAATCACTGTTACTTCCTGTCCAGACAGGGGCAAAACAGCGATAGCGCCCATGGCGGCGTAAATATTAATAAAAAAACCCAGCAGAAGCGGTAAAGCTGCTTCCCCAGGCAGGCCAAAGGCCCCCAGGGCCGGGTGGAAAAAATGGGCCAACCGGTGCAGCAAGCCAGTTTTTTCCAGGATGGTTACTACCAAAGTAACAGGTATAATGATCTTGGCCAGTAATATGGAAAGGGAGAAGGTTTTTTTAACCCCGTTTTTTGCCGGTTCAAGATATGTTTTCACGTAACTGGCTCCTAAAGCGTAAGATAGTAAATGCAAGACAATAAATGGATAATATCTCTCTGATTTTAATTCTTTTTACTGGGAAGGTCAATGAATTCTCAGTATATTTTTATAAAATTGTTGACTACAAGCGAGGCATCTTTTGTTATAATGATATAATAAATAGTAGGATGATTCTTTTGTATAGGGGTTATGTTTCATGGTTGATACATTTTTAAATGGTGATTATTACAACGGTGCTGAAGCCAGGGTTTCCATCGAGGATCGAGGTTTTTTGTTTGGTGATGGGATTTATGAAGTGATCCGTTTTTATCACGGAAGCTTTTTTGAGTTAGGTCAGCATTTATCCCGCCTGGCAAGAAGTGCACGGAAAACCTACCTGGATCTTCCTAATTCATTGGAGCAAATTGATTCAATTTGTCATGAACTGCTGAAAAAGAGCGGGATAAAAGAAGGTAAATTGTATCTCCAGGTAACCCGTGGTGCCGCTCCCCGCACGCATGAATTCCCAGTACAGTCGGAGCCCACTATTATGATGAAAATCAGCAAAGTTGATGAAGAGGAACAAAAAAAGAAGAAAAAAGGTGTAAGTGCTATTACAGTCCCCGATGATCGCTGGAGCAACTGCGATATAAAGTCTTTAAATCTGTTGCCCAATGTACTGGCCAAGCAGAAAGCCCGCAGTCAGGGTTATTACGAAGCTATCTTTGTCTTTTCGGAAAAAATAACTGAAGGGGCCAGCAGTAATGTGTTTGCTGTCCTGGACGGAGTGCTGGTAACGGCGCCGGAATGCAACCGCATCCTTTCTGGAATCACTCGTAACGTGGTTCTTGAACTGGCATCCCAAGTGGGAATCCCCTGGGAGGAGAAATTCGTGAGCAATGATGACTTGTACCGAGCTTCTGAATTGTTTATTACCAGTACCGTGGACGAAATAACACCGATTCTGAGTATAGACGGTCAGACCCTTAATGGGTCAGCAGTTGGAAAAGTGTCAGCAAAAATTCAAAACCGTTTCCAGCAAAAAGTATCTCAGCTGGGATGACAAATAGCAGTGGTCCAGTTTTCAGTTTCTTAATTTTAATCGGCCTTTTTCGGGCCTTTTTTTATTCATGAAACAGTATCCTGTTGATTTTTGTAGAGAAATAAGCGGTTGAAACCCATTCGGTACATAAAAGGCAGAGCTAATCCGATAATGCAACGGATATCGCTGGGTGGAAGGATTTTTTATGACGATGTAAAATAATAATAATATGAAAACAAAAAGGAGATTTTCGATGCCGGAATGGATTTCTGGAATGGTTCCCGTGGTAATTACTCTGGCTGTGTACTTGGTAGGCCTAATCATTTTTTTCGAGAACCGGTCGCCCCACAGGACCCTATACTGGCTTGTAGTTTTGGCCTTTCTACCGGTAATCGGTCTTCTTTTTTATCTTTTTTTTGGGCGTAGCTCATCCCGCTACAAGTTTTTTTGGAAGATGAACCATGCAGATATTCCTCAAGTCAAACAGAAACTGGAAACAGCAAGGGGGGCAACAGAACTATTGCGGGACGATTGCATTTCTCTGACTGATAAAAAGCGCCTGTCCAGGATTATTTCCGCAATCAGTCCTACATATGTCACTTTAAACAACCGCTGCCGGGTCTTGAAAAACGGGACAGAAAAATTTGAGGCTGTTTTTGCTGCCATCGAACGGGCTCGTCACCACATACATTTGGAGTATTTTATTGTCAAGAATGACGAAATCGGCAATGAATTAAAAAAAAGACTGATAGCAAAAGCCCGGCAGGGGGTAAAAGTCCGTTTTCTATATGATGGGTTGGGAAGCCGGAAGCTGGGAAAACAATACTTGAATGAGTTAAAGGGAGCAGGGGTGCAGTGTGCCGCCTTTATGCCCCTGACGCTGCCGGTGCCAAACACCTGGGTCAATTACCGGAATCACCGCAAGATTCTGCTGGTTGATGGACGAATTGGCTTTCTGGGAGGTTTAAATATCGGGGACGAATACATTGACGGGGGGGACCGTTTTTCTTTTTGGCGTGATACACACCTGGAAATCCAGGGAGATTCCCTGGATATTCTGCAGGGAGTGTTTATCAGTGACTGGCAGTTTACCACGGGAGAACGAATAGAGGAAAAAGAGTTTTTCCCTGAAAGAAACTCCTTGGGCAATCAACCGGTCCAGATAGCGGCCAGCGGCCCGGATGGCAACTGGGAGGCCATACACCACGCCTATTTTACTGCTATTGCCACAGCCCGGGAAAATATATTTATCACTACCCCATACCTGGTCCTGGATGACAGCATCGCCACCGCATTAAAAGCTGCTGCCCTTGGCGGTGTTGATGTAAAAATAGTTTTCCCGGGAAAGCCGGACCACCGCATTGTATACTGGGCCAGCCGTTCATATTTTACCGAACTGCTCCGGGCCGGCGTGGAAATTTACCAGTACCAAAAGGGATTTGTCCATGCCAAAACCTTGGCCGTTGACAGCCAGGTGGCTGTTATTGGAACGGCCAACATGGATATGCGCAGCTTTTACTACAGTTTTGAAATAAATGCGTTTATCTATGATGAAACCATTGCCCGGCAGATGGAAGACCTGTTCAGGCTGGATATGGAACACAGTATCAAGGTTGATTTGGACGAATTTGCCAAAAGACCCCTTTACGCAAAGTTTAAAGAATCCGGGGCACGGCTGTTATCTCCACTCTTGTAGAATTTTTTGCAGTTTTTTAATATAAGTGCAACTTTCTGCTTTTCAAGGGGTATTATATGTTAATGGCAGCTGAAAGGAAAGAATAATGGAAATGGAAAGCCTTGTAAGGCGCTGCAAGATGAATGATCGCGATGCTTTTGATGAACTGCTTTCCTTTTATGAGAATTACCTGTACAGGCTTTGCTATGGCTTTACCTTAAACAAGGAAGAAACCCTGGACATTTTGCAAGAAATTTACTTGAAAGTATTTCGCGCTATTCGTTCTTTTGACGAAAATCGACCCATAATGCCCTGGCTGAAAAAAATTGCCATTAATACATCACTAAACTACGTGAGAGACAAACAGAAACATACTCATTTATCTTTAAACGCTCCTGTGAATGAAGCAAGTGAGGAAGAGTTCCTGGACATCCTTGAATCCAGCCAGGATGTGGAAAAGGAGATTGTTTTTCAAGACAGCCACGATCTCATTATGGGGGCGATGGAACGACTGCCTCCATTGTATCGTGCTTCATTAGTCTTGCGCTGCACTGAAGGAATGAGCTATAAGCAGATAGCTGCTGCCCTGGGACAACCTGAAGGGACAGTAAAAAGCAATGTTTCCAGGGCAAGAAAACTTTTGAAGAAAAGTTTACAAGAACGGGGGTTGTTGGAGGGAGTGGAAATATGAATTGTAATCAATCATTACTCAAAGCTTATGTAGATGGACAATTAGGTGACCTGGAGCATATTTTGTTAAATGAACACCTGAAATCCTGTCCGGACTGCCGGATAGAGCTAAATCAACATATTGTCCTGGATTGGCACTTGAAAAGTTCCAGGAAAAACATAGAAATACCAGAGGAGTTACCCCGGTTGAGAGCCAAGGTCCTGGATCATTACTTTGACAGTAGTGGCCAGGGAGGAAAGGTTGCTTTTACAGACATTACCAAAACACAGTATTTGGCCTGGAAGAATATTTTTCACGGTGCCAGTTTTGTTCCAGGGCGAAAGCTTGTTCTTTCATTCATGGGATATGCCGGGCGAAAGCTGGGCAAAGCTGCCAAAAAGAAGGTAGGTACTCCAAGACTCTGGCCTCTTCATGGAGCGGGGGGATAGGTACGTGTCAATATTATCATATGTGCTGCTTGTCCTGATTCTTTTGCTGGTTTTAGCAGCAGTCATTATGCTGGGGAAGTACAGGTACAACTTTTCTTTTTTTTATCAGGACCGATTTGTTTTTAATGCACAATTCGCCCGTCCACCTTTTTTCCAGGTTGAAATTTCATTTCCCGAAAAAGAAACAGCTGCTCTCTCATTAAATCTTCTGGGTTTTTCTTTTCAGCCCCGCTGGTTGGAAGCATTAATATTTGGAAAAAAAGAAAAGCCAAAGCCAGAAAAAAAACAGAAAAAAAAGACAGTCACTTCGAAGGTGGAGCTTGCCAAACTGGCTCTGGATGAAAGCCTTCGCAGCCATTTTATAGCCCTGGCGAAAGATCTTTTACGCACCATTCGGCCCCGTTATTTTTCATTACAGGGCAAGTATGGATTTGAAGAACCACACCTAACTGGCTGGGTCGTGGCGCTGGATCACCTGGCCAGGCAGTTTTGTGGCCAGGTGTCCATTAACCTCGAACCGAATTGGGAAGAGCCAGGGCTTGATCTAAAGGCTTCTGCAGGCGGTTCTTTTACGGGAATAGCTGTTATTTACTGTTTGTTGCGTTATCTAATCTCCAGGAAAACTATATTGTTGTGGAGAAGAATGAAAAAAATAAAAAACAAACCGGGCTTTGCAACGTAATCAAGGTTTTACGGGTATATAAATTTAGAAAGGAAACATACTTTAAAAAGGAGTGGAATGAAATGAACGTTGCCGGAAACATGTTGGAATCCATGTTTGAGAGGCTGGAAAAGTTTTTACGCACGGAAACAGTTGTAGGCGAGCCTTTCCAGGTAGGAGATATTACCCTGGTTCCAATTATCACTGTAGCTTTTGGCGTTGGAGGAGGCGAAGGTTCTGGTAAAGATAATGAAGGAAATGACGGCTCTGGCACCGGAGGCGGCATGGGATGCAAAATTAGCCCCAATGCCATGATCGTGATTAAGGATGGCGAGGTAAGTGTAATCCCCCTTACTGGAAGAGGCTCCCTGGATAAGCTTTTCGAAATGGTTCCCGACATCATTTCCAAGATTGAGCGTAAGTCTGCTGATGAAAAAGAATAATTAGTCCGAATAAGTTGTTTGCAGACTACCTGAAAAAGGCATGATAAAAGAGATGGGAAGCCATCTCTTTTGCTATTTCTTAGTATGAAAATGGAGTTTTAAGTTTCCCTGTTACATGGACTGAATAAAATGAAGTAGGTCATTTAAGGAGCCTTCGTGGTCTGCTTTCAGGGTTTGCTCTCCACGTTTAATCAGAAAATCACGGACCAGGAAGGTGTCGATGCCTGCATTTTTTGCCGGGAGATCGTCCCGGGTGTCATTGCCGATCATCAAGCATTCCTCAGGTCGCGCTCCCAAAAGCTGGAGAATTTCTTCATAGTATTCGGGGTGAGGCTTGCAATAGCGCATGATTTCGTATGATGTCACCAGTTGGTAAGAAAAATCTTCGAGCCCCGCCCAGCGCAACCTGTGAATAATTGCAGCACGAGGAAATACGGGGTTAGTGGCAATTGTTACATTTAGATTTTTAGAGAAGGCCGCTTCCATAATTTTACGGGCCAGAGGAACTTGCCTGGAGTAAACTGCCAACTGGCCAAATGTATTGTGGTAAAAGTCGCTCAGTTGTGGCATGATTTCATCCCTGGAAAGCCCGGTGTTGTACAAAAAATGACACAAAAAAACTTCCTCATTGGTCAGTTGAGGGTCTTTATTCAAAACCATAGCTCGGGTGCTTTCACGCAGGTGTTCCGAAAATTGTTCAGGTTCCATTAAATAAGAAAAATGCATGCTGAGGACTTCAATATAACGGGGGATAAATATTCTCATATCCAGTTCCAACAAGGTTCCATCCAGGTCAAAAAGTAGGAATTTGTACAATGTTAAACTCGCTCCCGGTCTTTTAATTATAAGTCTTTCTCATTACATTTAATCATAAAGGATTTTCTTTACTTATGCAAGAATTACTAAAAACCTCTACTATTGGCCGTTTGAAGGGGGGTAAGTATGGTTCTGGCACTGCTATCCCAGGTGAAAGTATGGTACCCCATGGTGATGCTTGGCCTAGGGATTTGTCACCAAATGGTGGCCCAGTGGGTTGTATATTTTTATGCTCCGCCGGCTGGCACTGGAGCTCCCATTTACCTGGAAGTAGGCCTGGTTAGCGCTGCCATGGTTTTTGGTCGGATTATTGACGCTTTCAGTGATCCTGTTGTTGCTTATTTCAGCGATCGGGCCAGTTTTAAGTCGGGGAGGCGTAAACCGTTTATCTTTTGGGGGGCACTGCTTCTGGCTCTGTCTTTTGTTTTAATTTGGAAGCCACCCGTTGAGTCCGTTTCTTTTGTAAACTTTTTTTGGGTCGCTTTGATGCTGGGTTTTTTCTTCCTGTCTTACAGTATTATTGCCGTTCCTTACTTGGCCTTGATGCCTGAGATCACTTTTAATGAAGAGCAGCGGATTACTATGGCTACCTCCCAAGTGGCTTTTTATGGAACAGGGGCAGGCCTTGGCTTTATTTTGTCTACTACTCTGGGACCATTGATTGGACTTCCGGCACTCGCCTTTGTTCTTGTGCCTCTATTTCTTTTTGCTTTGCTTTGGCCTGTCCTGCAGCTTCAGGAAAACCCAGTTCAGAAGCAACAAGGACAACACTCCGGGTTTGCGGGTTGGTCGGAGGCAGTACGCTCTTTGCTGGATAACAGAACTTTTATGTGCTGGCTTGCTATGCAGGCATTTCTTTGGTCTTCATTTATTATGATTGTTATGCTGGTGCCTTACATCGGATCCGTTTTGCTGGGAGTCGGCTCGATTATGGATATCTCAATTATTGCTGCCCTTCTTCTTGTTTTAGGTAGTGCGGTGAGCGTCGTGCTGGTCTTTCAATATGTTAGAAACAAGGGAAAAGATGTTTTTTATGGAACAGCTCTTTTGCTTGCCGGCGGCTTTATCGCGCTCTTTTCCCTGGTTGGTCATAACGTGCTCCCGGGTAGTGCGCAAATTCAGGCGGCTTTATTGCTGGCTTTTACTGCTGGCCCGCTGGCTCTGGTTGTCGTTTTACCCAATGCCGTTGTAGCTGAGATATCCGAGATAAGGCGTCAAGCAACAGGAGAGCACAGGGAGGCGTTGTTATATGCAGGTCAGGGCATTGTTGTCAAGCTATCTATGGCCGCTGGTTCTGCAGTGTTTGGCTTTTTAATATTTTCTGTGGAACAAACTGCAGGCTTAGAAACAGGAATCCGCTTAATTTGCCTGGCAGCGGGGTTGTTATTTATCATGGCAGCGGCAGTTTACCAATCATTTTTAAAAGCAAAAAGGGCTGGTTGAAAAAAGTTTCGCTGGTTGGAACCGCTGTACACCGTATCGTCGCTTTTTTTAAATTCGAGGAAAAAACCCCGAGGAATTACTTAAGGATGTGTCGAATATATACAATAATGGGTGCTCTTAAGACAATATTAAAACTGTGTATTTTTGTCAGGAGGGGTTTGCGATTAATATTGCTTTTTTTCTTATTCCCAAGAAAGAAGTGGTATACCTGCCACTGAAGTGTACTATGCGACAAGCCCTGGAGAAAATGGAGTACCATCGCTATACAGCGCTTCCGTTAATTGATTCCGAAGGGAAATATGCCGGAACTTTGACCGAGGGTGATTTACTTTGGAAACTGAAAAACACCCCGGGACTCACCTTTGAGGGTACAGAAAAAGTATATTTGAAAGATGTGTCTAGAAGAACAATAAATATGCCAGTACAAATTGATTCCAAAATTTCTGATTTGATTTCTCTGGCAGTTGATCAAAATTTTGTTCCCGTGGTTGATGATAATAGTATTTTTATTGGGATCATCCGGCGTAGAGAGATAATCGAGTATTGCGCCGAAATACTAGCTAGTGCTGGAGAAATGGAATCAGTGCAAAGCTATACAGGAGAGGGAAAAAATGTGGACACGAATAGAAGTTAAAGTTACGCTTTGCTGCTTGGTTTTGTTCGTATGTATATTTCAAGCAAAAGAAGCCCAAGCTTTTCGAAATTACCACAGTTCAGAATTGCTTTTGGCTGCATCCAGGGGACAGTTGGAGGATGTTCAGCTTTTAATTGAAAATGGGGCCGATGTGAACGAAAAAAACCGGTTTGGCAGAACGCCATTGTTTTCTGCACTGTCGGGGGAGCATAATGAAGTAGCAGTTCTGCTGGTAGAAAATGGTGCCCAGGTGGATGTAAAAAACAGTTTTGGTCGGACTCCCTTAAGTGTCGCTGTAGCAAACGGAGATCTCGATATGGTTCTCTTTCTGGTAGAAAACGGCGCGGATGTCAATGCCACCAATCGTTTTGGCCGGACAACGCTTTATCTTGCAGTGCAGAATGAATATGCAGAAATAGCCGGGGCGTTAGTGGACTTAGGCGCTGAAGTTAAGTAGCAGGGTGTCGGGATTGAAAAACCTGTCGCAC
>CAZOOA010000049.1:0-23284 GCA_964581355.1 uncultured Desulfovibrionaceae bacterium | reverse complement strand
CTGATAAAAACTAGCCAAAGTTATTTTGAAAAGGCAGAGGTCACCGGGTCACCGGTGGCCTTTCTTGCCGGGACGAAGATGATTAGCAAAGCGGCGATCATAGCCCCGGAAGCGCTGATGCGGATGGCCTGGGTTAAACCCAGGGATGCTGAAAGAAGGCCGGTGATGTAGGGGCCAAAGCTGTAAATAACAGTGTAAGCGGTGCAGAAAAGGCCAAAGCCGGTTCCCTGGTATTGTTCCGGCATCAGGCGGAGCACGTAAGAGTTGATTAACGTGTTGGTGTTCAGGCAGGTCGCTCCCAGCAGGACCAGGACAAGCAGGATGTGAACATGTTGAACAGCCAGGGTAAAAGCGAAGAAGAGGCAAATGCTGAGCAGCAGGTTGCTGAGCAAAACGCGCAGTGTTCCAAAGCGGTCTGCCAGCCAGCCGATGCCTATCTTGGTGGTCAAGGCCGAGATGGCGACCAGGGCAAACATGCGGTTGGCTGTCTCGTAGGCATACCCTTTTCCTTCCACCAGGTAGGTGGGGATGAACGAATTGATCCCAGTCCAGGAGATGGCGCCCAACCCCCCGACCAGGGTGCTCCAGATGATAAAATGCTTGATCCGGGTGTCTTTAAAAATGGCCATGGAGGTTTTCGTCTCTTGCCATAGTAGTGCCGGGTTGAAGTTTTTGGTCTGTTTTTCCGGTTTTCCCTCCTGCCCGGGAGAGTTTGCCTGCTGCCCTGCCGGCATGTCCATAGGGGTTTCTTCCAGCATCCCTTCCAGCATACTGGAATGCTTTCTTTTCCGGTAGAATATGGTTGTTACGATTAGCAGTGCCGTTCCCAGGGTGTAGAAAAGGGTCTGCCAGTCCAGGTACAGGATAAACAAGGTAACCAGGATAGGGGAGATAATTCCGGCGATCATGCCGAAGGATTCGAATAGGGCTGTGGCTGTGGCCGCCCGGTTCCGTGTTCCCAGGATAACTGCCAGTGTATAGCCGGCAGTAACGTAGATTCCACTGCTAACCCCCAGGATAAAGGTAAACAGGGCTGTGCTGAGATAGCCCGGGAACAGGCCCACGGTAAAGAAAGACAGGGCCATGGCCAGGCTTCCCAGGTAGACTGTAGGGGTGCAACCGATCCGGTCGGCCAGGATGCCCGAAGGGAAGCGGGCCAGGGCGTAACCCATAAAAACCAGGGTAACCAAAAGGCCTGCCCGGGCTTCGTCAATCACAAAGGCTTCCATAAATGGGATCACCAGGGGCGGGTAGACGTTTTTGGTCATTGCCTGGAAGAAAAAGATGATGGCATTCAGGATAAAAATTGAACTTAGCAGACGGTATTTCAAACAAAGTCCCCCTGTTGCTTTTTTTAATGTTTGGAATTGCAGCCTTTTATATTATATGGCCCCTGAGTTGCCGGGTCAACTGTAGCGGTCCACTAATTTAAAAAACAATTTTTCGCGAAATAAAGGAATTATCAAAAGAAAGGAGAATTTGTACAGTTAGGGTTGAAAGAAAAATCGGGAGGGATGTTTCATGGAGGCGATTAAACCTGGTGCGCCGGCGAAGGAGTTTGGCTTAAAGGACCAAAAGGAGAACCTGGTTGAACTGAAGTCTTTTCAGGGGAAAAAGGTGCTGCTGTCTTTTCATCCGCTGGCCTGGACAGGAGTGTGCGCGGAGCAGATGAAATCACTGGAAGCAAACAGGGAAGAATTAGAGAAGTTAAATACGGTGGCCCTGGGTTTAAGCGTGGATAGTGTTCCCTGTAAGGCAGCTTGGGCCGAGTCATTAATTATTGAAAAAACTTCCCTGCTGGCGGATTTCTGGCCCCACGGGGAAGTGGCTCAAATGTACGGGATCTTCCGGGAGAAAAACGGCTTTTCGGAGAGGGCCAATATCATCATCGATGAAAACGGTCAGGTTGTTTTTGTCAAGATATACCCCATCCGCGAACTTCCCAACATGGAAGAAATACTTGCCTTTTTAAGGGGATAATAGTTGCTGCAGCCCTTGCCTTGGTGAACTTACAGAAAAACATGCTTTAAGAGGATTTGATGCAATCCACTTGGCTTCTGCTCTTATGTTGCAAAAACAGTTGGAGCATAAAGTAACCGCTGGGTGCTGGGATTCCCGTTTATGGGAAGCGTTTAAACAGTACAAGAAGGTTTTTCCTGAGATGTATTCCTGATATAAATCTTTAATGAACACAAGCAAGCGCTAGATGTGGCAAATATTTGCCACTTTTTTTTGTGTGCATGGCTTTTATCAATAGGAAGGTGGCAAAATATAGAGATAATGTATTGGCCAGGGCTCACATCTTTTGGTAAGTTTATATGGAAGTGATGTGAGTTAATAAGTGTTCCAAAAAGGGGATTGATTTATGTCTTTCTTGCGCATGCCTTTAATTGACATCATTGAGCAGTACCCGGCAACAATGAAGGTATTTCAACGCTATGAAAAGCAGGCCGGGGCCTGTTTTCTCTGTTCGGATTTTTCTTCCCCCCTGGAAGATGTCTGCCGCCTTTTTGGGTTGGAACCGGACCTGCTGGAGGCAGAACTGGAAGAAGCTATAGAAGCTTCAGATGAAGAAGCTGGACAAAATAAGGGTGACCTCTCGCCCTGACGGTATTATAAGAATTTGGCTTTTAAGAGGTTGTGGTGTTTATCTTTAGCTTATCCAGTTAACTGGATAAGCTGTGAAGCAGCCCATATCTATTTTTGAATGACTGTTTTATAGTTAGCCCGATCGGAAGTTTTATTTTGATCGGTTTTTCTTGTTTGAAAAGCTTTTATCATGCAGGAACTGTAGCTCAAATGTAGAAAAAAGATGTAAAATGTTTGATTTAACTACCATTGCTTTTGGTTTATTTATTCAGAATCCATTCAGAAAAAAATGATATAATTAGCCTGCCTTTGACCGGAGGGTTGCTTATGTCCAAGAGAGTGCTCATTACCGATGATACGGCATTTATGCGCATGAGCCTGCGCGATATCCTGCAAAAAAACGGATATGAGGTGGTGGGTGAGGCTGCTGATGGGGAGCAGGCTGTTCAGCAATATTTTGCCTTAAAACCTGAGCTGGTAACTATGGATGTCACCATGCCCAACATGGATGGCATTACGGCTCTGAAAAAGATTGTGGAACAAGATTCGGATGCCAGGATCATTATGGTCAGTGCCATGGGGCAAAAAGCAATGGTCCTGGATGCCATTAAAGCCGGTGCCAAAGATTTTATTGTTAAGCCGTTTAAGCCGGAACGTGTGGTGGAGGCAATAAACAGGGTTATGGGTGGGTAATAAGGTTTGGCCTGGGAGCTTGTATGCGAAGCCGTATGCATACAATTATTTTTTTATGTAAAGTCTTTTCTCTCCCGGTATTGCTCTTGAGTTGGTAATAAGAATAAGCATGTCGGCTATTTTCCCGGGATTACAGCCGGGTTTTTTTAGTTTAACCTTCCCTAAACCTTCCCGGTTACTTTTATTTGTGGTTTGCAGCAGAAGCAGGCAAAGAAAGGATTGCTACCGGTATGTTCGGGTGGTATGATAGGATCGATGTAATAACACAGTAATAACAAATTCTTGAAGCCCAAGGTTCAACCCGAAGAATGAAAATCGCTATATGTTTTTTTCAGTGTAAAATATTTTTGAAATCGTAATTCCGCCTGGAGGAGAACATGGCTTTATTTAATTTACAAGAGGTATCCAAATTTTTTGGAAATGTTGAGGTTTTACGTAACGTTTCCATGCAGCTTAACCGGGGTGAAAAAGCGGGTTTGGTGGGGGCCAACGGTACAGGGAAGACGACAGTTTTGAAAATCATCCTGGGACTGGAAAGGCATGATGCCGGTGAGGTTGTCAGCGCCCGGGGTCTGTCTGTCGGATACCTGAGCCAAAGGCCGGAACTTGCTGCCGGGATGACCCTGCGGGCTTACCTGGAGAATGCTGCCGGGGACATTCTGAACCTGAAGCAGAAACTTTCCCACCTGGAGCAGCAGATGGCTTCCCCGGATGAACGGGAAAATCCGGAAAAGCTAAACCAGTTAATGGAGCGTTATGGAAAGCTGACCCAGCTGTTCGAGCAGCGAGACGGCTATCAAGTCGAAAACCGTATCCGGGAGGTGGCATTCGGGCTGGGTTTTAAGGAAGAGGATTTGCCTCGCCAGCTGGATTCTTTCAGCGGGGGAGAAAAGACCCGGGGCCGGCTGGCCGCACTTCTGCTGCAGGAGCATGACTTGATGCTTTTGGATGAGCCGACCAATAACCTGGATATGGATGCTGTACAGTGGCTGGAGAAATACCTGGCATCCTGGCGCGGCTCGCTACTGGTGGTTTCTCATGATCGGTTTTTCCTGGACAGCATCGCGGAGAAAATCTTTTTCCTGGACAGTGGGCAGGTTAAACCGTACCGGGGTAATTATACTGCTTTTGCTGCCCAAAGAAGCCTGGAAGAGAAGGCCCAAGAGAAAGAGTACGAAAAACAGCAGGAAATACTGGAGAAAGAAAGGCGATTTATTCAAACGGCCACGGCTGATGAACGCACCAAGAAGCAGGCCCGTAGCCGGGAAAAGCGCTTGGAAAAAATACAACCTGTAAATGCACCATCTTCCCGGAAAACTATGAACCTGGGCTTTGACTATGCAGGACGCAGCGGGGAAATTGTGGCTGCCCTGGAGGGTGTAAGCAAGTATTTTGGCTCCAAGTTGGTTTTTAGCCAGGTAGACCTGGAGGTCCGCTGGGGCGACCGCATTGCCATCGTCGGCCCCAACGGGGCAGGAAAAAGCACCTTGCTGAAGATTCTAACCGGTGAAGATATTTGCACCCGGGGCTCTGTGCGCCTGGGCTCCAGTGTCCGAATGGCTTACTTCGACCAGGAGCAAAGACAGCTTGATCCTGACCTGACCCTGGTGGAGTCAATCATGGAGGCTTCCGGGATGCTGGAAAAAGAAGCTAGAAATTACCTGGGTCGTTTTCTTTTCAGCGGGGATGAAGTATTTAAAAGAATCCGTGACTTAAGCGGGGGGGAAAAAAGCCGCCTGGCTTTGGCCAGGACCGCCCTGGCGGAATGCAACCTGCTAATCCTGGATGAACCCACCAACCACCTGGACATCGGTGGTATGGAGAAACTGGAATCCACCCTGGCAGAGTATCCCGGGACTTTGCTTCTGGTTTCCCACGACCGTTACTTTATCTCCCGCGTTGCTTCAAAGGTTCTCGAAGTTAGAGATGGACGGGTACTTTTGTATAAGGAAGGCTACCATCAGTACCTGGAAAGTAAGGCGCGTGAACAGGAGCAAGAAGATTCTTCCGGGTCCTCGGCCCGTGAACAGGCCCGTTCTGCCCGTCGTTTGCAGCGGGAACAAGAGAAGATGGAAAGGCAGCGGGTGATTGAAGCCAAAAGACAGGAGCGCCGGGCCAGGCAGCAAGTAGAGGAACTGGAATATCAAGTCCAGGAAGTGGAAAAATATATCTCGGACCTGGAAAGGCAACTGGCGGACCCGGCGGTCTACGACGATTTTGAGCAGGCCCGGCAGATTATGGAAGAACTAAGTGCTGCCAGGGAAAGGCTAAGTGAACTCCTTAAAGAATGGGAAGATGCTGCTGAAGCCCTGGAAAATAGTAGTTATTCAGATCAAGGAAAACCGTAAGGATTTAAAGCTGCTGATGCGGAAATAATTCATTTTTCGAAGGAAGGATGTCAAGGCAATGACCATGAGGCGTTTGTTCCGGTCAAAAAAAGAACGTGTATTAGGTGGGGTGGCAGGTGGGTTGGCCGAGTACTTTGAAGTTGATGTGGTCCTGGTCCGGCTTCTGTGGGTCCTGGCAGCTTTTGTTGGCGGTGGGGGAATCCTGGCTTACATTGTTGCCTGGATTATTATTCCTGAAGAGGAGACCATTCCCAAAAAAGCAAGGCCTGTCCCTGGGGAAAAGAAAGAAGTGGATGGGAAACAGGAAACTGTTAATTCAGAAACAGGGGAAAGCCAGGCAACCCAGGGTGAAGAGGGCACTGAAGACGATAATGTGCAGGATGCCGTGAAGTATGCCGAGCAGGATACAGGGCAGGCAGTACAGGAGCACAAGGCCAGGAGGCAAAGAAATGCCGGGTTGCTGTTAATTGGTCTGGGGCTTATTTTCTTGTCCAGGCAGGTCCTACCCGCCTATTTTTTCCAGTTTTCCTGGCCCCTGTTATTAATTCTTTTGGGTCTTTTCTTTCTGATGCGTGACAGAAGGGAGACAGAATAGCCATGAGAATCAGTTCTTTTATCGTGGGGCTGCTGCTGGTGCTGGCAGGGGTCATTGCTTTCATGAATAATTTAGGTCTGGGAAGCTGGGAGTTGGTGCGGGAGGCAATTAAATTCTGGCCGGTGATCCTGATCGTGATCGGGATCAGCCTGTTTTGGGACGGTCGCATTCCGCGCTGGCTGGCTTTAATCCTGGTGCTGCTGGTTTCTGCAGGGGTTGTCTTTTTGGGCTTGAGTACTCCATATGTCCAGGATTTCCAGGGAGCTCGGAAATACTTTGGAGCCCAGACACATTTTTCCGTGGAGTCCCAGGAATATCCTGACCTTACCGGGGGAGAACTGAATGTAAAATTCGGAGGCGGCAGTCTCCACGTGAATTCGGCTGCAGAAGGCTGGTTTCGTGGAGTTTTTTCCGGCCCTCAGCGGGTGGTTCCAGTACAGGAGTCGGAACAAACCCGGTTAAAAGTGGACCTTGTCCAGGATGGCTCAATAGTCAATTTTGGCGGCGGGGGCAGCAACCATTGGGATTTAGACCTGTCTCCCGGTATCCCCTGGACGGTTTCCCTGGATATTGGCGCGGTTAGCGGCCGCTTGAACTTATATGGCATTCCCCTTGACCACCTGGACTTACAGTTTGGTGCCGGGGATGTTGACCTGCAACTGGGGGAAAACGGGGAAGAAGCCAGCGTGGTGATCAGCAGCGGAGCATCCAACCTGAAGGTGAGGGTGCCCGAAGACGTGGGGTTGCGCATTGAAGTAAAAGGAGCTTTGGCCCGCACCAACATCCAGGAACACAACTTCCCTGTGATCGATGAGCGCTATACTTCACCCAATTACGAGGAAGCTGATTCCCGCATTGATATGAAGGTGGACATGGCCGTGGGCAATTTTGAACTGGAGCGCTATGAAAGATGAGGAAAAGCAGTTAAATTTGGAGGAACTATTGTATGCAGGATAAATTACAATTAATCGCTACGGCTACCTTCGGGTTGGAATCTATTGTCGCCCAGGAGGTGCATGACCTGGGTTACCAGGTTTCCAGCGTGGAAAATGGGAAAGTTACTTTTGAGGCGGGGCCGGACGCCATCTGCCGGGCCAACCTGTGGCTGCGTACGGCAGACCGGGTGCGGTTGAAGGTGGGCGAATTTACCGCTACGTCTTTTGAAGAGCTTTTCCAGGAAACCCGTTCTCTTCCCTGGGCGGAATTGCTCCCCGCTGATGCCGAATTCCCCGTGGAGGGAAAATCGATCAAGTCAGCCCTGTTCAGCGTCCCGGATTGTCAGGCCATCGTTAAGAAAGCCGTGGTGGAAAGCATGAAGAAAAAATATAAACAACAGTGGTTCGAAGAAAAGGGACCTCTTTTCCGGATTGAAGTGGCCCTGCTCAAGGATGTGGCCACCCTGACCATTGACACCAGCGGAGCAGGTTTGCACAAAAGGGGATACCGGGACCATACCGGTCACGCCCCTTTAAGGGAAAACCTGGCCGCGGCCCTGGTGCTGCTTTCCAGGTGGCACCCTGATACGGCGCTGATCGATCCGCTGTGCGGGTCGGGGACCATTCCTCTAGAGGCAGCGCTAATCGGGCTTGACATAGCCCCCGGCTTAAACCGCACCTTTGCTTCGGAAGACTGGCCCTTACTCCCCGGTTCTTTATGGAAAGATGCCCGGGAGCAAGCCCGGGAGCGGATTAAAACAAATGAGCAGATGGAAATTCGTGGTTCCGATATCGATGAGAAGGCGGTTAATTTGGCCCGGAAAAATGCCCGTCTATCCGGGGTGGAGCAGGCTATTCATTTCCAGGTGCAGCCCCTTGCCGAACTCCGTTCCAGCAAAAAATACGGCAAGATTATCTGCAACCCGCCTTACGGAGAACGCCTGGGTGAGGAACGGGAGGTAAAAAAACTCTATAAGACCATGGGAGAAGTGTTTGGCCGCCTGGATACCTGGTCTTTTTATATCCTGACGGCACACCCTCAATTTGAAAAGTTCTTTGGACGCAAAGCTACCAAAAAGCGAAAGCTGTATAATGGCAACATTAAGGTGGACTTTTACCAGTACTTCGGCCTCAAACCTCCACGCCCCAGGAAAAACAAATGAAATACCTTCAAATTAAAAGGGGCAGCAAACGGACTAGGCCTGCCTAAACCACTACGCCAGCCTTCGACCCTACAGCGCAATTTATAAGGGAGGCAGGGGGAAGCGCGAGAACCGTCCCCCCTGCTTCCCTCAGGGTGAGCAGCATACCAGTTATCCACAGCATGGTTTCTTTTGAAGCATATTAAGCATACCAGTCACAATTTCAATACAGTATGACAATGAGCAATAGTATGGTCATGTGCACTCCTTCGCTGTGACCGCTGCTTTCTCCATTTTAATCAGGCAGCAAATACGGCGTAGAGAACCCCGGCGATCCCAATGACTGCCAGGATATAGACTATTGCTTCAGGCATGCGACCTTCTTTTTCCATCGCCTTGCCGAACATTCCAAAAACCAGTGGGTGGACCAGGAAAGGCATGGCAAAGATAAAGGGGATCAAACTGGCTGCAGTTTCACCGAACATGCCTTCCTGGGTGGCTGCAAAGAGGCCGAAATGCGACAGGGCCGAACTCTGGGCCATGGCCGCGTAGTTGATGGGTAGTTGGGTGATGGCTAAAAGCAGCATGCCCCCAAAAATGGCTGTTAACTGCCAACCGAAAGAAAACTGCATCAGACCTTTTACTTCCTTGCTGTCGTTTTCTCCTGCCCGGGCCAGGGTCCGTAAAGCCCAAAAAGTGATGATTAACCCTGCTGCCGCCACCAGGGCCGACCAGCCCAGCAGCAGTTCACCCCGCTGGGCACTGACAGCCAGGATTGAAAAAACAAAAATATGGCCGAAAAAAGGGATGTTGATCATGATGGGCGCCCTGAGTGCCGCTTTCTTTCCCAGGTCGCCTGCTGTGCAGGCCCCGGTTAATCCGGAGTGGGAAAGCCCGCCGGCCATGCCGGGGGCCAGGTTGCGAACGTGGTTGGATTTGCCAACCAGGATCAGGATGGCAATACCTCCGAACATCCAGAAAAGCTGGCCGAAAAAGCCATAAGCCATTACAGCGTTCATTCCGGTAAGCTGAAAGGCCTCGGCGATGCGGGAGCCCCCGACTAAAAAGTTTGCCGCCAGCACCACAGGAATTCCTGCGAACAGGAGGGCCCGGATGGTGGGCCCAAAGGTCCAGCGGTACACCAACGCTCCACAGGAAGCGGAAAGGATCATGGCAAAGAAGATTTGGGGCAGAGCAATGGTGGGGCGGACCCACATGGCGATATAAAAGGAGAGGTAGAGAACCAGCAAAATCACTGTCATTTCCAGGACCCCTTTGCGGATGTAAAGGGACTTGTTTTTTACCGTAGCCTTGGGGTCGACCAGGATAATAGAACCGACAATGCCGATATAGGCTATCAGAGGATAGAATTGGGCCAGGGGGTCACTGCCCTGTCCGTCCACCAGCAGACGGTTTAGACCTTCAATGCCCAGGAAAATGAAAAAGGTCCGTACCAGGAAAAAGAGCTGGGTGCTGTTGGTTCCCAGGACAATTTCCTCTGTAGAAGGGACTACCATGTCGTCAGGGTCCAGCTCCATGTTGCCAAAGATTTTACGCAATTCCTGTCCTCCCACGAAAAACGATACGACTAAAGCCACGATGGTTACTTTGGCCACCAGGTCCACCAGGAGAAATTCCGGCAAACCCGGGGTGGCCACCCCGGTAGCTACCAGTAAATATCCCATCATCAGTCCGAAAATAACAATGATCAAAATCGGGGAATACCTGGTCCCGGCAACCACGGTCCTGGCGATGAGGACCATGGGAATGACCAGGAGCAGGGTAATCCAGAACTGGTTGAGCATTTCCAGGCTGGCCCCCGGTTCCAATAAACTCATGCTTATACCTCCAGTTGCTTGCTTGTTTTTTATTCCTAGGTTAATACTTAAGCAATTCTCATGCCAATTAAGCCCGGCAGCAAAGACCTGAAATATGGCAACAGGGGAACTTTAATTGTTTTGGGCAGGGCAATTTTTCGGCCGGGTGCCAAAAAAATGTAGAAAGCCACTATTTTTTGTTAATCCGGCTTGAATGGACCGCGAATTTTCTCTGAAAATCCGTTGTTCTCGGCAAAAAATATGTTATAGTAATTCAAAGCGCTTTTTTATCATTTGTTTTTAAGGTGAGGGAGAATGGGTGAAAAAATAAAGTCAAGCTTGCTGTTTCCGGAAAAAAAGACGTTGATGCATTTCTTGAAGCACAATATGAAAGAACCGCTTCAAGCCCACGAGATGACAACCCAGGAGCTTAACCAGTTGCTGCACGATTTGCTCTGTTTACTGGATGCCTTGCTGAATAACCCCTTTGAAAAGATAATCCTGACCGATGCCGAAGGGACAATCCTGTTTATTAATGAGTCCTATGCTTCATTGATCTCTGTGGAGCCCCATGAAGTGATTGGAAAAAATGCCAAAAAAGTCCTGGGCAAGGATACGAGAATGCATATTGTTGGTCAAACGCTGAAACCGGAACTGCACGATCTGTTTCATACAGCCAATAATGATGCTGTAGTGCGCCGGCTTCCCCTGCTTTCTGGAGGCCGTTTTTTAGGTGTAATGGGCAAAGACCTGTTTGATAACCTCAATGACTTTTACAAGATGGCCAAAAAGGCAGAAGTCCGGTACAACACCCTGATCCCGGGGCAGACCCTGATGAAAAAGGAAAGACCTCATCGCGCCCGCTATTCGCTGGATGATATCATCACCCGGGATCCCAGGATGCTGAAAATTAAAGAGATCGTCAGAAAAACAGCCCTTACTTCGTCAACTGTGCTCTTGAATGGAGAAACCGGTGTGGGTAAAGAGCTTTTTGCCCATGCCATTCACCGGGAAAGCCTGCGGGCAGCCGATCCCTTTGTTAGCGTGAATTGCGGAGCCATCCCGGAAACGCTCCTGGAAGCGGAGCTTTTTGGCTACGAAGACGGGGCTTTTACGGGAGCCCGAAAGGGAGGCAAGCCCGGCAAGTTTGAGCTGGCTAACGGGGGGACTATTTTCCTCGATGAGATCGGGGAAATACCCATGGTTTCCCAGGCCAAGCTTCTCCGTATACTTCAGGAAAAAGAATTGGAAAGGTTGGGGGGTACATCGACTATTTCCGTTGATGTCCGGGTGGTTGCCTCTTCCAACAAGGATTTATGGCAGTTGCTCCAGGAGGGAACATTCCGGAACGACCTTTATTATCGCTTAAGTGTCGTCCCCATCACGATACCTCCTCTCCGGGAGAGAAAAGGAGATATCCCGGTTTTGGCGGATCATTTTATTCAAAAATTCAACCAGGCTTTTTCTTTCCAGGTCCGTTCCATTGACAGTAAGATTTTAAAGCAGTTTAAACGATATTCCTGGCCCGGAAATGTGCGGGAACTGGAGTCGGCTATTGAGTTTGCCTTCAATTTGGGGGGCAGTGGTGCAGAAGTATTAACAGAGTTCAAGCCTTTTCAGTCTTCTGAAGGCATGGATGCTGCTTCTTCCAGCCTCAAAGATCGGGTGGCTCATTTCGAGGCCGATGTGATCAGCAAAGCCCTGGAAGGGGCTGGAGGCAGCGTGGAAAAAGCGGCAGAAATGCTGGATATTTCCACTGCCTCCCTTTATCGCAAAATTAAACAGTTGGAGATGCAGTAAAAGGCAAGAGATAGTCAAGCACAAATTCTCACGGCTGCTGCAGGCCTTGTGGCAGTGGAAGAAGATTTTTTCCGTTTAACTTGAAGGGCTTCCGGTGCCGGTTACTTGAGGCGTTAGTTCCATATTCAGGCGAAAAAGGACAAAGCGCGCCAGGTGCTGCGTCAGCGCTCTTTGTCCTTTTGTCTTCATTCCAGTGTCCATTTTACCTGGTAATGCCCAGCATTTGCCGGGCCTCACCGGGAGAGGCGGGTTTCAGGTCCAGTTCCTGCATGATGCGAACCATCTTTTCCACCATCTCCGCATTGCTTTTGGCCAGTTTCCCTTTACCCAGGTACAGGCTGTCCTCCAGGCCGACGCGAACATTTCCACCCAGCAGAAGCCCCATAGTGGCTACAGGATATTCCGCTCGTCCTGCCCCGATAACGGACCACTGGTATTTCCCTTTTCCAAACAGGCGCTCGGCAGAGGTGTGCAGGTTCATTATATCATAGGGGGTGGAATTGATTCCCCCCAGGATACCGGTTACAAACTGCAGGTAAATGGGAGGCTTGACGATCCCGGCTTGCAGCAGGTAGGCGATGTTGGTCAGGTGTCCTGTATCATAAACTTCCAGCTCCGGTTTGGTTCCGTTTTCGTCCATAATTTTGCAGATGGTTTCCATGGCACCAAAAGTGTTTTCGAAAATGAAGTCCTTGGTCATGGCCAGCATCTTTTCTTCCCAGGGGTACTTAAACTCCTTGAACCGTTCCAGGGCGGGAAACAGGCCCCAGTTAATCGAACCGCAGTTCATGGAAGCCAGTTCCGGCTTAAATTCGGGGACGACAACTGCTCTTTGCTCCACTGTCATCCCGGCGCCTCCACCGGTGGTGATACAGATAATCACATCTTTGTTTTTTGCCCGGATCTGCTCGACAATTTCCCGGTAAAGCTCCAGGTCCGGTGAGGGCATGCCGTTTTCCGGATTGCGGGCGTGAATATGCACAGAAGCAGCCCCCGCATCCGCGGCTTCCAGGGCGCTTTGCGCAATTTCAGCCGGCGTAACCGGCAGGTGGGGAGACATGGTTGGTGTGTGGATGGAGCCAGTAATGGCGCAATTAATGATTCGTTTCGATGCATCAACAGTCAATGTTGAAAGACCTCCTTTTCATCAGTTGCTTGATTGTGTTATCGAAGTTTACGATCTTCAGTTATGCTGCCAGTTTGTGTGACGCTGCCAGTCCTATGCCGCGAAAAACAGTTTATGCGGCCTTGGCGTAACTGCTTTTCTATTATGCAGGAAGGTCCGGCAGGGCAAACTGCTCCAGGTTATCAAAAACATGCTTCATTTTTCCTGCTTCAATGGCTTTAACTATCTCTACCACTTTATCGTTGACCGGGGTCGGGACATTGGCATTTCGTCCCCGGTTGGAGATATAGCCGTTAATGGCATCTATTTCCGTTTTAAATCCTTTTTCCAGGTCCTGGAGCATGCTGGCTTTCAGCAGGCGGTGCGGCCCCCAGACAGCCTGATAGATGGGGAACATGCCCTCCATTTCTTCCCGGGTGGCAAAGGCCAGTATATTCAGGTCATGGCCCTGGATCGGTTCCAGGGTAATCCCCAGGGCCCGGGATACCTTGATGGTTTCGTTGGCAATATGGGCTACGCAGGTCAGGGCTTTTTCGTTGTCTAAAATATCTCCGAAAGTGCAGCCCAGGGCTGCTGACATACCGCTGAACGTAGCATTTACCAGCAGCTTGGTCCAGCGGACGCCGGGCAAATTGGTGGTGATTTCCACGGGTGCTACCAGTTCGAGTATTTCAGCAACTTTTTTAGCCCGTTCGGTGATCTGTCCATCTAACTCACCCAGGTCAAAAGTCATCTTGTCAGTTTGGGACGTGAGCATGGAAACCCCGGGCTCGATCCAGGTCGCCCCCCATCCCACAGGGCATCCCATGGTTCGTTCTTTTCCGACGATAGTGGCCACTTCATCTTCCGGCACCCCGTTTTGCAGGGTGCAGACCACGCTGTTGTCATCCAGGTGGGGCAGGAGCTGCTTTAAAGCCACTTCATTGTGTGTCTGCTTGACCAGGTAAAACACGATCTCATAAAGGCCTTCCATTTCCTCCGGTAAAATCGCTTTGACGGGAATGTTCTCAAGCTCGATTGTTCCGGTGATGGTTGCCCCTTTTTCATTTAATGCCTTTACCTGCTCTTCGTTGGCATCGATCAGGGTGATTTCACGACCTTTACTGGCAATTAATGCTCCGATGATCGTCCCCAAGGAACCCGCACCCATTAAAGCAATAGACATGACAGATTACTCCTTTCAATTAAATGAATAAAACAGACAAACGGACATTTATTTTTAAGCATAAATCAGGATTCCCAGGAAAATGGCAACCACCAGGGCCACCAGGGGAGCGAACAGGGTGACCACGGCCAGATCTTTATATCCTTCCTTGTGGGTCAGGCCCATAACCATCAAGAGTGTAATTACAGCGCCCGAGTGGGGGAGTGAATCCAGGCCGCCCGAGGCGATGGAAGTGATCCGGTGCAGCAGCTCGGGGTGGAGTCCCATGTTGATATATTCACTGCCCATTGTAGTCATAAAAATGGTCAATCCACCGCTGGCCGAACCGGTGATACCGGCAATGATGTTAACAGACAGAGCTGCTGAAATCAGGGGGTTGAACTGCAGACCCAGGGCAAAAGCGACGAAGCTTTCAAAGGCCTGGACATTCTGGACTACAAAGCCGAAGCCGACTATGGCAGCTGTGTTGATCAAAGGCATAATGCTGTTGCCGCAGCCTTCGTTTAGCGTTTTCATCGGATTTTCCAGGCGGCTCCAGTTAAGCAAATAGGTGGCCAGGATGCCTGCCCCCAGGGCGATGCTGACGCCGTACATGGGGTCGAGCAGGTGGCGTAGTCCGATAATCGTGCCGATAACGATAATAATGGGCAAAAGAGATAAAAACCAGTGGGGCAGTTTGCTCGTGTCGGTAAAGGTTAAATTCTCCATATTGTCCCGGGGACCTGGCACAAAATGCTCATAATTATTCCTTGCTTTTCTCGATTGCCACATGATATACAGGTAGCCCAATAGAAAGATGATCAGGGTAGCCACGATCCCAACCACTGGGGCAGCGGTAGGCGGTGTTCCAATTACCTGGGCAGGGATCAGGTTTTGGATTGCCGGGGATCCGGGTGTGGCGGTCATGGTAAAGGTGCCGGCCCCCAGGGCGACACTGGCCACGATCAACCGCTTGGGCAGATCTTCTGCCTGGAAAAGAATCAGGGCGATGGGGTAAATGGTGAAAATGACGATAAACAGGTTCACCCCGCCGTAGGTTAATATGGCTGTGGCCAGGATAACGGCCAGGACAGCTTTAGAAGAGCCAAAAACATTAATTAATTTATAGGAGATCGCAGTGGCGGCCCCGGAGTCGCCCATGACTTTGCCAAACAAAGAACCCAGGACAAAAATCAGAAAAAATGAACCGGCAAAATAGGTAAATCCTTCAACATAGTCCACTGACAGTGCTTCCCAGAGGTTCCTTGAATTTGTGATGATTACCACCAGGGAGCAAATGAGGGAGGCCGGGATAATTCCCCACCCTCTGTACGCCAGAACCATTACCAGCAGAATTGCAACGATGACACCAATAACTCCGATCAAAAAGCATACCTCCTCGTTATTAAATGAATTTGTAAAAATAAAATTAGGTTGGTTTCTAACAATGCAAAAAGCATGCCGAAAATTTAGCGCAGGAAAAACCCGATAATCAGGCACCTGGAATTAAGCAGGGAAGAGGAATCGCGGCCAAAATTCTTAAAGATGATAAAAAGCCGGGAAATGCCCTTTAATTTTTCTTATAAGTAAGAGAAAAAAACAGCAACTCTTTTCATTGCTATTCATTCATTAATAAGATACAATAATTAAATCGAAGCAAGGTACAGTTTAAAATGAACTGGATCACCAGCATAGGCGAGGCGAAAAAGTGGGAGTTGTGCTTGACCGGGCCCTGGCCAGCAAAAGGTCAAGGCAAATTTTGTTTCCGGGTCTGCATCCAAAAGCAAAGCAGCCTCGTAGGCCATAGAAAACGCCCTCACCGCAAATTAGTGGTGAAGGCGTTTCAATGACAGGTTTCCCTATAGTATAGTTTCCCTGTCGACCGGTCTTGGTTGCTGCAGCAGCCCTTAAAATAAGGTGTCATTTTTCATTATCAATGCGGGAGGATTTATTGCATGTACTTTATTCCGCCTGTAATAGCGTGGATCATAGCCCAGGCGTTGAAAGTGTTAATTGAAGCCCTGCGCCAGGGAAAATTTAACAGGCAGAGAGTCTTTGGCTCTGGCGGAATGCCCAGTTCTCATGCTGCTGCTTCCGTGGCATTAACAACGGCTTTATGGCGAGATTTTGGTATTCATGATCCCATAGTTGCTCTTGCTTTGACCTTTACTTTAATCGTGCTCTATGATGCTGCAGGTGTCCGCTGGGAAACGGGGCGCCAAGCCCAAATTATCAATAAAATTATTGATGAACTGATGCAGACGAAACAGATTACCAACGAGCGCTTGAAAGAGCTCCTGGGACATACACCGCTGCAGGTCCTGGTGGGTTCACTGCTAGGTCTGCTGATTGGCTTTATGTTTTGACATCATGTTGTGCTTTTGTGCTCCCCGGCGAGGCCGCCCTAGGACCCCGAGGGAACCTTAGCGCTTTGCCGCGAAGATAACCGGAGCCGATACCGGGAAACGGAAACTCCATTTTCATACTACTGGACATAAAACTCCATTGTTACTCGGGCCTCAACGCTTACCTCTCCCGGCATGATCGGTGTTTCCGCGCGGGCCTGATCCGGTATCATTTCCCGGTCAAAAGTGGCAATGTAAGGCGAATAACGGGCCTGGTCTTCGGTAATCTTTTTAATTCCCACCAACTGGACTCCGGCACTTTCCGCCATGGCCTCTGCTTTGGTCCTGGCTGTTTTGATCGATTGCTGCAAGGCCTGCAGTTTCAGATCTTCCGGGTCACTGATTTCAAAATTAACCGACTGGACATGGTTGGCTCCTGCTTCAACGGCATGATCGATTACACTCCCCACTTGCTCTAGCCGGGTCATTTCGATATTTAATTCGTTAAAAACACGGTAGACAATTTCATACTCATTTTTTTCCCTGGGTGAATCGATGGGCTGGCGCTGCCCGTGGACCCGGTAGGATCCTGTGGTGATCTGGTCTTCTTCCAGCCCCAGTTCTTTTAAGGCCTCAATAACCTGTTCGGCAATTTTTGCGTTTTCCTGTACTGCAGTTTGGGCCGTTTTATCCTGGGTTTCAACCCCTAGGACAATCGTTGCTTTATCTGGATCAGCAAAAAGCTCCGCTTCCCCGTAAACCTGCAGCAGCCCTCCTTTTTCGCTGTCAGCTGTCTCCCCTGCAGCAATTCCAGCGGCACCTGCCAGCATCAAAACAACAAGACATGCGACAATAAAATAAGTTTTAACCCCGAACCTGTTCATTACCTTTACTTCCTCCTCGTTTTAATATGGTTTAACTATTTTGTTGACGCGTTTGAGCCCTCCGGGGTTGCTTTAAATTGAAAATAATAAACCCCTTGTGATAAAATGAGAAAAGCATTACCGGCAATTCTGCGAAAGAACTCCTGGGGTTAAAATATCCATGAAACGGATGTGGTCCATTGTGAGATATGAAAAACAAGGGGAAGATACCGTGCTGGTTTTTCCTGAAGAAACGCTGAATATTGCCAATGCCGAGGTGTTTAAAGAGCAGCTGAACAATCTTCACGAGGCTGGGTTTCGGAACATAACACTTGATTTCTCCGAAGTTGAGGAGCTGGACAGTGCCGGTCTGGGAAAGATACTGGTCTTTCACAAAAAAATGCGGGAGCAAGGAGGAGAGTTGAAAATTATCAATGTAGTGCAGGGGCAGATCAAAAAAATGTTTGACTTGATTCAGCTGGACCGCTTTATTCATATCAGCTAAAGTTAAGCTTTGGAGTAACTGCCCTGCCCGGTCCAATTGCACGCCACACGCCACGATGCCGGGGGATGGTCCTGCCGTTTGCCTTGTCGGTCCTCCCCTGCGCTGCGGATGCAATCAGGACCGTCCCCACGGCTTCGCTGCCAAGTAGCTCTGAAAAAATACCTTTTAGAGTAAAAAGACCGGGCAGGGGAGCTTAGATCTTAAAAAATATCTTTGGAAAGCAGGTGATCTCACTGGAAAGCAGGGCAAATAAATGCGCTTTTCGCGCAGAATGTGTTTCACCTTTTATTGTTATGGACGTTCTGGAAAAAGCCAAGGAAATGGAAGCCAGGGGAGAGCAGATTATTCACCTGGAGATAGGCGAGCCCGATTTTGACACGCCCCAGCCAATCAAAGATGCCGCTGTTAAAGCCATTTCCGGAGGGGATACCCACTACACCCACAGCATGGGCAAGGCAGAATTAAGGGAGGCAGTGGCTGGCTTTTACAGGAGAAAGTACGGGGCTGTGATTTCCCCGGAGCAGGTGATCATTACCTCGGGAACCTCCCCGGGTTTGCTGCTGATTTTTTCCGTGCTGCTGGAAAGAGGAGACGAGGTGATTCTTTCCGATCCCCATTATGCTTGCTATCCCAATTATATTCGCTACCTGGAAGGCAGCCCTGTTTTTGTGCCTGTAGCTGAGGAAGACGGATTCAAATACAGTCCTGAGGAGGTGGAAAAGATTATCTCCCGGAAGACCCGGGCAATTATGGTCAACTCTCCAGCCAACCCCACCGGTGCTGTGACCACTGCGCAGGAGTATCAGGCTTTGGCCCGGATTTCCCCCTACATTGTTTCCGATGAAGTCTACAGCGGACTGGCCTACCAGGAAGGACGGGAACATTCCATCCTGGAGTTTTCCGACCGTGCCTTTGTGATCAACGGGTTTTCCAAAATATACGCCATGACTGGCTGGCGGTTGGGCTACTTGATTGCACCGCCGGAATATATCCGGCCCATGCAGAAGCTGCAGCAAAATCTTTTCATCTGTGCTTCATCTTTTGCCCAGGAAGCGGCGATTGCAGCCCTGGAGCAGTGCGATGAGCATGTTGCAGAAATGGTGGGAATTTACGATCAGCGCCGCCGTTACCTGTTGGAGCGCTTAAAAAAGATGGGTATTGCCCCCAAAGATGAGCCCACCGGGGCTTTCTATATGCTGGCCAATGTTAAGGCCTTTTCTAAGGACTCCTACAGCCTGGCTTTTGAGATCCTGGAAGAAGCCCGGGTGGCCCTTTCGCCGGGGATTGATTTCGGGGCAAACTGCGAGGGATACCTGCGCATATCCTATGCCAACTCCCTGGAAAACATAAAAGAAGGGATGGACCGTTTGGAACAATTTTTGGAAAAGAAAAAGAGCAGCGGGGTTGCAGGTTAAAGCGGCCTGGCAAACCCCGCTGCTGTTCTTCGCTGTGACTTCTTCCAGGAAGAAAAGGGCAAATCGTCTGAGTCAGGAAGGGCCTGGCAATTATTTCTATCTCCCTGGTTTGGATAGCTTTCCATGGAGTTGCATTTTTGAATTACTCTGGCCCTGATAGTTGGTCCACAGTTGCGAGCTTTTTCTCGGCATTTTCTCGGGCTGTTCTGTTTTCTTTTATTGCATTTCCATCCGGCTGAGAATCAGGCGCCCGTTGGAAGCTTCATAATAATCCAGGATAACCCGGTCACCTGTGTGGAACTGGTCAATTAAAATTTGCTCCGCAGGGACAAAGGCCCTGGGTTCGCCGTCAACGGTAATTTCCACCGATTGACTGTCAATCTGTCCCTCAAATACTCCTTCAACTCCCCGGACCATATTGGCCCTTTCAGCGGTGTCGATATCGACCAGGATATTCTGTTCGTGTTCATTGACGTAATAGGTAATAAACACGTCATCGCCAAAGTTGAGTAATTCATCAAAGGCTGAAAAATATTCCATGAACCGCAGGGCCATGGGCTCACCGTCTACGATTATTTCTGCTGAACTGCTATCCTGCAGGCCCTGGTAAACGCCTTCTGCTTCTTTGAATTCGGGAATTACATCGGGAGAAATCGGCTCAAATGATTCATTTTCCGTACTTACGGCCTGGTATTCATCCCAGTCTCCCTCCAGGAAAAGGGCTGCCAGGGGATAGGTTAGTGCCTGGGTAACGTGGTCATCGGGTCCTGGTTCAATTTCTTCGATGAAAACCTGAAGGGTGCCGTCTTCTGCTTCAACAGAATCAATCAGCAGTTCATAGCCCCCTGTGGGTTTTTCCCCGGCAAAAACGGCAAAAACCTTTTTTTCCAGTTCTTCATATTCTTCCGGGCTAAAGACAAAATAGCCTCGTTCTTTTTTTAAGAACGGCATAACGTTTTGAACATCCTGGGGCAGTTCACCCAGATCATCGATTTTATCGTATTCGACCCCAACTTCTTCCGGCGGTTCTGGGCTGTCAGGAGGCTCCGGGTCAGCCGGATCTGGACCGCATCCGGCAATCATAAGGGTTAAAAAAGCCACCAACAGCCAAGCAGCAATTTTTTTCATTGAATATACACTCCTCTCCAGTAATGGTCCCGGTGAGGGACCGTGAAAAACTTCTATTTCTTACTCTTCTTACTCATCTCTCCCTGCCACTGTTTGGATAACAATTGCTGCCATGTGTTCTGTTTTTTCTGTTAATCCCTCACTTTCTGTGTGTTATCCTTCTATTACTATAGACGTTACTGCCAGGGCTTTTGTTACGTTGCCGGGGAAAATTTTATCACCCTGCACCAAAACAGGGTCGGACTGCCTGTCCATGATTAAATTAAGTGCTCCAGTCTTGACTACGGTTCTTAGGGAAGCATTTCTTTTTCCCGGGCAAAAAGAAACACACCGAGTCCCACGGCTATCACCAGTCCTGCAGAAAAAACGAAGCTGACGATTAAGCTGATATCCAGTAAAACAGCAATTAAGAAGGAGGCTGCAGCAGCTCCCAGGCAGCGGAAAGAGCCAAAAAAGCCGGCGATGATGCCCCGGTGCCCCCGGGTTGCTACCGCAGTGGAAATCGTATCGATGACTGGCAGCAGCAAACCTGTGCTGACGCCCAGTAAAACCAGGGCAGGCCAGAGTAGCGGGGTGTTATGCACCCAGGGGATCGAAGCCAATGATGCTCCGGATAAAAACAGTCCGCTGGACAGGGTGATGCGGGGTCCAAGCCTGGTAGAGATCCAGGAAGCAAACAATGCAGTAATAATTAAAGCAGCGACAGGGATGGAAATGATCAGACCATGAATTATAGTGCCATCGGGAATGGTCTTTTCCAGGAATTCGCCCAACCAGAACATGGTCCCGTACAGGGTGAAAATGGCGGCAAACCCTGTCATCAAGGCCAGAAAATTAGTCAGACTGAACAATTTTTGCAGTGAAGCCAACTCAGAGCGCAGTGAGGTCTTTTCCTTCAGGGGCGGTTCCTGGATGCTAAAGCTTAGCAGCAGGGCAACAGGAATGGCAACCAGGGGATAAAGGAAAAAAGGGGCATACCACCCGATAAGGCCCAGGGCGCCGCCGATAACGGGACTGGATACTTTCCCCAAACCGTTAGAGGTTTCGATGAAACCCATAGCCCGGGTCCTTTCCTCCTGGTTTTGAAAAATATCACCGCCCAGGGCAACGGCCAGGTACATAGGCGAGGCTGAGCCGATCCCCTGCAGTAGACGCAGGGCCAGGATATAATAAAATGGTTGCTCCAACAGAAATATGATTACCCCGATCAACCCGCCGGCCAGTCCGTAAAGTAAAATGGAAGGAACCATAATCTTTTTACGTCCCCATATATCGGCCAGGTAGCCCGCTATGGGGTTTAAAAAAGCAGCAGGCAAAGAGACGAAAAGAACCATCAGGGAAATATCCCGTAGCCCCAGGTCGAGGGCTTTTCTCATCTGGGGAAAGATCGGAAACAGCATAGTGTTGGCCAAAATCATAATCAGGCTGGAGGATCCCAGGGCAAAAAGTTTCATTTTCGTGTTCATTTTCACGAACATAGTTTTTCCGTTTATCTGCCGGAATATGTTGAAAAAAACAGTCATTGAAAGAGGTTTTTCTTTTCCTTTCTTTAATTGTGTTTGTACCCGGCAGGAGAGGAAAAGGTTTTGCCAGTAAAATAGCGAATAAATATGTATTTGGAGCTGTTTGTTTTACAGTCCCGGCATAGCCGTGGCTGTAGTTACCAGCTTCCACAGTTACAGCGCTCAAGGAGGTTGTCCAATTGAAACCAATGCTGGCACAAAAAAAATTAGGTTATTCAGGTCTGGAAGTGTCCGAGTTCTGCCTGGGAATTCTTCCTATGGGGCCGTTACAGGCGGATTTGCCTGAAAAATATTGTATAGGTCTAATAGAAGAAGCCCTGGAACTTGGTGTTACTTTTTATGATACAGCCGAGTCTTACAGGACACAAAGCTACCTGGGCTCTGCCCTGGACGCCAATCCGAATAAGAAGGAAAGTGTCGTGATTGCGACTAAGTCCGTCGCAGAAAATCATGCTGACATGGAAAGATCTGTAAATCAGTCCCTGGAAGAACTGAAAAGAGACTATATTGATATTTACCATCTCCATGCAGCACGCCCTCCAGGGGATCTTTTTGAACAAAGGCGCGGTGCTTTGCAGTGTCTGCAGGAGATGAAACAGAAAGGTGTTATCCGGGCCATTGGTGTTTCAACTCACAAACCGCAAATCGTCAGTCAAGCGGCCGAAAGGAACGATATCGATGTTGTCTATCCTTTGATTAATTCCAGGGGTATGGGTATAGTTGAGGGGGCGGTTGATGATATGCTGAAAGCCATTGGTAAAGCCCATCGAGCCGGCAAGGGGATTTATGCCATGAAAGTCCTGGCCGGGGGGAACCTGATCCATCAACTGGAGGAGGCGGTGAACTGGGTCCGGAATATTGAGGGGATGGATGCAGTTTCCATGGGTGTGGTTTCTGAAGCAGAGCTGTTATATAACTTGAGTGTTTTTAACCAGGAAGAGCAGGCAGAAAAACCGCCGGCGCCGGCGGCCAGAACCAAAAAGCTGTTCATTTTCCATAAAGTATGTATAGGTTGCGGTAATTGTGTGGAGATGTGCCCCAATGGCGCATTGTCCCTGGTGGAGGAAAAAGCCCGGGTTGAGCATGAGCAGTGCATTCTCTGCGGTTACTGCAGCCCGGTATGCCCGAAGTTTGCTATCCGCCTGGTTTGAGTGTATTTTTATGTTTGTACGCTCGCCACACCAGGGCGGCGCGGCGGTTGCCGGACCGGCCGACAGGACGTCGGCCGCCGGGATCGACCCGGACGGGAGTTAAACCGGGGAGGCCGCCCGAGGACCCCGAGGACCCCGAGGGAACCTTAGCGCCTTCCACAGAGT
>CAZOOA010000048.1:0-23843 GCA_964581355.1 uncultured Desulfovibrionaceae bacterium | reverse complement strand
CTATGCGCCGTGGTTGGGGAGGTGGACGAGTTGTGATCCAGCGGGGTTGGTGGATAAAAACTCTTTTACCTATAAGCATATTGCCCAGGAGTGGGACAATAGCACGGATTTAATGAACTACAACGCACGCCTCTACGACCCTCATGTAATCAACCGCTACAGCTATGTGCTAAACAATCCGCTCCGGTATGTGGATCCGACGGGTTATTCTGCCGCTGATCACCAATGGAGTCAACATGCAGCTCTTGGTGGGGGGCGGTTGACGCTTGACCAAGACTTGTGCGCGGCATTTGCTTACAACGTTAGTGTCGAGGAAGCCCGCACAGCGAGAGAAAGTGGTGAAATGTCGGCTGTGATGTTTATCGTAGGAGGAACTGGTTGGTTGGATAGGTTGGCCCCGCTGGAGGAAGTTGAAAGGGATGTGGAGATTTTCCAGCAACACGGAGTGGTAACGTCCGGTCACTCTGTGGCACCTGTGGCCAGTCAACCTCTGGTGCGGAGGGAAGAGCGGCAGGCATATTTGGAGCGAAGACAGCAAGAGCGCATACAAGGAATTGGCTTGACCCTTCAGGGAATGTCATGGTTGACCGGATCGGGGTGGAGCCGTATGTTTTTGGGGGCTGCCCTGGATGCTGGCGGGCAAGCACTCCGAACAGGAGAAGTGGATCCAGTCAGCGTCGCCGAATCCACGGCAGGTGTAATCGTGGCCGGTCGTATGCTAAATCACGCTGTTTTGAGACTTGAAATAAGGGGAATACACCGGGCCATGGATGACATTGTTCGTTCCAGGCGACAACCATCAACAGACAGCTATCAGGGCTATCAGGGGATGTCGCCAGAACTAAAACAGGCTTGGGAGCATCTTGCTGACTGAGTTGTTGCAGTAACCACGAAAGATTATATTGCCAGCTGTCTGGCAATCAGGACATAGAGGAGGGAAACCATGAAAAAGATTAGTTTTCCGCAAGGAAGGTTTGGCAGAGGGGATGTGGCCAATTTACATACTGCCCTGCGAAGACTAGGGGAGAAAGTTGATCCAGAGGAGCTAAGGAGGGCAGAACTGGGGGAGACCACCAGAGAGGCACTGCGCAAGCTGCAGCGTAAAGCCGGCCTTACGCCTGACGGAAATGTTACACCGGAGACGGTGGAGGTGCTTAACAAGGAGCTGGAACATGTTTATTACGCTGGCAGCAAAAAAAGGACAGAAAAGATTCACGCCTCCCTTGAGCGGCTGGGCTACCGGATTGACCCGGAGGAGAAAAAGGCCCGCAGCTTTGGGGGGAGCACCGGGGAAGCGATGAAGGACTTCCAGGCAAAGGCCGGGCTTCTGCAGGAAGGGCGGTCAAGCGAGCCGGTGGTGCGCAGGCTGGAGGAAGAGGCGCTGAAAAAGCGCCTGAAATCCAAGACCCAGGTGGGGCGATTCCACCGCACGTTTCTACGTGCCGGACGTATTGCCAGACTGGAACTAGAACTGGATGCCGGCGAACTGAAACGAAAGGAATTGGGGCCTACCACCCGGGCAGCGATTAGTGCTTTTCAGAAAAAGTACAACCTTCCGGAAACGGGCGAGCCCGATCTTTTAACTATGGAGCGGATAAATTCGGTTGCTGTCTGCCGTTCGTCAAGCCCGAAGAACCTGCATGTGAAGTCAGCCGTAAATCTTGTGCCGCTCACCCGAGTGCTGCGCCTGAACATGACCAACAAGCACGTGGGAGAACTTCAGCAGGCCCTTGCCTACCTGGGCTACCGGGTTGACCAGAAAGAGTATAATACTAAGACCTTCGGAAAAACAACCCGCCAGGCGGTGCTGGCCTATCAAAGTCAATACGGCCTGCCGGCCAGCGGGCATGTTGAAGCTGATACTCTGGACAGTCTCAACTATCGGATACATTCCGTTAACCCTCAGGCCTTTAAGGTGAAGCATCTTTTTCGCGTGCGCGGTTCAGTGCGTGATGAGCATTGGAAAGGGAAAGCCGGGGTCAAGGTACGCGTGTATGAAAAATTACTGCGGGACCAGGGTGTCTTGCTGGCTGAGCGCAAGACGCTGAAAAACGGTTTTTTCGACATACCCTATAACCCGCCGCGAAACCCGGCGGATGGCCAGATCAAGGCTCCCTTTCATTTGCTGATCAAGGTTGTTGACAAGGATAATCGGGAACTAATGCCCGGTAAAGTATTGTTCAACCCTACATCCATTGACTGGGTTAATTTTACCGCAGGCAAAGAGCCTTACCGCGGCATTTCTGAGTTCGAATCCCGCACGAAAACCGTTGAAAAAATACTGGGTAACGTTTCCATGGCCGAGGTGGAAGAGAGGGAAGGGCGGCAGGAGATAACCTACCTGGCCCTTCACACAGGTCTTAGTCAGGATGACGTGATGCGCCTGGTGCTCTCCCACCGGGCTGCTCTTCAGCTAAACAACCCTGATATGGAGCCTGATACCGGTTCAGCAGTATTTTATGCCTTTATCCGGCAGAACATGCCGCCCAACCTGCCGGGTGATCTGCTGGACAGTACAAAAGAGTGGACGGTGCTGATGGACTTCTTAGTTGAGGAGACAGTCAACGGTGTAGTATTTATGGAGGGCGACCTGCAGGATCAGGTCTTCCAAAATGCTATTTCCGAAAACCTGATTCCCATCAATGTCAGCCTGAATAAGGATGCCATCCTTAACGCACTATCTGCTGAAAGACAGCGATTTACCCTTGAAAAACCAATCCTGGCTGGTAATGGCAGCCTCAAATTACTGCTTGACGCTTCCCGGGTTGACAGTCAGCATTACAATAATGTAGCCGACACATTCCTGAAATGCGGTGGTTTCAACGCCGATTTCTGGAGCCAGGTCAGGTCACAACCGGCCGACTTTGGCGGCGAAGTCTCTGTCCAGGACCTGGAGAAGACGGTGACTCTCGGCTATATTACCAGCAACCATGCCCAAACCCTGTCGTTTTTAAAGGGCAAACTGGAGAACCCATCGCCTTCGCCCCCCGGTGTGCCGCAGCTCAATTTGCCGCGTGATTTGGCCAAGCTCGCTCACGATGACTGGGTGATGCTTCTCCAGGAAAACGGTGGCGCCGTTTCCGATGGAATAGACGGTGTATCTAGCGACGAACAGCTCCAGGTTTATGCTGGCATACTGGCCCAACAGAGCGAGCAGCTTTATCCATCCGTTGCTTTTGCTGCCCGGGCCGGGCGGAGTACCGATACCAGCCTTACCAGAACACAGGACGTCCAACAACTGCTGGATGAACAGCCCGAACTGGAGCTGGGCACCATCAACCTGGATCTGTTTGTCCACGAGAAAGGCATTTCCTTAGACAAGGAAGTGCTGGGCGAGATCAAAGTGATGCAGCGGGTACAGCGTATTGCTACCAATGCTGAGGCGGCCACAGCCCTGTTGGAGGGCAGGATCCATCATTCGGCACAGATTTTGGCCAAGGGCAAGGAAGAATTTATCAGGCTGCTGGAGATCAAGGGCATCCAACGGCGTACAGCCCTGACCGTCTATGCCCGGGCAGAGTTCCAGTACGCACAAGTACTTACCCGATTGGCAGAGTACCGTAATGAACTTTATCATAACCATCCCAAGGCGATTATCCCCTACACCTGCACTGAAGAAGATCAGGAGCAATTACTGGCGGGCATCCCTAATCTGGAATTCCTTTTTGGTTCAATGGATTTCTGTGATTGCTCTCATTGCCGGTCGGTCTACGGGCCGCCCGCTTACCTGGCGGACCTGTTACGTTTTCTGGATGAAAAAGAAACTGAAAAAGAAGGGGAAAAAGCGGGCCGGTTTTTACTGGAGCGCCGCCCGGACATTGGAAATGTCAAGATGAACTGTGTCAATACCGATACACCCCTGCCGTATATCGACCTGGTGTGCGAGATACTTGAAAACGACATTTACAAGAATGCTGTGATTTCCCAGAACGAGGGCCTTGACCCCAGTCCTGACCAGGATTTTGGTTTTCAGACCGGCCTGACGGCGGAAGAATTGCGTGCCTTTCCGGAGAACGTGCGCAGGGAGGTCTACGATCTCCTCAAGACCAGTAACTATCCCATGAACATTGCCTTTGACCTGTGGCAGGAAGAGACGCGACTGTTTCTGCAGCACCTGGGTGTCAGCCGCTGGGAGTTGATGGAGGCTTTCCAGGCTCATCCACAGGAGGAGACAGCACTGCCGGTGGCAACCAGCATAGCCGGCGAATACTTTGGCATCTCCACGCACGAGACGGGAATAGTGACTGACTGCGCAGATACAATATCAGAACAAAGTATTTTCTGGGGCTTTGATATTGCCAGCAGCACCATAGGCGTTTCCCAGTTCCTTGAACGTGCACAGTTGGATTATCATGAACTGCTGGAGCTTTTGGAGGTGCGCTGGATAAACCCCCAGGGTGCACCGGATAATATAATCCTGATGCGGCCAGTGGATAATTGTGATATCGGTGCTCAAAGCCTGAAAAACCTGACTGCTCAAAAGTTCGACCGCATCCACCGCTTTCTGCGTCTTTGGCGCCGCACTGGTTGGAAAATGTGGGAACTTGACCTGTTGATTCGTGCAGAAGGAATCGGGGAGGGCGTCATGGATGGGAAGGCGCTGGTCTGCCTCAAGGAATTCAAACAGGTGCAGGAAAAACTGGGATTACCCCTGGAGGCGGCTCTTAGTTTTTTTCACCAGCTAAATACAGAGATCCGCAACAAGCCAGATGAACCCGAGGTCAAGATCATGCCCCTTTACCATCAGCTGTTCCAGAACCGGGCTGTAACGGACCCGGTTGACAGCAAGTTTTCCCTGCCTTTAAGCGGAAACGAAGAGCTTAAGGAGCACAGGGGCACCCTGCTGGCTGCCCTTGCCGTTACGGAAACAGAGCTGGCTTTACTGCTGGAAGTTACCGGTGGAAAACTTACACTGAGCAACCTCAATCTCCTGTACGGCCTGGTGACCCTGGCCCGGAGCTTGAAAGTTACCGTAAGAGATTTGCTTACACTGAAAGAACTTACCGGGGGTACCGGTTACTTTGGCTCACCCCGGGATATCCTGGGCCTGATTGAGATACACCAGTGGATTAAAAACTCTGGGCTGACTATTCAGGAACTGGAATACCTGTTTACCCTTTGCCCTGATTCCCCCTGCGGACTCCGGGAAGATGTCATAACGCAGAAGATCGAAGGCTTGCGGGAAACACTGCGCAGCAGCCCTGCGGGCCAGAACGAGGGCCAGATTGTCTCCCAGGTTGCCGGCAGCTTTATGCTGACAGATGAACAGGCCTTGCTGCTGTTGACCCGCCTGGAGCTGGGTAGCGTCCTGCTGGTCCACTTCCAGGATCCCAGGCTTATGGAAAAGGACAGTGACAACCGGTACAAGACTCCTGTTACGCTGGAAAACTTCCCGGACCTGTATGCGACTTATCGCTTTCTGCACAAAACTGTGCTGCTGGTCAGGCGCCATGACATTGAGCAAAAAGATGACCTTTCCTGGTTACTGAAGAATGCTGCCGCTTACAAACTGCTTGACATGAACGCGCTGCCGGTAAAGGCCCAACCGGAAGAACCTCTTTTCCCCGGCTGGCTGAGACTGCAAAAATGGCTTTATTTCAAGTCCCAATGCCCCGAACAGGAAGGGATATCCCTTCCGGAGATTTTTGAGCTTGCAGCCGACCCGGAAACAGGCTTTGCTAAACTGCGTGATGCCCTTAACCTGCTCACCTCCTGGCCTGTTTCGGATCTGGAGGCGCTCCATATCGGCCTAAAACTCAAACAGGGGCTCTCTTCCGACTATACGGAGGTGGATACCTATCTTCGCTTGGAAAAGTGTTTTAAACATTCCCGGCGTATTGGAGCGGCAGCGGGCATACTGGTGGGCTGGGCAAACCGGGACAGTGATGCTGATAACACGCAGTTCAACATTTCACAGCAGGTCAGGCAGGCCACCAGATCCAAATACGATACTGCTGTCTGGTTAAGTAAGTTAACACCGCTGCAGGACGAGATGCGCGAGAAAAAGCGCGATGCGCTGATAAGTTTTCTGCTGGAGTACTCGTGGCGCAAGGAACCCCAGGAAGTTGAGATTCTGTCCGGCGGCAAGAAGTATGCCAACCCCAGGAGATGGCGGGATGCCCACGATCTTCTTGGTTATTTTCTGATTGATGTGGAAATGAGCGCCATCGTGATGACTTCCCGAATCAAGCAGGCCATCAGTTCAGTGCAGATGTTTGTGCAACGCTGCTTCCTTAACCTGGAACAACCTTATATCCAGGTATCCCGGGAGGAGCGGGAAGAAAGGGTATCGGAAAACAGCTGGCGCCAGTGGAAGTGGATGAAAAACTACCGGATCTGGGAAGCCAACCGCAAGGTATTTCTCTATCCGGAGAACTGGATTGAGCCGGAGCTCAGGGATGATAAATCACCGTTCTTCAAGGAACTGGAGAACGAGCTTGTGCAATCGGATATCACACACGAAAACGCTGAGGCCACGCTTCGTCACTATTTGCAAAAGGTTCACGAGGTAGCGCACCTGGAGGTTGCAGGGGTTTACCACCAGGTTGATGATGGCGATAATTTGCACGACGATAACCTGCCCGGTATAAATGTACTGCATGTTATTGGCCGGACCAGGTCACAGCCCGCTGTCTATTACTACCGTCAGTTCGACCTGAACTATGATACCTGGTCTGCATGGGATAAGATTGATCTGGAGATTACGGGTGATCACGTTGCCCCGGTTGTTTACAACCGCAAGCTCCACCTGTTCTGGCCGATCTTTGTAGAAAAGCCGCAAAAAGTAAAGAAACAGCCACCTGCAAAAGCTTCGGATATACCGGAAGACATCCCTGAAGCGCCAAAAAAGCTGGAAATCCAGCTTGCCTGGAGCGTGTACACCCTGGAGGGCTGGAGCTCCAAAAAAATATCTCGCCTAAAGCTCATTCACCCCTGGGAGAGGCCCCTGTATTCCTATAATCTCAAGCCCCGTTACAAGAGCAGGGAAAACCTGCTGTGGTTGGATATTTACATTTCCACTTCGCAGGAGTTTAATAACGCCACTTTCTATGACCCTTACTCCAATAGCTACCGCAGGCTAACTTCCACCGACTACCATGAGGAAAGCCGGCCCTGGCATTCATCCTCCTTTATCTTTGATGGCGATGTGGTTGATATAAAGCTGAAACCCCTGGCCGGACATTACCGTATCCTGAACAGCGAAGGGTTCGCCAGCGACCAGTTATTCAGTACCACATCCCACCGCTACGTGCAGGATAGCTTTGGGGACGCCGGCCGGGCCACCGGCTGTCTGTCGGGACCCTATGAAATTGCACCGCGCCTAAGGCTGCCGGTGGGTATGCGCTACCATAATAACCGCCTGGTCAATAACAGTTCCAATCCCAATGAGCTGAAAATCCTGGAAAGCTCCGCCGTACGTACAGTGCTGAAGGGGGCAAAGGATCCCTTTGAGCTTTTCTTTTCGCAACACCAGATCCAGTTTGATGCGGCGGCAGGTACGCGGGCGCCTTTCTTCTACCAGGACAGCTCCAGGACCTTTCTTATGCGTCCGGAGTGTCAGACATTCAACCTGGGCGACAACCTGGCTCTGCAGAGTCTGAAGCACAACATCTACCCTTTTGATCATCCGTACACTGACCTTTTTACTCGTGAACTGAACCGCTCCGGGATGGAGGGCCTGCTCAACCGCCATATCCAGCTCTACCCCCACAGCTACTATCCGGGTAACAGCTTTGATTTTAATGCTGTCTATGAGCCTGTTTGGCCCAATAAAGCAGATACTACGGCAGTGCGGGATATCGTCGATTTTAGCAGGGACGGCGCATATTCCATATACAACTGGGAAATTTTTTTCCACGCCCCCTTCCTGATAGCCTGCAAGTTGAGCCAGAACCAGCGTTTTGAGGAGGCGATGGAGTGGTTCCATTACATCTTCGATCCCACCAGTGTCCAGGCCTTAAGTGTGCCGCAGCGCTACTGGATCACAAAACCGTTCTATGAACAGAACAGCGAGGACTATCGCAGGCAGCGCATCCATGAACTGCTGAAGAATATCAACGGCAATGCCAAGCAGGTGATGGATTGGAAGAACAACCCCTTCAAACCCCATCTCATCGCCCGCTACCGTCCAGTAGCATATCAGAAGGCTGTGGTTATGAAATATATTGACAACCTGATTGCCTGGGGAGACCAGCTTTTCCGACAGGATACCATTGAGTCTGTCAATGAAGCCACCATGTTGTATATATTGGCCTACGAGCTGCTGGGACGCCGTCCGGTCAAGGTTCCCCCCGTTGATCGACCCGATTACAGCTACAACGAGCTGGCTGCCGAAAAGGGTTTTGATATATTTGGTAACAGCCGTGTGGAGGTGCTGCTGGAAAATTTCCTGGAGACACCGGTTCAGGTTGTCTCCACGGAGGAAGGCAGTGAACCACTACCACAGCTGGATATGTTCTATTTTTGCATTCCTGGCAACGATCGTTTGCTGGGTTACTGGGATACTGTGGAAGATCGCCTTTTTAAGATCCGCCACAGCATGAACATTGAAGGAGTCATGCGGCAGCTCCCGCTATTCCAGCCGCCTATTGACCCGGCGCTGCTGGTCAAGGCTGCCGCAGCTGGAGTGGACCTGAGCAGTGTGCTCTCCGATACTGCGGTGCCCCAGTCTCAATATCACTTCCGTATCCTGGCACAAAAGGCAAGGGAATTTATCGGCCAGGTTAAAGTGCTTGGCGACAAATTGCTATCAGTTCTGGAGAAGAGGGACGCTGAGGAGCTGGCCCTGCTTCGCTCTGTGCAAGAGCTTGACCTGCTGGAGGCAATTGAAGTGGTGCGCAAACAGCAGATTGACGAAGCGCAACAGACCCGGGCCGGGCTGGAAAAAGCCAGGGATTCGGCGGAAGAGAGGAAGAACTATTATGAGGGTAAGGAGTTCATGAATATGCTTGAGAATGTATCAGATGCGCTGGCTACCGGGTCCATCATTGTGAGCGGTGGGCTGGCCATAAGCGAAATAATAGCTGCCAATTTCTATCTGGCACCCAGTTTTAGTAGCGGTATTTCAGGGTTTGGCGGATCGGCCCATGTTACGACAACCTGGGGAACAGATAACATTGCACGCTCCATGCAGGCATCCAATAGTGCTCTTGCACATTTGGGTTCGATTCTGTCGCAAAGTTCTTCAATGGTGGGGACCATCGCTGGCTACCAGCGACGCCAGGAGGAATGGGACTTTCAAGGCCGCCTGGCAGCCATTGAGGTGGAGCAGTTGAACAAGCAGATCGAAGCAGCCCGCATCCGACACGCCATCGCCGAGAAAGAACTGGAGAACCAGCAGCTACAAATCGAGCAGTCTCAGGCGGTGGAAGAATACATGCGCAGCAAGTACACCAACCAGCAACTCTACGACTGGATGGTGAGCCGGCTGGCTACCGTCTATTTCCAGAGCTACCAGCTGGCCTACGATATGGCCAAGCGGGCTGAGGGAACTTTCCAGTTGGAGCTGGGAAAAGCGGATACAAATTATATTCAGTTCGGCTACTGGGATAGCCTGAAGAAAGGTCTGTTGGCCGGCGAAAAACTGGCCAACGATCTCAACCGCATGGAGGCTGCCTACCTTGACTTGAACAAAAGAGAGTTGGAGCTGACCAAACACGTTTCGCTGATGCATTATTTCCCCCAGAAGCTTTTGGAGCTCAAGCTTACTGGGGCTTGCAATATCGCCCTGCCAGAGTGGCTGCTGGACATGGATTATCCAGGCCACTACCGCCGGCGCATAAAGTCGGTTTCCATCAGCATTCCGTGTGTGGTGGGTCCTTACACCGGCGTGAACTGCACCTTGTCTTTAACGAATAACGGGGTGCGCTTGACCGATGAGGTGGCCGGCGGCTACGGCGATCCACTGGCAGGTAACGATACCCGTTTTGCCCGCAACCCGGTTCCCATCCGCTCTATTGCCACCAGCACTGCCCGGAACGATGCCGGTATGTTCGAATTGAACTTTAATGACGAGCGTTTTCTGCCCTTCGAGGGGGCCGGCGCAGTAAGTGAATGGTCCATAAGCCTCCCTAAAGAGAACAATCATTTTGACATTTCCACAATTTCCGATGTCATCATGCACATAAGTTATACGGCAGCTCCCGGCAGTCCTGCCCTGGCGGATGCGGCCAGGGACAACCTTGCTGCCGTGCTGCCTGAAAGCGGAGTGCGGTTGTTTTTCCTGAACCACGAGTTCGGCAGTGAATGGCATCGCTTTTTCCACGCTGGCGGTCATGCCCACCAGGTCTTAAGCTTCAGTCTGAAGCCAGAGCACCTGCCGTTTTATGCGCGTAACAAGACCGCCCATCTAACCAGGGTGGATCTGATGGTGGAAAGTTCGCATGATGGGAGCTTTGAAGTTAACCTGCAGCTTCCAGGTCACGGAGCGGCTGACATTGAAATTATGAACAAAAATCCTGTTTTCGGTGATATGCATCACATGGAGAAGGCTGATATCTTCCCTGGTACACCTGTGCTGGGGGAATGGCAGGTTAAGCTTAAGAAAGACGACATTCCGGACTTTCAAAGTTTACAAGAGTCCGACCTGGTAAGTGCATACCTGTTGATCCGGTTTAGCCTTCAGTGATTAAGATAGGGTTCTTTGTTCTATTACGGGTATTAATTTCTTCGAGGGATTTACAAATTGGCAAAAATTTGTTACAATGATTGTAATAAGCTGGAAGCACTTAAGGTCGAGGTATTACTTGGGGAAAAATCCGAAAGGAAATAGCAACGGCAAAAAAAGACTTCTGGCATTTGAGAGAGCTCTCGACAAACGCACGCGGGCTCTTTCTTATTTATTAACTCCCAAAGGTAGTTGGCTTTGGATAATAATTAATATAGATACTGTTAGTTTTTCAAAACGGAGAGAAAGATATCCACCAGTTCCGGGTCAAACTGGGTGCCGGCACACCTCTTCAGTTCAGCTACCACTTCCCTCTGGGGCATAGCTTTTTTGTAGGGCCTGCCGCTGGTCATTACTTCGTAAGCATCGGCTATGGAAACAATCCTGGCCAAGAGAGGTATTTCTTTTCCCTTTAACCCCCGGGGGTAACCCGTGCCCTCCCAGTGCTCGTGGTGGGCTAAAATATCTTCAGCCACATGGGCAAAATCATCTGAGGCCCGGGCTATGCGGTAACCGATTTCCGGATGTTTTTTTATTATAATCCATTCATCATAGGTTAGATAATCTTTTTTGGTTAAAATTTCTTTAGTAATGTTTATCTTCCCTATATCATGTAAGGTGATTAAAAGGTGCAATCGGCTTAGTTCCAGGTCATTAAGATCTATCTTTTCGCCGATATCATAAGCAAATGTTTGCATGCGTCGGGTATGGGCTTTTGTTTCATAGCTTTTCTCTTCTAGCGTTTTCAGTAAATTATTTATCACTGCGTTTCTTGCACTTTGGCTTTCGCCAAGTTTATGCTTATACATATTATTCTCTGCTTCTTTTAAAACCTCTGACAGGTTTGTTTCTGTATTGTCCTTACTGGCAGCACCTGTGGCCATGGAAACAGGTACATCTTTCACGTAATATTCGCTGCACCTGTTTTTTATTCTTTTGCATATGGTCCAGGCCTCTTCTTTTGTGGTACGGGGTAAGAAAATTATAAATTCATCGCCGCCCCAGCGGGCTATAATATCTTCACTACGGCAGGAATTTTTTAAGATATTTGATGCGTGTTGCAGCATTTCGTCTCCCTTACAATGTCCGAAAGTGTCATTTACTAATTTAAGCCCATTCAGGTCGGTCATGATGATACTGATAGGCAGTTGCCTTTTGGTATCCAGTCTTTTCATCTCTTCCTCCAGATAAGTGCGGTTGTAAAGGCCGGTTAGCTTATCATGGAAGCTTAAGTAGCGTATTTTTTCTTCTATCTGGGACTTTGAAAGGGTGCTGGATATTAGTTCTGCTACAACTTTTAAGAGTGTTATTTGGCTTTCAGTCCACGCCTTCTTTTCCCTTACAGCGTCAAAACCCAGGAAGCCAATAACTTCAATGTTTTTTATCATGGGTATACATAAAAGGGATTGTATGCCCTGGGACTTCAATTCCCTTTTTTCAGCTTCCGGTAACAAGTTTTCTACATCAGGGATATGGACATAATCTTTAGTCCTGATTTGTTCTACTATCCAGGGAAGATTGCTTACAGGGAAATCCTGAATTCTATCTTTTTGTGGCTCTATACCATCTGCACACCATTCGAATGTATTGCTCATTGTTTGCCCATCATCCGAAAATTGAAACACATAACTGCGGTCTACCTGGAAAAACTCACCGATAAGCTTTAAAGCATGGTTAATACCTTCTTCTAATTGATGGGTGGGCAGCCTCACAAAAAAAGAAGATATATCGGAGACCATTTTCTGAAACCGGAGCTGGTGGTTAAGGGATTCCTCTATCTCCTTGCGCCTGGTTATATCCCGGGCAACTCCTATAAACTTTTTTTCTCCGCTATCTCCTTTTATAATGGAACCTTTAGTTGCATGCCATTTAACATTTCCATCTTTGTGGTATACTCTATATTCTACTCCTTCGGGCATTTCTTCGCCCTGTAGAGTTCTTTTTAAATATTCGAAGCATTTTTTAGCGTCCTCTTCAGGCGTAAAGTCGGCAGGAGTTCTTCCGGTTACTTCTGAAGTATCATGACCTAGCAAATCTTTCCAGTTTGGGGAAGCGTAATCAAAGATACCTTCTTCTGTTACTGTAAATATAATATCGCTGGATTTTTCTACAAAAGTTCGAAATTTAGCTTCGCTTTCCTTCAACCTGTCATTATCTTGGGACATAATTTGCCTCCTGTAAGCTTATTTGTAACTTGCAGGGTATATGTTCATGATCATAACTTTTCATGTCATGTGGTTTCATTCTATCCATTCGTTCATTCTACTCATACCCATGATTATCCTGCTAAATTTATAATAATTAAAGTAAAAACCACGGTTTTAAAACTGTGGTTTTTTATTTGAGATCCCCAAAATATTCTTGATACTAAGCCAAAAGGCTTTCGTCTGACGACAGACGAAAGATATATGGAAAAGGGGACTATTCGAAATAAAAGGAACTTGCAAATTTTGTGGTGGGGATTTATGGGGTTCTAAAGAGGATCACCCCGGAAGTTCTGCCAGATGTTTGGAATGTGGTTCTGAACAGCTTCCTTATTGATAACAATTTTTTGATGAAGTAACGTATATGTGTACCTTTCTAAAGGGAGTTAATTTTGTGCTTTATGCTTCCAGCTTTTCAATAATCCTTTCAATTTCGGCAATAGTCTTTTTCTTTTGTGTTTCGTTTTTTGCTTTTTTGTTCATGGAAAGCCTGGCATGATCCCAAAAAGCGGCGGTCAAGTTACTTTCATTGATGGCAAAAATAACCGAGGGCAGCGTGGTTTTTCCCACAATTACGCCGACATCTTCTTTAAGATACAGCATATATCCCGCCGTCTTGTCATCATGGGTAAGATAGACATTGTAGTTATCAAAGGAGTCAAGGTAGCGGATAATATTTTGAAGGTGCCGGCTGTATTCCTCTGGTGTATAGTACAGGATAGAGTCGCCATATATATCCGAAAAGATGAACATGGTTTCTTCAGCCCTTATTTTTTCTATATTCGGGTAGGTGATTATTTCTGTAAAGCTTTGTTTTTGCAAGTTGTCCTCGAAGCTTTTTACCCGCCTTTGTTGAAAAGAGAGCAGGGCATTTTTCTTTTGAACCTCCATGCGGGAACACATGCTTTTTATAATATCCAGGGGCAGGGTTATGCTGGAGGGTACGTCGGCTATCACAGCGCTGTCGGCCCTTTCATTCTCAAATTCTGCAAGGAGGGAGGAAAGGTTTTCCCTGCTGGAAGGGGTGAAAATATGCATAAGAGGTCTACAGATAGAGAGAAAATCATTAAACTCATGGCCCAGGGTGGTAATGGCATCTTTATTAGTGATAAGAAAGTTAGCTGTATTTTTTGATCCATGTTCAATAGAGTTTGAAGTTAAGGCCGCGGTGTCAGGGGCAATAAACAATGTGCGCTTAAAAATACCATCGCGAATTTTGGGATAGTAATAAGGCTCTATGGCACCTGTCATATAAATGGGCATCCATTCCTTGATGGCGGACAGCATTTCATCGAGATTGCGATTTATATTGTGTATTATTTTTATCCTGCTGCCCTGCATAATGGCCTGGGACAGGAGCTCTGCCCATTTCGCTTTAAATTCCCGGTTTCCTGTTAGCCACTCCAGATCCTCGTCGCTGTATAAAAGCAGTGTTTGAGGTTTTTTATTTTTTAAAACCAGGCATAAAAAAGCAAGAACCGCAGCTTGTTTACCCTCTATACCATAAAAAATTTCTGTATCAGATGTCAGCCTCCCATTAGCCTTTGGATCTTTCACGGCGGTCCTTTGCGGGGCTTTATTAAACTTAAAATGTGCTACATTGTCCACAAAATTTTTAATAGAATTTGTGTTGCCGCCTTTTTCTTCTAGAAACCATTTATATATAAATTCCGTTACTTCTTCCATATTTTCCGGGTAATTATCCAGGGGCACTTGCAGCGCTTCGCTTAAGCCGGCCCTTTGATAATCAGTGCTGCAGTTTCGGGCAAAATATGCTGCCATGGCCATAACGTAATTCTCCTTCCTGGCAGGAGTGCGCATCTCTCTCCGCAAACGGCTGATAAAGGAAGCATCAAGGGATACACTCCGGGCCAGGGCGATGTTTGTTGTATTGGTTATTCTCATGAGTAGATCAAGCTTTTGTCCAAAGGTCACAGATAACACTCCTCAAAGAATATTTTATCATATTTATCGACTTTTGGAACAATAACTTGACATTATTTGTGTCATGAATTTGGCAATGCCAGATTGTTTCAGGGTAATAATTTTAGGGGTTGAATATGGTAGGATTGCATAGGGAGAAGATTAGTTCATAAAATATCAGGTGGGGAAATTTAATTAAAAAATGCCTGTCAAGAAAAAAATAGGTTCTCAGGAGATGAAAGGAGGGCAATTATGCGTTGTAATGCATGTGAAGGGGTAATTTCAAAAGAGAGTTTGTTTTGCAGCTATTGTGGTCAGGATCAAGGGGCTTCATCAATGAGCAACCCTGAAACTCCAGAATCAGAACTAAATATGGAAGGATTGGCTAAAGCACCTTCAGACTCGGAGCTTTACAATTGTACCGATGGAATCATGCGGTGGGTTTATGAATTGAACATGTGGAAGAATCCAACTATTATGATTACCTCTGCAAAGGCATTCTTTTTGGCGGCTCTTGTCCCTGCTGTTTTAGTTGGTGCGATTACCTTTTTTGAGGATGGGTTTATGGAAGCCGCTAGAGTTTTCTCTATGGTAGCCGGTATTGTCATGGCTATCATGGCAGTATTATTGGTTTTGGCTTATCCCCTTACTGCCATTATAAATGGAGGCAAATATTGCGTATTATTTGAAATGGATGATACGGGTGTTAAACACAATCATCTGGAAAAGGATGTTAAGAGGAGCCAGGCAGTTACCTTTCTATGTGTGGCAGCGGGGCTGGCCAGTGGGAATCTCGGTGTGGCTGGGGCTGGAATTTTGTCTAATGTTAAGAAAAGCTCTTATTCAAACTTTTCTAAGGTAAGAAAAATTGTGGTTAACAGAAAGCGCGGGGTTATATATCTTAATGAAGCTGTTGGAAAGAACCAGGTTTATGCTTCAAAGGAAAACTTTGACACAGTTTTAGACCATATTGTAGCTCGGTGTAAAAAAGCGGAAATTAAAAAGGTTTAACAGGATATTAATAAGGGCATCCCAAAAGGAAGATATCCACCAGTTCCGGGTCAAACTGAGTGCCGGCACACCTCTTTATTTCTGCCACCACTTCTTCTTGGGACATAGCTTTTTTATAGGGTCTGCCGTTGGTCATTACCTCGTAAGCATCAGCAATAGCTGTGATCCGGGCTAATATGGGTATTTCTTTACCCTTTAACCCCTGGGGGTAACCGGTTCCGTCCCAGTTTTCGTGGTGAGCTAAAATGTCTTCGGCCACATGGGCAAACTCATCAGTAGCCCTGGCAATTCTGTAACCCGTTTCCGGGTGTTTTTTCATAATTTTCCATTCCTCTTGGGTTAAAGCGTTTTTTTTAGTTAGCAACTCCTCAGGTATATTTATTTTACCTATGTCGTGCAGGGTAATCAGCAGGCTTAACCGGCTCAACTCTGAGTCGGGCAGATCTCTTTTCTTGCCGATTTTTAAAGCCACTTTTTGCATGCGCCGGGTATGGGTTTGTGTTTCATAGCTTTTTTCTTCCAGTGTTTTTAACAGGCTATTCAAGACAGCGTTTCTTACACTGCGGCTTTCTATAAGCTTATGCCTGTACATATGGTCCTCGGCTTCCTTTAAAAGCTTTGCCAGGTTTTTCTCTTTATTGTCTTTGCTGGCGACACCTGTAGCCATGGAAATAGGCACATCCTCTACATAACTTTTACAACAATTATTGCTTATTCTTTTGCATATGGCCAAGGCTTCTTTCTTTGTAGTTCGGGGCAGGAGGATAATAAACTCATCACCGCCCCATCGAGCGATAATATCCTCTTCCCGGCAGGAGGCTTTTAAATTTTCGGCTGCATTTTTCAGCATCTCATCTCCTATGCTGTGCCCGTAGGTATCGTTAACCAGCTTGAGGCCGTTTACATCAGCCATGATAATGCTGATGGGCAGCTGTCTTTTGGTATCCAGCCTGTGCATCTCTTCTTCCAGGTAGGTCCTGTTGTATAGATCTGTTAGCTGGTCATGAAAACTCAAATGCCGTATTTTTTTATCTGCATAGTATTTAGTAAGAGCATGGGATATCAATTCTGCTACAACCTTTAATAGTGTTACCTGGTTTTCAGTCCATACCTTTTTTCCTTTTACCGTGTCAAACCCAAGAAAGCCAATTAAATTACCTGCAGATTCAATAGGAACAACTAAAGCTGACTGTATAGACTGTGACTTTAAAATTCTTTTTTCTTCATCTGCCTGTTCTGGTAGTTCATCAACACAAGGAATGATGATGTTTTCAAAATTCCTCAACTTTTTCATCCACCAGGGAGTATGATCAGTGAGGTTATCCTGCAGAAAATCCATTTGCGGCTCGATGCCTTCTGTACACCACTCGTGGGTATTGCTCATTGTTTTTTGGTCAGCAGAAAACTGAAAGACATAGCTGCGGTCAACTTGAAAAAACTCCCCGGATAATTTTAATGCGTAGTTGATTCCCGAGTCTAATTGATGGGAATGCAAACTTACAAAATAGGAGGATATATCGGAAACTATCTTTTCAGATTTAAACTGATATTTTAATGACTCTTCTACCTGCTTGCGCTCTGTTATATCCTGAACAAACTCTACGGCACCAGTAGTTTTGGTTCCCTCCTTTAAAGGGTAACTAAAAATTTCTAGCCACTTTTCTCCCAGGGAAGTTTTTGCGTAAACTTCTTCTTTTTCCATTTCACCGCTTTCCAGGCAGCGCAGTGTAGGGCAGGGGTCGCAGGGTTCTTCTCTGTTTTGGAAGGTTTGGAAACATGGTTTCCCTTCCAGGGGCAATTTTTGATAGTGCCACTTTTTCATGGTATTGTTTGTATGACGTATGATTAAGTCAGAGCTGAGAACACTTATGCCTTGCTGGATGCTTTCAAACACGCCATCTAAAAGGTTTTTACTTTCCCGTAATGCATTTTCCATGTGCTTGCGTTTGGTAATATCTCTTGCTATACAAACAAATTCAAACATGCCATCTTTTCCTGTTATAATAGAAGGCTTGGCTTCGAAATAGCTCCACAAACCAAACTTGTAGGCCCCTTTGTATTCAACACTTATTTGGCTTGTGGTGTCTCCTGTTTCTTTGAATTCTTTCAAGAGCTTATTTATTGTTTGCCATATTTGACTTACATCACTGGGATGGATAAAAGACCCGAAATTATTGCCTATATACTCTTCCTGTTCAAAACCAGATAATGTCTTACAATTGGGAGATATGTAAGTGATTATTCCTTCATTTGTAAAAGTAATAATAAGGTCGTTGGCATTTTCTATAAAACTTCTAAATCGTTCTTCCCTTTCCCGCAGGGTTTCTTCTGCCTGTTCCCTCTGGGTGATATGGTATTTGTTGTTTCCTTGAGACATGGAAAACCTCCTGCACTACTTATTTATATTTGTAATAAGGATACTTTTCTATACATGGTCGCTATTACCTGCTAAAATATGTAGTAACTAGTCTGGGATTGTTGTTTTTTTATTGCTCATATCACTATTGTTTTCCTGGAACAGTGCAAGAACATGTGATTGTATTGCTGGTGGAATTATGCTATACTAATCACATTGTGGTTTTGCAGAAAAAAGGGTTATAAGTATAAATGCTCTAACTTGATTACAACTATATTGTACTAGGAGGGGAAATTTTAATGGTTTATCCAGGGTTGTTTCAAATTCTTCAGCGGGGTCATCGGGTTAAGGGAGTTTTTTTGTTCATATGTTTTTTGGGCATCATTTTTATACTGGCAGCCTTAACAGGTTGTTCACCTGAACAAGCTTCACCGGGCCAGGATGACAGCCCGGAGGAAAGGCATAACGGCAAAGAGGAAACAGTCAAAATTGTTTATGTGGAATGGGCCTCTGAAGTTGCCAGCTCCCACGTTGTAAAAACTGTTATCCAGGAAAAGCTGGGCTACGATTGCCAACTCCTTCCTGTTACCGTAACTTCCATGTGGGAGTCCGTTGCAGCGGGGGACCAGGACGGTATGGTAGCTGCTTGGCTTCCTTCCCTGCATGAAGGTTATTATGAAGACCATAAAGACCAGGTGGAAAATCTGGGTCCAAACCTGGAGGGGGCAATTATGGGTCTGGTTGTTCCGGATTATGTTCCTGTAGATTCCATAGAAGAATTAAATGAACATGCCGAAAAGTTCGATGATAAAATAATCGGTATTGACCCGGAAGCCGGTATCATGGCAAAAACTAACCAGGTTATGGAAGAATACAGCTTGCAAAACTTTGACCTGGTCACCGGTAGCGATTCAACCATGGCTACAACACTGGGAAACGCTATTGACAAAGAACGTTGGATTGTCATAACTGGTTGGAATCCGCACTGGAAATTTGCCAAGTGGGATTTGAAATATCTTCAGGAGCCAAAAAATGTCTATGGTGACGAGGAATATATCAGCACCATTGTAAGAAAAGGCCTGGAAGAGGATATGCCCCGCGTTTACGATTTTTTAAACAACTTCTACTGGACATCGGAGGACATGGAACAGGTTATGCTGTGGATTCAGGAGGAGGATACTACCTCCAGAGAAGCTGCCAGGCGATGGATAGAAGAAAATGAGGTTCTTGTGGACAAGTGGGTTAATCAATAGAATGCTTCACAAAAAAGGAGTAAAATACAGTGGTATATAAAATCAAGGATAAATCTGAAAGTGCACTGGCAAAGGAAAACTATTCCAATGCCTGGTTCATTGTTTCAGTTTTTGTTACCGTTTTCCTGATTACGCTTCTTGCCTGGAACCTGGTTCATTCCTATAGCACGGTCAAAAGCTTTGAAAGCAGGGAACTGGCCCTTGAAAATGCTTCCGGAGATCTTTTGTTTCATACGAAGAGCCTGGAAATGTCAGCCCGTATGGCTGCGGCCACCGGAGACCTGAGATGGCAGGAAGTGTACAATGAACATCAGCCAGAGGTAGATAATACTCTTCAAAAAATCCCTACTTTGATTGACAAAGAAGAAGCCGTCAAGGAAACGGAAAATATCCAGAACCATCTGAGGGATATTAGCAAGATAGAGGATCAGGTTTTTAACCTTATTAGCCATGGCGAGAAAGACAGAGCAGCCCTGCTGCTTTCAAGCTGGGATTATACAAAAAGCCAGCTTGACCTCACTGCGTCTATGGAAAACCTCGTTGGATTCATGCATACTCATGTACGGGAAACAGTCGCCTTCGAGGACAGGTTAACATCTATTCTACTTGTGATATTATTTATTTGTCTTGCCATACTAGTTGTTTCGTGGTATGTTTCCATAAAAATTTGGCGGATGAATCTACAGAAAAGACAGGAAAAGGAAGCCGAAATTACATATTTAAGTTATCATGATTCATTGACTGGGCTTTACAATAGAAGGTATTTTGAAGAGGAGGTTACCAGGCTTAATGTACAGCGACAGCTACCTTTAACCATTATACTGGGGGATGTAAACGATTTAAAAAAGACCAATGATAGTTTGGGGCACAAAAAAGGAGATGAGCTTTTAATAGAAATCTCTGAGATATTAAAAAATGCTGTCAGGGAAGAAGACATTGTTTCCCGCTGGGGGGGAGACGAATTTGGAATTTTACTCCCGAATACTGATTTTGAGGAGGCACAGAGAGTTATTGACAGGATAAAAAAAGGCTACCAGGAGTCCCAGTTTGGGCCTATACCTCCCAACATATCGCTGGGATTTGCCGTAAAAACAGATATAAACCAGGATATTGATAGTTTATTTACCAGTGCTGAAAACGAGATGTACCAAAAGAAGGAATTATTTAAAAAATCTTCGATATAATTATTGACAGAATTTTGCAATCTGTCATAGAATAGTACTAATAAAGTGGATAAATATTATTTGAGGAGGCGGTTAATAATGAAGCTTAAAAGAATTATTTCACTGGTGATATGTGCACTTCTAGTTTTGTCTTTAACCCAGTTAGCAGCAGCATCAGATTTGCCTGATGTAAAAGACCACTGGGCAGAAGAGAAAGTCAGACAGTTGATTGATGTAGGAGCAATTGAAGGCTACCCGGATGGAACCTTTAAGCCGGAGGACACTATAACCAGAGCAGAGTTTTCCTCAGTAATGTGGGGAGCTTTAGACCTGGAGGAGATGGAAGGGGACACTTTCCAGGATATAGAGGGTAGCTGGGCAGAAGAAAGAATTGAAGCATTAGTATCTGAAGGAGTTATTAACCCTGATGTTTACGGTATTAATTATGAGCCAGACCAGCCAATTACGAGACAGGAAATTGCTATGATGGTAGTAAGTATACTTGAACCGGATAACGCCGAAGAAGAGGTTGACTCAGATTTACCCTTTGGAGATGCTGAAGAAGTGGGAGCAGAGTTCTATGATTGTGTTCTGCAGGCCTATAATAAGGAAATAATTAAAGGATATCCCGATAATACTTTTAAGCCTGAAGGTACAGCTACCAGGGCAGAAGCATCTGTAATGGCTGTCCGTTCCCTTAGAGTTGCCGGCATCATCACTACTCCCGAAGATAAGGCAGAACTGCCCTCTGAAATAGAAGAATGGGTAGAATATTCCAGCAAAATGTGGTTGGCCCAGGACAGAGAGTACAATGATTCGCTTTATCTCCTGGTAACTTATGGTGAGAAACCTACCAGCGGTTACGATGTGGAGATTACGCAGGTGGTTGAAAAAGATGATGAAATCGTGGTAAACGTTAATTTTACTGAACCGGCAGAGGATGAACCTGTTCTCCAGGTTCTTACCTATCCTTATGACGTAAAGGAGATTGCAGCAACTGACAAGCCGGTGCGCTTTGTTGCCGAAGGCGCAAAGGAATATGTCCCTACCATAACAGGAGTCGATTATCTTAAACCCATTGTCGCCCAATCTGACGGCATAAAAGTTTTTTCCCCGGCCCCGGATAGCGGGGTCTCAGATGGCTTTACTGTAGAAGGGGTTGCTAACGTATTCGAAGGCACTGTACTGTATAGTTTGTTAGACAGCCAGGGGGAAGAACTGGACAGCGGCATAACTACTGGCTCCATGGGAGACTGGGGTTACATTGAGCCAGAGATTACTGTGCCCCAGGAGATAGAAACCGGTGAGGAACTCCTGCTCCAGCTGTACACCGAAAGCGCCAAAGACGGCAGCATAATAAATCTTGTAGAGATTGACCTATATCATGATTAATTTAAAATAGGGATAAAGGGATAAATAGCCACAGATTATAAAAATCCGTGGCTATTTATTATTAAAGCCAGTTTGTTAAAATAGTTACTTCGGTTGTTCCATCTCCACGCTCTTTTTCATCATTCTTTATTTTTTACCTCACTTAAAACTTTACTTAGTTCTTCAATTTTATAAGGTTTAGCAATGATAGCTTTAAAACCGTATTTTTCATAGTCTGCAAGCACAGGGTCTTTTGAGTAACCGCTGGATACTATTAAGTTAGCGTTTTTATCTATGGCAAGAATCTCTTTCGCGGTTTCTTTACCCCCCATACCCCCGGGAACAGTTAAATCCAAAATAACTGCGTCATAGGCATCATTATTTTCCAGTGCAATTTTGTACATAAGGACTGCTTCTTGCCCGTTATGTGCAAATTTAACCTCATATCCAAGGGAAGTGGCCATTTCACCTGCAATATTTCTTACTGATTCATCATCATCCATTACTAAAATTCTGCCAATGCCTCTAACTATTATTCTATCTTCTTTTTTTGTTACAATAGCTTCTTCCGATGAAGCGGGAAGATAAATATAGAAGGTTGTCCCCAGTCCAGTCTGGGAGTTAACATCTATATAACCACCGTGTCTTTTAACTATGGAATAGGAAGTAGCCAGGCCCATACCAGTTCCCTCTGCTTTAGTAGAGAAAAAAGGATCAAATACTTTTCTAATATTTTTTTCCGAAATGCCTGTTCCATTGTCTTGAATCATCAACTTTACATACGGACCTTTCTCCATAGGACATGCAAAATTTTTCTTTTTCTCACCAAAATCAACATTTTCTGCGCTTATACTTATAGTGCCCCCCTCAGGCATGGCCTGGACAGCATTAATAATTATATTATGTACAACCTGACTAATCTGCCCCTCATTAATGTCAACATAAGAAAGGTCTTCAGGAAAAGAAAATATACAATGGACATTTGAACCGCATAAAGCAAATGAGGCGATTTCCCGAATTAATTCTTCAATTGAAGATGTTTTTTTAACTGGAACCCCACCCTTAGCTAAAGTTTGCAGCTGTCTGGTTAAGTCTGTTGCCTGTTGGATGGCCTTTTCTGCTTTTTTTAATCTTTTAAAAACTTTATCTTCCTGGTTAAGCTCTTTTAAGGATATAGATATGTTTCCCATTACTACTGCAAGGAGATTATTAAAATCATGGGCAGTTCCTCCGGCCAGAAGGCCAATAGATTCAAGTTTACTGGCTTTAAACAGTTCTTCCTGCATTAATTCCAGTTGTTTTAGATTATTAAAGCCAACCTCACCCAGGAATTTGGCTAGTTCAGTATAGTATGTTATGACATTGTAGATTTCTTCCTTTGAGAAAACAGGCACTTTATTAAGGGCCTCTAAATATTCATTAACGTTAAAACCATACTTTAGAGCCTGATTTTTAAAATATTCAACATCTGGGGGTTCAAATAAAAACTGCCCCACAAAAACAGTCGCTAAATGTTCCCCTCCTATGACGATGGGGGCTGCTGCATTAATGAGGCCATTTGCACATTTATATATTACAAAATTTTCTTCACGAGAAGGTGAGATATAGGCGTCGCTTTTTTTACACTTATGCTCTGTTTCAGGATGCGCTCTATGAAATTTAGTGCATATATCCTGCCATTCTATATTAAGGAGTATTGTGCCATATGAATCAATTATAGAGCAGGCAATACCTGTAGCTTTATTAAAGCTGGTCATAAGTTTTTCTAGCCCTTCTATATTTACAAGGTCCGAAAATTTGCATTTCATCATTTATCCCTTTCATTAAGAGCTGTTTATTTAACCTGGTTACTATAATCTACACAAATCTGGAAGTCGCCATCGAACCAAGAAAAGA
>CAZOOA010000047.1:0-24006 GCA_964581355.1 uncultured Desulfovibrionaceae bacterium | reverse complement strand
GAGGGGTTTGTCATTATGAAAAGAGCACTTATTATTTGCATATTACTTCTTTTTATCTTTGGCTTGCTTTGGACAGAAGGCTACGGTTTAATAGAAAGAAAAGGTGTCGGTAGTACTCCGGAAGAAGCCTTATTTAATTCCTGGGCAAGTGGGAAAGTAACCGAAATAATTGCTAAAGAGAAAATAGACAGCAAGACTAAATTATTATTTTACAGAAACCTTCAAGAAACCTATATGGTTGCGCTTATTGAGAAAAAATGGAACAACAACTGGGAGTTTATTCAGCAAGCTGGAGAAGCGTGGATAGACGAAAACCAGGATATTGCTCCCAGGTCTTCATATTTAGGCATGAAGCTACCTATATACTGGGGGCTTATTGGTAACGAAGATATAGTATCAGTCGAGGTAAGCGATAAATATATGGAAAAAAGCGAAGCCAGTATTTTATCAATTAATGAGCTTGCGTTTTTCTATATTGTTGCACCCGAGCCCCAAAAGGGCTGGGGAGGAGCTGATTTAACTGCCTATGACAAATATGAAAATATAATAGCAAGCGAATATTTTTAATGCATCATTGAGTATTAATCAAGGGTGGTATGTTTATGGCGAAACACAGAACTGTGATAATTATTCTAATTTGTATATTGATTGCCACAACCATAGGTTGGTCTTACGAGCGCAGGCAATCGTCTATAGCATTAAGTAAATATCAAAATAAAGCATCAAGAGATTATCAGAAAGGGTTTATAGATCTAACCCGTCATTATTCCATGCTGATCAATTTGGCTGAAACTTACGACGAAACTGGTTCCGGTAAAAAAGAATTATTTGAAATTGCACTTGATAATCAATTAAAATCTTTATCGTTGACAGTTTCTAACTTGACGACAGCAGCTTCCAGAATGGAGAATAACACTCCAATAAATGAAAAACTTCAAGATTATTATTTATTCCAATTTGAAAGTGACTTGAGTAACAGTCTGGCGGATTTTTCTCAGCTTTTTGAGCACTGTCCTGGCTGTAACCTGCAGGTTGTTTTGCCGGCAGAGCCATTCCACCAGGCAGTACAGTGTAAGGGCCAGTATGTTGATAAAAAGAAGCGCCATGATCCTTTCATCGGTTCTCAGGAAAACTGGCCTTACCCTGAGATCGGACTTAAATGTCCGGAAGCGTGATTCGTTAAGGTGCCTGCTTTTGTAAAGTTTGAGGAGTTCTGTTGAAGGATACTCCTCCGGGGAGAGATTGGTAATCAGGATGTATTTACCATCCAGTCTTTTTTCTTGTGCCAGGGCTACTTCGTTAAAGCTCCAGTCAAGAGATAATTCGCCATCTTCCCCTGTGAGTTCGATGTTTAAGAAAGCACGGTATTTCTTTTTGCGGTGGAAAAGTTTATCGATCTGTTCCTGGGCGTAAGTGCGTTTTTTGTATTTTCTTTCGTTCAGCTTGGAGCGGATATGCTCCAGCCCGGCTGTAATCTTTTCTAGGTTCTTTGTTCTTGTCTTGGCCACAACAGAAGCCTTTTCGTCGCTTTTTACAACCAGTGCCCTGTTATGATATTCTTTGCCTTTGTATCTGAAGCTGAGCTCTTTTTCAACACCATAGTACCCTTGCTTGCCCTTGCTGGTGCTGTAATCAAGGGGCCAGAACTCTTCATCGGGTATGGAAAGGATGAAATCCTTTTCCGCAGCGGCAAAAGGGCCCAGGTAGTGAACGTTTTGCTCCTGCAGGGCAGGAATATTGTTTTTGGTAAGTACAGCCCTGTCCCCCACAAACAAAAGCTTTTTAGGGCGCAGGCTTTTCTGCAGGACCTGGACATTGTTCAGTGCTTCCTTTTTGTCGCTGCTGTTGCCGGGTAAAATGTTATGGGCTAAAGGGATTCCCTCCCTGCTCAGGTTGAGCCCGGTCACAATCTGCTTTTTATGAGGTTTTTTGTCCCGGCTGTAACCCAGCTCTATATATTCTGATTCTTCATAGGCACCTTCAAAGTAACAGGATGTGGTATCCCAAAGCACCAGATTGGAGTCAATGTTGTAACGCTCAATCAGCTCCAGTGCAATCAAAGACTGTATTTCTTCAATGTACGGGTAGATGGCATCCAGGGCTCTACCCAAACGGTCGTCGTTTAAACTGTCTGGTGAAATTCCGTACGCTTCCTCGACTCCGCTGTCCTCAGCCCACTCCTGGATGTGTAAAAGAGGCATCGGGTCATCTAAACGGTTGGCGGTTAATGCTTCAATTACTTCGCCGTGAGTTAGTTCCCGCTTTCTTTCTATGGGAACTACCATATCAATAATTTCGCGAACCCTGAGCAGTTCCAAATAGGGCTTGATGAGAGCAACAGAACCAAGTTCTTTCAAAACCATGTTCCTGATGCCAAGTTCCTGAAAATCTTTAAAGTTCATTCGCGACTCCCCCAAACTTCAGCGTTTGGAGGATATATTCGACAAAAGGAGTTTTTGTACCTCCTTATTTTGGAAACTTTTTAGGTTTTTTCTTAATGCGGAAGATGAGTTGATACAGATATCATATTCATCACAGCATATGAAGATTATATTTCTGAAGCTGTAAAGCTTTATGCTACAGATTATAAAAAAAAACCTCTTGACCAAAATCGCCTCATACAAACCATCAAGAGGATCAAGTATAAAAGAAAAATCTTCGACAGGACAATAGAAGTCAAAACTGAAAACCAGGAAGCTGTGTGGATTAAGGAAGATGATATATTATTTGTGGAGGCTTTTGGCAAAAAAATAGCACTAAACACAAACCACGGCACTTTTTACTCAAATCAGCCACTGGGTGAAATGGAAAGCAAGTTAAATAATTACCTGTTTTATAAAACAAGCCGTTCCTACATTGTGAACCTTACCAAAGTGAAAATGATCAAGCCCAGGTCACGGACTTCATTCAATATATATTTTGATACAACAAAATGCAGAGCTGTATTATCAGCGCTATCCCGAATTCGGAATAGCGCTGACAATGGAAGCATATATTCTTCCAACCACCTGCAAAGCGTCTGCGGACGCCTGGGGATCCATCTCTCCCATACGCGTGGCCCGGGGTATGGGGCTGGACAGCCGTATCGGAAACAAGTTTTTAAATGCGGGCCTGGGTTACGGGGGGTCCTGTTTTCCCAAGGATAGCAGGGCTTTAATCGGCCTGGCGGAAGAGCTGGGGTATGATTTTCAGATTTTAAGGCTGCTTGTTTGGAATTGCGTATTCCGCAATAATTAATCACATATTGGTTCTCTGGCAATCATTACTGCACTTAAGTGTGTCTTCTCAAGTTTCATGGCAAACAAGACTACGAGCGGAAGAACTTAAATAAGCAAATCGAGCTGACCGCATACAGGTAGCACGAAAATGTGCATAGCCTGCCGGATAACCACATTTTTTTTACCAGGGAAAAGCAGGGTTTGGGCTTTCGCTTTTCAACTATGCTTTGAATCAACCGGATTAATTTGGTATAATACTACCATCATAAAGATAAAGAGTATTTTGAAGATAACATTATGAAAGTTGGGTATAACAGATGGACAAATCAGACACCGGATTCCAAAACAAAATAAAGGCAGCAATCAAGTTTCTGGAAAAAGATCCAGATATTCTGCTAGTTTATCTTTTTGGCTCACAAGCTCAACATGAAACAGGTCCTTTAAGCGATCTAGACCTGGCTGTTTTGTTAAAGCCTGCTGCCAAAAAAGACTATTTTGAAAAGAAACTAACCCTTTTAGGAAAATTTACTGGTATATTTGGCCGAGATGACATTGATTTGGTCATCTTAAACGAAGCACCTTTGGTTTTAAAATATCACATCTTAAAAGACGGGAAACCTTTATTTATACGTGATGAAGAGCTCCATACCAGTGTTATTCAAAAAACTATTTCTGAATACCTGGATTTTAAGCCCATACTGAACTACCACTACCAGGCTTTACAGAGAAGGATAGAGGATGGTCAATATGCAAATCAATCATGATATAATTATGTCCCGCTTAAAGAGACTGGAAAGCTGCCTGGAAAAACTTAAAAAAATTGCTCAAACCCATACCAAACAAGAGTTTCTGGCAAGCGGAGACTTGCAGGATATTGCGGAAAGAAATCTGCAAATAGCAGCCCAGTGCTGTATTGATATAGGAAACCATATTATTTCAGTGAAGAAGGCTTCTTTCCCGAAAGGGTATGGTGAAATCTTTGTAAAACTTTATGAAATAGGTGTTATAGATGAAGAAACCAGCCAGAAAATGTCGCGAATTGCTGGCTTTCGAAATATACTTGTGCATGATTATCTAAAGGTGGACCATGAAATTGTCTTTGACAATTTGCAAGATTTAGACGTGTTTATTGATTTTGTTAATCAAGTCAATCAGTCTATTAAAGACAGCAATTAAAGCTGAGCACAAAGAAGAATACCAAACTTCTACAACCGCATCTATCCCCTCTACCCTGACAAGAACGGATAGCACTACGACACAAGCAAGACGAGTTGGATACACGGAATCGTTTAGAATAGTACGGGGTTACCCGGGTCATGTGGACCGCTGCGGCGGACGGTCCTTTCCCGTGAAGATATGACCCCGGAGCCGCCCCGTCGGCACCATCAAGGGACCACACACGGGGTAGCCTGTCAAGGCCGCGCTTTGCACCTTTGTTTCAAGCAGGAGGTGAGTCCATTGGGGTCGAATAAAGTAGGCGAATGATTATGACAAAGGAGCGAGAACATGGGCCGACCCTTCTACTTGTGGATCCAAAGACAATGGGTCCATTCGAAGATGATCAAATTGAAAAACCGCTTATTATATTTCAAAAGAAATACAAACAGAAAATATAAACAAGATTGTTTGAATTATTGAGGAAAATAGTGAAAACATGAAATAAGAATCAACTTGAAGAGCTTGGTTTTTGTCGCATTTTCTCAATGATACGAATCTGTGGGGAGTTAAACCTTGAAAAAAATAATTGTTTCTATCATCTTATTAAAAGTTTTTGTCAATTTGTTTTTTATGTCATGTGGACCAAAAAATGACATTGACATGGAATATGTAGGTGAAAGCGATAAATGGCAGGTGGTATTTGAAGTTAAACCATTGTCTTTTGAGGAAGATGACCACCGGTATGCTATCGACATGGAAGCAAAATATTTGGGGGTTCAATCAGACCTGGAGGGCATTAATGGTCTCCGGTATGATTATCGCTGGATACATCAAGATGCAGAGTTTGTCGATGAAGATGGAATGGATGTTGAATTTCATGAATATACCAGTGAACCTATTGATATCGCTTTTGGTAGAGGATGCGGAATGTACAGGGAAGATAGCACTAATTTATTTTTCGGTCAACAAACTATAGAAGAAGACATCTCTGACTTTGCTGATTATATCAGGTTGAACCTGAAATGGAATGAACAAGAAGAAGTGTTTAACATATATAAGAGGCAATAGAAAGCTTGAATTATTGAATTACTTCTATCTCACCAGTAATAATAGAAAGCGCGGAAAATTTAATTCAGAATTTAAAATAATAAACTCAGCAGAAGATTATTTCATAAGCTTACAAGATGGGCAGGGATAAATGGCCATAGGGGAGCTGTTATCCTTATTCACCTAACATTTTTTTTCTACCGGAGGGACTTAAGATATGGAATCTAAGACAAAACAAGCCGTGTTATTATTGGGGCTAATGGGATTCTGGGTAATGGGAGATAATTATGCTGCTTCTCCCATGCTTGTAGATATTGCCAGAGAATTCAACATCAATATTGGGACTGCTGCTTTGTCTGTCGCTGCTTACATGCTCCCTTTTGGACTTTTCACTTTAATATTTGGTCCTTTAGGGGACAGGTACGGGAAAGCCAAGGTTATCAGTATAGCTGCTTTTGGCACAGCGGTTTTCAGCAGCCTCGGCGCCCTGGCCTTTGACATTACCTCTTTGGCATCAATTCGAGCCGTAAATGGAGCCCTCGCTGCTGCGATACTTCCTGTAACGATCTCTTATGTGGGCGATCTTTTTGAGGAACCAAAAGCTAAGATGAATGCCATAGGCGGTGTAATGGGAATGTACTTTTTAGGTGCTGCTGCCGCTACTGTCATCGGCGGGGGACTCTCATTTATTGGTTCTTGGCGCCTGGTGTACCTTACATACGGGGTAGCAGAACTGATCATCGCCCTATTAATGTTGAAATATCTGGTATTTACTCCTGGAACTGCAGAAGCCATGGGGATTCGCAAAGCTTATGCCAATGCCTTGGCCCGTCCTTTTATGCTAAAAACAGTAACATTGCTATTTTTAGTAGGTTTTGCTGTTTTTGGCAGCTTTACCTACCTGGGCGATTTCTTGGTTGAAAATACTGGCTTTAATATTTTACAAGTTGGCTTAATTCTTACCTTGTTTGGATTATCTGCCTACATTGGGGGGCAGAGGGCTGGCAATATACGGCAAAAACTGGGTCCCAGAATGATGTTATTTGCCGGTATTTTAGGAGCAATCTTTTGGGCACTGCTGGGGCAGTGGCCGGGAATCTATTTTGTATTTCCGATTCTCGTAGTATTTGGTCTTGCATTCGTTCTCCTTCAGTCCACTATAATCGTAACCGCCCAGCAGCAGCTGCCCATGCAGAGGGGTACGGTAATGTCCCTTGCTTCATTTAATATGTTCGTTGGTGGAGGCTTGGGCGTTTTAATTAACAGGTTTTTGCTTGCATCTTTGGGTTATGAAGCTGTTTACTTGTTTGCAGCTCTTGCGATTTTGACAGTTGGCATTTTAGCGTATCGCTTGCTGCTTCTTATGGCTAAGAAAGCTTGAAGATTAAATATAGAAGGGGCTCAAACAGAATTACGCATTAGCTTGTGCCCATAAACTTCTTTAAGCTTGCAGGAAAAAGCTGTATAATAAAGAAGAAGTCTTATAGGGCTATTTGATCTATCTTATGAAAGGTTGTAACGTATTTGCTCAGGTGATTTCCAAAAGGAGGAGCGAACACAAAATGGATGTACTAAAAGTTTCAGCAAAATCCAGTCCCAATTCTGTAGCCGGTGCTTTAGCAGGTGTGATAAGAGAAAGAGGTCAAGCCGAAATGCAGGCAATCGGTGCCGGAGCGATTAATCAAGCGGTTAAAGCGGTTGCAATTGCCAGGGGGTTTGTAGCTCCCAGTGGCATTGATCTTGTCTGCATTCCAGCCTTTGTTGATATCCAAATTAATGGTGAAGAGAGAACAGCAATAAAGCTAATAATCGGACCACGTTAAATATATTTGCAACTGACCCGTATTTAATCCAGGAAATGCACCTGAGCAAATGCCCTATTTTTTATTTGGAGCATTCCTGTAATGTTCTTAAAGGGGATTCGGAAAGGAAGGCACAAACTTCACTTTTGTAAAAATCCTTCAAGCTGGACCCAGCCACTCATAGATAGCGGTTAAAGCAAAAATAATGGCTTCAGTTATGTTAGGGAGTGGGACCTCGGCCACCACCAGAGTCCCGTACAGCCCTGCCAGCGCCCACATTCCTGCAAAGGCAAGTTTTTCTCCCCGACCTTCCCGGGACACTTCAGGCAAGAAAACTAAGAGCACCAGTATCATGCCCAGCCAGAATAGAGTCATTTAATTGCTCCCCTCGTGAAACGGGGTGGAAACCAACCCGGTCCTTCTTAATTCCACTTCCACTATAATATCCACTTCCAATTTGGGGAATAAATCATCCCAGTCCTTTTCAATCTTCTCCCAAAGCCGGGGTTTTTTTCGGTAGATGAGGTTGCCCAAGCCCAGGACATCGGAATTTAGTTCCTGGGATCTATTGAGGTGCTCCTCGATACGCCTTCTGATGGCTTCGGCAGTTCTTTGGGCCAGGGCCCTGGTGAATTCGTCTTCCACGGTGAGTTCCTGGTGACCGGGATACTCCTGGAGTTTAGCTTCGACTTTGAGTGCAATTTCTATCCGCACCTGGCCGTCTTTAACTACCGGCCGCCTGGAAACTTGTTGGTTTAGCGTTTCCACACCCAGAAGTACATCTTTTTCAGCCGGCGATTCAATAAGATGGGCAACTCTTCTAATACGGCCCATGACATAATTCCACCCTTCCGTTTCGTGCGGCTCAAACCATCCCACCATACGGTCATCCTTAAATGCGGCGCCCCCGCCCACTTTGGCCGGCGGTACTTCCATGGGGTTGCCTTCCTGTGCCTGGTTTTCATCATTCTCATTCTCTTCTTGATTGTTTCTTTCCAAGCCCTTTTCCAAGACTTTAATTTTCCCTATAAATAGATCATTCCCTGAACGTTCCAGCTGAGGGTAAAGCTCGGTCATAAACTTGGTGTGAAAAAAACCCCGTTCCTCTTGAATGGTTGTTATCTGTCGCTTCAATCCTATCGCCCCCGATTGTTCCAGGGGGAATTCCGCTTCCATCAACTTACGCAGGTCCCCTTCAACCACTGCAGGGCGGGCAATGAGCCGCAGCTGTCTTTCCCGTTCAAATAAATCCAAAACGGGCCGGATCCCCTTACGGGCCAACTCTTCGGAAAAAAGAATCACGGTATTGTGGGCCCAGAACAGCTCCCGGCTGGTGCCCTCGGCCAAGTTGCGCATGGCTTCATAGGGAGAGCGCCCGTCGGCGGATACCACCCAGAAAGGCCTTGCACCTTCACCTTCAGCCCCTCCTTCCCCCTCTTCCGTTTCCTGGGCCAGGGGGTTGGCGATCTGGGCAATGATATGGTAATGTCCCGTTTCCGCATTATAATCAAAAGCGGTGGCCAGCACTATGGACAAAAGCTCCGGGTCCCTGCGGTCCCAGCACCCGGTAGAACCTATAGCAAGGGCAAGAGCAAGAAAAATAATCATTGGTTTAGAATACATATTAACGGCTTACCCTCCCTTCCACTTCCGGTAAATGTGGGCCAGCCACAGGACAGCCATGGGCAGCAGGAAAACTCCAAAAAAAAGATAAGGCCCGGCAATATGGGGCTGAAAAAAAGCACGAAATTGAAACATGTCGTCGTACATGTGCAGGGCCATGATAATCCAGATCACCGCCATGGGACCGACAAGAAAGCGGTAACTTTTTAGTCCCATTACCTGGGAAAGCCCCTTGGCGCCGCAGTACAAAAAAACGGATACACCGATAAAGGCGCCGAAGCTCCAGGCAAAGATGGTTAGGACTTCCACTCTCTCTAAGAAGTCGCTGAAAAGAGTCCCCCGGACCATGCTGAAAAAAGGAAAGGTGCTGCGGGCACCCCGTTCTGCCCCCATCACCACGATCACCGCTGCTGCGGAAAAAGCCAGCACCAGCTTGGACAGGGCCAAGGCAACCAGGGCGGTTTTCAGAACCTTTCGGGGCTGGTTCACCGCGGGGATAAGTATGGTAAGGGGTAGGAACCTGATGGCGAAGGCAGCCGGTATGATAGCCCCCCTGATCAGGGGGGCGGCGCCCCGGCTCAAAATCGGTTCCAGGTTGGCCAACCCAATATTGAGCACGGTTATGGGGAGCAGCAAGCTTACTGAAATCATCAATGAAAAGATAACAAAAATAATATCCGCGGCCCGTCCTATGGTTTCAATACCCTGGTACGCGGCATAAGTGCCGCCCAGAACCATGATCCCGACAACAAAAACCAGTGGGGTTTCCGTGAGAAAAAGGGTAACCACGCTTTCGGCAAAGATGCGGGATTCGTTGGCCGCACTGTGCAGAAAGATCCATAGAATAATAAGGGCTACTGCCCGGCCCGGTAGTTTCCCCAGGAGTTTTTCCCCGTACTCCACCACGGTCATCTGGGAATAGTGCATCCCCAGCTTGGCAATCAACACTACCATGGCAGCGGCGCCCAGGTAGCTTAACAGGGCCGCCGCCCAGGCATCCTGAAAAGCATCGGCGCTGGTTAAGACCGGAAGGGTGGAAATAATTACTGTGGTGCGCAGGATGAAGAGTATAAAAAAGAGCTGCCGGTTGTTGATTTTTTCGATTTCCATTTATTTTTGTCCCCCTTCCGGATCGCCTTTTCGGTAAGGGCCCGGCTCTAGTTCCGATTCCAGGCGCACTCGCTGGCGCTGACCGGTAAACCGGGGGCGGGTGCGCTGTTTCCACCACCACAGGCGAATAAAGTTATCTTTCATATCCTCCCAAATAAAAGGAGCTAGAGGAGACAGGTAGGGCACCCCGAAGGAGCGCAGGGAGCACAGGTGCACGATGAGCACGAATACCCCGAACTGGATGCCCAGCAGTCCCATAATACTTCCCAGGCCGATAAATGCGAACCGGAGTATGCGCATGGCGATAGCCAGGCTGAAAGCCGGGGTGGAAAAACTGGCGATGGCGGTAAGGGCGATTACCACCACCACGGCCGGAGAAACAATCCCGGCCCGGATGGCCGCGTCTCCCAGGATCAATGCCCCCACGATACTGACTGCTGAGCCGATGGGTTGGGGCAACCGGAGGCCGGCTTCCCGCAGAATTTCAAAAAGAAACTCCAGCAGGAATATTTCCAAGACTAAAGGTAAGGGGATGCCTTCCCGGGCCGCTGTGATGCGCAGCAGCAGGGCAGTGGGTAGAAGCTCCGGGTGAAAGTTAATGATCGCCACGTAAAGACCGGGCAAGAGGAGAGAAATGACCAGGGAAACTGTTCTAACAAATCGGACCAGCGTTCCTATGGGAAAAAATTCGTAATAATCCTCGGGGGCCTGGAGCATCATGAAGATTTCCATAGGGAGTAAAAGAACAAAGGGGCTTCCCTGGCAAAACAGGGCAACTCTTCCCTCTAACAGGGCGGCGGCTACTTTGTCGGGACGTTCGGTACGGAGGACCAGGGGGAATACGGTATAGGGATTATCCATAATAAATTCTTCGATGTAGCCGCTTTCCAGGATGCTGTCGGTGTCAATGCGCTCCAGGCGGGAGCGAACTTCCTGTAGTAGTTTGTCGCTGACCAGGCCTTTGATATAGGCCATTTCCACATTGGTTTGCGTCAGTTTTCCGATCTCGAACTTCTCAAACCACAGGTGGGGTACGCGGATGCGGTGCCTGACCAGGGATGTGTTGACGCGCAGTTCCTCCGTAAAACCATCCCGGGGTCCCCGGATGGTGGCTTCAGTAATGGGCATCTCCACCGCCCGGCTGGTTTTGCCTTTTGTCTCGCATAACAGGGCCACTTTTTGACCGTCTATGAGCAGGCCGGTGTTCCCGGTGGAGATGCTGTTAAAAAGCCCGGCCAGGCTGTCGGTTTCCTGGATGTCATCAACCGTTACCAGGCTGTCTAGGAGATTCTCCACTGTTAGCTTCATACCCCGCAGTTCTCTGTCCCGCAGGCTTTCCACCATGAGGGTATGCAGCATCTCCCCCACGGTAGTGTCGTTGATGATGCCATCGATGTACACCACCGCTGCTCCGGTTTTTCCGGCAATCTTAAAGCGACGAATGACCATATCCGCACTGGAGCCGGAAACCCGCTCGATCTCCCTGAGGTTTTTCTCCAGGCTGGTATTAAGCGGCATTTTCTGCAGCTCTTGCTGCCGCTGGGCTAGATGGTAATCCTCCTGCCAGGGGTCTTTGGTTTTTTTATGCAGAATTTTTTTAAACAGGTTTGTGGGAAAAATCTTAGGGTCTCCTTTTGCCTGATAAATATTATAAGTGCGGGCAACAGAAGCTTTAAGTTATATTTTGCGATACCCTGAGCAAATTATGTAAATGAACTCAATGCTCCGAGAAGAAAAAACCTACTTTTACGATCAACCTAGCAGAAAGCCCACGGCTTTAGTCTTGGGATGAATGCTTAATAGGTAATTGACATTGCTCAGAGATCATTGCTATAATTGCTCCAGGCAAATACCTTCATATCTATGAGGGATGCAGGCGCTGGACCAATATTTCGCTGAACTAATTTGATGGGAGAGAACAATGAGTATTCGCATAGGGATTACAGGATATGGGAACTTAGGACGGGGTGTGGAGAAGTCAATTAAGCAAAACCCGGATATGGAACTTATTGCAGTTTTTACCAGGCGTGACCCTGTTGCAGTAAACCCGGAGGATGAACAAGTGAAGGTTTTACATATGGATGAGGTGGAAAAGTATGTTGATGAGATCGATGTGATGGTCTTATGCGGAGGTTCTGCAGTGGATCTTCCGGAGCAGGCCCCGTATTTAGCCAAATTTTTTAATACGGTAGACAGCTATGATACTCATGCGGAAATACCCCAGTACTATGCTGCTGTCAACGAGTCTGCTACAGCCAATGGAAAAATCGCTGCTATCAGCATCGGTTGGGATCCGGGGCTTTTTTCCATGAACAGAATGTTGATGGAAGCCGTTCTGCCCCGGGGCTACGAATATTCCTTTTGGGGCCAGGGAGTCAGTCAGGGTCACTCCGATGCCGTGAGAAAAGTGGAGGGTGTGAAAAAAGGCGTTCAGTACACGATTCCAGTGGAAGAGTCGCTCCAAAAAGTAAGAAGGGGCGAGACCCCTGATTTGACCACCCGGGAAAAGCATCTCCGGAAGTGCTTTGTGGTTCCTGAAGAGGGTGCTGATCAAGAAATGATTGCCCGGGCGATCAAATCGATGCCCCATTATTTTGCGGGTTATGATACAGAAGTCCACTTTATCACTGAGGAAGAATTTATAAGCAACCACAGTGACATGCCCCACGGCGGTTTTGTTATCCGCAGCGGTCAAACGGGTGGGGACGGAGCAGCTGGAAATAAGCAGATTATGGAGTTTTCGCTTAAACTGGGCAGCAACCCTGAATTTACAGCTTCTGTCCTGGCAGCGTATGCCCGGGCTGTCTACCGCTTAAGTCGTGAAGGCCAAATTGGGGCCAAGACTGTTTATGATATTCCCCTGGCCTATCTGTCAACCAGGACCCCGGAAGAACTGCGTCGCGATTTACTTTAGGTGTAAGTATGTCGAGGCAAAAAAGCAGGCCCAGGCAGCAGCATGCTCCTGGGCCTTACAGTTGCTCTCTTGCATTTTACAGGTTTATTGATTACAATATTAATGTCGATTTTTTCGGCAGGTTAAAATATCTTGTAAGAACAGTTTTAAGATAAGCAGTAAGCAGTTAGGCTTTAAAATAATAGTGAGTGGTGAAAGAAGATGACAGGCAACACGCATAAAATCATTGCCTTAAAAGCGATGGATCATTTCCACCTGCAACAGAAACAGCGGCAGGGGTTTCTAATGGGAAATGTGATGGCAGATTATCTGCCTATCTACAATTACAGGCGGCACTATCCAGCGAAAAGCATGGAGTATGTGCTGAATATGAATCAAACCATTGATAGTTTCTTTGAACTGGGGATATTAACTCATTTTGTTTCAGATTTTTTGTGCACCCCTCATTTCAACAACTGGAAACTGTACTCCCCCAAGGGGGTCAAGCACTTAAGGTTTGAAAAAAACCTGGAAAAGGTGGCTGAAGAATTTGATTTTCTCTCCGTCGAGATAAATGGGAGCAAGTGCAGTTGTATTAATGACCAGGTATTGGATCTTTATGAACAAGCCGGCGAAGATTACGACGAGAACATAAAATCCGCTTATCTGGCTGTGTGCTTTATGTTGGAGAGTTTTGTTAAAGTGTGATCCCGGCCTAGGGGGACGTAACGGAAATCCGGGCTTCGATTGAGTTTGTCACCTGCTTCACCTGCTCTTGCACATTGTCTTCTTCAGAACTATATCCATAGACCTGTAGTTGAAAATCCCCTTCTTCCCGGGGTGTGATCCTGAACCAGGCCAATCTGCGCATTCCTTCTTCAAAGTCTGCTCCTCCCGGTGGGCCAAAATCCACTATCAACAGACCATTTTCTTCGGTTAACTCTGCCTTAATGCGATCTTCAGGCAAATCGTCAAAGGGGAACCACCGCGCCTCCCAGGGGTCTTTCCATTCCAGCTGGCAGTGCAGGGGGATGCCGGAACCGACATACCTGACTCCTGTTATTTATCTCTTTGCATTTTCTGTCTATGGGCTAATCAATGGGCTCAGCACCGGAAGGAATGTCGTAGCCGTTGTCTTCAAACCATTTGGCTGCACCGGGATGCAGGGGCAGGAATTCGTTGGTGTCTACATTTTCTGGGATTGTTTCTTCTGCACAATCATGGAAATCCATCATCTGGTCATGTTGGGTCATTACTGTGTCAACAATTTGGTAAACCAGGTCATCGGGGAGCTCTTTATTGCAGATTGCCCAGTTAAAAACTGAAATGGTTTCCAGGTCTTCTTCTAAGAAACCATAGCTTTCTTCCGGGATAGTTGCCGCCTCCCAGTAGGGAAACTTGTCAACAATAGTTTCCCGCTCTTCACCTTCAATGGGAAGCATCTCAACATTACCTGAGCCCACACTGGCCTCATAACTTAAAAGACCGCTAATCGGAATTCCTGCGGCAAAGCTGTTGGCCTCGATTTGTTCCCCCAGGTGGCTTTCAACCAGGTCGCTTAAAGATCCCCATACCGGATTTGCATTGATTTCCAGCGCTTCTAAGATCAGCGGATGATAGGTCCCCGGAGTGCCTCCTGTTGGTCCGACACCGATCCGTTTCCCATCCAGATCCTGGATTGAAGAAATCCCGTCATCTTTGTGCGCCCACCAATGAGAGTAGGTGCTATACATAGGGAACATGGCCCGAACCTGATCCTGTTCTTCGCCTTCAAAGGCTGTATCCTCCTGCCCGTGCCAGCCTTGATAGGCGATACCCATGGTGACCATACCCAGTTCGAGGATTCCTTCACTTACTAACCGCATGTTGTCAGCCGGTCCGCCAGTCTGTTCAATATAAACGGGGATGCCCACGACTTCATCGATTAAGCTTCCGACGCCACTACCGTAGAAGAAATAAACTCCACCTGCCAGGGCCGTGCCAAGTGTTACCGAGCCCGGCCAATCCTCACGGATTTCTTGCGGTGGCTCCGGCTCATCAGTAACAGTCGGTTCCCCGCAGCCTGATAAAACGAGACCCATAATCAATACGATACTCAGCAGCCATTTGCCTGTAGATTTTTTCCACATAGTTCTTGATTCCTCTTCTTTCTTTATTATTATTGCTTATTGATCAAGTTAAGATCAACAAGTGCGGTTCATCTGTTCGCTCTTATTGCTATTCTATCATAGTTTAAGCACTTTAAAAACCCAAAAGACAACACGAAATATTGTCGAAGATAGTGGTTTTTTCTTTCCACAAAAAGGATTTACAGAGGTTTCGCAGAATACAGTATTAACCTCAAACCGGGCTGACTAATCATGGGAGGAATTATTTTGCGATTCACAATTCGGAACAAACTTCTTCTAAGCATTATTGCACTGGTGGTTTTATCCACGGGGTTTCTGGGAGTCTATTCGTACCGGTTGTCATCCAGTGAGATACAGGAAAACAAGCAGCAGGAATTAAACCAGTTGTCTAAAGAACTGCAGGGGGTGATTGAGTTAAACCTGGAAAACGCTTCGCAGTTGATGCGGGTGATGTCAGTCAATCCCCAGGTTCAGGAATACCTTGCACTTGTACAGCCCCGGAACCCCGGTAATGCGAGTGTATCTTCAGAAGAAGAGGAAATGGATATCAGGCAAATGATCGACCTGGATCCGTTATTCTCTTTTTTTATTGATGTAGCAGAAGATCATCCGCAAATTGAAACAGCTTACCTGCTTTCCCCTGAAGGAATTTCCGATATTATCAGCGCCCGTCATCTGACAGGGGCCAATATGAGTGACCGGGATTATTTTCAACGGGCCATGGAAGGGGAGCAGGTGGTCAGCGAGATTATGCTCCATCGCGCTACAGGAAATCTGGCTTTTACCCTGGCAGAACCGATCTATGACCCGGAGGAGCAGGTGCTCGGCGTGATGGCGGTGTCTCTAAATTTCGAAGACTTCGTTTCTACCCACATTGAAGATGTAAGCCTGGGGGAAACAGGTTATGCCTGGATGCTGGATTCAGAGGGCACCGTAATTTCTCATCCTGAGGAAGAACTGGTCCATGAGGCAAACTTTTTGGAACATGAGAATAACAGCCTGCAGGAACTTGCTTCGCGTATGACTGCAGGAGAAAGCGGTCAAGGTTTTTATGAGTTTGAAGGAGACTATAAATATGCCGCTTTTCAGCCTGTAGGAAACTGGTCACTGGCATTTTCCATGGATGTAGATGAGTATATGGCTCCGGCTTATGCCATTCGAAATGGAACATTACTTGTCAGTATTATAGCTATACTTGCCGGTTTATTGCTGGCATTGGTTCTGTCCGGGAATATTTCGAACTCAATAAAAAAATTGCTGGATGGTTTCCGGAACGTTGCCCGGGGGGATTTCACCGTTCAGCTCCAGGCTGAAAGCCGGGACGAAATGAGCCAGTTGGCCACTTCCATGAATGAAACGCTGAGCAGTCTCAATCACCTGATCGCGCGGGTTGTCCAGACGTCGGGCCAGGTCAATGATTCCAGCGAAAACCTGGCGGCCTCTTCAGAAGAAATAAGCGCTTCACTGGAAGAAGTGGCCGCGTCCACCAACGAATTCACCCGCAATGCCCAGGAGTTGAGCGAAAGCTCCCAAGCCATGTCTGCATCCAGCAAGGAAATATCAGAAAATGCCTACCAGGGCAATAGTGCTATTGATGAAGCTATCCAGCAGATGCAGGTGATTACGGAGATGGTGGAAAACATGAATGCAGTCATTGTAGAATTGGACCACCGTTCCCAAAAAATAGGGTCGATTGTGGAAACGATCCAGGAAATTGCAGAACAGACGGACCTGTTAGCCTTAAATGCCGCCATTGAAGCAGCGAGAGCTGGCGAACAAGGAAGTGGTTTTTCGGTTGTCGCTGATGAAGTGCGAAAACTGGCTGAGCAGTCTTCCAGGGCTGCATCAGAAATTGCAGCTTTAATTGAAGCCACCCAGGAACAGAGCAGGAAGGCCGTTGAAGACATGGGCAAGGGGGTCAATGAAGCAAATACGGGGAAAGAGACCATTATCCAGACAGGTGATATTTTTAGGACGATTATCGCAGGTGTTGACAAGATTACAGAACATATTGAATCGATTGCTGCTGCCTCGGAGCAGATCAGCTCTGGCAGCCAGCAGGTTTCTGCTTCAGTCCAGGAGCAGTCGGCAACAATGGCAGACATTTCCCAGGCAGCCCAAGGCTTACGAGGTGCAGTGGAACAGTTGATGGATGAATTATCCCGGTTTGAGTACCACGTCCAGGATGAATAAAGTGAAGAAAGAATATAAGGGAAACGTTGAAAATATAGCTTGTAGTAAGAGGGATTTATTGTTAATATTAGTTAAGGGCAGCCAGCTAGCTGCAAAAAGCAGCAGGTAACGAAACAAATTAATAAGGGTGGGGAGGGGTTTAAAATGGGCTCGCAGTGGTATATCCATGTAAGTGGGCAAAGCCAGGGGCCGTACAGTGGGGATCAGCTTCGAGAGATGGCAGTAAGCGGTCATTTAAAACCGGAAGATTATGTTTGGTCGCCGGAAATGCCTGACTGGATTTCGGCTAAAGAGGTAAGCGGTTTATTTGCCAGTGCATCCCCGACTCCGCCACCTCACCCGGGACAACATGCTGCTGGTGGGTCTCCCAAACCGCCTTCACCGGGCCCGCCGGGAGGTGCTGGTATGGGGCACCAGGGAAAGAAGCCTGTGAAAAAAAAGAATACCGCCTTGATTGTTGTTCTTGTGGTATTGGTGGGAATCGTGGTGTTTGTTGGCGGTTTAATTGGTTTGGGTTGGTGGGCCTGGTCTGCATTCACCAGCAATGGATATGTTGAAAGTGTCTTGGAAGAAGTATTTGATGATGTGCCGATAACTGAGCTGCAGGATGCGTTGGATGAAGAATTTGGTCCCGATACCTGGGATGTTGTTGAAGAAGGTCTAGGCGAGAGGGGTGGCACTGCACCCCAGGACTTTAGTGCGGGAGATGCAGTTGTGGAAGACCATGCGGCTGTTGAATCAACCATTCCTTCTGAGCCAAGGGAGCAACTCCAGGCAGGACCTCCTTACGGGGGGGTTAGTGAGGCCTTATTCTACTACATGGTGGATAGTTTAAAACATACAGATTTTCATCTGCTGTCAGAAGATGAGCTGGCAGGCTATGATATGGAGGAATTTTATCAGAAATACGGTGACGGCCTGGTTTATATTTATAATTTTGAACAAACGGGCAATGAAATAGAGGTGGACATGGGAGAGCCGTATAGCGGATATTTCTTTAGCTTAATCCTGGAATGGGATGGCAGTGAATGGCAGGTAATCAGGTATCTGGAATAACATGCCCTTTCCCTGCTGAATTAACGACTTGTAAAAAGATCGAATCCATGAAGAATATCACCCGCCGGGTGATATTCTTTTAGGTGCAGCCCGGGGACAATGCTGGCAGATACTGTGTTGACTTGTTGCTGCTCAGCCTACTATTTTAGGGTATTCGGATTCTGTGGTTGAAATTTAAAACAATCTACCTTCTTCCATATATTGCAAGATGGTTGAAATATCAGCTCCCAGTATTTTGGATTTATCCCAATCCGTGCTTAATCCTGTACCAAAATCTAACGGATGGAACATTAAGTTTTTAATTGATTCATCTTTAAGGATTCCGGCCTTGAATTGTTGTTTTTGAAATGTTCCCCTGGTTCTTCTTTGTGCTCCTTTAGCGAACAAAATTTTTGCTCTTAACACATCAAAAGAGTATCCTCTGCCATTACGGTTAATGGATCGAATGATATTGTTTAGGCTTTCGGTGTAAGCATTGGTTAAGGGTTTATCAAAGTAATTCATAATTTCTTCGTACCAGTTATTCATGGCTGTAGTAAGAGGCTTGAAATTGTCTTTAATTTCATCATCTAGTGAGCCAAGCCATTGTCGATAACGTTCAGTGGCTTGATTTCGATCACAAGAATCAAATATCTCATAGAAGGATTCTTTAGCGATATATGCATTATAAAGGACTGGGAAGGCAGTCATCCATGCATTAATTATATTTTTCTGTTTTGCGCTTAATTCACTTTGATGCTTTAACAATAAGAATCGGTCATCTTTCAGTTTCCTGCGTTCATTCGTGGTAAGGTTGTCCCTGATGGACTTCCGTACAACATCAAGACAATTGTTGGCCATTCGAACAACATGGAATTTATCTACGATAATCCTAGCATTTGTTTCTTCCTTAATGAGAGATCGGTAAGGGTTCCACATGTCCATTGTAACGAATTCGATATTATGTTTATCACCCTTAATCTTGAAATAGTCTTGCAGGATTTCTTTTTTTCTGCTGGGAAGAAAATCAACAATGGTTCGCACTTCGATATTGGTCAAAAGTGCTCTTGGCTTACTGAGTATATGTATTTCGTCGATCCCTAACCATCTTGGCATAACAGTTTCGTGATCCTTTTCCAGGGTTTCTATGTATTCACGGAAAATGTTGCGAACAGATTTTTCATCTATACCGACTTCGTTTGCTATATTTGAAAATGGGCGTTCTAAAGCCTGCTCATGAATAAACTGGATTAATCGTTTTGTCACAGCTCTTTTTTCGTCAATATCGGGAAGCTTTTCTCGAAATGTACGGTTGCACCCATTGCATTTGTATCGCTGCCGGATGATTTTTAGACCGACAGGTTTTCCTCGAACTGGAGCGTCCATGACAATCTGATTACTGGTTCCATATTTAGACAGCTTAGAGTTAAAGGTATTGCAAGCCATGCAGTAAGATGGTTTGTTTTTACAGTTATGTAATGGCCACTATCCAGGTCTTTAACTTCCAGAGTTTTGTATTTGGGTAGATTCAAAATATCCAAGAGCCTAACTCCTTCCAGTGAGTGCTGTTGGACACGATATGGTTATTTTCTTTTTCACCGCTGTAGGCAAAATTATTCTCTTTGAAATCTTCTTTCATATGAGCTACCACAAGCAAGATGCCTTCGGTTTTCAAGTAGCGGGCGGTATTCATAATCGTTCTTTTCAAATCCGCAAAGGTGGTCATGTACATGATAGAATCTGGAATTACAACTACATCGAATTTACTATCCAGCAGATTGATGGTTTTCATATCGCCAGTTACATAAGTTGTTTCGGGATTTCTTTTTGACGCATAGTAAAGAAACTGCGTAATAACGTAGCCTTCCATCACGTCAATCTATGGACAAGTAATAACATCTATTGCTGGTCATTCTTACCCAATAATTGGTTATACCGTATATGTAACTACTAACCAGAAAGGAGAAAGTAAAGCGAACACCGCGCCCGCAATAGCAGAATGTTTTCTATTTAATTTAAGATAAGAATACGATAAATAATAGACGGCTAAACCAAACATAGTTAAGGGCACCACGATCAAGAAGATTTGAAAATACGTGCCTACTGCTGCCGCTGCCACTGTTTCAATTTCTGCTTCTCCTGTTGAAAGGCGGGCTATTTCAACATTCCAAATCAGGTTAGAATATGCCTCACCTATAATCAAGCTCAGGATTGTAATGAAGATTGAATATGAGTATTTTTTATATTTAATTGCACTGGGGGATAGCTTGAGTAAACGAGGCAAAATAGATGAAACAACTAAAAGATACCAGCAGTAAAGGACGACAACAATAAGAACGGAAGTAACATGGAACCAACTAAGCAATGCTGAAGATATAGAATAGGGCTTTTCCCAGCTAACAATTATTATAGTAATAGATACAATTATGATTGCCGTAATCGCAAATAACGAAACCAACCAGCGTTTTTTTTCACTGCGTATCATTTTACATCTCCTTTTCATTCGAATATTACAGTTTTACGAATCGAGTGTTAATTAATTCGCTTTAAATATCTAATGCGTTATCAAGTGCTTTTTGCTACAATACCTTGCTCGACATCATCATAAATCTTGAAAATATATAGCATAGCAAAAAGTGATAATACAAAGGTTGTCCCAAATACGAAATAGTAGCTATATGAAAAAATATTAATTCCATACGCACGATCTATTAAAGATATATAACCCTGATAAAGCAAAGATGGAACTAGTGGAACAAAAACAGGTGGCAGCAATTTGAAATACAAGTTCTTCCCCGTCATTAAAGCCGTTTTTATACTGTCAATTATTCCGAGGTTATCTATAACCATTGCCGGATACCATAAAACAAAAAATGGTGAGATTAAGGCAATTATTACAAAATTAATGTAATTAAACAATACCTCGGTAAGGAATAGTCCCATCATCATGCTTGGTTTAAAGATTAAAGCAGCCGGAACCAAAAAAAGCGAAACAATAAAAATCAAGATATTAAATTTTAATACTCTTGAAAAATTATGCCTTATCCCTTCAATAAAGTCACCAGATCCTGATGCACCTTCACGAATAATATATTTCAAAAGATTGCCAATGCCAGCCATAAATATGGAAACAGTGAACAGTACAAAAACTGTTCTGCTGGCGAATAAAATTATTCTTGTGCCTGAAGGGAACAGTATGTCTGAAGATGGTATATAATTGTAAGTGATAACAAAAATTAAGCCAATTATTGCATAAATGGGATTATGAATTACCTGAACTATAATACTAGAGTACATAATAACCTTTCCTCCTTTAGTCAACTGTGACGCATAATTAATCAACTGCGTAATAAATGCATGCTTTCCTTACAAACCACACTTCAAACCTCGCCAGAGGTTATGTGGTGGCAGTTGACTGAACGAATAAATATGGTTCCACTCAAAAAAGCTAATGCTGCCCGGGTAACTGGAAGATAGAAAACTCTAATAATTGACTTCACCGCATTATATATTGGTTCTATAAGCGAGCCGGATAAGTAAAGAGAAAGCATTGGAGGATTTAAAAGCAACACAAGTAAAAATAATGCACATAACAATAATGGCCAATTTAATTGTTTTGGTTTCGCAAGACTAGTCATACTTACAAAAATACCAATAATAAATATAATAATGATGCTTAATATATTAAAAACAATATAACTCATATTAATCCATACTCTAGCTTCAAATACTATAATTTTTGATTCTAGTAATGTAAGAATTATTAATAGTGCAGCTCCTATTACAGTTATTGCTATAATTTTCTTATAAGAATTTATTTCTCTTTTGTTGAGACCCTCAATTAACAAAGCCCCGCCTAATATTCCTATAGTTACCCTGGAATAAGTAAAATGTAAAATGGCAGATATTATATTGATAGAAGGACTAATTGTTGGAAAACCAAACCATTGCAAAACATTTTGTTGGGGAAGTGAAAATAGGACAATCAGTATAGCCGCAAACATAAGAATGGGCCATGATAAAGAATGCTTTTTTTTAATTACCTCTACAAGACTTCTCCATTTAAGCAGAGTTCCAAAAAGAATTGGAAGAAAATAAAACATAATATTTGAGTAAACTCCACTATTAAGCATCATAGAGCCTACCCGTGTGCGAATATGCCAATTATCTAATTGTATCATTTCAGACATAAACAATAAAAAGATGAAGCCTATCAAGCCAATTACAAAAAAACTCTTATAATTGCCCAGAGTTGTTTTTTTACTAACATTTTTTACTAACATTCCTAAAATACAGATTCCTAATATGAGAGCAACAATATTTATTGAATAATAATATAAAGTATAGTGCATCTCAAAATCACCTTTCCTAGAATAACTGTCATGCCAATTGTTCCTGCTTCGACTGGAAAAGTCCGGCGGTACGGGGCATTCGTGGTCATAACCAAAACTGTTTCTAGAAATTCCAAGATCCGTTTCCCGGTGGGCTGGGAGTATTTTACCTCGCTATGCAGGATTAAAGGTTCTGTTTCATCAGTAGTTTAAGTGTCATTCAAACAATAACTTAATCCATTATTAATATTTCTTTGGCTGGTGCGCTTGGTGGGTAAGAATCTCTTATAATGCCCATAACCCAGACTTCAACTGTTTGACCGACTTCCAAGTCATCAAAGGTCAAAGCACGTCTTCCTTTTTTCTCCAAGTAGCCAGGTTGTTGCATGTAACTTATGATTTTGGTAGGCTGAATAACAGAAATATATGCTTTATCTGTTCGAGTGTCTTCTTCACTACCTTCTACCAGTATTCTGCCCAGTCTTCTGGCTTCATCATCAGAGTTCTTCTTTTCTGTTATTTCTCCTCGAACAAAAAGTTCTTCCAAACCTTCACTATCCCACACAACTACCTCAACATCCCCACCCATTATTTCGTTTATTTTATTAATGGCCCTCTGATCTGCATCAAAAACAGTTATATTTAGAACGCTATCTCTTTCGGAAGCCATGGTAAAATGTACGCCACTCTCGTAAAGTTCTTTACTCTTTGAACGAAAAATCTCCATAACTCCTTCAATTTCATTTTTTTCTAGGGGTTCTTCTTTCCGCAGGTACCCCTCATTTTTCTGATTCCCGCATCCTACAAGAAATAACATTAGAATTAGTAACGCGGAGTTAAGCTTAAATAATACTTCCATTAATACCCTCCCAGGCAACAAGATAATATGCACTATCAGTAAACTTCACTATTAAATCGATAAACATATTACAAAACATTTTTTACAAAAATTATCTTTAAGATAGTTTTGCTGCTAGAACAATAATTTTTCTTAATTATTAATAAAGACATATTACAAACCTATTATTTAGGTTTTATAAACATATCTCAGGGGGCTTTATAAATTGCTTTTTGCCATTTAATGGAGTGCATTTCAAATTGGTTAATTTATTGTTTCAAAATGCCATACTGGGCGATTTATATTTAAATCATTTTCTATTCCACAATAAGGACTATAAATTTTATAGCCATCATCAGCAATGCCCAGATGGATACCTGTTAAAAAGAATTCATCATTTACTGGATATCGTTGTGTAATAGGAGCGCCACTATCCCCACCTTGTGAATAATAATCTGCTTTTACTTGGGATTCTATCTTACCATATAAATTACAGATAAAGTCGATATCTGCTTCATATATTACTCCATACTGAGTGCCGCTTTCTTTTCCATACATAGCTAAATCAGCTCCAGGTACATGTTGTGATAAATCATCAACAACACCACCGATATTTTTGTAATTTTCCC
>CAZOOA010000046.1:0-24155 GCA_964581355.1 uncultured Desulfovibrionaceae bacterium | reverse complement strand
GGAACCTTCAAATAAGCAGTCCTCTTCTTTCCCCAAGAAGAGGATGTTTTTTTAAAAAAAAGTCTCCTCTTGTCCAGGTTACATAAGCCCAATTTTAGGGAAGGAGACTAACGGGAATGAACTTTGTGCCAGAAAATAACTGCCTTCCGGAGAGGGAAGCCCTTTACCCTTCCTTTGAAGGGGAGTGTTTTTTTGGTTTTACCGAGCCTTCGGGAAATTTTATCCTGGAGAGTGGAGCCTCATTAAAATCGGTCATTGTCAACTACCAGACGTACGGCACCCTGGCTCCAGGAAAAGACAACGCTATCTATATTGCCCATGCGCTAACGGGAGGCAGTCTGGTTGGTCCTCCGCCCCAGCAGGGCAAAGAAAAAGGGTGGTGGGAACCTTTAATCGGGCCCGGGCGTCCCCTGGATACCAACCGCTATTTTATTGTCTGCAGTAACATTCTGGGTAGTTGTTACGGTTCCACGGGGCCGGCCTCCCTGGATGCTGCTACAGGCAAGCCTTATGGTATGGGTTTCCCTGTGGTGACGATCAAAGACATGGTCCGGGCACAGAAAATACTGCTGGAACACCTGGGAGTCAAGGAGCTGATCACCGTTATTGGCGGCTCCATGGGAGGAATGCAGGCACTGGAATGGGCTGTAATGTATCCCAAAATGGTGCGCAGCGTCATGGCTATAGCTACCTCCGGGCGTTTTTCCCCCATCGGTGTTGCTTTTAACCAGGCGGCCCGCAGGGCGATCATGAACGATCCGGACTGGCGCCGGGGGCAGTATTACGGGAAAGAGTTTCCCCGCCAGGGTCTGGCCCTGGCCCGGATTATTGCCACCATCACCTACCGCAGCAACGAGTCTTTTGAAAGGCGCTTTGGGCGGGAATTACAAAAAGCCGAAGATTGTAATCCCTTTGCTTTTTACGAGCAGTTTGCTGTGGAAAGTTACCTTAACCATCAGGGGGAAAAACTAACCCATCGCTTTGATCCCAACTCGTACCTGTATCTTTCCAAGGCCATGGATTTACATGACCTGAGTCGTGGTTATACATCGTATGAAGCCGCTCTCAGGCGCATCAGTGCTATGGTTTTTCTTCTGGGGATCAGCACGGATATTTTGTTTTACCCCCGGGAAGTGCGGGGGCTGGCCATAGAAATGCGCCGCTGCGGTGTAGATGCCCGCTATGATGAACTGGTATCCCCGCATGGGCATGATGCTTTTTTGATGGAATTTGAACAGATGGAAGAGTATATTCACCGCTGCCTGCAAGAAGTGGAGCAAGGTCGGGAATAAGATCTTTCTATTCTTTATCTTTAATATCTGGAAGGGATTTTTTAAGGTGGTGTATAATTATTAAAGAAGGAAAGGAGGGTGAGCCCTTTTTCCTCTTTTGCGCCAGGGGAAGGGGCGACATTTTTGCTCATAGAAAAAATGGAAGTCGGGGCTTTTGCTGCCAACTGTTACCTGGTAGCCTGCCCGGAAACAAAGGAAGGCGTCATTATCGATCCCGGGGCTGAAGGCAAGCAGGTGGTAAAAAAAGCCGGGGAAATGGGTATGGCTGTAAAATATATTATCAATACCCATGGACATATTGACCACGTGGGCTCCAACGGGGAGGTAAAAAAAGCGTTTGCTGTTCCTGTCCTGGTTCATGAAAAGGATGCTCCCATGTTTCGCAGTCCCCAGGCCAGCCTGGCATTATTTACAGGTAAAGGCAAGCTGCCGGCCCCGGACCAAACCTTCCGGAACGGCGATGTTTTTTCGGCAGGACGCCTGTCCATCCAGGTCCTGGAAACCCCAGGCCACACTCCTGGTAGTGTCACTTTGGATATTCAAGGCCGCCTTTTTACAGGCGACACCCTTTTCGCAGGTTCTATCGGGCGGACCGACCTGCCCGGTGGATCATACCAGCAGATTATTGCCAGCATTAAAAGTAAGATTCTGGTGTACAATGACGATACAGAGGTTTACCCCGGGCACGGCTCATTAACCACCGTAGGCGAAGAGCGGCAGTTTAACCCGTTTTTATCCTGAAAGCAGGCAATTTCAACGGGAAGACCCGGGGGCGGGTCTTTCTCTAGATTCATTAATTCAACAGGAAGGATCGAGCCAAGATGAAAACAATTCCGGAGCTATACTTCATGGGTGCCGCAGCAGCCGAAGCAGAGCACAGCCTGACAGCTTTTGATGCGGCACTATTAAAAATCGGGATAGGAGACTGCAACTTGATCCGGGTTACCAGTATCCTGCCTCCAGGATGTAAGGAGGCTCCCCAGGGATTTCGTTTTCCCGATGGAGCCCTGGTGCCAACAGTTTACGGGGTTGCTACCAGCTCCACCCCCGGAGAACTGGTCGCTGCAGCCGTGGGCATCGGGTTCTCAGAGGACAGTTTTGGTGTGCTCATGGAACATTCGGGCACGCTGAGCGCCGAAGAAGCGCGCAGCAAGATTGAAGAGATGATCAAAGAAGCCTTTGAAATCAGGAACATGGAGCTCAAAGGGATGAAAATAAGTAGCATTGAACACCGTGTAAAAAAAGCCGGGGCGGCTGTTGCAGCTGTTGCCCTCTGGTAAGGGGAGAGCAAGAAATGGAATTATGGTATACCGAACTGCAAACACCAAACCTGGGTTTTTCCTGTAAGGTGAAAGAAACGCTGTGCCGCTGGCACACACCGTACCAGGATTTGGCAGTTTTAGAAACCTTTCAGTTCGGCAAAATGCTGGTTCTGGACGGGATGGTCCAGGCTACGGACCTGGATGAATTTGTCTATCATGAAATGATCGCCCATATACCTATGCGCACTCACCCCAACCCGACCGATGTGTTGGTTATCGGTGGAGGCGACGGGGGAACCATCCGGGAAATTTGCAAATATCCTTCGCTAAACAAAGTTACCCTGGTGGAGATTGATCACCAGGTGGTTGAGGCTTCACTGCGCTTTTTCCCTCAGATGAGTTCTTCCCTGGAAGATCCCCGGGTGGAAATTGTGCATACCGATGGGGTGGAGTTTATTCGTTCCTTTCACGAAGCCTTTGATGTGGTCATTGTCGACTCCACGGAGCCCGTAGGCCCGGCGGAAAAACTTTTTCAAACCCCCTTTTACCGGTCTGTGTGCCAGGCTTTAAAGCAAGATGGCTTGATGGTGGCCCAGACAGAATCTCCGTTTGTCAATGCCGAATTGATCCGCAATGTCCAGGCACGGATTCGTTCAATTTTTCCACATACATACCTTTATTTGGCATCCATCCCTACCTATCCCAGTGGGTTGTGGAGTTTTTCCTTGGGTTCCAGGTATCATAACCCCCTTTACCCGGAAAATAATTATGTGCCAAAGGATACCCGCTACTATACATCCCAGGTTCACCAGGGGTCTTTTTTGCTGCCCCGTTTTGTGCAAGAATTAACAACAAGCGATTCAACACCTGGGACATCGTCTTAAATGAAGAAAGGGGAGATTTGCTTATGCCTGGAAAATACATCTTCGTGACCGGCGGGGTGGTTTCTTCTCTGGGGAAAGGAATTACCGCGGCCTCGCTGGGCTGCCTGTTAAAAAGCCGGGGATTAAAAGTCAGCATCCAAAAGCTGGATCCTTATATTAACATAGACCCGGGGACCATGAGCCCCTACCAGCACGGGGAAGTATTTGTAACTGACGACGGTGCGGAAACAGACCTGGATTTAGGCCATTACGAGCGGTTTATCGACTCCAACCTGACCAAGAATAATAACGTGACTACGGGAAAGATATACTGGTCCGTGATCAGTAAAGAACGCCGGGGAGATTATTTGGGGGGAACGGTCCAGGTAATCCCGCACATCACGAACGAAATCAAAGACTGCATCCGGCGTGCCGCCCAGGATCCCCGGGTGGATGTCATGATCACGGAAATAGGTGGCACCGTAGGGGATATCGAGGGTTTGCCTTTTCTGGAGGCAATCCGGCAGATGAAAACCGACCTGGGTCGGGAAAACGTCTGTTATATCCATGTTACCCTGGTCCCGTTTTTGGAGCGAGCCGGGGAACTGAAAACCAAGCCCACCCAGCACAGCGTCAAAGAATTGCGCAGCATCGGTATCCAACCAGATATCATTGTCTGTCGCACGGAACACCCCCTATCCCAGGATTTTCGAGAAAAGATCGCTTTGTTTTGCGATATTAATCCCCGGGAAGTCATCGAAAACAGCAGCATTTCCAATATTTATCAGGTGCCTTTATTGCTTAAAGAGGAAGGGCTGGAGCAGATTGTCCTGGAAAAATTGGGGGTGCCTCACGGGGAAGCTGACCTGGGCGAATGGGAAGAAATGGTGAGCCGGATCAACTGCCTGGAAGAAAGTGTTGTCATCGCCCTGGTAGGTAAATATACCGCGTTGAAAGATGCTTACTTAAGTGTAATTGAGGCTCTTGTGCACGGAGGGGTTTCCAATGGAGTTGATGTGGAAATCCGCTGGATTGACTCCGAACAGCTGGAGAATGAAACAAACCCCCAGGTGTTAAAAGAAATCTTCCAGGGTGTCCACGGCATTTTGGTCCCCGGGGGGTTTGGTGAGCGAGGGATCGAGGGGAAAATTCATGCAGTCCAGTATGCCAGGGAGAATAATGTGCCCTTTTTGGGCCTCTGCCTGGGCATGCATTGTGCCATTATTGAGATAGCCCGAAACATTTGCAACCTGCCAGGGGCTCATTCCACAGAATTTGTCCCTGATACGACAGCGCCGGTGATCGACCTGCTCCCGGAACAAAAAGAAGTGTCTTCCAAAGGAGGGACTATGCGCTTGGGGCTTTATCCTTGTAAGCTGGATCAATCCAGCCGGGCATTCCAATCTTACCAGGAAGCGATTGTCTACGAACGCCACCGACACCGCTTTGAGTTTAACAACATATACTGGGATGACTTTGAAAAAGCGGGGGTGCTGTTCGGCGGTACATCCCCCGACCGCAGGTTGGTGGAAATTGTGGAACTTAGAGAACATCCCTGGTTTGTAGCTACCCAGTTTCACCCGGAATTTAAATCTCGTCCCAATAGGGCCCATCCGCTATTCCGCGACTTTGTCGCTGTAGCCCTGACCATAAAGCGTGGGGAGCAACATTTTTTAAAAGTGGAGCAGGAATGAATAACGTGAGATAGAAATAGTATATTTATGGAAGCCAGGGAGTTGCCAGGAGGGATTTCATGCGTGGGAAAAAGATAATTGCAGCTGTGATGATTACAGCTCTGGTTTTAGCCGTTTTTTTTGGTCTGCGTGATCTCTTTGCCCCGCGCCCCGAACGAAAAGATGTGCCCACTCACCCGGGTAATGCCGTTGGTGTCATACATATTGACGGGATTATTGCCGCTGGTGAAGGCGGGTTTTTTGCTACCGGTGGGGCGGACCGCCTGCAGGAAGATCTGCGTAGAGCCAGAGATGATGATATCCAGGCCTTAGTAATCCGCATTAACAGTTCCGGAGGAAGTGCAGCAGCTTCCCAGGAAATTTATCAGGAGATCCAGCGGGTTCGGGAAAGTGGCAAGGTAGTAGTGGCGTCTATGGCCGATGTGGCTGCTTCCGGAGGATACATGGTCGCCTGTGCTGCTGACTATATTGTGGCCAACCCGGGTACCATTACAGGAAGCATCGGGACAATCATGGATGTTTCCAGCATGGAAGGGTTATATGAAATGCTGGGCATTGAATATGAAGTGGTTAAAAGTGGACCGCATAAGGATGCCTTGAATCCCGGACGCCCCCTGACTGAAGAGGAAAAAGCTCTTTTCCAGGAGATGGTCGACGACATTCATGCCCAGTTCGTTGAACTGGTTTCGGAACGCCGCTCTTTAAGTTCCGAAGATGTGCAAAGCCTGGCTGACGGCCGGATTTTGACCGGGCAGCAAGCCCTGGATGCAGGGCTGGTGGACCAGTTGGGCAATTATTATGACGCTATTGATCTTGCTGCCGAGAAAGCGGATATCCCCGAAGAACCGCAGATTTATCCTTACCGCACCCGGGATTTTTGGACTCGCTTTACCATGGGAAATGCCGAAGCGGGAAAAACCCAGCTGGCCCCGTTTTTAGAACATCTGGTATTTCTTCTTCGCTAGAAAGGAGTTTATATGTTCAAAGGCTTCCTTGATGACTTTTACGATACACTTTTCCAGTACAGCAAGGGTTTTGCCCGTATCGCCCGGGAACGAACAGTATGGCATGGATTGGCTGTCTACCTGTTGGTCAACATTATTGTATCTTTGGCGACGATCAATCTACCTGCAGCCGAGCAGGATATCTCTTCCTTAATTACGCCTGAACTGGCGCCTTTTGTCCCCCTGGAGGTAGTGGAGGGGATGATGCGATTTATTCCCCTGTTTTCTATGCTGGTCTACCTGGTTTTTGGCCCCCTTTACTTTCTTCTCTCCGTAGCTGTGCTGCAGTTTATCTCCCGGCTCTTTGGGGGGGAAGGAGATCCGACAAGTTTAGGAGCTGTGCTGGGCTATGCCAACATTCCATACGTGATTGTCGCTGTAGGGGGGCTTTTTGCCCGCTACACGACTTTTGACATTGTTGGCCTTATCTCTTTGATCGCCTTCTTCTGGTCGGTTTGGCTTAAGATCGCCGGGATTAAGATTGTGCACAATTTTACCTGGGGGCGCTCCTTCCTGGTATTTTTCATGCCGGCCATCGCGCTAATTGTGGTGTTCATCTTGTTCGTCCTGCTTTTTATCGTTTTCCTGATACCCATTGCCGCCCAAATTTTTGAGGGGATTTCCGGCAATATACCGCACATGTAAAATTTGTTGCAGTTTTATCCGGGGCAGTTTTGTCCAGATATGGAATTTCTTGCTGAAAGGAGAGAAAATTATGAACCTTGTAACCTTAAAGGAAGTCCTGGAGCCAGCGAAGCAAAAAGGCTACGCCGTAGGAGCATTTAATGCCAATAACATGGAAATCGTTCAGGCTATTGTGGAAGCGGCAGCGGAAGAACGAGCACCTGTTATTCTGCAGGCCAGCCAGGGAGCCATCCGTTATGCCGGGCTGAAACACATTGTTTCTTTAGTGCAGACCGCTGCTGCAGGAGTCGATATCCCGGTGGTGCTGCACCTGGACCATGGGACAGATTTTGACCAGGTCATGCGCTGCATCCGTCATGGTTTTAGTTCAGTCATGTACGATGGGTCAGCGCTGCCCCTGGAGGAAAACATCGCTACCACCTGCCGGGTCATCGAAGTAGCCCGTGCCGTAGGGGTGACAGTAGAAGGTGAATTGGGCAAGATCGGCGGAACGGAGGACGATATTTCTGTAGAAGAGCGGGATGCACTGCTCACAGACCCTGAAGAAGCCAGGCTTTTTGTCCAAAAAACGGATGTTGATGCCCTGGCTGTGGCTATTGGCACCGCTCACGGACCGTATAAAGGAGAGCCCAAGCTGGATTTCGAACGCCTGGAGCGGATCCGGGAGTTGACAGGGACGCCCATTGTCATGCATGGGGCATCAGGAGTTCCTGAAGGCTCCATCAAGAAGGGAATTGAGTTAGGGGTCCGAAAAATCAATATCGATACCGAGCTGCGACAGGCCTTTACCAGCGGGATTAAAACGTTTATGGAAAAAGACCCGGACAATATTGACCCTCGTAAAATCCTGGCCCCGGCCAAGGAGGCCATGAAAAAAGTGATCAAAGAAAAGCTGCACCTGTTTGGCTGCGCAGGAAAAGCGTAACGAATATCTACTCAGAGAGACGTAGGGAGGATTGAACGTGAAATTTTTTTTGGATACAGCCAATATCCAGGAAATCAAAGAGGCGGTCTCCTGGGGAATTATCAGCGGGGTGACCACCAATCCCACACTGGTGGCTAAAGAAGATGGTGGCTTTGAAGAAATGATGCAGGCCATCTGCCGGGATGTGGATGGCCCGGTCAGCGTGGAAGCAGTAAGCATGGGAGCAGAAGAGATGATCAGGGAAGCCCGGATGTTGGCCGGCATTGCCCCGAATGTGGTTGTGAAGATCCCCATGAACATAGAAGGCTTAAAAGCGGTCTCCTGGCTGGAGAGAAACGAGGAGATCCGCTGCAATGTGACCCTGGTTTTTTCTGTGAACCAGGCCCTGCTGGCCGCGCGGGCCGGGGCAAGCTATATCAGCCCCTTTGTGGGAAGAATCGATGATATTGGCTGGGACGGCATCGGCCTGATCCGGGAAATGGTGACTGTTTTTGAGCGACAGAAGCTGGCATCCCAGGTAATCGCCGCCAGTATCCGTCATCCCTTGCATGTACAGGAATCTGCTGCTGCCGGTTCCCATATCGCCACGCTGCCCTTTACCGTGTTAAAACAGATGGCCAGTCATCCCCTTACAGATCAGGGGATTGAACGTTTCCTTGCAGACTGGGCCAAAGTGAAGGACAAGGAAAAGTAACAATTTCAATAGAGCAAAGCAAGCGGACTATGGTATTAATTCCTGGGAGTTTTACCCCAGTTAAGGAGTGGGAGCTGATGGAACGTGAACTTGCGCTGGAATTTGTCCGGGTAACGGAAGCGGCAGCGCTTTCTTCGGGACGGCTGATGGGGCGGGGAAACAAGAAAGCTGCTGACCGCGCTGCTGTGGAATCCATGCGCCGGGCCTTTGATACGGTTTACATTGATGGTGTGGTTGTGATCGGGGAGGGGGAGATGGATGAAGCCCCCATGCTTTATATTGGGGAAAAGGTGGGTGTGGGCACGCCCCCCCTGGTTGATGTGGCTGTCGATCCCCTGGAAGGCACCAACCTGGTAGCCAAGGGGCTGCCCAATGCTCTGTCAGTGCTGGCGGTTGCCCCGCGCTACTGCCTGTTGCATGCCCCGGATATGTACATGGATAAAATTGCTGTGGGGCCCAAGGCCGCGGGATGTATTGACCTGGATGCCACGGTGGAAGAAAATGTGCTTCGGGTGGCCAAGGCCCTGGGCAAGCAGGTTGAAGATATCGTGGCGATCATCCTGGACCGTCCCAGGCATGAACACATAATCAAAGAGCTCCGCAGGTTAGGTGCCCGGGCCCGGCTGATCAGTGATGGAGATGTTTCTGCCGCCATGTCCACGGCCATTGAAGCAGCAGGAGTAGATATTCTGTTCGGTATCGGCGGAGCCCCGGAAGGCGTTTTGGCTGCTGCTGCTCTGAAGTGTATGGGAGGTGAAATTCAGGGGCGTCTGGTACCGGAGGATGAGGAAGAAACCGAACGCATTCGGGAAATGGGCTTAGATGATCCCCAACAGTTGCTGTTAATGGAAGACCTGATTAAAGGGGATGATGTCATTTTTGCAGCTACGGGAATTACCGACGGGGACTTTCTCCAGGGTGTCCGTTATGCGGGCACAACAGCGACAACTCATTCCCTGGTCATGAGAAGCGTCACCGGCACCGTGCGCTTTATCCAGGCCACTCACCAGCTACAATTAAAGCCGCATTACGTGGCACGTAGTTTCAAGGGAGAAGGTCAAAGCGACTAGATTTCTCCTGCTGCAAATTTATCACAGGAGGTGTTCCCTGAGCAAGGCTTATAACACGCCGGCTGCCGGGGCATACTAGTGAATATGTGGTTGGCCTTTTTCTTCAATGCGATGTTAATCATCCTGGCCGGAACGCAGTTGACCCGGAATGCCGAACGCATTTCTGCAGGCCTGGGACTAAGCAGTGCCTGGGCTGGAGCCCTCCTTTTGCCCCTTGCCACTTCCCTGCCGGAAGTTGTTACTTGTGTCAGGGCGGCCATGATCGGCTCGCCGGACTTAGCCGGGGGCAATATCTACGGCAGCATCCTCTTTAACCTTGCTTTAATTGCATTAATTGACCTGGTCCAGGGGCGCGGCCCCCTGACAGCGAGGCGCAAAAAGATCCTGGTTTTAACAGGGATTTTAAGTGTTACAGCCATCTCTTTCTCCATCCTGGGCATGCTGCTGGACCTTCCCTTTGCCCTGGGGTGGGTAGGCTTTGACACCGTGGCCATAGTTGCCGTGTACCTGGTGGGTAGCGGGATGATTATGGGCCTGGACAAAAATATGTCCAGCTTCGCCCTGCCAGGAGAAGGGGCGCCGGAAACAGGCGGGGACCACCAGGCCCGCAAAAAGGGAATGCACCGCGGTATCCTGATCTTTGCCGCAGCCGGCATGGTGATTATCCTGGCCGGTACAGGCTTAACCGATGCGGCGGACCGTATCGCCCTGGAGACCGGCATGAGTCAGACTTTGGTCGGCTCATTGTTGATTGCTCTTTCTACATCACTTCCAGAACTGGTTACTACCATGACAGCTGTCCGGATGGGACAGGTGGAAATGGCTGTCGGCAATGTCTTTGGGGCCAACTTTTTTAACATCCTGCTGCTATTTATCACCGATCTTTTTTACAGGAAAGGGCCCATTCTCCCAGGACTGTCCGATCAAAATGTTATCGTGGCAGTTGTAGCCATCTTTCTTACCCTGGTGGCGGTAATCAGCCTGGTTTATCCATTCCGGCGCCAGTGGCTACACATGGGAATTCCTTCATTTATTATCCTGGGGGGGTATTTTTTGGCCTTTGTTTTCTTGTTTTATGCAAACTGATGAAGAAAGTGAGAGACGAAAATGCAACTGAGTGAATTAGAAACTTTAAACCTGGAAGAACTGCAAAAACGGGCTAAGGACGCCGATGTTAAAGGCGTTAGCGGTATGAAAAAAAGAGATCTTATTTTTGCCCTTCTCCGGCAGGAAGCCGAGTCGGAAGGCCTGATTTTTGCCGAGGGGATCCTGGAAATCATGCCCGATGGATACGGTTTTTTAAGGAGAGTCAACTATCTTCCCCACGAGAACGACATTTACATTTCTGTTTCCCAAATCCGGCGTTTCAGCCTGCGTACCGGGGATCTGGTCTCGGGGAAAGTCCGTCCGCCCAAGGAGAATGAACGCTACTATGCCCTGCTGCATGTAGAAGCGGTTAATAACCAGGATCCGGAAAAAGTGGCCTACCGCCCACATTTTGCCGAACTAATCCCGGTCCATCCGGATTATCAACTCTGCCTGGAAAAAGATTCACAGGATATGGCCACCCGGATTATTGACCTTTTAATTCCCGTGGGAAAGGGACAAAGGGGCCTGATTGTCTCTGCTCCCAAGGCGGGCAAAACACTTCTCCTGAAAAAAATGGCTAACAGCCTGGCTTACAATTATCCCCAGCTGAATATCATTGTCCTGTTGATTGATGAACGTCCCGAGGAAGTAACCGATATGAGCCGTTCAGTCCGGGGTGAAGTATTAAGCTCTACTTTTGACGAAAAACCGGACAACCATGTCCGGTTGGCGGAGTTGGTCCTGGAAAGGGCCCAACGCCTTGTGGAGCAGGAAAGGGATGTTGTTATCCTGTTGGACAGTATCACCCGGCTGACCCGGGCTTACAACCTGGTAATCCCTCCCAGTGGCCGGACTTTGTCTGGAGGTATTGACCCAGCGGCCTTTCACAAACCCAAAAAGTTTTTCGGTGCGGCCCGCAATATCGAAGAGGGCGGAAGCCTGACCATCCTGGCCACAGCACTGGTGGAAACAGGCAGCCGCATGGATGATGTAATTTATGAAGAGTTTAAAGGGACTGGAAACATGGAATTGCACCTGGACCGCAAAATTGCCGAGCGTCGCTACTTCCCTGCCATCGACATCCCCCGTTCCGGGACCCGGCGTGAAGAGCTGCTCCTGGACGAGAACACCATTGAGCTAATGTGGGCCCTGAGGCGTTCTATGAATGTTTCCTCCTCCGACTTCCTGGAAGCCCTGATCGAGCGTTTGAAAAAAACGGATAGCAATGCCTCCTTTTTAGCCAACCTGCATAACCTGTAAAGTATTTGTTTGTTCGCTAAAAAACAACTGTGCTTTAAAATCATTCCCTATTGCCTTTTGTTTCCATTTCATGCATATTATTTTTTATCCTGGCCAGAATAAGGGGGAGTATATGCAGGGAGTGGAAACAAATGTTTACAACGTTATGTGACTGTAAAAAGGGAAACGACCTGAAGAGGCACCTGGCAGGTTTAAGTGAAAAAAGGGGCTTGGCAAGGACTGGCGGCTTCCATTCAGCATGTAAGTTTGCGCTGTGCAGCGTTTTTTTCGCGGTTTTTTTCCTCCTGACAGCTCCCGTTCCAGGCAGTGCCGGGGAATACCGCCCTTCTTACCTGGAAGGACTGGAAAACTACATGGCCAAAGTAGAACAGCATCAGCTTGAAGTGGAGCGGATGGAAAGAAAAAGAGTGCTGGAGCGGTCTGTTACCCATCATACGATCAAAAGGGGAGAAACCCTGGGGGAAATCGCCAGGCATTATGGAGTGGATGTAGGCGAACTGGCCCTTTGGAACAGGATCGAAAACCCCCACTTTATCCTGCCGGGACAAAAGCTGGATATCCTGCTAATTGAGGGGACTCTACACCAGGCGGGAAAAGAGGAAACCGTGCAGAAAATTGCCAGGACATATGGTGTGGAGGATAAGAAAATAGCGGATTTTAACCTCCTGGAACATCCCGAATCCATCCCGGAAGGAGAAGCCTTGGTCATACCGGGAGGCCGGATTCCGGTGGAGGACAAAGAGGTAATACAGGCAGCCTTATTCAGTCCAGGGCTGAACCGTCAAATTGCTGCCCGGGCCCCCGGGGAAGCAAGAGGTGCTCCCGTGTTTCAATGGCCCCTGGAAGGCACTATTACTTCCCGCTACGGTTGGAGGGATGGCTCTTTTCATTATGGACTGGATATTGCTGCCCCACACGGGTCCCTTGTCCGTGCCTCAGCATCGGGCACTGTGCTGGAGGCGGGCTACCGGGGAAGCTATGGTCTGGTAGTGACCCTTGCTCACCCGGGAGGCTGGAGCACACTTTATGCCCACAATTATAAGCTTCTGGTCCAGCAGGGGCAGCAGGTAACAGCAGGGCAGCCCGTGGCCAAAGTAGGAGCAAGCGGCCGTGCTACAGGGCCCCATGTGCATTTTGAAGTGATCTATCATGGGAACAGGAAGGATCCTCTAAACTACCTGGGAAGATCTTAGCCTTGTGCTCAAAACAGAATTAATTTTGGATTAGACTTTCAACTTACTGGGTTTTATGCATCATGACGCTTTCTTTCTGCCACACTTGCCACACTTGCCACAACGCTGGCAGAACAACTTTCCGGTGTCCCCAGGACACCGTTTTTTTATATTGTCAAAAGCATTTTTTTTTGTTATGATATAATTCGTGTATAGAAAGCTAGGCAAGGCATGAATTGCAGTTTTTGTTTTCAGGAAAGAGGTGAGTCAGATGAAAAAAGAAATCCATCCCGCGTTTGCAAAAACCAAGATAACCTGTGCTTGCGGCTCAGCTTATGAAGTTGGTTCCACCAAGTCGGATATGAAGGTGGAAATCTGTTCCAACTGTCACCCATTTTTTACGGGTAAACAGAAGTTTGTGGACTCCGGGGGACGCGTGGAACGGTTCAAGCGCAAGTACGGAATGGAGTAAAAAAGCAATCGACGCAAAAAGCAGGGCTGAGCCAGCCCTGTTTTTTTCAAGGAAACAGTTTTGGTTCAGTAGCTGGTAAGCCCAGCAGAAGGGTTAGGTGGCACCTTTGAAAGAGCATAAGACACATATCGGGGGCCAGGCAGTGATTGAAGGCGTGATGATGAGAAACCGCTCCCGCATCGCTATAGCCGTTCGCCAGCCTTGTGGCGGGATTGCGGTAGAAAAGAAGGACTTTTTCTCCTTCAGCGATCGCTTTCCTGTATTTAAGTGGCCGATTTTACGGGGGATGGTTGCTTTCATCGAGGCCTTGGTCCTGGGGGTCCGGTCTATTTCTGTTTCCGCTGAACACGCCCTGGATGAAGAAGAGGAAGAACTCAAGGGGTGGGAACTTCCCCTTACCGTGGCCATATCACTGGCCCTGGGAGTAGGCCTGTTTATCCTTTTGCCTACTGTTTTAATGAACTGGTTGCGCCAGAGCGCCGATTCGGCCTTATTGCTCAATCTGGGTGAAGGCGGCTTGCGCTTGACCATTTTTTTAAGTTATATTTTCCTTATTTCCCGCTGGAAAGAAGTGGGGCGGGTCTTTGAATACCATGGGGCAGAGCACAAGGCCATCGCCTGTTACGAAGCGGGGCATTCCCTGACAGTGGATAATACACGAGAGTACAGTCCTCTGCACCGTCGCTGCGGGACCAGTTTTCTATTAATCGTTATGGTAACCAGCATACTATTATTTTCCTTTTTCGGCTGGCCGGGGGTTTGGCAGCGTATCCTGACCCGTCTGGCCCTGCTTCCCCTGGTAGCTGGCATTTCTTATGAAGCGATTAAATATGCCGGCTCCCGGGATAACTTGTTAACCCGGCTCCTGTCTCAACCAGGCTTGTGGCTGCAGAGGTTGACAACACGCCCGCCTCGTGATGATCAGGTGGAAGTGGCCATCAGCGCTTTAGAAGCTGTCCTTCCCCCGGAAGAAAGGGAAAACAAAGCTGTTGCGGCCGCCGAGGTGCCAGAAGAGGCTTTAGAGTTATCGGAGGGGAAACAGATATGTGGGACAAATTAAAAACCATCGAAGAGCACTACCAGTACCTGGAAGAACAGCTGAGCGACCCGGAGGTGATCAAAGACCAGCAGGTCTGGCAAAAATATACCCGGGAACATGCTGAACTGGGGGAAACGGTAGAGGTATACAGGCGGGCGAAAAAAGTGGACTCTGAACTGCAGGAAGCCCGGGAAATGCTGCAGGAAAAGCCTGATGACGAAATGGAAGCTTTTTTGAAAGAGGAAATCGCCCGGCTAACGGAAGAACAAGAGCAGCTGGAAGAAAAGCTGAAAATTTTACTGCTGCCAAAAGATCCCAACGATGAAAAAGATGTAATTATGGAAATCAGAGCCGGTACAGGTGGTGATGAGGCCGCACTTTTTGCTGCCGACTTATTGCGGATGTATCTGCGGTTTGCCGAAAAAAAAGCTTGGCAGGCAGAAGTCATTGACTCAAACCCCACGGATATCGGGGGGTTCAAGGAGATCGTCTTTTCCATCAAGGGCCGCGGTGCCTACAGCCAGCTAAAATATGAAAGCGGAGTCCACCGCGTCCAGCGGATACCGACCACGGAATCAGGGGGGCGGATCCATACTTCAGCGGCTACTGTCGCGGTCCTGCCCGAGGCCGAAGAAGTAGAAATCAACATTAATTCCCAGGATTTGAGGCTGGATACGTTTTGTTCCACCGGACCCGGTGGGCAGAGCGTCAACACCACCCAGTCGGCTGTCCGGATTACCCACTTGCCTACCAATACGGTGGTCACGTGCCAGGATGAAAAATCCCAGCTGAAAAACCGGGAAAAAGCCATGAGGGTCCTGCGGGCCCGTTTACTGGATAACCTGCTGGCCCAGCAGCACAGCGAGCAGGCGGAAGAAAGGCGCAGCCAAGTAGGCAGCGGCGACCGCAGTGAACGTATCCGCACCTACAACTTTCCCCAAAACCGGGTTACCGATCACCGTATTGGGCTAACCCTGCATAAGCTGGAATATGTGCTCCAGGGAGAGATGGAAGAAATCATCGAGTCCTTGGTTGCCCATGAGCGGGCGGAGCAGATGAAGCAGCATTAGTATGAAAATGGAGTTTCCGTTTCCCGGTATCGGCTCCGGTTATCTTCGCGGCAGAGCGCTAGGGCTCAGTTCAAGCTTCCGCCGGCCAACCTGCAAACTTAAGCGTCCTGCCACGGTTGCAGGCGGCGGGCGCCCATGCCCGCCGGCTCCCCTCCCGGCCCTCGTTTCGCAGTTAATTGCATCTTCGCTGCACATGCACCGGGCGGGTCCGGCAACCGCCGCGCTGCCCTGGTGTAGCGAGTGTTTTGTCCTGTCGGCCGGGACCGCCCGAGAACCTTCGGTCACCAAGCGCCTTTGGCCACAGAGACCAACGTCGCCGGCCGAATGCACCAGCTCCCCGGTTAGGGGGGCGGGAAGTTGAAAACCAGCTCTTCGGGCGTAAGCAAGGTTTTTCATCTCCTGTTGCGGCTCGATAGAGCTGTGTCGGTTAGTATGAAAAACCCTGTCTAGGTGCTGTCGTCCGGGCAACTGGGCAACCTAAAAAAACTGGTTATCGCAGGAGTTGATGCAAAATGAGCAAAAACATCGAGCAGGCCTTGCAGGAGGCTGCTTCTTTTTTTCGGGCTGGCAGTATTGAAGCCCCGAGAAGTGAAGCGGAATACTTGCTGTGTTTCCTCCTGCAGGTAGAGCGGTCGTACCTGTATGCCCACGGGGGAGAGTTGTTAAGTGAAGAACAGTTGGGGCGCTTCCAGGAATTAGTAGGACGTAGAGCCCAAAGAGAGCCTATGGCTTATTTGACCGGGCAGAAAGAATTTATGGGTGCAATGTTCCAGGTAGGTCCCGATGTGCTTATCCCCAGGCCTGAAACCGAGCACCTGGTTGAAGGGGTGCTTAAATGGGTGGATGAAATCCTGCTCCAGTCCCCAAAAGGCCGGAAAGAGAACCTTAAGGTGCTGGACCTGGGCACAGGGTGCGGCAATATCGGCATAATGTTGGCCTTGAACCTTCCTGGGGCAGAGGTTACAGGAGTAGATATTAGCCCGGAAGCAATCCGGGTGGCACAAGGAAATGCCCTTAAGCACGGTGTAGCAGAGCGGGTAACGTTTCTTTGTGGCTCCTTCTGGGAACCTTTTACCCCCGGACAGGATTTCTTTCAGGTTGTTGTTTCCAATCCTCCCTATATCTCCGGGGAAGAAATTCCCTTCCTTGCCCAAGAAGTGCAAAAAGAGCCCATCCTGTCACTGGATGGTGGTTGGGATGGTCTGAAGTTCTACCGGGAGATCCTGGCCTCAGTCCGAAACTACCTGGTATCCCCGGGTTTGCTTGCCCTGGAAATTGATGAAAACCAGTCTGGAGAAGTAAGCGCCCTGGGAGAAGCACAGGGTCTCCGGGTCAAGGAGATTATCCAGGATTATGCCCAAAGAGAACGAGTCATTATTTTTGAAGGTTAAAGGAATCTACCCTCTGCCTTGCTTTGCTGTTATTTTAAATTTTTTCCTGTAGAGGTAATCGACAACTTGCCGTGTTTGACCCCTTTGACGCTGATCAGGCGTTCAGAAATACTTCTTACCTCGCTGGCCGCTCCTTTAACTGCCAGCACTTCCAGGCAGTTGTCGTGGTCCAGGTGCAGGTGCATGGTGGAGAGGATCAGGTTGTGAAAGTCGTGCTGTACCTGCAGCAGATGTTCACTTAACCCCCGGACATGGTGATCATAAATCAACGTTACAGTTCCCGCTACTTCTTCTTCGTCCTTCTCCCATTCCAGTTCGACCAACTGGTTGCGGATCAAGTCCCGGATGGCCTCGGACCGATTGTTGTACCCCTTTTGCTCAATGATTTGGTCAAATTGAACCAGCAATCCTTCGTTAATGGAGACTCCAAACCGGATCAGGTTGCTCATCTTCTGCCTCCTGTGTGCTTTGTTTTTTCTCTGCTGCAGTCATTATACCATTATTTCCATTTTTTTAAAAAGGGATGTCTAAAAAATCGCAATTACGCACATAATAATGGATAGGACGGGCTGAAGGCCCTGTTAATGCTGCATCATTATGAAAGGGTTTGTTAATCGGGAGGAAAAGTCCATGTGCAACAAGGTTCAAATTAGTGGTGTGAATACATATGAGCTGCCGACGCTCCCCTGGGAAACGATGAAAGTTTTGTTTCAGCGGCTGGCCAGCGGTGAACAGGAAGTCCGGGAAGAACTGATCCAAAACAACCTGAAACTGGTTTTGAGTGTTTTGAAACGGTTTCGAAACCGGGGTGAAAACATGGATGACCTGTTCCAGGTAGGTTGTATTGGCCTGATGAAAGCCATTGACAATTTCAGCCTGGAGCACAATGTCAATTTTTCCACCTACGCCGTGCCCATGATCCTGGGTGAAGTGAAGCGCTACCTCCGGGATAATAATTATATCCACATGAGCCGTTCCCTAAAAACAAGCGCTCACAAGATCCAGGAGTTTCGGGAGAGCTATTTTCAACAAAACGAAAAAGAGCCTTCCCTGGCGGAAATTGCTGCTTACCTGGAATTAACTCCCGAAGAGGTGGTCCTGGCGTACAATGCTAACCAGGACCCTGTATCTGTTTTTGAACCGGTGTTTGCAGACAGCACGGATCCGCTTCAGCTCTTGGATCTGTTGCGGGACGGGAAAAACTGTGATGAAAACTGGTTAAATCAAATTGAACTGAAACAGGCCCTGGAAAAGCTGGATTCACGCAGCCGTTACATTGTCGTCAACCGGTTTTTCCACGGCAAGACCCAAGTCGAGGTGGCGGAAAAGATCGGCATTTCCCAGGCCCAGGTGTCCCGCGTGGAGAAAGCGTCCCTTTCCTTGATCCGGCAGTACCTGGGCGAGGCTAATCAACTGGGGCATGGATCAAGCTTTCCCGTAGCCAAGACTGAACAAAAGGAGGGGAAAAGCGGTGATTCCCAGGTTTAAATCCTTTAGGTCGCTCCTTGACTTCTTGCCTGGTTTGCGGAAAAACCACCCTAATAATTCTCATAAACAAAGCAGCAGCTCTTCACTGCGGCTGCACATCGCTACAAGAAATCTGCGAGCCTTGGGGCTTGGGTCCTTGCTTGTACTGGTTTTGACCCTGGGCAAAGTCCCTTATGGGCTGCCGGAATGGTCTGGAGAAACTCATTTAACCCCAGAAAGTATAGCGCTTTTTACCCAAGTCCGTGCGGTTAAAACAATAGAGCCCGGTCAAGTTGTCCGCCTGCATGTGGTAGCCCACAGCGATTGTCCCCGGGAGCAGGCATTAAAAAATGACCTGGCTGGTGCGTTGGAATCTCAGCTTTCCAGCAAGCAGAACCTTTTTACCAGCAGGAGGGAGTTGCTTAGCCATTTAAGAGAGAACTTGGGCGAACTTGATGCATTTTCCAGGGACTTTCTTGCATGCAGGGGCATTGAGCACCCCGTATCGGTTTCGCTTAGCCAGCAAGTTTTCCCGGCCAGGGAATATGCCGGGATGCTATTGCTGCCCCCGGGGGAATACACGTCTTTGCAAATTTCCATCGGTTCCGGTAAAGGGGAAAACTGGTGGTGCCTGCTCTTTCCCCCCCTCTGTTTCCACGTTTTCCCGGCCCCTCCTGGTGAAGCGGCAGTGGATGATGCAAGCAGGACGGAACTGAAAGGTTGTGCTTCATGCCAGGAAACTAAGCAAGAAAAAGAAAGCAAAACAAACCAGCCAGAAATTCGTTTTTGGTTCCTGGAAAGGTTTTTCCCGGCCAATTAATAATGAAGTTTTAAGCCTCTCGGCCGCATGTGAATCACTTCACGCATTTAGAATATTGCGTATTTTGTTTTTCTGTGAGATCTTTCCCCCAGGAAAAAGGAAAAAACGATTTAATGCAGAATTCAACAGGTGAAAGCTGACAACCTGAAAGCATTGACATGATTATAAACTATGCAGGTATGGTTCTTCGGTTCGGGGGGAAGTGCCTTTTATGGACTGGTTTGTTGCGATTGGCATGCTCGGAGGGCTGGGTCTGTTTCTTTTTGGAATTCAGATGATGGCTTCGGGTATGCAAAAAATCGCGGGGGATAGACTCAGGCGGATCCTGGAGGTCTTGACAGGCAAGCCGATCATTGGTGTTTTTACAGGTATCGTCGTAACTTTCCTGGTTCAGAGCAGCAGCACCACCACGGTTATGCTGGTGGGCTTTGTCAATGCCGGACTGATGAGTCTGGCCCAGGCGGTCAGTGCGATCATGGGGGCGAATATTGGCACCACTATAACCGCCCAGCTGATTTCCTTTGACCTTGATTTTTTGGCTCTACCTGCTGTAGGTGTCGGTGGACTGCTGAACTTCTTCGGGCGCAGGAAAGTTTACCGCTACCTGGGACAGACGATACTGGGGTTTGGTTTGTTGTTCCTGGGCATGATGACCATGTCTGATGCCATGTATCCTTTGCGGGAGAGCCCGTTTTTCCTGGATCTTCTGGTCCGCTTTGGTGAACAACCCTTTATTGGAATTATGATTTCGGCTTTGTTTACAGCAGCGATCCAAAGCAGCAGCGGGGCTACAGGCATTATTATTGCTTTAACGCTGCAGGAACTATTGACCATCGAAGCGGCAATCCCGCTGATCCTGGGCACCAACGTGGGGACCTGTATTACAGCCATGCTGGCGGGTCTGGGGACGTCCTTGTCGGCGCGTAAGGCAGCTTTCGCCCATGTTCTGTTTAATATGATGGGTGTTGTCCTTTTGCTGATCTTCTTGGGGCCGTTTACCAGTTTTATCCTGGATACAGGTGATACTGTAGCTCGCCAGACCGCCAATGCCCACACGGTTTTCAATGTGCTCAACACCGTCATTATTTTCCCATTTTTCGGTTTGTTTATCCGCCTGGTAAATATCATTGTTCCCGGTGAGGATGCCCGGGTGGAGCTGGGGCCCAAGTACCTGGACAAGCGTATGATGAAAGCGCCGGCTATGGCCATCGAAGCAGCTCGGCAGGAGCTTTTACGCATGGCAACTATTTCACGGGATATGGTCAAAGAGTCCACCGAAGTTTTTGTTAAAGGGGATCGGAAAAAAATACCCCATATCATGCAGATGGAGGAGCTGGTGGATGGACTGGAGACGGAAATTGACTTTTATCTGCAGGAAATGTCACAGCACTCCCTGACCCGCCAGCAGACAAATATCGTGGCCGGGTTGGTGAGTGCAGCAAATGACCTGGAACGTATCGGGGACCACGCGCAGAATATCGTCCAGCTGTCGGAGACGGTGTTGGACGAAAAGCTCCAGGTATCGGATACGGCCCGGGAAGAGGTCTATTCCATGTTTGAGAAAGTGGACGAAATGTTTGATCAGGCCATTACAGCCTTTCAAAAGGAAGACCTGGATCTGGCCAGGAAGGTTATTGACCAGGACGATATCGTTGATAACATGGAGAAGACGCTGCGCAAACGGCATATTGACCGGGTGAACCGCCGGGAGTGTGCTACCGGGGTCGGAGTTATTTACCTGGATATTTTAAGCAATATGGAGCGGATTGCCGACCACGTAACCAACCTGGCCCAGGTTGTTACTGATGAATTTTAAGCGGAGGGCATTGCTATGGAAAAGAAAATGAAAGAAATCGAAAACCAGTTCAAGGAGCACCGTTTTACCCCCCAGAGAAGACTGGTGCTGGAAATTTTCCTGGAAAACCGGGATCGGCATTTAAGCGCTGAAGAGGTGTTCAATTTTAGTAGAGAACGGGGAGAGGAAATTGGTCTGGCGACCATTTACCGGACCTTGGAATTGCTGGAAGACATGGGCCTGATCCATAAACTAAACTTCGGAGATGGCAGGAGCCGTTTCGAGCTTGTCCGCCTGGACATTTCCGAAGAACAGCACCACCATCATCACTTGGTCTGCCTGGGCTGTGATGATATTTTTGAGGTGGAAGACGACCTGCTGTACCAGCTTGAAGAGGTCATTGAACAAAAACATGGCTTCGATATCCTTAACCACAACCTGCAGTTTTACGGTTACTGCAGTGATTGTCAGAAAGAAGGCAAGCGCAGCGATTCCAAAAAGAAATCCCGGGAATAATTGGACTTAAATATCCACTTGGCGCCATACGGCCTGATAAACAGCTTTAAGCGGGATGTTATGGTGTTGGGCAATTTCCAGGCAGTCCTGGTACTCGGGTGCAGCATTACGGTAACCGGGAGTCCGTCCGGCCACTTTTACCCGGACCGGGCCCCAAGAAGTTTGAACTAGCTGCTCTTCCCGTGAAAGCATTATTTTTTCTGCCGGATACCTCCGGTACCCCAGGGTTGTTGTTTCACGCAGGATAATTTGCCCCAATTGGCAGGAGATATCAGGTCGGCCCAGCACCGTCAACTTAATGGCTGGCCGATTTTTTTTCATCTGGATCGGCGTGAAATACACATCCATGGCCCCTGCAGCAAAAAGACAATCCAAAACATGCTGGAACAACTCCGGGTTCATGTCATCAAGATTGGCCTCGATAATATCTGCAGGTTCGGTATAAAACACTTCCTCAACTTGATCATGCTTTTCCCCGGTTACTTCACTGTTTTTCCCCCCACCTTTATTCCCGTGGACGAGCTCTATCTGTCTCTGCCGGGTCAATAGTTTTCCTTTAAAGGCCCGGATTACGTTGGGGTAAGCGAAATCTTTGTGGCCGGCCCCGTAACCGATGGCTTCCATTCTTATCGGGGGCAACGTGGAAAACTGGGAGCATGTTGCAGCCAGAATGGCTGCTCCGGTAGGGGTCACAGTTTCTCCTTCCACTTCAACCCCGTAGCAGGGTATTTGGTGGTTTTTTAAAATTTCAGCTGTGGCTGGGGCGGGAAGCGGGATTAAGCCGTGGGCTGTTTTTATCCAGCCTTTGCCCAGGGGCAGGGGGGAAGCCTGGACCTCTTCCACTTCCAGCATTTCCAGGGCTGCAATAGAGCCCACGATGTCCAAAATAGAATCAACTGCCCCGACTTCGTGGAAATGCACCTTTTCTTCAGCTATCCCGTGCACCCGGGCTTCTGCCCTGGCCAGCACCTGGAATACAGCCAGGCTTTTTTCCTGAACCTGCCGGGGCAGGGGGGCATTTTTGATCAAGGCTTCAATCTCCGGTAGATGGCGAAAAGGTTGGGGCGTATCGATGATTACCTCCATCTGCAGGGCCTGGATACCTTTCTTTTTAACCTGTCGAAAGTCTATCCGGTAGCCCTCCAGGGGCAGTTTTTCCAGCTCCGCTGTCAATGCCTCCCGGGAAAGCCCCAGGTCCAGCATGGAGGTCAAAAGCATATCCCCGGCGGCTCCTGCAGAACAGTCAAAGAAAATAGTTTTCATCCTTTTGGGTTCACCTCCCGGGAATTCATTGATTCTTCCCCGGAAGAAGAGTGGACCCGGTTGATCAGCGACGCGCTGTACCCTCCTCCAAAGCCGTTATCAATATTCACAACGGAAACGCCGGCGGCACAGCTGTTGAGCATGGCCAGCAAAGGGGCCAGGCCGGAAAAGCTGGCACCGTAGCCGGCACTGGTTGGCACTGCGACAATGGGGCAGCTGACCAGGCCACCCACTACGCTTGGCAGTGCGCCTTCCATGCCGGCTACTACAGTGATGACCGAGGCCTGGTAAAGCTTTTTGGAGTTATCAAGCAGGCGGTGGATTCCGGCCACACCTACATCATAAAGGGTTTCGACCCGGTTGCCCATGAGTTCAGCTGTAACGGCAGCTTCTTCAGCCACGGGAATATCCGCTGTGCCTGCAGAAACCACCAGGATGGTCCCCGGGGCGTACAGATTATTGTCGCGCTGGACCACAATGGTCCGGCTTAGCTCATTAAACGCAGCCTGGGGAAAGTGCTGTTGGACCTGCTGAAACGTTTCCCTGCTGGCCCGGGTTGCTAAAATATTGCCCGGCCATTCCTGGAGCCGTTCCATGATGGCAATGATCTGCTCAGCGGTTTTTCCAGGACAGTAGATAACTTCTGGAAAGCCTTGCCTGAGAGGCCGGTGATGATCCACCTTGGCAAAATCCAGGTCTTCGTATGGCAGCGAGCGCAGGCGCTCCAGGGCTTCCTGGGGAGATTTTTGCCCCTGCTGGACGTCCTCCAGGAGCTGTTTGAGATAATGTTGATGCAACTTGGACAACCTCACTTTTAGTTGAATAAGGATCAGGTTAGCAGAAGCACATTTATTATAACAAAAAAAATGGGTTGTGAAAGAATTTTTCCTTAAATTTTCTTTGTTTTCCGCAGCGTATGTATTAAAATGAGGAGTGGAAAGGGGAAAAACCCATTTCATTCCCTGGAGAAAATCCGCTTTTTCCCTGGCTCTGCGACAGCGGGAAGCCGATACGGGGAAACGAAAACTTTTATTTGTGCCGGGATCAACAAATAAACTCCCCAGCTAAATTTTGGTTGGTTTACTATGCCCGGAGGTGCTGACTTTGTCCTGGAAGGATACTAAAAAAACCGTTCTGCTTTCGGCCTTGGAGCCAGGCAAGGAAGAAGAGGCGCTGCGCTATGCTTCCAGGTTGCTGCAGGAAGGCTGCCTGGTGGCTTTTCCCACAGAGACTGTCTATGGATTGGGTGCAGATGCTTTGAACCCCCGTGCCGTGGAGCGCATCTTCCAGGTTAAAGGAAGGCCTCCCGATAACCCGTTAATTATTCATCTGGCCGGGCTGGACCAGGCTGA
>CAZOOA010000045.1:0-24266 GCA_964581355.1 uncultured Desulfovibrionaceae bacterium | reverse complement strand
GACGGGCTTCTGGATTTAAGGCAGAATACTGTTCTTTATAATCCTCTGGCCAGCCGGCACCTCTTATCCGCACAATTTTGGCAAAACCCTCGTGTTCCACGTCAACAGAAGTCCGGTGTTTAATTTTTGTCCCATCAATAGATACAGCATGAATAGTGCCTTCTATCTTACCATCTTCTTTTAATACTTTTACCATGTCATCCATTTTAAGCTGGGAAGGCCAGTGATAATTCATCCAGGCTACACCGTTATTATCTGACCAGGTTCCCCCTAGAAAAATTTTATCCCGCCCGATTAAATTTAATATATGCAAATCTGTTCCGGCAGTACTTTCTCTTATTACTTTTGAAAGCGTGCTCCCCGGTTCAATATAAAATACAATTTTGGATTTTACAGGATCACCGTTTGCATCTTTTAGTTCGGCCCTTATATTACCGTGAAGCTTTTCTCTAATAACTTCCGTTTCAAAAAATTCAAAAGGCTGGTAATACACCAGGGAAAAACTGGCTTCTTCTTCCCCGAGGGCATCTCTGGCATATTGCTCTGCCATGTCAAATGCCCTTTTAAAGTCAGCATCGTTCCATCCGGTGCCGCGGCCAGTAACCTGTACCCTGCAAGTCCCTCCCTGTAGGTTCAGCCAAACTGAACGCTGGCCTTTCCAACCGTGTGCAAGCCATCCCTCTACGTATAATTCAGGATCTTCAAATTCTTCAAAAGCAAATGAATAACTATCTTGCGTAATGCTATTCTCAATTAGGCGGTAATTGCCGGCCGGTAGATGATCGAAGATAGGCACCTTATATCTTGCTAAATAGTCGGCAGGGTTAAAACTGTATCCCACTTCATCAGGGTAAAATAATATTTCCAGCCTTATTTCTCGAAACAGGTCACTTTCTTGATCACGATCCCCATAGACAATATGCCATGAACTAAGTTCCGAATCACCATACCAGAACCATACAGGCCCGACAGGGGGAGTTGGTTGATCAACAGAAGAATAAATATTGCGGGTAATAGGAAGCATAAAGCCTTCAATTTTGCCATCAATTTTAGAAAAATCCGGGTGTCCAGCACTGGCCCCGGCCTCCATCGGTAGCAGCATAAATGCCATTACTAGAAAAATGAACACCAGGGTAAAAGTCTTTAATTTCCTTTTAACATTTAACACCTGTCAACCTCCTTACTTGATATTTCTTCATAAAAGAAATTGTGGCTCAAAACTCTTATAAATTAGCCAAAACATTTTATCATTTTTTGCATAAAAAAACCCCATCCTAATGGAGTATTTGACAGTGAACTTAAGGGGTAGAATTGAGATGGGAAATATTTATGCTGACGGTGTCTAATTTGCAGGAAAATCTAGTCATTTAAGGGGATATAATATGATTGGTATGCCATCAAGTTTAATCAGGACATCCTTGCAGGTTTTAAGACGAATTAATAGCAGGTTTAGGCTGAGCTAAATTGAAAGTCATGTAACTTTGAAATCGTTCCCTTTTTTTCAACCCCTTCTTCGCCCCCGAAAAGGGGGTTTTTTATTAAAAAAATATCAGGGCTCTTTGAGGCGAGTCAGGGAGACGGTTCTGGCATTATCCTTTTTCGACCCTCCGTTACGCTCCGAAAGCGCCAGAACCGTCTCCCTGATTCCCGGCACCTCGAAAAGCACGAGAACCCTACCTTTGCTTCCTTCGCTTAGCGTTTCCCTGAACTTCAAGGGTTTTTTATGACGGTTTTGCCCTGTTACATGTTTGTTATCACCCTGTTATCGGTTTGTTCCAGGTAGGCGTTAGTATAGTGATGGAGTTTCCGTTTTCCAGTATCGGCTCCGGTTTTTAAGCAGTAAACAGCTAAGGCCCATGTCCTTAATGGCCGGTGTTAGTGAGCAGTAGAGTTCTTTCAACCAGATTTCAATAACATGTAGACCAAAGGGTGACCAATTATTTTGTTAAGAAAACAGAGACGGATAATAACTGCAATTACAACCCGCGGATGTTTGACCTGGTTTCTTTTGACCGCCATATTTGCTGTAATGGGCCTGGGTTACGCCACCTGGCAGGGCCAGCTCTATACCCGCGGCACCGTTGCCACCGGGAATATTGATGTGTACTTTTCCGAGTTTGAATTGAACAATGAAAAGTCTAGCCGGGGAAACGCAAGGGTCATTTTTATTAACGAAAAAAATGTTGGAATCGAAATTGACAACGCCCAACCCGGCTATAGCGCCACTTTTGAATATGAAATTACCAACCGGGGCAGTGTGCCGGCCAGGTACAGTACTGCAACCGTTATTGGAAGCAAGCCGGGCAAAGTTAATGTAAGCAATTCTTATACAGGGGGTATCCTGGAAGGAAACGGCGGTAGCGATACCGGCCAAGTAGTGATCGAAGTGGAAGAAGGCGTTGAGGACAGTGAACACAACCTCTACGACTTCTTTATACAGCTGGATGTCCAGCAGTGGAACTTGTAGGAGAAGTACAAAAAGATGTCAAGATTAAAAAGTGCCAAACAATTACTGGCGCTTTAGTTCCACAGGGGGTGGTCCAAAGGAAAAAAGAACAAGTATAAGTAGCAGTGGATTAATGGAAGAGTTGTTTTAAGTGGTATTGTAAAACATCCATAGGTAAAAGAAGGAGGAAAAAACATGAAAAAAGTCAAGATTTATGTAATGGCGCTAGTGCTGGTACTGGGCATGGTAGGCGGGGCCTATGCTGCGTGGGGCGATGACCTGTTAGTTGATGGAACGGTGGAAACTGGAGATATTAACGTCTATTTTTATGATTTCGAGGTAGTTTATGATGAGGATTCGAACACAAAAGATGGTGAAGAGGTTGCTACAGTAAGCCTTGTAAGTGTATGCGAAGATGCCAAAGAGTTGAAATTCGAAATTGATAACGCCTATCCGCAGTTTATGGCTAATATCGATTTTGAAGTTCACAACCAGGGCTCGATCCCGGTTAAGCTCCAAAGCGTAGACATCGATGCTCCTGATGAACTTAAAGTGGAGAATAAAGGCTGGTGGTGTTGGAATTGTGGAAACTGGAAATGGAAATGTGAATGTGAACCAGAAGTTCCAGAGCTGGAGGTTGGCACTCAGCTCAATACCTGTGACAAGGCTAAAGGCTCCATCGGCGTTGAGGTTTCACCTGATTGCAGCGCTGAACAGGACGAAACCTACACTTTTACGGTAACTTATGAATTCATCCAGTGGAACAAATTCGAAGAATAGTATCTGAGAATTTCCTCCCCTGGGAAGGCAGTGCCTTCCCAGGGGACCTTTCCTCTAACTAGGAGAGGCCCGTAGAGGAAAGTCTTCTCGTTGGGAAAGGGTTCCCTTTCCCAACGAGGTTTTCCTTCTTTACAGTGATTTTGAGTTGAAGTCTACCGCCGCTTTGGAAGAGAGGTTTGGTAGTAATGTATAATCGTTTTCGATTATACATAGGGAGGAAAAAAGAATGAAAAAAATACAATATTACACGCTGATCCTGGTGCTGGTTCTCGGCGCGCTGGGCGCTGGCTATGCGGCGTGGTATGACGAAGTAAAGGCAGAAGGAACGGTAAACACCGGCAACATCGATGTGCAGTTTGTCGAATGGGAATGGTGCATTGATCAGGATAAAGATGTTGCCACTTGTGATGTGGAAATTAGTGAAGACGGAAAGACCTTAACTATTACGATTAGTGACTACTATCCCTGTGCGGGAGGCGTAGTTGCCTTTGTGATAGAAAATAAGGGTTCGATCCCGGTGAAAGTAAGTAGCTTGCCAAAATTTTCTGGAGAGTATCCGCTTAAAGTAGATCTCATTTCAGACTTCTGCGAAACCGGTTGGGATTATCAGAAAATATGGAGAGGCGTTCAGCTGGGCACATCGCCTCAATGTGACAGCTCAAGAGCAATGGGTGCAGTGCTCTTTGAGGTTCCGCAGCATGTTTGTAACACCTACACCACCATGAACTTAGAGATGGAATTCACGGTGGAATTTGATTTCATTCAATGGAACAAATACGAAGGTTGATAAATACAGGATTATTTCCCCGGGGAAGAGACCCCCTTCTCCGGGGATTATCCATCATTGTGAGTGCTATCTGATTTTTTCTATCGTAGCGGGAGAGGTGAGTAGAACGTGCAAAGATTTGCTCTTTTTCTATCCATCTGGTTTGTCCTGGCGCTTTTCCTGCTTCCCTCAGGGATGGCTTCCTGGCGTGATACCCTTTCTATAAGGGGTGAAGTGCTAATTGCCGAGAACAATGAGACCGAAGCATTGCCTGCATCTCCCTCCGGCAGCCAAGAGGAGAGTTCCATCCCTGAAGAAGAGACAGATGAGGAAGAAAACATAGAAGAAGACAAAAAAGAGGAAGACAAGGAATGTGCAGAAGGCAGGATGGAGGCAGAGAAAGGTTCTGGGGATAAAAAAAAGAGGGAGGCCGGGGAAAAGGATGATGGCTTAAATGATGAAAAAACTGTGCCAGGACAGGATCCGCCGAAGGAAGGCACGGATGAGCCCTCTACAGAACCGGAGGAACATAAGGATGAGGAAGGCAAAGGTGAAACATCTTCGCCTGAAGCAGAGGATGTTGATGATTCCGCTTCAGATGCTGATGAGAATGAAAAGAGGGGCTCAGACGCAGATGGCGGCACCAGTGATAGTGGTGGAGATTCAAAAGATAGTACCACTCCTGTAGAAGAATCGGAGAACAACACTGATAGCGGCGGGGACGCGGAAGGTGGGCAGGAATGAGGGGGTGCCAGTGAGCTTCCACTGATTCAGGCAGTGGAGAGAGTGAATCTTCTCCAAAAGCGACGGTGGCAGAAGTGTTTCTGCCAGTGATTCCGGTGGAAGCAACAATGGCTCCTCATCTGATGCTTCCAGAAGCGATAGTGCAACATCGTCGGAAAGCTCCAGTTCCTGCGAGGGTAATGGTTCTTCTTCCGAAAAGGACTGAAAGAAAAAGTATACACAGTTGGAGGGACATTCATGCCGCTTCCGTCAGATAAAGGAGTCATCAAGGTGCGCTACGGTCTGGTGTTGCTTGCCTTTGTGGCCGCTATTTACTATATCACCCGGGTGGCGAACCCGGGCGGCTTTTGGGGTAGCTACGTTCTGCCGGCCTCTCTCTGGGCAGTGCTATCCCTAATTATTCTTTTCTTTTTCCCCGTGGTGCGCGCTAACAGCATACCGCGTCACCGCAAGCTGTTCTACTGGGTGGCCCTCATCTGTGGTGTGGCGGGGGTGGCCGCTTTTTTGGCCGGGGGGCTTATGGTGGGGTTTGGAAAAACCCCCTATGCCCAGGACCCCCGGGGGATTCTAATCAACCTTTTCTACCTGGGTTTTATGCTTGTTGGCATCGAAGTAAGTCGAGCCTGGCTGGTCAACGGTCTTTTTTCCAAAAAACCGGGTCTTGGGATTCCTCTTACTGCTTTTATTTTTACCTTTTTTTCTTTTCCCCTGTCCCGGATCCGCATCTATGAAACAGCCCTGGAGGGGGTGGAGTTTTTGGGGGGCACCTTTTTGCCCTCCTTTATGGAGCATCTCCTGGCATCGTACCTGGTGTTTCTAGCGGGGCCCCTGCCCGCCGTTATTTACCGGGGTTCCTTGATGGGTTTTGAATGGTTTTTTCCTTATCTGCCCGATCTTAACTGGACTGCCAAAGCCATGCTTGGCACCTTTGCGCCTGTCTTCGGGATGGCTTTGGCGTATACCTTCAGCCAGTCGGAAGTGTTAAGAAAAAGGGCCCGGGAAAAGGAAGGTCTCGGCAGTTGGGTGGCCGTGAGCGCGGTTGCTGTCCTTTTGATCTGGTTTGTCGTGGGGGTGTTCAGTTATTATCCCAACGTGATCATCAGCGGGAGCATGAGGCCCCATATTGATGTAGGGGATATCGTGATCGTGCAAAGAATCCACCCCTCAGAGGTGGCAGAGAAGGTGCAAGTGGGAGATGTGATTCAGTTCCAGGAAAATGAAATCAGGATTACCCACAGGGTGATTGAAGTTGTTGAGGATGAAAATGGTCTCCTGGTATACATTACCCAGGGAGATAACAATAGAATTCCTGACTCGGATCCTGTCCTTCCGGAGCAGGTGTTGGGAACGGTAAACACAGTTGTACCTAAGTTGGGCTGGATTACGATCTGGGTCAGGCAACCGGGTTAAGGATAAATCATGCGGCTCTATGTGTGGCTAAAAAGATTTCTATGATGAGGAGGAGCTCTAAATTGAAAATAAAACGGTTAAAAAAAAGGACATGGGTGATAGGAATCACTTTAATAGCTACATTGACGCTGGGTTCTGGAGTGGGAATCGCCTGGAGCCGCACTGCGACAGCTGAACAGTTAGAAGAGTATGCTGCTTATTCCTGCACACTGGAGAGTGAAATTGATTACCAAGTTCACCTGCTTCCAAATGATGTTTTCCAGGAAAACGTGTTGGAGTCTGGCAGAGCTTATCTCTCTAATATGACGGACTATTTAACTGCAGAAGTTAGCTATCATTTTGAAGGAAAGCAAGATGCCTTTATTGATGGACAGTATAGTGCTGTGGCTTATTTAACTGCCATGACCAGTGGTGAGGGGAAAAATGTAGTATGGGACCGGGAATTCGAGCTGCTCGCTCCTCAAAGGTTTAGCTATCAGGGCAGTGAACTAATAATTCAGGAAACGATAAAAATCCCTTTTCTCTACTACAAAGAGTTTGCTGAAGATATGCGGGAAAAAACCGAGTTTGTTCCCGGAGAGCTTGATCTTAAGGTGAATTATGAGCTTAATTATAGAATTCAGACCGATGAGGGGAGTACAGAAGGGGAAATAAATCCGCACATGGTTTATTCTTTGAGAGGAAATACTTTTGTTGTCAAGGGTAACCTTGCTGAAAGCAATTCCGCTGAAATTACCAGTAAAAAAGAAGTTCCTGTGTTGCTAGTGCAGCAGGCACGAACAGGGTTTGCAGTTTCCACAGGAGTTTTTGGTGTTTTTTTAATTGCCTTTTTGTTTTTAACTGTTCCCCAGGAGCAGAAAGTAAACCCTCAGGAACAAAAAGCTTCCCGCTTTATAAAGAAACACGGGGAGCGAATTGTGGCCGTGGTGGGCAGCAGTCCATTTCGTGCAGAGAGAATTGTGGAAGTCAAGGAGTTTGCTGATCTCCTCAAGGTTGCAGATGAACTTCATAAGCCTGTTTTTTATTACCATAAGCCGTCGGAAGGTGCCTTAAGCGAACATTATTTCATGGTTTTAGAGCAAGAAAAGGGCTATAGATACTCTCTTTGATATTAGTGCCGTGCTTGTTTTGGGCGGCTTGTTCCTGGGGAAAAAACGCAAATAAGAACAGAAAACAGGTAAATTAACTGGAAAGAAAAAATGCTGAGCTTGGTTATATAAAGAAGAGGTGCCTGCTGAATTGTCAAAGGTACCTCTATTCTATTTCGATCTGAATTGTTTTGGGAAAAGGAAATCTTTCGTAAGATGTCGAAAGATACAAGGAAATAATCGGTATTAGTCCATCGCAAGGTCATCGAGTTATTCATTACGGAGGGCGTGATGCCGGTAATACCAACGAGGAAAGGGATGATGTCATGAACACAGAAGAGCTTCAGCAGCTTAGCAAGTGGATGGGGTTTGTAGGAATCATTACCATTATCGGGGGCGCACTTTCGGCTCTGGCGGGGCTTCCGGCTTTTATTGTCGGTGCCATTCCTGGAATTATTGCCATTATCCTGGGTGTCAAGCTTCGCAATGCCAAACAGTCTGCCGATGCCATGCTGATGGATGTCCACCATGAAAACTTTACCGGGAACCTGAACAGCTTTTTCTCCAACTTGAATACATACTTCAAGATCCAGGGTGTCCTGATTATTATCAGCCTGGCGCTGGGGATAGTCGTCGCTATTTTCTCGCTGGTAGCCGGCTTGGCCTTTATGGGCGGCGGTGGAATGTATTAAAGTAACAAAAGGGCAGCGTTTCTTTTCATGATCCGGGTTTCAGGGTTTCCGGCTTTCTTGGGCCTAAACGATAATATTTAGCTCAAGCCTCTACCAGTGGAATTGAAAAACAGGATTGTGCCAGCATACTGTTGCGGGCAGTTGTTTACGACAGGGCAGCAGGGATTTTTGTCTCCGAAAACAGGTGCAAAAAAACGTCCAGCCCGGAATCCATGCCCTGTGCGCCCAGCAAAAGAAGTGTAGTCCCCGGAGTGAGCACTTCAACTGCCTTGGCAATGGTTTCTTCCAGTGAAGGAGTGTGGACAGGTGAAATTCCGTGATAGAGGGTGCCCTGGAAAAAAGCGGCTTCTTCTTCCGGCGTGACCCTGTTTGTTTCTTTTACGTGATGTACGCTGCTGGTGGAAAAAAAATGCTCTATACCCAGGTTTTTTACCCACCCGGCCAGGGCCCTGCCGTTATCTTCATTAACCACTGTCCCGCGTCGTCCCCGGAGGGCATAAACTAAGACCAACCTGTTGCGGGCCAGGGACAGTTCCTGCAGTGTGTGAAAGACGGCGTGAATGCTCCCCGGGCTCATGGCCGTGTCGTCGATAACGTGCAGGCTTCCCACCTGGTGAAAGTTGAACCTGCGCCTTACCCCGGGAAATGTTTTCAGTCCCCGGCTGACATCTTCCTCCGGAACACCGGAAAGCAGCGCCGCTGCAGCGGCTGATGCCGCATTGAAAACATTGTGTTTGCCTGGAACGGGAATTGTAAAAATGTAAGGATCTTTCCGGGAGAGGGTGCCTGTAAGAGGACCCGTTGGGCTTTGGGTGACAGAAAGCTGGAAAACGCTTCCTTCTTTCCGTATGGACTGAACTTGAATGAACAGGTGGCAGAAATGCTGGCTGCCCAGCAAAATCAAGGCGTTGTTTTTCACCGGTTTGAGTTTTTTGAAATAGGGATCATCCCCGTTGACTAACAAAAAGCCGCCGTCTTTAACCAGGGTGGCCAGCCTTGCCTTGGCGCTGGCATAATCAACCAGGCTTTGATGGAAGTCCAGGTGGTTGGGGGAGATGTTGGTAAAAATAGCGCCTTGAAAGTGGATTTCATCCACCCGTTTTTGATGCAACCCATGGGAGGACACTTCCATGGCCGCATGGCTTGCTCCACTGTCCACCATCAAACGCAGCATCCTCTGAAGCTCCAGGGCGTCGGGGGTGGTCATCCTGGCCGGCCAACAATCTTTACCGCAGTGGATCTGCACAGTCCCGACTAACCCGGCGTTTAATTTGGCTGTTCTGTAAATGTGATGCAGCATGCAGGTTGTAGTGGTTTTCCCGGAAGTCCCGGTGACCCCGATCAAAGAAAGCTCCCGGGAAGGATGGTGGTAAAACATGGCGGCGGCCTGGGCCAGGGCCAGCCTGGTATCGGGAACCTGGATCCAGTTCACCGGCGGAGGGTTTGCCCCCGGCTTTTCTTCTGCAATTACTGCCGCCGCGCCATTGTTAAGGGCCTGGGAGATGAAGTTATGTCCATCGTGCTCCTGGCCGCGCAGGGCAATAAAAAGGTCGCCCGGTTTTACCTGCCGGGAATCACAGCTAATGCCGTCAATATTCATTCTTGGGTTGGGATAATGGATATACTGGTAATGGAGAGCATCTACCAGGTAGTTTAATTGTAAGACAGGCATTTTTTTCCCCCTTTTCAGGGTTAGTCTGTGGATAAATGGGTGCATAAATGTGTAGAAATAAATGCCTGCTGGAATTTTTTTTGGAAGCTTAGATTTTTTCTTGGAAAAGGAGAGTTTTGTTATGGTGGAAAAAATAAGTCCCTGCCTTTACCGGGCCCATCCCTGGCACGGCGTTTCGCCCGGGGAAGGCTGGCCGGATATCGTTACCGCTTACATCGAAGTGGTCCCCAGCGATACGGTCAAATACGAACTGGACAAGGAAACAGGCCTGTTAACAATTGACCGGCCCCAGCTGTATTCCAACATCTATCCTTCACTCTACGGAATGCTGCCCCAAACGTACTGCGGGGAGCGCATCGGGCGGTTTTGCCAGGAGAAAACCGGTCAAAAGGGGATCAAAGGGGATGACGACCCCCTGGATATCTGTGTCTTAACGGAAAAAATTGTCCCCCACGGGGATATCCTGTTGCGGTCCCGGCCTATCGGGGGTTTTCGCCTGATTGACGGTGGGGAGGCCGATGATAAAATCCTGGCTGTCCTGCTGCAGGATGCTCTTTACGGCCACTGGCAGTCCATCGAAGACTGTCCTGACGGGGTGCTCAGGCGGCTGGAGCATTTCTTCCTCACCTACAAGCAGATGCCGGAAAGCAAAGATAAAAAATGCTGGATTGCCGGTGTTTACGGGAAAGAAGAGGCCCTGGAAGTGATCCGGCTTTCCCGGGAGGATTACCTGGAACGCTTTGAAATATAAGAAAAATACCTCAAAAAATAGCTAGAAAAAAGCATAAAATGAAGCAAATGAAAGCAATGGCCAGTAATTACAAGGTCATTGCTTTTTTTGCCGATACAGCTGCAAATGTCTTAGTTGACATATGTCCAATATAGCCGGTACAATTTAATTGGACATAAGTTCATAAAGAAAAAGGTTTGGGGAAAGACTAACTACCACACCCTTGAATCAAAGGAACAAGATTTCCCCGCCTGAACAGGAAATGTTCTTGTTACTTCTCAGCCTACTGATTATTGTGCTTCCATCGGGAAGTAAAAGACAGTTCTGGCCTTCCCAATCACATCAGTCCTGTGCTTCGCTGCGGAAGCGCCAGAACCGTCCCCTTTGCTTCCCGTAAAAAGAGTGCTGAGTCGTTAGAAAATCTTTAACGGAAAGGAGGAAAAGACCATGCCAGGAGGAGATGGAACTGGACCCCTGGGCTTAGGGCCCGGAACCGGGCGCTGGGGAGCAGGATACAGTGCCGTGCCGCCCCGGCCGGGATTTTTCGGCCGCGGTAGGCGGCGGATTTGCCGGGGAGCTGCCAATCCCTGGGCTGCGCCTTACCCCGGTGAAATGCCCGGTGAGCGGGAAGTTCTAAAGCGAGAAGCGGAAGTGTTAAAAGAACAGCTGCGCCAGGTTGAAGCAAGGTTGGAAGCTGTTGAAGCGCAAGAGGATGAAGAAGCGTAACTATTGGCCGGATGCCTGCACAAAGGCGGTTTTGTGCCGTGCAGGCATCTAAATACTTTTTCCAGGGAGGAAAAAAACAATGATTATTGCTATGAGTTCCAGTGGAAAAGATACAACTTCCAGGATAGACTCCCGTTTTGGGCGGTGCCAGTATTTTGCCTTTTATAATACGGAAGACCAGAGCTGGGCCTTTTTATCCAACCCGGGCGCCCTGCAGGGAAGCGGTGCGGGGATCAAGGCGGCCCAGTTTGTGGCTGACCATAAAGCAGGTGTTGTTCTGACAGGCGAGACGGGACCCAAGGCGTCCCAGGTCCTGGCCTCGGCCGGGCTCGAAGTAATTCATATTCCGGAAATGCCCCTGCAGGAGGCCCTGGAGAGTTACCTGAAGGAAAAAGGGGGGTCCGGGGGGCGGCAAAGTTCCGCAACTGAGCAAGAGGCCCAAAAAGCCTCTGCAGAAACAACAGTGCAAGCCCCGGTCTCTGAGGGGAAAATCGCCGTAGCTACAGAAGGGGCGGATGTAGCATCCCACTTCGGCCGCTGCCCCGAATATACCCTTGTTGATCTCAGCGCTGGAAAAGTGACCGGAAAAAAAGTGGTTCCCAACCCGGGGCACCAGCCGGGCTTTTTGCCGCGCTTTTTGGGAGAAATGGGGGTTAACTGTGTTATAGCCGGGGGAATGGGCATGCGGGCTCAAAACCTCTTTGCCGAGCAGGGAATCCAGACGGTGGTCGGTGTTACAGGCCCGGTAGATGACGCCTTGTCCCGCTATCTTGCAGGACAGCTTGCCGGTGGGGAAAGTCTTTGCAGCCATCCCCAGGGGCACGATTCCTGTGGCGGGCACTAGCATTGCCCCTCCTGCCCCTCCTGCCTTTCCTGCCGGAGTTGCTGCTGCAGAAGGATACTACGTTCTGTTTGACATTTGATCGTTTGGGGAGATGAATATGATAATTTCAGTTGCCAGCGGCAAAGGAGGAACAGGTAAAACCACGATTGCCGTCAACTTGGCGCTGGCCTGGTCCGGGAAAGAGAATTTCCAGTTCCTGGACTGTGACGTAGAGGCTCCCAACGCCCATATATTTTTAAAGCCCCACTGGGAAACATCCGAGCCGGTGGGCATTCCTGTGCCGGTGATCAACTCGGAGCAGTGTGCGCGCTGTGGCTACTGCGCAGAAATCTGCGCCTTTAATGCCATCGCTGCCATCGGGGATGAGATCATGGTATTCCCGGAACTCTGCCATGGCTGCGGTGGGTGCGCTTACTTTTGCCCTGCCGGTGCCATTGAGGAGAAAAACCGGCCCGTCGGGGTCTTGGAGCAAGGCAGGGCCCATGGTTTCGATTTCATCCGGGGCTGCCTAAACCCCGGGGAAGCCATGTCGCCGCCGTTGATTAAAGCAGTAAAAAACCGGATTCACCAGGGCAAAACCGGTTTAATCGATGCCCCTCCCGGCACTTCCTGTCCCGTGGTAGCCTCTGTGCAGGGGAGCGATTTCTGCCTGCTGGTGGCCGAGCCGACTCCTTTTGGCCTCAATGACCTGTGCCTGTCGGTGGAGATGCTGAAAAAGCTGGACATACCGGCCGGGGTGTTGATTAACCGCTCCGACCTGGGGGACCGGCGTGTGGAAGACTATTGCAAGCGCCACGGTCTGCCGATTTTGATGCAGATTCCCTGGGATGAGCAGCTGGCCCGGAACTATGCCCGGGGGGAACCTGCCTTCATGCATGCCGATACCTGGAGAAACCGGTTTAAAGCCCTCTGGGGCAAGATTGAGGAAACAGTCAAGGTCCAAAGAGAACAGGCCGGGAAAGAGAGGTCATTGCCATGAAAGAGATCACGGTGATTAGCGGCAAAGGAGGAACAGGCAAGACATCGGTGTCCGGTTCTCTGGCGGCCCTTTGCGCCGGGGGAATTTTTACCGACTGCGATGTGGATGCTGCCAACTTAAGCCTGCTGATGCGCCCTGTCCTGCAGGAAAAACACGAGTTTAAAGCTTCCCGGGAGGCAAGCATCCGGGAGGACCAATGCAACCAATGCGGGTTGTGCCGCCAGCTTTGCCGTTTTGAGGCGATCAGTGAGAACTTTCGGGTCGATCCCCTCTCCTGTGAAGGCTGCGGCGTCTGTTTCTATGCCTGCCCCCAGGAAGCGGTGGACCTGCAGGAAGTGCTTTCCGGTCACTGGTTTGTCTCCCGGACACCGTACGGCCCCCTGGTCCATGCCCGGCTGGGGATTGCCGAAGAAAACTCCGGCAAGCTGGTTACCCAAGTCCGGCAAAAAGCCCGGGAAATGGGCCAGGATGAAGAAAAAAAATGGCTTGTCACCGATGGACCCCCGGGAATTGGCTGTCCCGTGATCGCTTCCCTCTCCGGGGCTTCCACGGCCTTAATTGTCACTGAGCCGACCCTTTCCGCCGTGCATGATATGGAGAGGGTCCTGGATGTCTGCCGCCACTTCCAGGTTTCGGCCCGGATCTGTATCAACCGCCATGACCTGAGCCAGGAAAACAGCCGGCGTATCGAGGAGTTCTGCAGGAACCAGGGCGTGCCCCTGGCCGGGCGGATACCCCAGGACAATTCGGTAACCGAGGCCATGCTCAAAGGCATCCCTGTGGTGGAGTATAACAACGGCCCTGCATCCAAAAGCATCAAAAAGATCTGGAACCGGCTGCAAGATGAGCTTGCCCGGGGGCATTAGCCAAAGGAAATAAGCCTCAAAAAAAGAAGTGGAGTTGAAATGGGCTGATCGATTGCGATCATACAAACATACCAAAAATGGGGCACAACCTTGACAGTTGCAAGGCGTTGCCCCATTTCATGTGTCGTGCCAAATTATTGCTTAAGGTCACCTGTATCCCGGTGACTTTTTTCTTGCTCTTTTTCGATACAGCCGGATCCCCATCCAGAGAATGAACCCGAAAAGGAAGATGACCAGCACAGGGGCCAGGATGGACAGGACCGCCATGATAGCGGAAAAAATGGTTTCCACCAGGGAAACCACCGGGTTGGCGGTGCCCCCGGAGACCGTTGTTGAGCCGGCATGTAGCAGGGAACTGGTCGTCTTGGTCGTTAGGGAGGCCCCGCCGCCGGCAATGATAGCCAGGCCCCAGGTCAGCATGGGATCCATGTCCACCAGGACGGAAGCGGTGATAACGATCCCGGCGATGGCGGCCAGGGGGGCGCTCAAGGTGCTGACCAGGTTGTCGACGAGGGGGAATAGATAAGCCAGGACTTCAATCAGCGCGGCTGCGGCAAAGACAGTCAGCGCCGGGTAGGTGCCGATCCATTCAAAGCCGGAGGAAAGCTCCAGCAGCCCGGCCAAAGAGGCTGCACTCATAACCAAGAAGGGGACAAACAAGCGAAAGCCCGAGGTGGCGCTAAGGCCGATACCAACAAAGAGGCTGATTAGTAGTTCCATGGCACGCTCCAGTCCAGCGGATTAACCCGGCGCATGTTGGCCTTGCAACTATCGATCCAATCAGCCCGGGTTTGTTTTAATTATAGTGTGCTAAACAGAAAATGTAAATGGCCTTTTTGGCTGTTTTCCCCTTGTTGGTGTCTAATTTCCCTGTTGCGGTTGTTTTTCCAGGCCGGGGGGCGCTTCCCCGGCAGGGGTTTCCTCCGGGCGCTTTCCGTGCGCTGCGTCGTTGTTTTTATCCCCCGGTTTTTCCTGATCCCGGGCTTGACCGGGCGGGGTTTTCGGTTGATCTCCAGGCGGCCCGGAAGCAGGAGGACTTTCTTCGATGTCTTCTTTTTCCACATCCTCTTTACCCTTTTCCCTGTCCAATCCCGGGGCCCGTTCCTGGCCCGGAGGTGTTGCAGGTTTATCTCCCGGCTTCCCGGAGTTAGGAGGCGCAATCTCGTGCCCGGGTGGGGCTTTTTCTCCCGGTTTTTCCTCTTTCTCTTTGCCTTCCCCCTGACTATCCTTGCTTTCCTTTGCTTTCTCTTCGCCCTCTCCGGCATCCTTTTGTCTATCGGCCTGTCCCGGAGGCGTTTCCGGGGGTCCTTTCCGCGGAGGTTCATCGGGGCGTACCGGCGGTTCTGGCCGGGGCACTTCCCCTGGCTTTCCAGGGACATCCTGGGGCGGGCCTGGATCTTTTTCCTGCCCGGGGGGACCCGGTTTGTCCTGATCTTCTTGTTTCGGTGGCTCAGCTTTATCCGGCATCTTCTGCCCGGGGATGAATTCGTCCGGTTCAAAGAGTTTCTCCGGGGGGACCTGGCGCAGTAGATCGCCTACCGACCGGGCCGGTTTTTTCTCTTCTATTTCCATTTTTTCAGCTTCAGTATCTTCACCATTATCCTTTTCACCCGTTTCCCGTTCCTTTGCTTCCTTCTCCCTGATATAACGGTCCAGGGTAACTGCGTTTAGTGAAATATTATCTTTCCTGGCCTTTTGGGCTTCTTCAGGGGAAGCGGTCAATATCTTGAGGTACGTATCCAGGTTCAGCGACCTTATTTGCTCTCCCAGGGAAGTTTCCAGGTGTTCCTTGGAGATCTTGTATTGTTCCGGGGCCGCCAGGGAAACCAGGATGTAATTATCTTTCCCGGGGAAAAGGTATTGGAACCGGTGGGCGCTGCTTAAGACTTGATTTACCGCCTCTTCAGCGCTCTGGCCTGTTAACTGCAAATCGTCAAGAAGCGCTTCTGCCTCCTCATTCAAAGCTTCCACCTCTATTACCTCTGCCTCGGCGTCCAGGGCAAAAAGAACGCCGGGGTTAATGTCCAAAGCCAGGTAAGCTTCCGGCTGGCGGGAAAGGGGCAGCAGCAGGGAAAAAGCGATCACAAATACCAGGCTTGCTGCCAGGGCCAGAACCCCCATCTTGCGCCGACGGGCCGGGCGGTTTATCTCCAACTCTTCCCCGATGGCGACGTTCTGCCCCGAAGCAGGAGCTTTGATGTATTCTCCATCTGCTGTCAACAGGATCAACTCCGAGCCGGTGTTTTCCAGGACGATCCCTTTAATTTTTTTCATCTTTCAATGCACCTTCTTTTCCCCAGATGTACTCGGCCATATTTTCCAGTTCCTCGTGACTCCGGATAATGATCAGCGACAGCAGGTAACGGCGCCATTTTTCCAGGGTTTTTCGTTTTGTGCCTGTTAAGAGCTGGATTTCCTTTAACGGCAGTTTATTTTCCTGGTATATTCGTGCGACCAGGCGATGGTCCCGGGCCGCCTGAAGCGCGGTTTGTTTCAGGTTTTCCCGGGTATCCCGGTGGCGGGGCGAATTGTTTGCCAAATCTTCCAGGCACAGGGAGAATTCTGACAGCAGCTCTTGAAAGCGGGAAATCTCAAAGGCCCGTTCCCGGCTTTCCATTTCTTTAACATATTGCTGCAGGGATGCTGCCGATTCCAGGCTGTCGGAGCCATGTTCATCTCCGTTCTCCCAGGCTGCCAGGTCCAGGCGGGATTTTTGCTGGCTTTTAAAATAGTCCACCAGGCTGTTTTTAATCAGTACCCGGGCATAGCCCAAAAAACTTGTCCCCAGCCCTGCATCAAAGTTGTCAACAGCCCGGTTAAAGGCGATCAGGGCAATGCTGAGTTCATCGTCATTATGCCAGTCCAAACGTCTTTTGCAGATAAAAGAGGCATAATCACGCACAAAACCCCTGTAGGAAGAGACAAAATCTTCACGCAGCCGCTCATTCCCTTTTTGAATTTCCTGGATTATCTCCCGGGTGCTGGGACTGTTACCTTGCAAGATGCTGTCCTCCTGTACTTATTATACGACAATCGAGCTATTTTTCAGGGGGTGTTACTACAATCCGGTTGTAAAAAGTTTTTCAAAGTTCTCCAAAGTTCTCTTCAGCCTCTTACCTTTCTTTTCGGCAGATATTTTCGGGAATGAACGCATTCTCTATATGTTTTAATCTTTTGCAGATTGTTCTTGAAACCCTTTTGAAACCCTCTTGTAACCCACTTGAAAGAAAAATGAAACCTTTATGCATTCTTGGTGTAACGATTTTGAAATGCATTTTGGGTAAAATAATATTGTCTCTATTTGCCATTTTATATTGTTTCCCCTCGTTTAGATATACAAATCTATCCTTGCTACCTGTACCTTCTGAACCGGTGTCGATGCACACCTACTTTTTGTTCCTCTGCGGCTACATTTCGGCGAGATATTTATCCATAAAAAGCGGGTTTTTGATATCTTTTAAGGAGTGTCCTGTGATGAAAGCGAATGATCTGTTCACCTTCACCTTCGCCTGCGTTTTGGCAGTTTGCATCTTCATCGCAGGTGCGTTTTTGCCTGTACAGCCTGTACAGGCCGAAGCTTCCGGCTTGGTCGTCACCTTTCCTGACGGGGGCGAGAGGCTGCCCGCAGGCAGCACTCAAAAGATTACCTGGCAGGGTTACCCCGACCATGAATTGGAACTTTACTTATCGACTGACTCAGGGAAAAATTATGATTTGTTCCTGGGCAAAGGTTCCGGGGGCAGTTTTACTTGGACAGTCCCCGACCTGTCCACAGACCGGGCTAGAATTCAGATTACCGGTCAGATCCCAATTCTAACCCACCGCCGGGATCCGTTGATCGTGGAGGATAGCAGTGACGCTGATTTTTCCATCATTGGCTTGCCCGCAGCACCCACGGGCTTGTCGGCCAAGGCCCTCTCCGATTCAGAAATCCTGCTCACATGGACGGACAACGCCGATAACGAAACGGGTTTTTTCCTGGAACGGATGCAGGAAGAAACTGACTATTTGTTTGGTATGCACCTGATGGAAAAAGACATGGAGACCTTGATCAGCAGCGGGCTAAAGGCTGAAACAATCTATACGTATATGGTGCGAGCTTTCAACGAGGCCGGCTATTCCAGCTATTCCAATGAAGCCAGCGCTACAACACTGCAAGCCGCTGAACCTGAGACGCAGCCTCGTCCTCCCCGGGAGCCCCAGGAAACGAAAAGAATAAAGGAGCCCGAGGAACCCCGGGATGAGCCCAAGGAGATCGAAGACCCCGATGAATTAGAGGAGCTTGACAAGCCTCACGAACCTGATGAACCCGACGAACCCCATGATTTCCGGGAAACTTTTATTCGCTTCAGCATCGGCAGCAGCGACTATTTGGTGGATGACGCCGCGGAAACGATGGATGCCGCCCCGATTATCCAGGAAGGACGGACCCTGCTGCCTATCCGCTATGTGGCCGAACCTTTGGGGGCGGAAGTTGAGTGGGACCCGGAACAAAGAAAAGTGATTATTATCCTGGCTGATACAGCCGTTGAGCTCTGGATCGACCAGAACCAGGCCCGGGTAAACGGCTCTTACCGGCAGGTGGATCCGTCGAACCAAGATGTCATGCCGATCATTGCCCCTCCGGGGCGAACCATGCTGCCCCTGCGCTTTATTGCAGAAGCCCTGGGCTGCCGGGTGGATTGGGATGCATCCATCCAGGAAGTGACGGTTCAATACGATCCGCGGCGGGAGTCTCCCTTCGGCTGGCGCCTGGCCGAGCCGCCCGGTGACTGCCCCCGACAGGTGATTGATTTTGAGGAACTGGAACCCGGGGCGCAGGTATTCCACCAGTACGGTTCCATGGGTGTTAGTTTTCCCTTCGCGCCCCGGATCATAGAGCCCGAAGAGACGGGCACCACTTCCGGAACGAAGGCGCTGAGCACGTACAGGCCTGGAGAAGAATTCGGCGGGAAACTGGTCATTGAATTCACGACCGGGCAAAGCTGTGTCAACCTCTTTGTGGGCCTGCTTGAAGAAACCCACGGGAATAAAGTCCTGGCCACACTGAAGGCCTTTGATGCCGAAACAATGCTGGCTATACCGGGGTACGGCATGGAAAGCTATCCCCCGGAGCAGGTGGCCATCCAGCAGCGGCTTATCGGTCCCGGGCCGGTGGCGATCGGTACGCAGATGTTTGTGCACACGGAAGATGAGCCCCTGATCCACCGCGTGGAGCTTACTTTTTCCGGCGGATATGCCCCGGCTATCGATGATCTGGGTTTCGCCACGGTAGGGGAACCAATATCCATAGAAGCCCCCGCACCTGAGGTAATCATTGAAACGCCGCAAAGCGGGCGCTTCATTTCAGGTTTTGAAACCTTCCCGGGTGCTTTTGATATCTCGGGAACCATCCGGGATGAATTAAAGCTCGAGGAGGTGGGAATTCGCGTAGTGCAGGGGGACCAGGTCCGGGATGGTTTGCTTCACTTCAGCGGAGAAGCCCCCGATTACACCTTCGGCGGGCCCAACATCCACGGTCTCATTTTTCCCGGGGAAAATCAAATCCGGGTATGGGCCAAAAGCTTTTCCGGCAAGTATGGCTACTCCGAGACCATCCGGGTGCATTACAACCCGCTGGCTGCCGCTTCCCAGGCGGAGCTGCTCATCCTTGCGCCAGCGCTCTTTTATGAGGCCCTGGAGCCCTTGCGGGACTGGAAAAATTCCACAGGCATTTCTGCCCATATTATGACCTTGGATGCCATCGAGCAGGAAGCACGCTTTGGCCTGCCCGACTCCAGGGACCTTCCCGAACAGGTCAAAAAAACCATTGCCCGGGCGTACAACCAGAACGACACCCGCTATGTGATGTTGGTAGGTGACGGAGACCGTTTCCCGGTCCGCTACCATCAAGCCGGGCGCCAGGGGGTGTCCTGGGGAGTTGTCTATCCCATCACGGACCTCTATTATGCCTGCCTGTTCAAGCCCGACGGGACCTTTGACCACTGGGACGGCAATGAAAACACCATTCTCGGCCAGTGGTGGGAACCGCAAACTTACGCAGGGGTCAGCGCCAATGTGGCAGATAATTTCGCCCAAATCAACATGGATGACTGCGGCTTACGGCCCCATGTTGCCCTGGGGCGAGTTCCGGCCAGTAGCATCGACGAGGTTTCCACCTATGTCTCCAAAGTCATCCAATACGAAGCAGAAGGCACGTCACAGTGGTTCGATCAGGTTGTGCTGTGGAATTCGAGTAGTGATTTCAGGCAGGACCACCTGGAACTGACTTATGTGGCGGATGAATTGCTGGCCGATTTTGCGGCCAAGAAACATTTCCGCCCGGAAGGGTATGCTTCTTGGAGTTCGGATCAGCAGCAACAGGGCGAGCAGCTGCGCAAAGAAGGAATCATGGCTGATATCGACCAGGGGGCCGGGTTTGCTGTTTTCTTCGGCCATGGCAGCCGCCGGTCGCTGGGCCCGCTCAGTGCCCCCGACATCGCCGGGCTGCAAAATTACGGCAGATATCCCGTATTCATTGCCAGCGCCTGTGATACTGCCAAGTTTGTCCAGGAGCATGACATTTATCAGGATGTTGACGGGAACTACCCGCCCTGTTGGCCGCACTGCCTGCCTCCCCACCAGGATCAGCCGGTCGGCTGGGATGACCCACGCCCGGAACCGGCACCCATCCAACCTTCGGAAATTGATGTGGAATCCATGGCCGAGGTATTGCTGTTTGCCCCTGATAAAGGTGGCGTTGGCTTTTTGGGCGCTCATTCGGGCACCAACCACGCCAGCCACCCCTTTGTCAAACGGTTTATTGGATCCTGGAACCACGACCATGCTACCCGCCTGGGCGATATGTGGGCTGTAGCCGTACGTGAATTTGTCCAACATTACCTGGAGGCAGATCATAAATGGGAGCAGTATGGCCATGTGGACTTCGGCCGCAACCCCTTCCAGTCGCGGCATATTCATATATATGTTCTTTTTGGTGATCCCAGTCTTCGCTTGAAGGAGTAAACGAAAAATGAAACTTAGAAAGTCATGATAAATATGCCTAAGTCATGAAAATATTTCTAATAAAAAGAAGGATTTTCTTTATTCTATGTCAAATTATTTTAATATAACATCATTTAGGAGAAATGGGAGAAAAACATCATGCTTTCAGAAAAAAAGGTTGTGGATAATGGGGCGGTTAATTCCCTGCAAATCTATACCTTTGGCCAATTTACGATAAAACGTGGAGGAAAGGTTCTTTCTGAAAACTCCAAGCGCTCATCCAAGCCATGGGAGCTGCTAAAGTATTTGCTTACCCAGCGGGAAAAACGCGTGCTTCCGGAAACTATCCTGGATGCGCTCTGGCCTGAACAAGAGTACTCCGACCCCAAAAGGGCCGTGCGGACCATGGTTTCCCGGCTGCGACAAATCTTGGACAGTGCAAAAACCTGTGAAGAAGATAGTTCCCACATCAGCCTGGCCCAGGGGTGCTACAAATGGAACAATAGCCTGGATTACTGGCTGGATGCTGAAGCTTTTGAGGCATTATGCTATCAAGCCCACCAGCTATCCCGGGACAACCTGGAAGAGGCCATTGAAACCTACCACGAAGCTTTGTCTCTTTACAAAGGAGATTACCTGCCGGAAAGCTCGTACTATGAATGGGTGCTGCCGGTTCGCAACTATTATTCCCGCATCTATTTGCGCAGTGTGCTGGAAATGGCGGAGCTGCTGAAGAAAAAACAGGATCACAACAGGATCATCAAAATAACAGAAAATGCCCTGTTGATCGAGCCCTATGAAGAAGAATTTCACCTGCGCTTTATGGAGGCGCTGCTGGAGACGGGGAAACCCAAGCAGGCCCTAGCCCACTATGAATATGTAACGACTTCCTTTTACCGCGATTTGGGGGTAAAACCTTCTCCTGCCCTGCGTAATTTGTATCGCATGATGAAAAATGATGTGGACAACTTTCAGCTGGATTTGTCTTCCATTCAGGACAGCTTCAAGGACCGGGAAGAAGCTCAGGGGGCATTTTTCTGTGACTCTGATCTTTTCCGCCTCTTTTACCAGATGGAACGGCGCCGCAGCGAGCGTACCGGCCAGTCTGTATTTTTGGGCCTGCAGTCCTTTGTCCCCGCGGATAAAACAGTGGCTTTGGCCAGCCTCATACCGGACATGATGGAAAAGTTAAGACAAACTATCCAGGGCAGCCTGCGCCTGGGTGATATCTTTTGCCGCTGGAACGAATCCCAATTTTTGCTCATGCTCCCGGGCTTAACCCAGGATAAAGCGGAAATGGTCCTAAAACGGATTGAAGAACGTTTTTGGCACCATCACGGCGAAGGCCGGTTCGAAGGGATTACCCTGTATTCCCGGGTCCAAAAACTTTTGCCCATGGGAGTTGGGGGCCCCCTTTGAGGCCAGTGCTCTGCCTGGATCATGAGTATACGCTTTGAATGATTATTTTGCATAAAAGGAGCAAATTCAGCAAATCAACAAAAACAGCCATGCTGGCTGTTTTTTTGTCCAGGCCTGCATAAAAAATGAACAAGAAAGCAATAAAATGTATTTTAAGCAATGGCAATTTACCCCGGCTTGATTTTCTCTTGACTGATGAACAGGCATGACTGGCAATGAAAAATACCGGATCATTGCACCAGGAAAGAGATCACCAAAAGCCCGTCATAACGAAGGTCCAGGAACTCTAACGAAGCAAGCGCCTCTTGGCAGATAATACTCTTGCTGTCGCCGATTTTTCCGGCCTTTTTTTAATTTGTAACTCAATTGTAACTCAACTGAATGATCCTGGATACCTTCATGAAACTCAACCGTAAGATTAATGAATCTTTTGCGAATCTTTTGTGGACTGCCCTGAAGCGCATTTCTGATACAGTTAAACTATCTTAACTTGCAGATACTGCTTTTGGATTAGCTGCAAGCTACTTGTTTTTTACCATGAAAGATAGATTGCTTTTACCATAAAAGATAGACTCCCGGAATACTGTTTTTTATTGGCCGAAAAGATATGATAAGTAAGACACCAGCGGGACAGTATCTCGTTTCATGAATTGATTATTCAAACTTGGGAGAGGGCGTGATGATTTTTATGCCTGGACAGTTAATTAGAATCAAGCAGGTGAAGACTTAAGAGCAATACGAAGCAATTGCAATCAAAGGGAACTCCGATGATTCACTTTTTCTTGTTTCGGTAGTGTCTTCTTTTGCTTTAACCCCAGCCGTTCAAGCGGTGAGATTTGAGAAGAGCCGGTTTGGGCATTCAGATGGATGTTAATCGCAGCCAGCGTAGCGAGTTAGAACCATTAAGATTAAGGAGAACGCCGCCATTATCGTTCTGCCGATCCTACATGAGCATTAAAAATGGAGAAATTGGAATAGATTCCGACCAGGCAGAAATCGTTCCTATGATTTTTAAGGACTACATCTCTTGCATGGGTTGCCCTTCAATAGTAAAGAAACTGCGTGAAATAGGTGTGTCAAGGCCGCTGGGCGGCACCTTGAATTGGGAGAGGGTTGCTGAAATTGCTAATAGATTTATAAGAATACCATACAATAATATATAACTGTAGGAAAAAACCGTGATAAGGGAGGGCAGGTTATTTAATTTCTAGCACAAACAGCGTGTTAATGAAAAATGACTCGGAAAAATGATTTGTTAATAATTGAGTCCTTTTTTTTTTATTCACAGTTTTGAAGGTTTAAGTGGATTTACCCAGGAAAGGGGAAGAGTTTTATGAGAAGAAAAATAACGGCTGTTTTGCTTGTATTTATGTTTATGGTTTCGTTTACAGTGGTGGGGATTGGTGCAACTGATAATGGGCATAATGCTAATGAAATTGAGACGGTTGGTGGGAATCCAAAACCTGATGAATTAATCGAAGGTGATTTTCCATCTGGAGAAATTAAATGCAACAGTGAAACTGTAACCTATGCAGTCCATGGTAAATATTTAGAATGGAAATCTGACACAGATTCCTCACAAGTTAAACAGGTTTATGTCAAGGGTGGACCAGCAGTAAATATCTATCATTACTCTGGCGCCACAGGAGGCACAAACATCCAAGCACCTAAGAACCATGGCGGCAATATTCCTGACATAAGTTGGTTCGGCTTTGTATGTGCGGAAATAGTTCCGCCCGATACTGGAGGACTAATCGTCGAGAAGAAAGTGATATCAGATGACTATGATGGGAAAGAATTTAAAGTAAAAATTACAGATTCTGATGGAGACTATTATGAATACTCCATAAAACCTGGAAGTGACATTGAACTCGATAATATAGCAACTGGCACGTATTCTATAGAAGAAACAGAGGATCAAGGCGCCGTTACTGTAGAATATACCGGCAATGTGGAGGAAAACGACAACGGCTTTGAATTCACAATCACTAGTGGCGAGGCAACAGCAATTACCATCACCAATACCTACGATGATGACTCAGCGCTAATCGAGATCAAAAAAGTCGTGCAAGACGCTGATGGTAATGAACTCCCTGAATCTGAACAGCCCGACGTTGACT
>CAZOOA010000044.1:0-24568 GCA_964581355.1 uncultured Desulfovibrionaceae bacterium | reverse complement strand
TGTTTCTGCCAAGTTATAATGTATAAAAGCTGACGGTCTTGCCTGACCAGAAATTACTGTATATCCGGTGATTCTCCCCAGGTTGTCTTCCTCACCCGGGTCCAAAACAGGGGAAATGAATATGTCTCTACTGGAACAGACGATGAGGCAAGAAATTATAGCTTCCCTAACTGAAGCGGAGAAAAAAGTCTGTGAGCTAATGTTGGCGGGAAAAAAGAACCAGGAAATTGCCGAAGAACTATTTATCACTGTTAATACGGTCAAATACCATTTCCGAAATATTTTGCGAAAAAGCAACTGCAATAACCGGCAGGAACTAATCGCCAAACTCTTGCCCGGCCAAAATCAAACAGGCATTGGCAACTCACTTCCTGCCAAAAGCCTGGAGCAGTAAATTTTTCCTGAAAAACCACTTCAGGTGTTATGATTCCTTAGGCACCACCTGCAGCACCAGGCAGGTAATGTCGTCATCAACCTGCAGGGATCCTTTGTTGAAGTTGTCGTAAAAGCCGGTTAACTTCTATGGATAATTTGGTAGACAACCCGGGATAGCTCATCTATGGAAAAAGGTTTCTTGATTATCCCCTGAAAACCATATTCCAGGTAATGAGACATCACAGGGTCATTGGAATAGCCGCTGGCCGCAATTACTCTGGCCTCAGGGTGGATTTTCAACAATTCGTTAACCGTCTGCTTGCCCCCCATCCCCCCGGGAATGGTGAGATCCATGATCACCAGGTCAAAGGGGATCTGGCTGTTCAAAGCTTCCAGGTATTTATTTATGGCTTCCTCTCCCTCCCGGGCAAAACAAACGTCATAGCCCAGGGCCGAGAGCGTCTCGCCCGTTACGGCAAGCAGCTCTTCTTCATCATCCATGACCAGTATCTTCCCTTTGCCTGTGATTATATCTTCACCGACCGTTGGCGCTGCCTCGGCGAGTCCGATGGCTGGAAGATAAATGAAAAAGGTTGTCCCCACACCCGTTTCAGATTCCACCTGCAAACTGCCACCATGATTTTTAATGATCGAGTATGCGGTGGCCAAGCCCAAGCCCCGCCCCTTATCTTTTGTGGAGAAAAAAGGATCGAAAATCTTGGGCAAATATTTTTTGGGTATCCCGATGCCTTGATCTTTAAGGGTAATTTTGACATAAGACCCTTCAGGTAAACAAGGAACCGAGTTTGAACCTGTCGGTTCCAGGACAATGTTTTCTGCCATTACCTCCAGCACTCCTCCTGCAGGCATCGCCTGCACCGCATTGAGCGCAATGTTATTCAGCACCTGGCTTAGCTGGCCCTGATCTGCTTCGATCATCCACAAATCCTCTGCGATATGGAACACAGGTCGAATATGGGAACCACTGAGAGTAAACTTTACATCCTCAATGATTAACTGTTTAAGCGAAATATTTTCTTTAACCGGGGAGCCTCCTTCGGCAAAAGTAAATAACTGATTGGATAAGCCTTTGGCCCGCATGACAACTTTTTCCATATCCTCCAGTTTATCAAAGATTTTTGCTAGATCATCTTTATACAGCTTGGCCAGGCTGATATTACCAAGCAAAGTGGCCAGGTAATTATTGAAATCATGTGCGATACCGCCAGCAAGTATCCCGATGGAATCAAGCTTATCACTTTTTAGGATTTCTTCTTCCATTTGCTTGCGTTCTGTAATGTCACGCTCTGTCCCCATGATAGCGGTTACATTGCCTTTTGTATCGAAAACCGGCAGCAACGTATACCAAAAGGTGAGGATAGTACCGTCAGGCATCTGGACACTGTCTTCACCTTCTACGGCATTGCCGGCTAATACCTTCTGCAATATTTCTTTCTTTTTTTTGAGCTGCTCCTTGGGCAAACCCAATTCATGAATTGCCTTGCCAACCAGCTCCTCGGCATCAAGGCCAAACATGCGAGATGCGCTGGGGTTAACAAAAGTCAGCCGAAGATCTTTATTCAAGCTAAAAATTAAATCCGGGGTGTTATCGACGAGCAGTCGGTATTTTTCTTCGCTTTCCCGCAGCGCTTTTTCTGTTTGCAGGCGTTCATTAACCTCACGCTGCAGCATTTGATTGGCCCGGGCCAGTTCTTTGGTACGCTCGTCCACTTTTTGCTCCAGCTGGTCATGGGCTTTTTTCAAGGCCGTTTCAGCGCGGGCCCGCTCGATCAGCAAAAATGTCCTGCTGCATATTTCACGAATCAACTCCACTTCTTCTTTTTGCCACTGCCTCGGGGTAGCATTAATTACAGAAAACAGGTATTTCCACTTACCCGCCCGGTGAAAGGGCACTTTCACCAGGGCGTGCATATTAAAATGATGATGGATTGTAGACTTCACCCGCGAATCGGTTTGGGTGTCGGAAATAACTATTGTCTTTCCCGTCCTGGCTTCTTGTTGAAAATCTTCGGAAACCACTTCTGAAAGATCATACACACCTGTAATATCCGGTTGCGCTTCAGTAGTCCAGATAAAGTTGACGGTTGCCACAGTTTGTCCTTCGTCAATTTCAGCCAGAAAACAGCCGGAAATATTCAAAAAGCGGCCCAATTTCCGGCCAACTGCCTGAATGATCTCCCCTTCTGTAGCATAGTGGGCAAAGTCCTTGGAAATTTCAGCCAGCAAAGTCAGGCTGGCTTCACGGTTTTTTCGTTCCGTAATATCCCTGTTATTGAAAAGAATTTCTTTTCTTTTTCCCTGGTCGTCTAGAATGAATTTACCGATTGTTTCCAGCCAGATGTATTGACCATCGACGCAGCGATACCTGTATTCAACTTTAGGGGATACCTGTTGCTCCCGTCTTGACAAAAACTCCTGAAATTTTGAGGATACTTGAGAGAAATCATCAGGGTGGACAAAATCCATTACGTTTTTTCCCACTAAAGCATCAAGTTCGTATCCTAAAAGGCTATGAGAAGGACTTACATACTTAAAATTGCCTTGCAGGTCGGTTAATGAAACCATATCAAACATATTATCTATAATGGTTTTCAGCAGTCTTCGATTGTCCCGCAGCGCTTCCTCGGCCATTTTTCGTTCACTGATATCCCGCCCGACACCAACAATGGAAGTTATATTCCCCGCATTGTCAAAGATTGCCTTATCCGCCCATCCCAGCCAGCGCCAGCCATATTTTGTATAGGCCCTTTGTTCAAGATAGGTATGATAAGGTTCTTTGTAGAGCCATTCCATGGCTTCTGCTGTAGACTTTCGGTCTTCCTCATGGACCAGGGGCATGAACTTATTCCCCAGCAGTTCAGCTTCAGACTTTCCAAAAAGCTCGCAGTACGAAGGACTAACAAACAATAATCTACCTTCAAGGTCTACTTCAACCACCAGGTCTGTCTGGTTTTCTAGCAGTAGCTTGTATTTTTTTTCACTTTCCTGCAATTCCTGCCTTGCCGTTTTATGCTCGGTGATATCATGAAACAGAATCAAAAAATGGCCTGTTCCTGCCCCGCAAACAGTCACTTCATACCAACGCTCCAAGGTTTCTTTGAAATATTCGAACCGGATGCTTTTTTTCTTTAAAGTTGCTTGACCAAAAATCTCTACCCAACCCGGGTCAGATTCAATGATTTGCGGAAAAACAGCCGTAGCTTGCCGGTTAAGAAACAGATCCCGTTTCTTTCCCACCATCATTTCAAAAGCCTGGTTTGCATCGAGAATAACAAAATCAACGGGCTGGCCGGCACGGTCCGTTACCAACTGGCAATAAGCAAGTGCATCGGGAAAATCACAAAACAAGCTTTGAACATAATCTTCGCCGGAAGTCATGCAGATCGACTCCTCATCAGCCAGATTAAATCATTTACATGCAGAGGTGCCATGGTGTTTTCACTTTCATTGCTTAATTCGACTCGAAACTTGACTTTCCTGCATAGAAACTGGATCCAACCCTGCATTGCACTTTTCCGGCAGAATACTAGGGCCAAAATTACTTGGCAAAGATCCGGAGATAGTGATATGCTAACCTATAAGCAAGGGTTGCTGTGACCTTCGCCATGCCTGTCAAAAACTCGCTGAGAAAAGGTTTGGCAGCACTTATGGAAGGACGAAAAGGCATGTTGCAAAGAATCCCGCCACACCTCCCGGCGGTGATAATGCTGGGCACAGTTTCGCAGATCGGGCAGGTGATTTTTCTGCGGGAACTGTTAATGGTTTTTCATGGCAATGAACTGTCCATCGGGCTGATCCTGGCAGCCTGGCTGGTTTGGATTGGCCTGGGCAGCGGCCTGGGAGCCGCTTTGGTTAACCGGGTGAACCGTCCGCTGCTTCTTTTTCTGCTCAGCACAGCCGGACTGGTTTTGACGCTACCTGCTTCGATTTTTTTCATGCGGGGTCTGCGCAGCCTTTTTGATGTTGTCCCTGGCGCCTATCTTTCACTGCCCGATATGATTCTTTCCTGTTTTTTGCTGCTGGCCCCGGCCTGCCTGCTGCTGGGCCTGCAGTTTGTCCTGCTTTCCAGGCTGTGGCGGGAAAACAGCCAGGCGCAAGACACATCGGGGGCCGATAAAACATACATTAGCGAAGCCGCAGGCAATATGCTGGGCGGCATCCTGTTCACCTTACTGATGGTTCATTACCTGAACTCCTTCCAGTCGGCGCTGCTGGCCGGTATATCCATGCTGATCGCTGTTTTACTCTTAATTCGGAAGAGCACACCTGGCTCTGAAAAGCTTTCCCCCGCCTTGCGCCTACTGCCTGCAGGACTGCTGGTCCTGGCAGCTCTGGCCTTTCCTTTCCTGGATTATGTGGATGAGCACGCTTACAAAATGCAGTGGAAGCATTTCGCTCCCCAACACCAGTTACTGGAAACACACCAGTCCATCCATGGAACCATCTCCGTGGCACAACGCCAGGACCAGTACAGCTTTTTCCAAAGCGGACACTTGATTTTCAGCACAGCAGGGCCCATGTCAAAAATCCCCGGGTTGGAGGAACAGGAAGCAGTGGATTTTGCCCACCTGGCCATGGTACAGCATAACAATCCCCAGCAAATCCTGCTCATTGGTGGAGGCCTGCGGGGCACCCTGGGAGAAATCCTGAAGCACCCCGTAGAACAGGTGGACTATATTGAATTGGACCCGGTGCTGACAGAAGCGGCCCGTCCATATGTCTCCCGGGAAACCAGACAGGCCCTTTCAGACCCCAGGGTACGCTTAATCCATACCGACGGCAGGCTATTTGTTAAAACAGCCCGAAAAACATATGACCTGATTATTGTTGATCATCCCGATCCCCTTACAGCAGAGCTGAACCGTTATTACACCGAAAACTTCTTTCGTGAAGCCCAGTCCCTGCTTCACCAGGACGGGGTGCTGGTCACGGGCACCACCTCCTCCCCCGACCTGAGGGGCACCGCCCTGGCCAACCGCAATACCACCATTTATCACACCCTGGGCCTGGTGTTTGACCAGGTCCTGCCGGCAGGCGAGCGATTCATGTTTTATTTCGCCAGCGACGCACCTGGGCAGGTCACAGTAAAAGCCTCTACTCTCCTGGAGCGTTACCTGGACCGGAATATTGATCTTCAAGGGTTTTCTCCCCAACGTTTTCATACTCTTTTGGAACAATCCCAGTTGCAGCGGGTAAACTGGGTCGTGCGCCATCATGGCCGCAGTCCGGAAGCACATCTGCATGGCCCCGGTGCTGTTCCGCCTTTTCCCAGCGACATTGCCAAACAGGAAGCGGCTGAAAGCCAGCTGCCCCCGGTCCAGGAACGCTATTTTATCAATACAGACTTTAAACCCATCGGCTATTTTTATACCTTAATGTTTTGGGAGGACCTGACCCGGGAGGAACACCCTTTCTCTTTACAACAGCTGCTGCTAATCCAACCCTGGTGGGTCCTGCCACTGGCCAGCCTTCCACTGCTGGCTGTGCTGGGCCTGCGGCGCTTTGCTGCCACCGTGAATAGTAACAGGCCTGACTTGCACTTTGCTGTCCTGTTTACCGTCTTTACCACCGGTCTGTCCACCATGGCGCTGCAGGTGGCCCTGCTGTTCTCCTTCCAGAGCATCTACGGCTTTGTTTATGAAATTGTGGGCTTGATCACCGCCATGTTTATGTGTGGGCTGGCCCTGGGTGCTTTTTTAACCCATCGCTATATAAAAGAAAAAACCAGGATCAGGACCCTGGCAAAAGTCCAGTTAATTATGGCCCTGCTGGCGATCTTCATCGCTCTGGGGCTACCCCAAGCCGCTGCCGTACAGTCTCCTGTGGTGGTGTTTATCCTCTTCTCCACCCTTACCTTTGTAGCCGGCTTGCTTAACGGCATCGATTTTCCCCTGGCCGCAGCCTGTTACATGGACCTGAAAAAACAAGCTGAGACAACAGCGGGCACTGTTTACGGCATGGAATTGTTCGGGGCCTGTCTCGGAGCTGTCCTGGCCAGTGCCTTCGTAGCTCCTGTATTGGGTATTATCGCCTGCTGTCTGCTGGCGGCTCTTGCCAGCGGGCTGGCTTCTGTGATACTCTTAATCTCAGGAAAGCCTTGATCTGGATAAGGAAGGTTATGTGCTATGAAAAAAAAGAAAAGCCTGCTGGACGGCTGGAGCAGGCGGGAATTGTTGAAAAGTGCCGGCCTTGGGTTCTGTGCCCTCTGCCTGAGCAGTATTCCGGGCTGCAGCCTGGAAGAAAAAACTGAAGAACAAAGAGTTCCCGAGAAAGAGGACGGCGAAGCAGCAGTGGAACAGGTGCTGACCCAGGAAAAAGGCCTGGTAAAACCAAGGGCTGCATCTTGGTTCAAACAACTGGATCAGGCCAGAATTCAGTGTCAACTTTGCCCCAAGGAATGTCAGCTGGAAAGTGGCGAAAGAGCTCCCTGCCGGGTCCGTGAAAACCGGAAGGGAGAAGGCTACACACTGGCCTACGGCAACCCGGCCCTGATCCAGGAGGACCCTGTGGAGAGAAAACCGTTCTTCCATGTACTGCCGGAAAGCCGGGCTTTATCCATTTCCACGGCAGGGTGCAACCTGGACTGCAAATTTTGTGAGGTGTGGGATATGGCTCTGGAAGACCCGGAAAATGTCTACGCCCATGATGTTCCGCCGGAACGAGTAATCCAGCTTGCCCGGGAATCAAACCTGCGCTCGGTAAGCTACGCTTTCGGTGAACCCGTTATCTTCTACGAATACATGAAGGATATAGCCAACCTGGCCCGGGAGAAAGGACTGCTGAATCTGATGCACACAGCCGGCTTTATTCAGCCGGAACCGCTAAAGGAAATCATCGGGAAAATGGATGCAGTCAACGTCGACTTGAAAAGCTTCAACCCCGATTTTTACCGGGAGATAGTGGGCGGTGAGTTGGAGCCTGTCCTGGAAAACCTGAAGCGAATGCGTGATGCCGGCATCCATATGGAAATAACCAACATCCTGATCCCTTCATTAAATGACGACCTGGAGCAGATCAGCGAAATGTGCACCTGGATTGTCCAGGAACTGGGGGCTGGGGTGCCCATCCATTTTGCGCGGTTTTATCCCCTATACAAGCTTTCCGACCTGCCGCGAACTCCTGTCTCCACCCTGGACCAGGCCCGGGACACTGCCCTGCAGGCCGGCCTGCATTATGTCTATATCACCCGGGTTACCGAGCATGAAGGTGAAAACACATTCTGCCCCCGCTGCAGGGAAAAGATCATCAACCGGATGGGGTTTGTCCTCGAAGAAATCCTCCTGGAAGAAGGCCGGTGCAAGTTCTGCGATCTGGAAATACCGGGAATATGGGGCTAGCAGGCAAAAAAAGTTACCTCTGCCGGTCCCGGTTTTCGCTCTTGGCACTGTAAAAAGCCAGAAGCCCTGCAGCTCTTGACAGGATCTGGTGCTCATAACGCACTCTGCCGGCCCTGCTGGTCACTTGCTCAAGTGCTCAAGCTAAAAAACGCCCACTGCAGCACTGGATCCTTTTAAGCCTAAAGCCGCTGTTTAAACCTTTGCAAATTCACCTTAGACCGTTCATCCAGATTGGTCAACCCTGCCTCCTCAGCCCATTCCATGGCCTCAACAAATTCTTTTGGGGTAATGGCGCGGTCGATTTCCTCATAGTCATAAGCCCGGTGTTCCACCCGGTACTGGGCCATAATGTTCACATAGGTGTCTGTGGACAGGTTGTCGGCAACCCACTGCACAAATTCCCGGGTACCGGCAACCCGGTTGGGCATGACCAAGTGGCGCACCATCAGGCCCCTTAAGGCAATGCCGCGCTTATCGGTGACCAGATCCCCTACCTGGCGGTGCATCTCCAGGAGCGCCTCCCGGGCCTTTTCGGGGTAGTCATAGGCTTCGGCCTCGTTAAAACGCTCCGCCATTTCACCATCCATGAACTTCATGTCCGGCAGGTAAATATCTACAACTTGATCCAACAGCTCGACACTCTCAACAGTCTCATATCCGCTGGTGTTATAGCAAAGGGGCAGTTCCAGACCCTTGTCCAGGGCGATACGCGTGGCACCCAGGATGTTGGGCAGGACATGTGTAGGTGTGACAAAGTTAATATTATTGCAACCCCGGCGCTGCAGGTCCAGCATCATCCCTGCCAGTTCATCGTCACTGACCTGGCGACCCTTTCCTTTGTGGGCTATAGGCCAGTTCTGGCAGAAAACACAGCGCAGGTTGCAGTTGGAAAAAAAGATGGTCCCCGAGCCGTCATTGCCCACCAGAGGCAATTCTTCACCAAAATGCGGGCTAAAGCTGTACACCATGGCCTGCCTTGGGGCCCTGCAGAACCCTTCCTCTCCCTGAAGACGGTTTACCCCGCAGCGACGGGGACAAAGAACACATGCCTCCATCAGTTCATAGGCCTGCTCAACCCGTTCCGCCAGCTTCCCCTCGGCCTCCAGTTTTTTGTAGGCTGGCTGCCATGGCTCCGAATCCTCAGTCAAAACTTCTTCTGGCGGTTCCTCGTCCGGCGAACAACCCTTGAGCAAAAAAGACCCCCCGGCCAGACCCAGGATCCCTGCTCCTCCAGCAAGGCAAATATTTCTGACAAACTTTCTGCGCGATATTTCCATAGAAAAGATAACACCCCCTGCTCATCCGATGCCTTACACCTTGAAAGAGGTTGAATATAAGCACCTGGAAAAAGGCAGCACCTCACAAGGTCACTGCAAATGAACAGCTACCGTGTTTCCTCTTCCAGCCTTTCCATCAATTCTTCCATTTCCTGCAGCTTCTCCTGCAGCTCCTGGAAAAGTTCGCCAAGCTGTGTAGAAATATCTTTTACTTCATCAGGGACCAATTCTATATCTTCAATCTCTTCCATGATCTCGTCGATATCTTCCATTTCTTCCAGCGCTTCATCGGGAAACTCATCCGGTGCACCGGGAAGATCAACCCGCTCGTCCAGCACGCGCATCAAGCCTTCCTCCAGGCTCCTCTCCATGGCCACCGTCTGCCCGAAGGCCACGATTACCCGCGAAAGTTCCGGAATGCCCCCATCTTCCGCCTGCAGGAAAATGGGTTCCACGTAGAGCACGCTTTCCTTAATAGGAATAACTAACAGATTCCCCCGGATTACTTCAGAACCGGCCTGGTCCCAGAGGGTTAGTTGTTCGGAAATATCGGTATCCTGGTCAATTAAGTTTTCGATTTGCATGGGACCGGTGATAATCCTGTCCTTGGGAAATTCATAGACGATAACTTCACCATAATGCTCATAATCACTGCGGGCCGCCACCCAGGAAATCATGTTGCGCCTGCCCCTGGGAGTATAAGGATTGATCAGCGCAAACTCTTCCCTTTCTTCCCCGGGCAGCTGCAAAATCACGTAATAGGGTTCCATGGGCTGCTGCTGTCCCCGGTACCGTTCCATGGGAACCTCCCACAAATCTTCCCGGTTATAAAATACCGTGGGGTTTGTCACATGGTATTCCCTATACCTTTCGATCTGGGCTGTAAACAGGTCTACCGGATAGCGCAGATGATCTCTTAAACCCTCGGGCATCTCTTCCAAGTCTTTGAACAAATCGGGGAAGATCTTGCTGTATGTCTGCACCATGGGTTCATCGGGTTCGACCATGTAAAAATCCATGGACCCGTTATAGGCGTCAATCACAACCTTGACCGAATTCCGGATGTAATTCACTCCGCCCCAGGGTTGGGAATACGGATATCGATCGCTGACAGTGTAAGCATCCTGGATCCAGTAAAGCCGGCCGTCGCTGACCACAATATAAGGATCCTGGTCGTATTCCAGGAAGGGGGCGACCTTGTTTACCCGATCCTGAACATTACGATAGAACATGAAGCGGCTCTCCGGGTTGATCTCACCGGAAAGGAGCACCCGGTACTCGGCAAAGCGCAGGGCGAAAAGCAGACGCCGCCCCAGGGAGTGGAGCTCCACCCCTCCCTCACCTTCGTAATGGGCATACACATTGGTGTCGCCCCGGGGATAATTAAACTCTTCCATATCGGTATTGGCAATAACATAGTTCCCGGTCAACTCACCGTAATAGATCTCCGGCCTTTCCAGTTCCAGCTGCCCCTGGGGAGGAATGTCCTGCAGGAAATATTGAGGCAGTCCGTCAGGGTTGGCTTCGTTAACGGGACTCATCGCAACGCCATAGCCGTGGGTAAACTGCAGCCGCTGGTTGATCCAGGTCTGGGCCCGCTCATCAAAGGCACTCTGATCCATCTCCCGGGCCGAAAGCATGACCTGCCGGTATTCCCCGTCAATCATGTACCGGTCAATATCGACATCCACAAAGGTGTAATAAGGGCGGATGGCCTGGTTTTCCAGGTAGGTTTGTTGAATCGGCCGGTAATCCCACAGGCGGATATTATTAAACGTACCCGGGGTCTCCTCTATATCCGCCAGGTGCAGGTCCGGGGAGGCCCGGTGCTCTTCCTGTTTAAACCGGTCCAGGCCAAAGGCCGTGCGGGTAAACTTAATATTGTGCTCGATATACGGCCGCTCATAGGAAAGTTCGGAAGGGGATACCAGAAAGCTCTGGACCAGGGCCGGCGCAATGGCTCCACCCAAGATCGATACTGCCATAATGGCCCCTACCCCGTATGCCAGGTATTTTGCTTTCTTCATATAAACATTAATTAGGCAGACAGCACCAATGACCAGGGCCATAACCAGCAGCACCCACAGGACCGTCTGGTTGACTGCAAGATCCGTATATCCGGCGCCAAAGCTATGCCCCCGGGGCGATTGCAGTAATTCCAACATCTGCATGCGATAATCCCAGGCTTTGAGCAAAAAGATCAAAGCAAAGAGCAGTGAAATGTGGCTTAGCCCGGGAAAATTTGTAAAAACAAAGCGGTTGCCCACCTGCACAGGAGGGCTTAATACCAGGTAGATTGCCCCCACCAGCAGCATGGTTGTAACCACCATCATCATCAAAAACTGGTATAAAAACCTTAAAAAGGGCAACTGGAAAATATAGTAAGAGACATCAGAGTTAAAAATGGGATCGGTCACGCCAAAGTCCGTGGCGTTAAAATACTGCTGCATTTCCATCCAGAAATCACCGGTATAGGAAGTAAACAGAAAAGAAATCACGCCGGCAACCAGCACAAACAAAATGGTGACCCGGCGGGAGGTAATATAGACGTAATAGCCGCTGGCAAACAGCTTTTCCCGCAAATTGGGATTGGGAATGTTCAGGACCAACCTCCGGGTAAACATCAAGTTGATCAACAAAAACAAGAAGAAAAACAAAAGGGCTCCAAAACGCAATCCCCAGCTGGACAGGTACTGGGTCCAGAAAACTCCCTCCAAGTCAAGATTGACGAACCAGAGCAAGTCCAGGTAAAAATTTGTCCCGGCCATTAAAAGAATGAAACCCAGGACGATGGCAATAATGATGATCCAAGAAAAATACTTACGCATTTAGCGCCTCCTTTGTGTCTCCACAACATACAGTTGTTTTGTTGCCACTGCTGTAAACTAACTTTCACGACCCATACAGGCCACAACAGAGGATGATAATGATCTTTAAAACCCGCTTCCCTCTGGGAAAAGGCCTTCCCTGAAAAATAAAATTACAGGGAAACTGCCAAGCTTCCATAAAAAAAAGAGCCTTTCAGGAAAACCAGGTACATACCTCTACTCTACCACTTTCCCCGCCAACTTTCAATTGCTTAACAATGCTGACACAGAATTTCTTCGATGCGCTTTTTTGCAGCAAAAAATAGTCAAAAAATACAAAGAGTCCGTCCAACCGGATCAGGCCCAAGTTAGAGCAACAGCCCTTCCACCAGATGAGCCACTGCACCTGCGGCCAGACAAAAGGGAAGACTAAACGACATTCTCACGATTGCAAAGCGGGGGCCCAAAAAACCCACTTCATACGGCAGTCTGCTCAAACCCAGCATACACCAGGCCGTTACCAGGGATACTGCAGTTCCAAGGCCTGCCCCGGCCCCGTAGATTGAAGCAATAATAGGAAACGAAGCATAAGGACCCATGGCCAACAACATACCGCCGATGGTCCCCAGCAGCACACCTCTTAAACCCGCTTCCCGGGCCAGCCACTGCTGCACGAACTCTTCTGGTATAATAACCTCGATCATCCCGGCCAGAACAAAGGCAATCAGGATGACCGGCAGCACCATATAAAGCTGCTTTGCCCCGCTTTTAACTCCTTCAACATGGCGCTTTCCCCGGGCATTAACAACAAACAGCACCAGGGCCAGGGCAATAAATATGATTGTAGGCAGTAACATTACTCCTTCTCCCCGCCTTCCGATTTTTGCTTTTTGATATTTTGCTCTTTGATAAAGTAATCATCAGTCAACAAGTCAGAATAGATATAACGGGCTATCAATCCCATGATGATGGGAAAGGGTGCTGTAATAATATTTCGCAGCAAAGCAATGCCCGGGTTAATTAAACTCACTTCCATTGGAATGCGGGCAAAATCATATACCTGTTTCCCAACAATAAAAGTAAAGAAAAGATAAAAAGGAATTTTCTTGTCTTTGAAAGATGCCAGAAAGGGGTAATATACATACGGAGGCCCCGGGAAAGCTCCCCCGCCGATGGAAGAAAGGACAATGCCCTTGGCCCCGGCAAACCGTTGCAGCAGACGGTTAATCAAATCGGTAGAAATCAACTGTTGAAGCTGACCGATTACAAAAAAAGCGGCCAGAATAAGTGGAACCGCCTGCAAGAGGGTAAACCAGCCGGCTTCCATCCCTTCCCAGATTAGTGCAAAACCACCTGTCAGGTAAGCAATCAAAGAGGCCAGCAAAGTAAATCCGGTTAAAATTATGATCGGTTGTCTCAACTAGTCCCCCCCCTTTGTGCGCATATAGTACCTTTTTTGCTTAATACAAGAACTATTTAAAAATAAAGACACTCTCTACTCGCTGAACTTGGTGCAGGAATATTCGACTACCATTCATCCATATATTATCACACCCTGCCTCAATCATCAGTTGGTTTCCAATTATTTCTTCAACTTACGTTACTAACAACTTAACTCGCAAAACACCTGCTCCAGCATTTGGTATTACCTCGGATTACAGAATGCTACTGCCTTGCCAGCAAAAGTGCAACGCTGCAGCTTTATGGACGATGTAATATTTCCTTTATCCTGTCAGCCCATCCGTCAACCCATCCCCGGGACTCAATTGAGCCCCCTTCTTTTTCACGCTCATGGTCGGCACAATACCCCCACCGGCACTGACATTGATGATCGACCTGTCGGAAACCCGGGTAATGGTCCCGCCATAACGACCCGTAAAGGCAAAAGGATTGATGTTGACCTTTTTCAGCTTCAACCCCACCCCTTCATTTATTTCCGGGAATATGTCTTGGGGGATATTGACATACTCCTGCACGATCCAATCCCGGGCTTCAATGTGTTGATCGATAACCCGCTGCCAGGATGTTTTGTCCGTTTCCCGGCCGAGAACAACATCTTTGCCCCCGTAAGAAGAAGCGGCTTTTAAGACCAGTTTGTCCTTGTTTTCAGCAGTAAAGCGGTACAGGTCAACCAGTTCACCATTATAGGGGACTTTCGTGTCGGCAAGAATCTTTGTCCAGGGTATGGTCTCCCGGATCACCTCACGCTCCCGGGCATCGTAAATTCCCTGAAATCGGGGGTCCGTCATCAGGTCCAATACCTTTTTGTTACCCACGATGAATGAACGAAAGGGGTTGCACATACAAGCCAACCGCTCTTTTACACCCTGCACGAAATCCTGGACCTGGTCCAACTGCTCCACCAGTTCCCTGGTAATCACCCGGCGGTAGATCAGGTGCACGGGTTCGCCCTCTGCGAGCAGGCAGCCCCCCTCAACCTTGAACTTCTGGGGACTGGTCACCAACGCTTTCAAACCTTTAAGCTGAAAATACTCTTTTAGCAGTTGAAATTCATCCGCGGTAGGAAGGTCTTCCCAATCGACAATGGCAACGGTGGGCTTTTCCGGAAATTGAGGATGCGCCTCGCGGAATTGCCGATAACATTCCAGGATAGACTGGAAGAGATGTTCCTGGCGGTTGATGTAGTCGATATTCCACTGGTCCAACAACGGATACTCCTGCAAAATTTCCTTGAACCCCTCTTCCAAAACATCAGAATATGCGGTGCCGGCTGGTGAATCACAGTTGAACTCCAGAAACTTAACTTCGTAATCGTTTAAAAAAGCATCCAGGCGGGAGATTACCAGCGAAAAGCTGTAGTGAGGTTCAATAGCAAAGAGTTCGTTTTCTGCAGGGCTAAAGTTCATCAGTTCCCTGATTTCTGCGTTTTCCAAGTAGAGCTTGATAAACTTATTCAAAGCATTGCTGATTGTTTCTACGGTATGCCGCAGCTGATCATTTTGCTGAGGAGTAATGAAGTATGGTTTTAAAAAGGTCGGCATGGGTTCGCCGCTGAAAGTGCAGCGCCGGGAGCGCAGGTACCTCCGCAGGTTTTCATACTGAACCGGTGCATGGCTGTCATCCCGGGCCAGCTCTACCAGCAGCGACAGGTTTAAATTGGCCATTTGGTCGATCAAGGCAGTCACTTCCTTAAGATGTGTTTTGGGCTATCATCCGCTTGTTAATTGCATTCATTCTATTATGCTCCCCTGTGCCTGTCAACTGAACTGTAGCTTAAAAAGTTTGCTTTGACTACAACATTTGTTTGTTGGTATAATAAAAACATCGCAGCAGCAGGCAAATCCTTTCTTTTTTTCAAGCTTTAAGGATTATGCCAAGTCTGATCAATTTTCGCCCGGACAGGTATAATAAGCGTATTGTTTCTTTGCTAATAGTCCGGGACTTTTGCAAGAGGTGGTCTGGAAATGTTGGAAAAAGTTTTGTCGGAATGCAAAAATCGCCCGGAGATCATCAACAATGTCACCCGCTGGGCTGTTTTGCCGAAACAGGCCGGGCAGTACCGGGAGTTTCCAGGTTGGCTCAACACCCGTTTACAAAAGGCCCTGCAAAAAGACGGCGTGGACCGGCTTTACCTGCACCAGTTTGAAGCCCTGGAAGCGATTAACCGGGAGGAACATACTGTTATCGTTACCCCCACCGCTTCCGGTAAGACCCTGTGCTACAACCTCCCCGTGCTGGACCGGATCATCCAGGAACCCCACGCCAGGGCCTTATACCTTTTCCCCACCAAGGCCCTTTCCCGGGACCAGGTGGCCGGACTTTTAAGCCTGGTGGGAAATGCTGAAATCGATTTGCATACCTTTACCTACGACGGGGACACCAACCCAAATACCCGGAATCATATCCGGCAAAAAGGGCATATTGTGGTCACCAACCCCGACATGCTGCACTCGGGAATCCTGCCCCACCATACCAAGTGGATGCGGCTGTTTGAAAACCTGCGCTACGTGGTGATCGATGAAATTCACCACTACCGGGGTGTTTTCGGCAGCCACCTGGCCAATGTGCTCCGGCGCTTGAAGCGTATCGCCAGCTTTTACGGGGTGAAACCCCAGTTCATCCTCTGTTCAGCCACCATTGCCAACCCCGGGGAACTGGCCCAGGGTTTGCTGGAAGAACCGGTAACGGAAATAAACAGCAACGGTGCGCCCCAGCCGGAAAAACACTTTGTTATCTATAACCCACCCCTGGTGAACAAAGACCTGGGAATTCGCCGCAGCTCCGTGCTGGAGGCCCAAAAGCTGGCCCTGCTCCTGATCCAAAAAGGGATCCAGACCATTATCTTTACCCGCAGCCGCCTCAATGTAGAAGTCCTGCTTTCGTACCTGCGGCAAAACATCAAGTCCCGCCCCGGGCAGGATTCCGGGCTCCGGGGCTACCGTGGGGGCTACCTCCCCAAAGAGCGCCGGGCCATTGAGGACGGCCTGCGCCGTGGAGAGATCAAGGGGGTCGTCAGCACCAATGCCCTGGAATTGGGGATCGATATTGGCCAGTTGGAAGCCTGCATCATTACCGGTTACCCCGGCACTATCGCCAGCACCTGGCAGCAGGCGGGAAGGGCGGGACGCCGCTCCGGGCTTTCGCTGGCAGTGCTGGTCGCCAGCAGCGCCCCCCTGGATCAGTACCTGGCTTCTCATCCCGATTATTTCTGGGAACGCTCCCCGGAAAAAGCCCTGGTCAACCCGGACAACCTGATCATCCTGACCAACCATGTCCGCTGTGCCGCATTCGAACTTCCCTTCCAGGAAGGAGAATCCTTCGGCAGCACGCCGGTGGAAGAGATCCTGGAATTTCTCACTGAGGAAGAAGTCCTCTACCACAGCGACGGCTGCTATCACTGGATGGAAGATTCTTTCCCTGCAGAGGAAATCAGCCTGCGCAGCGCTTCCAGCGAAAACGTGGTGATTATCGATACAACCCATCCCCATGAGCAGGTAATCGGCGAAGTGGATCGCTTCAGCGCCCCCATGCTGGTCCACGAAGAAGCCATCTACATGCATGGAGGGCAGCAATACCAGGTGGAGAAACTGGACCTGGAGGAAAAAAAGGCTTTCGTGCGCCAGGTGTCCGTCAATTACTATACCGACGCCAACCTGTCCGTAGATTTACGGGTCCTGGAGGTATTTGAGGAAACAGCCGATCAAGTCATCAGTTCCTGGGGAGAAGTGCGGGTCAACGCCCTGGTCTCCATCTTTAAAAAAATCAAGTTCCACACCCATGAAAACATCGGCTCGGGTCATCTCAAGCTTCCCGAGATGGAGATGCATACCACCGCTTTCTGGATCTCCTTCCACGAGGGTTCCTTGCAGGAAATGTCTCCTTCAGCGGTACAGTCGGGGCTAATCGGGCTGTCCTACCTGGCGGCCCATATCGCCCCCCTGTTTCTCATGGGGGACCCGCGGGACTTGAAATCTGTCAGCCAAGTGAAAGCGCCCTTTACCAACCTCCCCACTCTTTACCTGTACGACAACTATCCCGGAGGCGTGGGATACAGCCAGGCCCTCTACGAATCCTGGCAGGAGATCTTTCAGGCTGCCCGCCGAATCATCCACGACTGCAGCTGCGAAGACGGTTGCCCATCCTGCATCGGTCCAGCCGAAGAGGTCGGACAAAAAGGCAAAGAACACACCCTGCATCTGTTGGAGGTGCTACTCGGTTGAACTCGAAACCTGGTGACAAATTACGCAGCCGCTTACAGCGATTGAAGGATACAGGAATGATTACCACGGGGAATAAATTGAACAAAGAGCCGACCGGCGGGTTGCTGCACTTCTTCCCCGGGGAGGAACGGGAAGAAGTAACCCCCAGGGGGACCTGCCTGATCAGGGAAACGGCCTTCCCCCTGGACCACCGCCACGGTCAAGTGCCCTTGAAGGAGGCCCGGGCATGCAGCCCGGCCGCTTTAAAGCTGTTAATGCACTCACCCCCCGGTGAAGATATACAGCCCTGGCAGGGGCTGTATCTGGACCTGGAAACCACAGGTTTGGCCGGGGGCACCGGCACCTGGGCCTTCCTGTTAGGCGCGGGCTGGGTGGAAGATAACCAGTTTCGCCTTCGCCAGTATTTTTTGCGGCGGCCCTCGGAAGAGCAGGCCATGTTATACCATTTCACCCGCAGCTTTGAACATTTTCAGACTCTGATCACCTTTAACGGCAAATCCTTTGATCTGCCCCTGGTGCACACCCGCCAGGTCCTGACAAAGGTCCAGCCGCCTTTAAGCCCCTCCACCCACATTGATTTGTTCCACTGCGCCCGGAGGCTGTGGAAGGAACGCCTGCCCAGCTGCAGTCTGCAGTCCCTGGAGCAGCACCTGCTGCAGTTGACCAGGGAAGGCGACATTCCCGGGGAAGAGATACCTGCCGTCTATTTTGACTACCTGCGCCGAGGAAACACAGATCGCTTAAAACAAATCTTTGAACACAACTGCCTGGATATCCTAACCATGGCATCCCTACTGGGTTTAATGGGGAAAATTCAACAGGAAGACTACCTGGATAACGCTCTCCCCCAGGATTGTTTTACCATGGGAATGCTGTTTGACAAGGCAGGCCAACGTGAAAAGGCGGAACGGTTCCTGCTGAAGGCTTACTGGGATGGCAGCCCCACCCTGCAGAACAAGGCCCTGCGCACCCTGGGTATTTTCTACAAGCAGCTGGGGCACTGGGAGCAATCAGCCGCTTGCTGGGAGCACTTGATCCAGGAAGGAAAGAAAGACCTGACCGCTTATATCGAGCTGGCCAAGCTATACGAGCACAGGCTCAAGGACATCCCGAAAGCCCTGCGCATTACCCGCCTGGCCCTGGAAGCAGCCCTTAAACGGCGCCAGATGGGCGGCTGCCCCACGGAAGTACCCGAAGTCCGCCACCGCCTGCAGCGCCTGGAGAAAAAAATTGGCCGTTAACGTAGCAATCCATGGAAATCCAAGGTTGCCCTTTCCTGTTTAATACTTAAACCTGCTCAACGCTTCATCTAATTCATTAACCAGTGCCTGCAAATCGGTGGCTGCATTTGCCACCTCATTCATGGTGGCTGTTTGTTCCTCAACCGCTGCAGAGATATCTTCACTTCCTGCACCGATTTTTTCTGCTGACCCGGCGATAGCTTCAATTTTTCCTGCAATGGATTGAATTTCACTGATAATTGTATTGAATAGTTCTCCGACAGTGGCCCTAAAAGGTTATTATAGTACCGTTTGGCGATGTCAATGATAGTTCAGAATTTCACAATCATGCCTTCAGTAAAACGATGCTCCCACTCATTTTTGCCAATCCAGGAATGTTGCTGACTCCAGTCTTGGTCAAGCCCATAGAGATACATGGAATAACCCAGGGTTACACAGGCAACCACTGCATCAGCAGCATCGATGCATTCTGGATGACAGAAAGAGTTGGTAAACGATATTTTGAAGCCGTACCGCTGCTGAAACCTGCCTGTAAAGCGCTCTACATTCGTACTGCGGGGCAGCTCCACCTGGCTCCAGGTGTAGGAAGGGTAAACCTCATAGACACGAGCTAGATTTTGATCCAGCGGGTCAAAAGGGTAAACCCTGTTCCCTAAACTGCGAAGGTAGGATAGCAGCTTTAATCCAGCGTATGTCATGGCCCGCATATTGGGATTGGTCTTTTTGAGTGGGCTGTAGGAACCGATGGAAGCATCCACAACCCGGCAACAAATAGAATGACTTTGGCACCGTCCCTCACAACGGGAGGTAATACTGCTGCCGGTTACTCTTTCAAAATCTGCCCGGGAATAGTCAAGGGCCAAATCCAACAGCTCCCCCCAGTTATTCACTTGAAGGGAACTTTGAGCCTGAACGGGCAAAGAAAAGGGGAAATCAAGCCCCCAGGGTGCTTTGGAGAAGTGTATGGCCGACAGCAAATCCAGGCGATCATCACAATGAACAACCCGGTTGATCTTCAGGAGGTTTTCCTGCAAGAACCCCTCGGCGTAATAAATCCCTTTACTGGGGTCTCTGGCCCCGCTGAAATCTGCACCAAACACTTTCAAACATACTTACCCCTTTTTACGGCCAATGCTTTGTAGTCCATTAATATTTGTTGCGCAAAGGTAAACACCCGATTATTGTTGCTGCAAGGAAAAAAGCACATAAAGCCCTTTTGCCGGACTGTATGTGCTTTGCCATTTCTTCAGGGCTACTTGATCACCATGACATTTCTATCCGCCAACTGAACGACCCGGTTGCTAACACCCCCCAGGAGCATATCTTGAAACCCTCTTAAACCTCTGCTTCCCAGGATGATAAGATTTACCTCAAATTCCTTGGCCACTTCAATAATAACATCTGCCGGACTTTTGGCGCCCTTACGCAACAAGGGGGTCACAGGAAAACCCTTTTCCTCGAAAACTGCAACAGCCCGATCCAGCGCTTCTTTACTTTTTGCTCCGCTATCTCTGTCTACAGCTGTCCAATCTTCAACAGTTAACACTGTCACTTCGGCTTGCATGGCTTGCGCAACCTCAATAGCCTCTTTAATTACTTTCTGGGAGTGCTTGGAGCCATCGGTCGCTACAAGGATTTTAAACATCTTGTTTTTCTCCTTTATGGAACGCTAAGTGATCAATTCTTTTCCTGATGCCTTTACTGCTGAATCAGATCAAGTGATATCAATTTTTTCACTTCCAGCAACGCCGGGCTTCCACTCAATTTCAATTTCAAACTCATGTTTCCCTTTGTCTTCAATTTCGTATTTCAACTCCAGCTTGGTCGACCCCTTCGGACGGATTTCAATTTGTCTTTCTCCCTGGGTCATAGTGAAATAACCTTGTTCTTTTAGCTTTTGCCCAACTTGAATGAGAAAATCCCCAATTTCCTCCACATCACGTAGACTCTTACTGGAAAAAACGACTTCCTCCCTGCCTGACATTGCGAAATCAGCTCCTTTCCTTGATTGCACATCGCTCTGCAGTCAGCTTTTGCAATGTGCTGCTGATGTTAGGTTCCTGCCTTACCGCAAGGTTGAAAAGTTTGCAGCTTTCGACAGGTGTAATATTATTCTACATTCAACCCGCAAAAACCTTTTGACATGCCCTTGAAATTTATCTAAAACAAACAAAATCTCGCTACTGCGGCACTGTACTCGGGGACTGGTGCCGGATCTCAATACTTACCTTCCCCTTTGCAACTTGGAACAACCCACGAATTCCCCTGCAGCCAACCCTCAATGGATATGCTTCTGGTATCTTTCATAATCTTTTTGGCTTTTTAAAAAAATCCCCAAGTTGCCCAACCTGACATTCTGCAACCCGGCTTCTCTGCTCACCTGGTAAGCCTCCAGCATTTGTTCCAGGTTTGGGCTGGGAACATTTTTTAATTTGTATTGACCAAAAAAGGCTAAGATGGTGAAATATGTTTCCTTATTTGCGCTTGCCACCAGCCCGGCAATCCGTTTGATCTGATCGGCCTCTACCCAACCCGGGATATACAGTGTCAGCACTTCCAGGCCGAAGCCCCTTTTGACCAATTCTTCAGGCAAACCTAAGATCCAGCGATTATCCACACCGGTCAATTTTTTATGGATTTCATCATCCCAGGCTTTGATATCCAGCCAAAACGAATCGACCCCGGAACCTTTGAGGTAATCCAAGTTTTGCGAAGTCAGCCCATAGCCATTTGTTTCCAGCAGCACCCGCAGGTCCAGGTTTTTTTCTTTGATCTTTTCTGCAGATTGTCCATACCATTCCGGGCTGCAGAGCAGATCGCCTCCAGTAAAGGCCACAATATTTCTGGCCGGGCCAAAACCCTGGGGAGAGAAAAGAATTTGCTCGGGTTGCAGTTTTTGCGGGCACCGTGATGAGGGTCTTTCTTCCGTTATACAGTGTCCGCAGTGGCTGCAAAGGTCGGAAGCATGGGCAGAAGTCGCCCTTTCTTTTGGCTCCCAAACGGTTACCTGCCTGGCATACTCTTCTGCCGCCTTAGCGATTTCTTCCGGGGAAAACCAGTCCCCTGTCTTGTACTGGCTGAATTCCCAGGAATGGCACTTTCGACAGGACAAATTACAGCCCGATTGATAAATGGAGAGATAGTCCTCAGGCCTGGAAAGCAGCACAGAGGTTATCTTCCTGTTAGGCACATTGCCTTCCCATTTTAATGTTACTTTACAGGCCCTGTCTTCACGGAAATCTGAAAAATATCCCTTACCACGCCTGTAAAAGGTAGAGCAACTTCCCTGCCTGGCACCCTGTTCAATTAACTTACATGTGAAACCATTCATGCCTTTCCTCCTGTTTATTCATCATTACGAAGAGCATGCTCCAGGCCGGTCCTGAAGCAATGCATCCTGTTCATTTAAGCCCGGTCCGGGGCGCTTTTTGTCGAACTGAATCTATTAAAAACTGTTCCGCTTCCCTGGCCCAGGTATAAATGGATTCCCGGGATACGCCGTATCTTTTCGCCAAGTCTGTTACCTTTCGATCTTTCGACCAGTACTGTTTCAAAATCTCCAGCTTTGTTTTCGTATCAACCTCACGACAATAGATTGTGACCCTTCTTTTCTGTTTTTATCATAGCAGAAAGGAAAATGTTCATCAACAAGAATGTCAGATGTTTGCTGTGAATTGGTGGGAAGCTCTGGTATAATTCTGATATAGTAGCGCAGGAGGTGATGTTATGGCTGAAGAGAAGGAGCTGGTAACAGCCCAGACCCTGGCCGAAGCCCTGAACCTTTCCGTGGAAACCATCTGGAGGTATACAAGGGAGAAAAAAATACCTTATATTGAGCTGGGCAAGAAGCAGTACCGCTACAGGCTTGCCGATGTTATCAAGGCGCTATCATATTCAACGGTTCAAGAAAAGCCGGCGGTGTATAAAACCGGGCGGTAAAAGGTTTACTTACAAGGACTACCTGGAGCTGCCGGAGGAGCCGGGTTACCGTTACGAGGTTCTTGAAGGCATACTGGTAAAAGATCCGTCACCCAACGTCATGCACCAGCGAGTTTCATATCGTTTGCACAGATTTTTGGATGATTATTTTCGTAAAGTTGATCCCGGACCTGTATACTATTATCCGCGTTTCTTACAAGATATAAAAAAGGAAAGCTATCGAAGTTCCTGCACATCTTGACTAATTCTTTTTGCTTTGACTATTATGTGATAACAATATAACAGTTTTTTCCTATTGTGAATTACGATTCTTTCTTCTTTTCTTCTTTTCTTTTTTCTGAGACCAAATTATCTACCATGCAATACATTTCCTTGACGCCATCTTCGGATGCAGTATAGCTAAAGGAACTGTCAATTGCAATTCCCATGCTGTCGGCTTCTTTTGCCACGTCAATGTTGGCTCCCAGGAAAATAAAATCCCAGTTGTATTTGTCTTGCTGGCGCTTTATCAACTCTTTAACTTTGGCATAAGAAAATTCACGGCTGGCATTTTCCAGGCCGTCGGTGGTGATTACAAAGATAACCTTGTGTGGCCTTTTTTCTTCATCTTTTTCTGACAACCTTCGACCCACATCGAGGATGGTTTTACCCACTGCGTCCAAAAGGGCGGTTCTGCCCCTCACGTAGTATTCCTTTTCCGTGAGCCTGGCACTGCTTACATCAATACCATTCCAGAGAATCTCGTACTTGTCGTCGAAAAGGACAACGGTAACGGTTGTATCGCCGTCTACCTGTCTTTGCTTTGCCATGAACCCGTTAAATCCTCCGATGGTATCGCTTTCAAGACCACACATCGAGCCGCTCCGGTCAAGCAGGAAAATGATCTCCGTCAGATTCTTGTTCATTCTTATCATCCTTTCAACTTGTTTTATTCATGGTATAATTATACCTGAGTTCTTCCTAAATTTGGTCGCCCACGAGGCGACATTTACGGAGGTGGTCAGTGTGCTTGGGGAAAAGTTGTTGCTGGAATTACGGGACTATGTAGAAAGGCGATGGGACGACAATCTGTCTTTAAGTGAAAGCATTATTGTGGAAGAACCTGCTGTTGACCATTCTAAACCATTAGCTTATAGCCCGCACATCAGTGAAGTTGAAGAATATGTTGAGAAAACCCGCCAACCATCATTTCAGCAAGTCTTGTTTGATTACATCGATGCTAAAAATGCCAGTGATGCAGACATCTATAAAAAAGCTGGCGTTGACCGCAGGCACTTTTCTAAGATACGCTCCAAATCCGGTTACAGGCCAGGCAGGAATACAGTTATCGCCCTGGCGATAGCTCTCGAACTGGATAAAAAAGAAACCGACAAGCTTTTGGGCTCTGCCGGCTACTCTTTGTCTGAGAGTGAAACCTTCGATTTGGTTATTCAATTCTGCCTGGAGAAAAAGATCTACAACATGGATGATGTAAACCAGGCGCTGGATTATTTTAGTTTGAAGCCTCTGTTTGGGATGCTTGAGTGAATGCTAAGGGCCATACATAGTGGCCTATTGTTCTTCCGCGTTTCTCCGTCTTGCAGCAACCTGGCATCCGGCTGCCAGGCGGCAGTATACTTCCTTCCGAAAGATAGATTAACTTATCCGGATTAATTCCCCCATGGTTAGGATGAGGGTGACCGATAATCAGTTGTGCTGTAAAAGAACCCATAAAAAATATCATCCTCTCTTGTGCTATCCTTTTTAAGATAGATAAAAAAGATTCACTGGACAATAAATTGTCTTTAAATGGCTACTTTCAGAATCAACATTAGTATCAATATTATCTTTACCCTTTCCATGCTCCTGCTTCTCGAAAAAACTGCGCAGACCAGAGAAAGGCATTTGCCT
>CAZOOA010000043.1:0-24954 GCA_964581355.1 uncultured Desulfovibrionaceae bacterium | reverse complement strand
CTTCCAGGTGTATCTTGACGAAAAAATGGGGCTCGCCCCCGTTTATGCCCGCTTGTTGGGCAACGAAGATCCTGATGCTTTTACAGCTTCCCCGGAACTGGCTGAGTTTGCCCACAGTATATACAGCCAAATGCCTGCTGCAGAGGAACAGGCCACTGTTGAAGAACGGTTTTTCCAGGGAGATGGTGGTAAAAAGGCAACAGGTCATGCCAAAAAAAAAGCTGCCCGGGAAAGTGCCCGGGAAAAAATACTTGAGGCCATGGGGGCTGGTGAACCGCATTACCAGGAATTGATTGAAGACTTGAGTCCTCGAGAACTGGAAATCCTTGAACTGTTCAGCCAGGGACTTTCCAACAAGCAGATCGCCGGGAAAATTTACCTTTCCCCCGGCACGGTCAAGTGGCACGCCAGCAATATTTACGGGAAACTGGGGGTTAAAGGCAAGCTGCAGGCCGTAGCCCTGGCCCGCAAAATGAAACTGATCTCCTGATCCCACTGATAATTTCTCTGATTTACTCATAACCTTTTGCTTACCGACAGTGTGCGCTGTGGTCAGGTCTTGAAATATAAGATATTTTATAAGCTCCATCCGGGTCTATGGATTTACGTCGCTTAGTGCCAAAGCCAGGACGAGGAGTCGGGGATAAGTGGGTTTTTTTCGCCCATGCGTTCCAGTTATTTTGCTTTTTTGCAATTCCTAATGACGGCTCTTCGGAGCCGTCATTTTTTTGAGGAGGTGATGCCCTGATGGAAACCCTGGAAGCCATTGCTGCAGTAGCTATCTTTATTCCTGTGATCATGGACATGGGCGGCAATAGAAGATTAACCGGAACAGTTTAAGCAGCGATGAACTGGAGTTTACTTATCGTATCCACCTCGTTTGCAAAGAAGAAGATGAAGGTCATATCCGTTCTCTGCTGCTGCACATGCTAACAGGAGGTCCGGCAGCCTTGACTTCTATTGCTAGTGAACACCTGGATGAGCCCGATAAGGTGGAAGTATACGCCGATTTGCTGGCTTCCAGCCAAAGCCGCAGTTTCCTGGAGCAGATTGTTAGCCGGATGAGCCTGGAAAATACGGTTAGTGCCATCAGTTGGCGGGTAATGGAGGCAGAAACCATCTAGATAGCGGTGATAAAGCCGTAATTGTTCTTGAAATTTGGCATGGGGGAGGCCGGACGGCTTACCGGTCAGCCTCCTGATTTTCTTGTTTCAGGTGGCGAAATGGTTCTCCTGATTCAAAAACTCATTTTATCACGCAGCAGATGGCGACCCTTATGGATATGAAAAAAGAAGTTGAAGGTCGTAAGGGTCAGGTTTTTTCGGTAATTTAGGCAAACACAACTTTTAGCAGGTTACAAGCCGGCCAACATTAGCTATAATCAAAAATAGACACAGTTGGAAAGGGGGATTAGTAAAGGTTGGATCAAGATTTTAAGAAATATACAAAGATGTTCAAAAATAAAGAAAACCGAATTGCTGCAGCGGAAAAGGGCACACTTCTTCCTATTCCTTTCTCTATGTCCATCACCCCCATGGAGGCCCTGCTTTTCTTGACCTTCGAGCAGGATCCCGATTCCGTTTACTCGGCTTTTGAGGCGCAGCGTTTTGATGACGATCTGCAAGGGACCGGGCAGCTGGTCATCGGCTGGCGTGTTGATGGAAAGGTGGACGTCTTCCATGACCCTCAGCTGCGACTGGACCCGGACGGGTATGACGTCTGCGTGGGTGGGTTGGCTCATATGGTTCCCAGGGATTTCAGTGACTCCTTCTTTACCGTGGGTGCGTCCGGCATGGAAGCGCACTTCTCTTTCGAGGATCTGCAGGGGCGGCTCATCGAGTTTGAGATTCGTGAGCGGAACAAGAAGGCACCGCGGCCTTTTGGTTTCCTCGCCCCGGTCGGAGAGGGCTCCGAGAACCCCTCGGCCATGCCCATCCTTATGCTCCACGACTTTTATTTCGTTAGGCGGAAAGGGACCGAGATCTCCATTACCATTGATGGTCGTTCCCACCGCCCCGATGTCATTTTTTTCCCTATCGACTGGACTATCATGTACTTTACCCGCTATACTCCCGATCCACTGGTCATGTTTTTTAATCCGGCCTTTAAGGGTCCTGTCCCCACCCTGGTAGTGAATGGGGAGGAGCGGGTGATTAGAGAAGATACCATCTACGAGGTAGATTACCTGGGCGAGACCCCCCAACTCAAGGCTATTCAGCGGGAGGCTGACGGACGCTATGTCCGCCTTTCCTTTGAGCCGGCTTTTCCCAACCTCTCGGTCTTTGAAGGCCTTTCTGCATCAGGTGACTTCTCAATAAAGGGAGATCCGTCCCTGGGAGAGATTCGGGGCAACTACACTGCCACCCGGGTGGACGACGAACTCAAGATTATTTTGGTCCCTTCCGGGGGTTGGATCCCCGAAAAGGAGAGGTTGGGTATTCGGCTCCTCTACACCGTAGTCGGGTTATTCAGGAATTGGCCCAAGTCATACCGGTGGATGGCCCTGGTTCACGAAACCCAGGAGAGCCACCTCCAGATGGATTCGTCCTGGGAGAGGATAAAATGAGAGATATTGGTCTGGCAACTTGGCACATATGTGAGGTAGACCCTAATCTACAGCTTGCTAAAAAGAATGGAAGCCGGCAGAAGAAGAGAAAATAACTGGATTAGTGAATGCTATTCCAGAAAAGGGGGTTGGTTTAAATGGTTAGTGGCTTATCAATTATTTTCATGGTTTTACCCTACTTTTTGCTTGTGATTTTTATTGTCATGCTTATAATGTGGCGTTCTATTGATACACAACTTAAAATTCTATTGAATTAGGTGAAAACTAAAGACAGTAGCCTTATGACAAAAAAACCTACATGACCAAAAGCATGAGCTACTATAGCGGCCTCCAAGCTGTAGCGCCAGAAAAGCCAGCCGAAAATGAGCCCGCCTATTGCATTAAGAAAGATGGTTCGAACAACAACGATTGTGTTAAGGGGAACCATTGTTGCCAGGGCCGGAAGATGCCCGATCCCGAAAAGGATAGCAGAAAGAATAATTGCCATCCAAACAATGAGCCTGGAGGGACTGTGACTGGAACGTCCAAGCAATTTCCATCCCAGCCACACCAGGAAGGACATTACTCCCCAACGGAGCAACAGTTCTTCGGTAATACCCCCATACAACATACCCATACCCAATTGGGCGAGAAGGTTAACCTCCTGGGCTGCCATTTCGGCGAATTCTTCCCCCATGAAAGGCATGAAAGCCTGATCCAGTACCACGACAGCTACTGCAAATATCAGGCCAGAAGCCATCGCCAGGATCAACTGTGGTTTCAAACGTGTCAGAATCGGAGTTCCAAAAGCAGCCTTTTCATAGGTAAATGATAAAAGACCTACCCTGGGTGCAATCAGGCACCCCAGTACGTTTGCAAGGAGAAGCAGGATAAATGGCTGCAGGAGCAAGATGATCACAAGTAATGAAAATGGTAATTCCGCCAGCTCCGGCTGGAGTGCCAGGATGTGATCCAACTGGGGAAGGGTGGTGAATAATAGGGAGAATACTCCCACCAGCCCTAAAAGGGACAAGGCAAAAAATGGCTTCCAAAAAGGGTATTTCGGTGTCCGCAACATGTAATTTCCTCCTACTGATGATAACATATTATAATTGCACCGCTTCGGCATTCGCAGGCACCAATGGTGGGGAGAACTGTGAAAACGCATATTCATCTGCCGGTCTGGAATTCTAAGTTCTAAGATAGTAGTAGCAGGAATTTGCATCGTATACGTATCAAAGAGTTTCGGCCCGATCAGATACCTTCGCTGGGACAAGTAATTGGAAGCCACTTCCCGGGGACTGCCAAGAGCCTCCAGGACTTCCAGCACATCTTCTTCAGTGACCGTGTAATCTGGCCCGTGTTCCTCTCCGCAGTTCCATACTTAGGTTTTGGATTACTTCTTCCATTTCAGTCATACCATCATCCTTCCGTCACAAGCATACTATGTGTCGCACAGTATCGTCAATATAATATTGTTATGTAGGAACCAACTTAAGAACCAATTAAGGAGAAAAGCTGAAGTCTTTTAACAGAAGCCCTGCAAAAATATATTCAAATGTGCAGAGGAATGATATACTTATGATGAATTTACAGGGCAAAAATGGGCAAAAATGGGCAAAAATGGGGTCAGGTCTTGAAATATAAGGTTTTTGACTTTCCAATAGTTGAAATTATTTATAGGGAAGTGATATCATTGGAATTTTTAACTATTTTACCAATTTTGCTTGTGATTTTTATTGTCATGCTTATAATGTGGCGATTATTCATGCTTGTATTGGGGCCTGTAGAGGAGTTTGGGTGGCGTGGGGTAGCCCTTCCATTATTACAGCGGTGTTTTGTTCCGCTGTGGTCCGATTTACTCCTCGGTGCTGTCTGAGGAATTTGGCATTTTCCTTCCTTCTTTCTTTATGTCCAGTTTTTTTGAAAAGCAATGGCACAGCCCTGGCATTGGCAGAATAGCTGGTATTTTAAGCCTGCAGGGGCTGCTCCGCTCAGAGAGATTTCAGGTACTGTTAGGGGGAATCTGATCGTGGATGCACGGGTCACATACACGGAAGTGCAGGCAGAAAGCGCACTTTACCGGTTAAAAAGAAAAATACCCTACAGCTGGGATTTGAATATTTACAGGGGATGTGAGCACGGCTGCCGTTACTGTTATGCCCTCTACTCCCACACGTACCTGAATTCGGCGGATTATTTCTCAGAGATCTTTGTCAAGACCAACATCGTCGACCTGCTGGAACAAGAGCTTAGGTCCGAAAAATGGAAAGGCGATGTGATCAATATCGGTGGGGTCACCGACAGTTACCAGCCGGCAGAGGTTCGCTACCGGCTTATGCCCGAAATTCTGAAACTGCTCATCAAGTACAAAACCCCCGCTATTATATCGACAAAATCAAGCCTGGTATTGAGGGATTATGACCTGATCGACCGGCTGTCAAAAATAACGTACATCAACATCGCGGCGACGGTAACGGTCATGGATGAATCCATCCGCGCAGAGTTAGAGCCCGCGTCGGCAGACAGTGCGGAGAGGTTCCAGACACTGAAAGAGTTCCGAAAAACCAATGCCAGCATTGGACTCCACGTGATGCCGGTTATCCCGCTCATCACCGATACGGAAGAAAACTTCGAGAGCATGTTTGCCCTGGCCCGTGATTGCGGCGTTGACTACGTGCTTCCGGGCACCCTGTACTTAAAAGGGAACACCCGCAGCCATTTTTTTCATTTCCTGCAGGCCCATTATCCCCAACATATAGAAAGCTACAAAACGCTTTACAAAACGGGCGGCGCCACCAAGGCCTACAAGGCCGGGCTTTACGCCATGGTGAACCGGCTCAGAAACAAATACCAGCTCTCCAGTAGCTACATGAAACCCATGAGAGCCAGGCTGCCTGAAGCATGAGACCTGGGCTTCCCTTTCCTGCGTATTACTACCTCCGCAACATGTAATTCCCTCCCATTGGGTATTGAAGGAGTTTTCGTTTTGAGAAAGAAACCAGCAAATAAAGTCATTTTTTCCAAAGGAGGGGGAGTCAAATTGCAGAGAACCATTCTATTAAAAACGCACAAAAGAGAAGCCCTTTATGATATCACTTCAGACGTTCAATCAGTGGTGAAAGAGGCCGGAATAAAAAACGGGCTTGTGAATATCTATGTTCGGGGTGCGACGGCAGCAATCATGATCCAGGAGAACTGGGATGAAAGTGTGCAGGAAGACGTTGTAGCATTTCTCAGGAAAATAATTCCCCAGGGTGTTTGGCAGCACGATCAGCAGGATGGAAATGGCGATGCCCACTTAAAAGCCGGGCTGATCGGGCCGGGTGAAACAATTCCAGTTATGAACGGTGAAATCGGTCTTTCTACCTGGCAAAACATCTTTGTGTGTGAGTTTGATGGGCCGCGGAAAACCCGGGAGGTCGTAGTAACAGTAATTAATGCAGGGAAGGTTTGATCAGGCAACCAAAGATGTCCAGGTTCATGTTCTTTTTATCCTACGCATATTCCACTCTGGGGAATTATGCTTGCACGCTTTTTGGATCGTCGCCCCTTTACAGAGTTGGGCCTGGTGATTCCAAAGCAGGCAGCATCCACTGCTCTGCTCGGCCTGGGGATTTTATTAAAAAGGTCGAACTTTGTCCTTGGGACGGATACCCTGTCACCCCGCAACTTCGGGTAGAATTATGAAAGAAAACCAAATGGGACCTGACACCTGTCCCTGCGCAAGGCAAACAAGGAATCGGCAGGCAAAATCAGTGGGACCTACCATCTTTCCCGGGAGGGTGATGAGATCCAGATAAGAATGCACCCCGGAGGTGGGTGGGAGCCAAAGCCCGACACTCTTTTTCTTAAGTTCCTTTTTAAAGCAGTCAGGTTATTTAGTGATTGGCCTAAAACCTACCAATGGACGGCGAATATAAAGCTAAGGCCCGGCGAAAAGCCATTTATGGAGTCCAGCTGGACCCGGCATTAAGGTGAAAGCTTTGGCAGCCGGTAAAGATAAGCTTGGGGATATTTTAAGAAAAGTTGTTGTTAATGAGCTGAAGGTCATAAGTATTAATACGGCAAAACTGGATTTCGAGTTTCCGCCTGGCTTATGCCATCACATCTTTTAGCGGAATTGTGAGTCCTACAAAATCAGGGTGCTCGACCTCATCTTCGTCCATACCGTTGGCTACCACTGCATATGTTCCCTCCCGCAGGGCAAAGCATTCCAGGGTTTTTTCCTCGGGGTCCACGATCCAGTAATGTTGGACCTGGGCTCTTTGGTAAATACGCATTTTTTGCAGCCGGTCTTTGCGGCGGCTGGAGGGAGAAAGGATTTCGACGATCAGTGTAGGAGATCCGTCAATGCGGGCTTCCCGGATGATGGTTTTCTGCTCTCCTGAGACGTAGAAAAGATCCGGCTGGACTACATTAATTTCGCCGAAAGTTGTGTCCAGGGGGGCGTTAAATACTTCTCCATGAGGATCAACGCTCCAGAAATAATCTTCCAGGATCCGTAGGAGTCTGCGGGAAACGCGTTGGTGCATTACATTGGGTGACGGGTCTTTTACCAGGATGCCTTCAAGCACTTCATAGCGGTAACCGGGTTCATCCGGCAGCTGTAGGTAGTCCTGGTAGGTAAAGGGCTTTTCGTTGTCGGCTTGGTATTGGGAATAATTTTCTCTGGCTATTGTGCTGCTTGAACTTGAAAGGGCTTGAATTACATTCTGAAGATTGTAACGGTATTGCCTGCTGCCCAGCTCTATGTATGGTATTTTATTCTCCCTGGTGTACTTCCAGATAGTTTCCACGGAAAGTCCCAGGGCATCTGCCAGCGCCTGGGCTGTAACAAGCTCTTTGTTTTCAACCATGAGCTCACCTCCGTTAACAATTAATGCGCTTTATAACAGTATACTGCAAATGAAAGGTTGAGTCAACCAAAACGAATAAAAAGCAAGCAAAGCAAACATGTGGGTGTTCAGTCAACATTGCAGCAGCAAACTAAAAACAACAAGCCGGACTGGAACCTGGAACCTGTGGGTGGTTTGCGCTTTGAAGTAAAAGGACTGCCCGGCTACGCAGTGGAGTTTAAGCTGGATGAGAAGAATAAGGAAGCATCTGCGATCACCCTGATCCAGCCCCATGGCACCTTCTCGGGGAAACGAAACTAACATGATGTCCTGATATCTTTTAAAAGAGGTGTGGGCAAACAGTTTTTTGCCTTTTTAAAGATGGGAAGTTTGTAACAACAGATATTAGTGTTTGTATGGATAGCCGCTTTGACAAAATTTTGAGCAGAAAGTAATAGGGACAGAGGTGAGTGGTTATGCCATACTGATAAAAGCAGAGTAGCTGGGTGGGGACCAGCGTGTTAAAAATACTGCCGGGGTTTAACAACTGTTAACCCGGCTTTTTTTTTGAAATAATATAATAAAAATGCACAAAACATATTGACAGGCCAATAGTTATGGAGTAAAATAGTTTTAAATTAAAACTATTATATATAATAATTATTAGACAGCAAAACGAAGGGAGTGTTTCTTGTGAGCACAGAATATTCACCCGGCGACCCTGCCAAAAATGAAGCTAAACGCATGATGATGCTGCTCAACACACTGTCACTGTTTTCCCGCAGGACCCTGGTTTCCTGGATGCCGGAGCTGGTAGAGGATATGAACATTACAGAGGAACGTTTCATGGTTATGTTCGAGCTCAGCCTGCAGCCGGACAGCAGCCTGAAAGACCTGGCTCAAAGCATGATGATCTCTTCCTCAAGCCTTTCCGTGATGATTAATTCACTGGTGGAGCAGGGTATCGTCTCACGCCTGCCTGACCCGGCAGACCGCCGGCGGGTCTTGCTGCGCCTCGGCCCCCGGGGTGAAGAGCTTCTTCGCCGGGCGGAGAAGCATTTACTGGACAAATTCCAGGAATATTTGGAAAGCCTGCCGGCAGCGGATCGGCAGGAACTAGGCTGTGCATCTGAAGCGTTGCTGCAGGTGGTGGATCGCATCCTCAAGCGGTCCGGTTAACGGAAAGAAAACGCATACCAGAGAAAAGGTGAAGGAGAAAAGAAAAATGGAACAGCAAGGGTTTTTACCTCCGGGACAGGAAGCAGGAAAAGAGGCAAACAAGACGCGGGATGAGTTTCTTACCCATCCCCTGGGAAGATTGATTCGCAAGCATGCACTGCCGGCCGTGGCCTCCATGATGTTTATGGCCTTTTACCAGATCGCTGACGGCATCATGGTGGGACGCAGCCTGGGCCCGGAAGCGCTGGCTTCCGTGAACATTTTATACCCCATTTTAGCCCTGCTGGCCGGACTGGGGGTTATGATCGGGGTGGGTGGAAATGCCCGTATTGCTGTGCTGCTGGGAGCGGGGGAAAGCCGAAAGGCCAGCCGGGTCCTTGGGTTGATTGTCACTTTGGGTATCGGGCTGGGGATTGTTGGGAGCTTGGCATCACTGGGCTTGATGCCTCAAATCCTGGTGCTTTTAGGAACGTCGGGTCAGCTGGGCTTCTTTGCCGGCGGGTACTTGAAAGGATTGCTGCCTTTCTTTGCCTTCATGATTCTCGTATTTATACTGGAGCAATCCGTTCGTAATGACGGGCGGCCCAACCTGGCCAGCGGAATCATGGCAGCCTGTGCTCTCCTGAACATTGGGTTGGACTATCTTTTCCTTTTTGTGCTGGAATTTGGCATTACGGGTGCAGCCCTGGCCACCGGGCTTTCCCAGAGCATCGGGGCGCTAATTTTTGCCGCTTACTTCCTGAAGAAAACTCTGGGTAACCAACCGGGACTCTGCTTTGCCAAGCCGGAAATAAACCGAACCAACCTTTGGGCCGTGGTGGTGAACGGTTCATCGGAACTGTTCAACAGCCTGGCAACCGGCGTAACGATCTTTCTTTTCAACCGCATGATCCTGATCCATGTGGGAGACCTGGGGGTGGCCGCTTATGCCCTGGTTCAGTACCTGATGATGCTGGGCATGATGGTGGTTGTCGGCATATGCAACGGGACTCAGCCCATATTTAGCTATAATCACGGGGCGGGTAAGCACCGGCGGGTCAAAGGGGCGTTGTGGCGTGTAGCTGCATTGTGCACCGGGGTGGGGGCTGTCGTCTTTTTCCTGATGGGGTGGCAAGCAGAGCCCATGGCCGCTTTGTTTCTTCCGGAACATCCGGAAGCCCTGGCGCTGACCTTGGAAGTGGCCTGGCTGGTTCGCTGGTCCATGTTCTTCATGCCCGCTGCCATGCTGGGATCTGTCTACTTTACTGCCCTGGAACAGGCCGGAAAATCCCTTTCGGTGGCCGTATCCCGGGGTTTGTTGATGCCGGTATTAGGATTGGCCCTGTTTCCCGCCTGGTGGGGAGCTACCGGCATCTGGATCACCCCGGCATTTGCTGAAGGGGTGGCGGTGCTGGTCGCCGCAGGCGGTTTTTTATGGACAGTGAAGGAGCGGCCGCTTTCCCGGAAAAGCGCAACCCGCGCTTTAACGGACGTTAATGACTGCAGGGCAGCTTGAAGTAACAAATATTTCCTTTGGACGAAGATTGCCCAGCAAGCTAAACACAAAAACATTTTATACTAACATAAAGGAAAGATTATTTTGAGATTTGCTGTTAAATATCCAATCGCATCATTTGCACTGTTAACATTTGCCATTTACTGGAGTTTATGGCTGCCGCAGGCATTGTATTCCCAGGGTTATACTAATACGCAGATTCAACTCTGGGAAAGGTCGGATTTCTAAAATAATATATGCTTAGCGAAATGGACAATTTAAGGAGCTTTTCCGGACTTATTAAATTAAGTTTTGCTAAAAGTAAATTTGACAGGTCTCAGCAGTTCTGAGCAAGAAATAAATAATAGTTGAGAGGGTGGAAAAATGTCAAAAAGCAACTGGTGGATTGGTGGTGTGCTAATTGTATTGGGAATTATTGTACTTTTAAACAATTTTGGCGTTACAGAAATCGATCTCGGAAATATTGTGAGAACATACTGGCCGCTGCTGTTGCTGCTTTGGGGAGCAAATATATTAGCAGCGAGGGGCAGAAGCAGAGGCAACTTGATCTCAGGGGGTGTCTTGCTGGTTGTCGGGCTTGTGCTATTAGGAAGGAATATGGGTTTTTTGGATTTCGATATGGCCGATTTCTGGAAAATATTCTGGCCTGTAGTACTTATTTTGGCAGGAATAAGCCTGGTAAAAGGCCCCCTTTCCAAGGGAAAAAATAATATTGCCTTTCTGGGCGGGGTGGATAGGACAAAGGGGAAATGGAAACTGGAAAGCGCTAACTACTGGGCTTTTTTGGGAGGAATCGATCTGGACCTCCGCCGAGCAGAGATAGAGGAAAAAGAGTATTTGTTGAGCTGTACAGCCGTGATGGGGGGTATAGATATTATCGTTCCTCCCAACCTCACGGTCGTATGTGATGGGACTGCTATTCTGGGAGGAGTAGAGTTCATGGGAGAAGGCAGCGGGGGTATTATCGGTTCTTCCTCATTTAGGCAGGAAGGAAGAGAAGACGGCGGAGCGTTGGTAATAATCTATGGCCGAGCTTTTATGGGGGGAGTCGAAGTAACAGTGAAGGAATAATTGAAGTTATAGCCAATTCACATGGGGAGGATAAGGCATGGGAACCAAAACTGACGAGCTGGAAATGGTCCTGCAGCAGAAGTTACAACGCCTGGCGGCAGCCAGGCATATCAATCATGCTGTTGCAGCCGTTGAGAGTATGGACGGAACGTTTAAATGGTCGGGAGCTGAAGGTATAGCCCGTCCGGATGGGACATCCATGACACCTGAAATCCCTTTCTGGATTGCCAGTATCACGAAGCTGTATATCGCTGCGGCCATCTTAAAGCTCCATGAACAGGGGCGGCTCTCTATTGAACAATCTATGTCGGCTTACCTGCCTGGTGGTCTCATTAATGGTTTGCACCGGCTAAAGGGCGTGGATTACACCGGGAAGATCACCCTGCTGCACCTGCTGGGCCACTCTTCGGGCCTGCTGGATTACATTATTATCCGCAGGAAAAATGAAAAAACCCTCTTCGATAATATCCTTGAACAAGGCGATATGTCATGGTCTTTGGAAGAAATTCTTGGGATTGTAAAGGATGTCAATGCTCCCTTCTTCCCTCCTCAACCGCTGGAAGCAAAGAATAAGAAGGTCCGCTACTCCGACACGAATTACCAGCTTTTAATCGCCATCATCGAGGAAATTACCGGGCAGCCCCTGCATGAAGTGTTTCAGGAGATGTTTTATCAGCCCCTGGGCCTGCAACATACTTTCCACCCGGGGATGGTGCCGGCCGGCCCTGTTTCACCCACTGCCTTTGTCTGGTATAAAGAAAGACCTCTGAATATTCCTCAAGCCATGGCCTCCTTTAAAGATCCCTTCAGCACTGTCGGCGAGCTGCTGGTATTTATGCGGGCCCTGCTTCGCGGCGAGCTTTTTGATGATCCAGCTACCGTTAAACTCATGTATGCAGAATGGAACCGTTTTGGCTTCTCCATCAGCCCCGTGGGTCCCGGTTGGCCCATCGAGTACGGCCTGGGCATGATGCGCATGCTGGTTCCCCGCAGCATGACTCCATTTCGCCCTTTCCCTGAATTTATCGGGCATTCCGGAGCAACCGGTTCATGGCTCTTCTACTGCCCCCCTTTGGATGTTTTATTGGCCGGAGATGTCAGCCAGATCACAGCCGGTCCGGTACCCTTTCAGTTTGTACCTAAAATTCTCAGGGCCATTAAGCCATATTTTTGTTGATCGCCACATGTGATATTAACAAAAACGCTACTTTGTGTACTGTTGGCATTTGCCAGGGTCTGCGGTGGAAGTTTAAAGAAGATCTTAAAGGTTAAAATCATAACGACAGGTGGTGTATAAAATGAGTGCTGGCGGAGCAGCCGGAGGAGCAGCTGCAGCAGCTGCTGCGGGGGCGGTTGTCGCCCAGGCGATCAAAGCATCGGGGGCCATAGTAGAGGTGGAACCAGAAGACTTCAGGGCACTACTTGACCGGGAAGAAAAGCCCTTGGTAGTGGTGAGCCAGGGAGGGTTTTTGAAAAAAAACTACCAGTATCTTGCTGGGTTCCGTGGACTGATTTTTTTCACAAAGTCAGCAGAAATGTTGCGGTTTAAAGGCGGGACCCAGGTAATCCAGGCCAAGAAGATCTGGATTCCAGGTTAAGTGCCCATGAAATACGTGAAAAAGATTCCGCCCACTGACCAAAATTTAAAAGAGTCTTTAATGGCCGACGGATGGGAAAAAATAAAAGAGCCTTCCAGTTTTCTGGCCGCTGTTGTGCTTTCTCTTCCTTTTATGATCCTGGCGGGCATGGTTGGTTATTCAATCATTTCCCAATACGACAATGTTTTTGTTGAATCATTGAAAGGTTTGATAGAACAAGGGACTGTTGATATAAACATAAGGTTCGATTATATCCTTTATGCATATGTCATGATTTTCCTGCATGAACTGCTGCATGCTGCCTTGATACCCGGTTTCCCCAGATCAGACAATACTTGCTTTGGTATTCGCCCCTGGGGTGGTTTTGTTTTCACCACGGAGAAAATGACAAAAAACAGGTTTCTTGTCATCAGTATAGTCCCCTTTATTCTTTTGTCGGTACTGCTGCCTGTTGTTTTGGGTTTTTTCAGTCTATTGACTGGAATTATTGCCTTTCTTGTAATGCTGAATGCGCTGGCATCTTCTGTTGACCTCTTGAGTGCTTTCCTGGTTTTGGTTCAAGTTCCCGGTGGAAGCACCATGGTAAACAATGGTTTTGAAACCTACTATAAAAAAAAAGGATAGCGCAAAAGGATAAAAAGTGCAGTTTTACCTCCCTTGCGGTCCTTTGTTTCACTTCGGAAGTAAAAGAATCGTCCCCATACTTAACGAGTTTTTTTTGGAGACACATGTTATAATGTTATAATTAAATAATAAAATGAGTTGCTTGATACGGCTCTGGTGAATAAGTTGTTGAAGAGGAGACAGATGAAAAAGAAAAAGCCATTAAACGACCCAGTTAAAGATCGGGCTCAGGAAAATGCGCCCTCGCTCAGCCGTGAAAAGGAAGTAAGTGGGGAACGAGTCTGTTTTCATGTTCTTCTAATAAATGGTTTTTTAACCTTAATCAAATTTGTGGCCGGCATAGTGGGCAGCAGTTCAGTCCTGGTGGCCGATGCAATTCATTCCTTGTCTGACGTTTTAACTACCGGCGGAGTTTTGGTTGCCTTAAAGCTATCCAAAAAGCCCGCGGACTGGAACCATCCTTATGGTCACGGGAAGATTGAATCGGTTGCTGCAAAAATTGTGTCCATTGTTTTGATCGGTGCCGGGGTAGGTATGTTGGTTTCTGCGTACAACCAGATTTCCAAAGGGGTCATTATAATTCCCCATGAAATAGCTGTCTGGGCTGCACTTGCTTCGATCATCATTAAAGAACTATCCTATCACTATGTGATGTTTACGGCAAAGAGGATAAAAAGTACAGTCCTTTCAGCAGATGCCTGGCACCACCGGCTCGATGCCCTTAGTTCCGTGGTGGCTCTGGCCGGCATACTGGGAGCCAGGGCCGGTTACCCCATCCTGGACCCGCTGTTGGCAGCGCTGGTTTCTTTTTTTGTCATTGGGGTTGGCTTTAAATTACTGCGGGGAGCCGTGGATGAGTTGATCGATGCTCTTCCTGACCAGGAGCTTTGTGATGAAATCTGCGCCTGCGGGGAGAGTGTTCCGGGGGTAAAACAGGTGCGGGAGGTTAAAGTCCGCAAGTATGGAAGTTCCATTATCATTGATTTAGTAATTGTTGTGGATGGCCAGATGACTGTAGAAGAAGGGCACGGGCTGGCTATATCTGCAAAAGAGGCCATCATGGAACAAATTGAACATGTGGACGAAGTGTTTATTCATGTCAGTCCCAACTTGTCAGCCCCAACTTGGGAGGGTATAACCACTGTTCGGGATAAAAGTCAGCAAAAAAAAATAGAGGAATAGAAAGCTGGTGACTTCACAGGTTAGCCTCCTGTTTTTCCCGTTTCAGGCGGGCGAAAAAGAACTTTAATACGAGAGCGAAAAAAAGCACTAAAAGCAGGTTGTATCTGGCAGGGATTATTTCTGAAGATAAGAAATTAAGTGTCCCCAGGATAAAAAACATGCCGCTGGAAATTATTTTCAACACAAAGGTGGAGACAGCGTTTTGCAGCCGGTGTCCCAGATATATTCCCAGGGCATCGGCCAACAGCATGCCTGCCAACACCCCGCCCAGCGTCAAAAAGGGGGCATCGTACCGGGCTGCGTAAACAGCTGAAGCGATCTGAGTTTTGTCGCCCATTTCCAAAATGACAAACAGGGAAAAAACCGAAAAAAATGCACGCAGGCCGCTTTTTGCGGTTATTTGTTTTTCCGGGTCATTTTCACTTCGCTCGAACAAGGTCCAGGTGCCAAAGCCTAAAAATGCCAGGGCGGAAACCAGGGTGATAATTTCCATGTTGATCCTTTCCCCTAACATTGTCCCGATGAAGATGGCAGTCCCGTTATTGACCAGGGTGCCAAAAAACACGCCCAAAAGAACAACACTGGGCCGGTAACGGGTGGCCAGGTTGAAAGCCAGAAGCTGTGTCTTATCGCCCATCTCTGCCAGAAAAATCATTAGAAATGCCCCAAACATTATTGACATGAATTGTTCTCCTTTCAACGCATATCTTTTGAATTGGATTATAGCGCTTTGCCGCCCTGGCAAAAGGAGCTGGGAGCGGAAAAGGAATATTTGCTCCTAAAATTAAAATGCGAGACTTATAACACGGGTATAACCGCGTCAAAAGTCTCGCCAGTTGATCTGGATATATCAACGGTGGGGCCAGGCTGAAGAACAGCCAGCATGTTGACGCCCACCAGCACCCTTGGGTGTTGGCTACTCCCCTTTAACTTTGCCAGCAAAATAAATATGATCATTTTATCGGGCTTGTTTCTCTTTCTAATTATAGGCATTGAGCTAGTTTTTGTCAAATTGTCGAGTTTTATAAAGTAAAACCGCGGCCAACAACAGCCCGGGTTTTGCAGGAGATTATGAGTGAAGAGGCGAATGAACAAGAGAGAATTTACTATTTATACTCCAACTTTAGCGCTTTTGTAAAGCGGAAAAAATATTGCTGTTATAAACATTTTCCTGAGCACCGCTACCTGAACATCACGGGACCGCGAAAAGGCATTCCCTGTTTTGGTAGCCGTGCATTACTGCCTGGTTTCTCCTGGGCAAAACTACCGTTGAGCCAGGGCACAGGGCAGTAATGGGTTGGAACAACTTAAGCGCTGGGAAGAAAGGGGTTAATTTATGGAAAAATACGTGGAAGTTCAAGTAAAGAGCTCACAAAGAGAAGAGATGATCGATCTCACCCCCCTGGTCAAGAAGGTCATTGCTAACAATAGCTATAAGGACGGAATCTGTCTAATCTTTGTCCCTCATACGACCTGCGGGGTGACAATCAATGAAAATGCCGATCCAGATGTCATTCATGATCTGACGGCAATGTTATCAAAAATTGTTCCACAAAAGGCGAGCTATCAACATCTTGAAGGAAATTCAGATGCCCACATTAAATCTTCAATCATTGGCCCCTCTCAACAGGTGATTGTGTCTGAAGGCAGGTTGTGCCTGGGAACATGGCAGGGGGTTTTTCTGTGCGAATTTGACGGGCCCCGGCAGCGAAAAGTTTGGATAAAACTCCTGTAAAGGTAACTAAAGCGCATTGATGCCATTATTAGCAGGAGACTATGATGGAGCGACAGCCAATGGATCTTTCCCCGGAACTTCATCCATACCTTGAACTTAAAGGGCAGCGGGTTTTTGCAGGCCGGGCTTTTAAAACAGGAGAATTCCTGGAACGCTCTCCTGTTATCCCTATCCCGGCTGAAGAATGGTCGCAGATTACCCAGACGGTGCTGCGCTTTTACGGCTATCCCTGGGGAAAAGAAAATAAAGATGCCGCCCTCGCCCTGGGCAAAGGATCTTTTTTTCGAAATTCCATCCATAAGCCTGCAGTGTATTTTGTACAGCAATTGGACTTCATGGTCCTGGAGTTTTTTGCAGCCAGGGATATTAAGCAGGGAGAAGAGATAACTGTTGACCGCCGGCAACCGGGACAGGCTTAATATACTTTTTTTATATCCTGCCTCTTTCCTGGCCGGTCTGGCTGGCCTTTGTCGTAATCTCTATGTATCCCTTGGATTCAATATGCCGTGCCCTTGTTTCAACCAGTTCGATCCGGGGGCTGACCATTAGCAATAAAGGAGCGGCTTAAAAACATGTCTGTTTATGTGCAAAACACCCCGGGCAAGGGCAGGGGAGTGTTTGCCCGACGTGCGATTGCCGGGGATGAGTTGATTGAAAAAGCACCGGTACTGGTTATTCCTTCCGGGGAATGGAGTTATATTAAAAACACGGTTTTAAGCAATTATTGGTTCAGTTTTGGTCCCAACAAGGAACATGTCGCTATCGCCATGGGCTATGGCTCATTATACAACCACTCCTATACACCCAATGCGGTTTACCAGGTAAATGATCAGGAAATGATCATCCAGTTTAATGCCTTGCGGGGCATTCAGGCCGGTGAAGAGATTACAATTAATTACAACCGAAATCCCAAGGACAAATCTCCTGTGTGGTTCGACGTTATCCTGTGATCGGCGCAGTTTACAAACATTTTACATAAAAAATGGAAAAAAACAATCTCCGGTGGGAGGTTATTTTTTTAGCTTGTTGAACTCTTAGGGGAAGTCGAGGAGGAAGAATGAAGTGAGTCCTTTGCAGTTTTTAAGGTGGTCTGGAAGCTTAATTGCGGAAGAATGTATTTCCAATCCCCAAGAACATTTTTTAAATGAGGAGGGATAAATATGAGTGCAGAAAAAAAGAATCAAGAACATCAACAGCATCAGTCGCATCAAGGAACGCAGAAAAAGGATAACCAGATTTACCAGGAAGCTTTTTACCTGCTGTATTATGGCCTGCTTTTGTTGTTAATTCTGCGGACTATAATTTTAAATCATCCGCTGGAAAGCACTTGGGACATTTCCCTGCTGTTTCTCGGAGCAAGTATTTATATCCTCATCCGGTTCTTAAGTGCAGGCCGACTGCACGAGGCCAAGTACGAGGGGGAGCAGGGTTTTAAGTTTAAAAAGGTTGCTCGTAATGGCCTTGCTGCCACTGTAGTTTTTTCTTTGCTTATGGTCTTGGCCGGCACCTGGAGTGTTAGTGGTGCAGAGGATCTATTGAAAGTGGCTGTGGGGAGCATTATATTCTTTGCTCTTTGGGTCTTGTTCCCCTGGATATCTTACAAAATATCCCGGAAAAAGGCTGTCCAATAATCAATAATCAGATTAAGGAATTAAGAACGAAGACGTTAAGCGATTGGGATAATGATGGGATAGAAGGCGAGTATCAGTATTTTCCCCGCAAAGCCTACAACCGAGTATTTTAAAGAAAGGTTCTTTTAAAGTTGATTGTTGACTATTAGTGAACAGGAATTTAAAATTATCAGGGAAGAAGGGTTTATTCATGAAAGCAAAAGATAATATAAAACTAAACATATCTCAAAAAGAAGCCTATGACCAGTGCAAGAAAATACTGGAGAACTAAAGTGCTTCTGACATTTGTTGTATCCTGGGGCTAATGGGTGCCCCAGGGTTTTAAGTAATTTGGAAATGCGAGGGGATGTCGGTGAGTATACACAGTCTAATTGATAAAGCAGCAGTAGGGTTGGGTGCCAATTTTATGCCCAAGTATTTCAGGGACGGGTTTGAATCTAAAACTATTGCCGAGAACCTGGAACAAGTAAGCCTTAACTTCCCGGATATTACAGCAGAAGGAGACTATGAAATTACCGCAGCTACTATGGCGGGTGAGCTTAACGCAGGCTTTCGTTTGGCCCAGTGGCTTGAAGAAAACAAACCAGTCGTTATCTATCACCACGGTGCCAGCGAGATACCCTTTGATTACGGGTTTAAAAGGATTTTCCCGTATCAAAAGATAAACATCCCGGCTAATCTTTTCCTGGTTAGGGCCCCTTTTCACCGTTCGATGAAAGACTTCCAGCAGGGCATCCGCACCCTGAGTAATGTCGTGGCTATGCTTGCTGTTTCTGTCTTCCTGTTTGAACAAATCGTGCAGCACAGCAGAAAAGCTGGCAGCAGTAAAATCATCGTTGCTGGAACAAGCATGGGTGGTTTTATAACCAACCTGCACCACATCCACTATAACAGCGCCGATGTTTATACACCCTTGCTGGCCGGCTTGGCCATGGATGACGCCTACTTGCACTCGGCTTACAGTATGGCAGTGGCCCGGGAGGCCAAAGAAAACCCCTGGGCCATCAAAAAAGCACTTAACTTTGAAGAAGGTTTTGCCTCCCGAAATAACAGCAATGTCTTTCCTCTTCTGGCAGTCCATGACCAGTTGATCAGGTATGAGCCGCAAAAAGCTTCGTACGGGGACTGCCCGGTGGAGACCCTGGAGAAAAAAGGGCACACTACCGGGGCTTTGGCTTACAAAAAGCTGCGCAATCACGTTTTAAGCCGCCTGGGTCTCCTGGAATGACAAGAACCGATAGGGAAAGCGAAAAAACCGTCCCGCTGCTTCCTGCTTTGCGGCGTGTTGCGCAATTACATAAGGGCTGAGCAATTACCTCTCATTAATATATCGATAAACCTGCTTGACAAACTCCCTGATATCCGGTATATGGTTTTGAATGATATCATAGAGCTCTTCATCGCCTATTTGGTAATAAAGATAAACCAGACGGTTTCGGTAACCTGCCATATCCACCAGTGTTTCCGATAGAGAAGCGGATACCACTTCCCGTTCCCCCAGGCCACGTGCGATACTCTTGTATTCGGCAGATAATTCCATTCCACCGGTTTTGGCTAAAATATGCCTGCCTGTATCGAAAATAGCTTCCAGGGAACGACGTAAATAGCTTTCTGCACCCTGGAGTAACAGGGGTTCTGTTTCATGTTTCATCGCTTCTCGGGCCCGGCGTTCCAGGATACCGAAGATCAGCAGTGCCATGAGCAGTACGTACGCTAATGCTTCTACCCGTTCAGGCTTTTTCAAGTAGATTGGACCGACAAAGAGCGGGTCTTTAAGAAACTTAAACGATGTTTCCACATGGCTTTGGGCTTTATACTCTTTGACAATCTCATATGCTGTATTGGTTTCATCCAGGTTTGTCACCAGTACAAAACAGCTTAACTTTTCCTTGGCCTTCTGTACAGCAGCGTCGTTGAGATGGTACTGCAACTTTAAGAAACTTCCCCAAAGCCCATTAAGAGCTTTGGGGAAGTTTCTTAAATACCTTATGATTCATTTTCAATTATTCAGTTTCTTTCACTAATTCGTAGTTGGTTACCATCTCAAATTCACCAAGCACAGTTTTCCCATCTGCATCATAAATAGGAATTGTACGAACATCACCCTTTTTGCCCATTAGTTTAAGTGCTTCTTCGATTGTAGAAACTTTTGGTGTTAGTTCATCTGCCCTGACATATCCGTTGACTCCATTGGTGCTAACAGCAGAAATTAAATCCGGTTCTACACCAATTGTATATGCGGATAATGAGGAACCATAAGTTTCTCCGTTCTCATTAACGGCATATGCTTCCTGGGCTATCAACTCCTCTATAACCTTTGGAGCATCAGTTTTGCTCTCAGAGGAAGACCTTGATAATGTCTGAATTGGAGATTCATACCCAATATAAGTGTTATACCCATTTCCATTATAGAATAGACCTATATTATGAGCATAATACTGTCCTGGAGTGCTAATTCTAGGAGAATACACAAAAAACATAGAGGTAGTTCCAACGTTATATACCGGACCGCTTGAGGCCTGTAAAGCGCCGGATGAATTATACAAGCGAGCATTTGCACCCATATATCCTGTTGGCACAGCTTGGTTTTCCAACACCTTTACAGTAGCAACTGCTTCAACTGTTGGAGGTATCGAACCACGAAGATCCACCTCAGATGTAAACGAATATTTATATCCGAAGATCGTAGGTGTTTCATAGGGTGGAGATGAAGTGTGAGCCAATGCCGTTGTTGGCAAAAAAACAATCATTAGCAAACACATAATTATTTTTTTTATTCGATTTGTCATTATACTTTCCTCCTATTCCATCATGTTTTAATTTGGCATTAATCTGGATTTTTACCTGTACCTAATATAAATTCACCGATTTCCGTTCTGCCGTCTGATTCATACAAAGGGATGGATCGAGAGCCGGCTGCTTGCATTTTTTCTTGGTAGGCGATAGCTTCTTCGGGTGAAGAAAAGGAGGGGCCATTTAGATCTGTTGCTTTTACATATCCTTTAACTCCATCTACTCCAATTGCAGAAATTAAATCCGGCTCTTTTACTATTTTACCATAAACGTAAGGCGCAGAACCGTAGGTCTCTCCTTGCTCGTTGACAGTATAATTCGGAACTATCATTTCTTCGACAGGATTATCCGGAATTATTTTTTCAACTGTTATTCCTTCAACCACAGTTGTACCATTTTGTGAAGGCCTACCTTTCAATGCAGAGTTTGTAGCAAATACAGTAAGTACACTAAGTACTATTAATAATGCAAGTGCTATCCTTGCAAAGGAAATTTTCTTTGTCCTCATAATTGATATGATCCTTTCTTCAATGGCATTCTTGCTGAAATTGCTGCATAATGGAGTCATTCTGCTTTTTCTTTCCTCCAGGCCAATGAGAGTTAGGGCATAAGATGTTTTTACCGTTTCGCCATATGTCCGCACCACCGTCTCGTCGCAGGACAATTCAATATCACGATTGGCCAGGATATACATCAACCACACCAAAGGGTTGAACCAATGCAAGCACAGCGCGGCGGCCAACAACCATTTGGATAAAATATCAAACCTTTTGATATGCACATACTCATGGGCGAGGATATGCCGCAGCCTTGTTTCGTCCGACCAGTCGGTGGTTTTAGGCAGTAGTACCACCGGCCACCATATTCCATAAGTTAAGGGTATGGTAATTTTATCCGAATGTCGAATTTGAATATCTTTCCTTGCAGAATGTTCCTGAAGCCAGCGGTTCACATATTCGTTGTTAACGGGCAGAGCCATCTTATAATCCCTGTTGCATCGAAGATGCGTTACCAGGAAAAATAAAGCACAAGCCACCAGTCCCAGCAGCCAAATCATAACGAGCGGTGAAACGGTTACGGTGGTTGTATCTGTTGAAGCAGGGTTTATCATAATATCCTGTGCGGTCCATACATTGGAAATAGTCGTGACATTTGGCAGTGTAATTGAAGTATCCGGATTTGTGATTAAACCTTCCAGTATGTTTGTAGCGTTGTAAATACTGAACCGTGACGGAATGGAAAATGGTATAAGTAAGCGAGACAAAGCAATTGCCCACAGAGCAAGAAAAGTGATTTTTGGCAGTTTGTGAAGGGCAAGGGCACGGATTAGAACAATTGCCGGAATAAGTAAAACAACCGAAAGACTCATTGCAAAGATCAACATACCCTCACCTCATTCCAGACTACTGATAAGCTGTTTTAGCCTTTGAATTTCTTCTGGGGATAAATATTTGCGTCCTAGAATAGAAGCAACAAGTTGATCAGCAGCACCGCCGTACATTTTGTTGATAAGCTCTGTTGTCTCCAATTCCCGTACTTGTTCTATAGTAAGAAGAGGGTGGCAGACAAAGTTGGGCTCACGACGCTCTATGGCTCCTTTGCCGATGCACTTTTTGATCACCGTATAAGTGGTGGTCTTGCTCCATCCGACCTGTTCTTTTAAAATTTCCGCAATCCTTTTCGCGGTAGTGTCACCTTTCTTCCATAAAATGTCCATAACTTTCAGTTCCGAATCAAATAGTTTGATTTCCAAAGCACGCTCCTTTTTATTAATGGTTCTATTGCAATAGAATGCCTATAAAGCAATTCTATCCCAATAGAACCAGAATGTCAAGAAAATTTATTATTAATTTTGCCTCTGATGTTTTCACTTTTTTCCTCAATAATTCGAACCATCTTGTTTATATTTTCTGTTTGTATTTCTTTTGAAATATAGTAAGCGGTTTTTTCAATTTGATCTTCTTCGAATGGACCCATTGTCTTTGGATCCACAAATAACAGGTTTCCTTCTTCCAATATTACGATAAAGCCTTTAAGTGCTGCATTGGGATCAGCTCGGTCAAATTTGCTGGTTGCAATTAGAGAAATCTGGAATTTAACATTTTGAGACCATATTTCTGCATTTTCATAAATTGCATTAACCTTGTCTACGGAAAATTTTTCTACTTCAACATTTTTAAGCAGGTCAAGCATTTCACTGACTTGAAGTTCGTCTTTAATATCTACGTTAACAACTTCTCCTTCACCTACAACAACACCTACGGACACTTCATCAATCACCTCAGGATCATGAATAAAATCATTAGAAGAAATTTGATTAGCACAGCCATAAATGAAAAATATACATAACAACGCAGTTAATAATAGGGTAGAATTTTTCAAAATTCTCTCCTCCATTACTTCTCCTTTCTATCCAAAAATTCAGTTCTGCGAATTTTATGTTAAGTTAATTTGCTTAATAAAGATACTGCGTCCCAATAAACATAAACTAACTTTTGCTGTTTTTCTTTTCAAAACTTTTGTAAAAACCTATTACAAGAACAATAAAAGCTGCTGCTATTAATATCTCTCTACTTATATTTATACCTGTAATCAAAATGGGATCCATGGCAACAATATCTCGGCCTAATCCAGGAGATAGAAGTAATTACTGAATAATGCTAATAAACCTGGAAGCAAAAAAAAATCCAAAAGACCAAAAGCCATATTTATAGAGAATATGCCCACTTTGAGATTTGGCCATATAGCATATAAATGCTCCCAAACCGAATAATACCAGCATTCCATAATTTATAATTGAAAACAACAAAAGGACGAACCTCCAGTATAAAACGATTACTTATCTCTTTCTTTTAGCAGGCGGATTATTTCATCCCGTTTCTTTCCAATATCCCTGATGAATGTAAAAAATATAAAGTAATAGAAAATAAATCGCTAAAAGCGGTTTTTTTAGTTTATAGATGCTTGTTTTATAATACCCTCATGTTAAGGGTGGAGATGGCACATTCGACAAACGGTGGTTCATATCTTCACACCCCTATATTTGCATAATCAAGCCGACCGTTACGATTTTCAGTCATCCGGGATAGTGTTAAATTTATAGTATAGTATTCTGTTTGAAATCAAGCAAATTGATGAAATGGGAATTTGCCGGAAAACAGCAATCAGGAAGGTGTTGCTTGGCACGATCGATGCTGCAAGAAAAAACTGTTAAAAAATTGATAAATTTTCGATTGCATCAATATATTCAATCATGTTCTCTGCAATTATTGAATCTTTCTTTTTTAAATCTTCATTAGAATTAATTACTATATTTACAGCATTCACAGCAGATAGAAGATTTTCGGAAAATTGTCCAATCATGTCACGTTCTTCTTTATTTAGCTCATGAGCATTTTTTAGCATATCATATTTCCTTAATATTTTTTGTGTGTGTTCAATAAGTGTTTCTAATTTAGAAGTAGTCTGCGGCAGGTACCCGAACCTCGAATCGATTCTGGGTATTTGGCTGATGGCTGAATACCAATAATGCAAATTAACTAAGTGTTCACTTGTTGTCTCGAAAGAATCATCAACAATTTTTTCGGTACGCTTTGATATTTGCTCTAGCGCGATAAGTTGTGCATACATTACATTAAATGCCAGTTGTTCATACTTGACATTAGTTATTGCTAAATTTCTGAAAAGAACAGCATTTAGAACTAAGCTGAATACAAGCAAAATAACAATTAATTTGTTTCTATTTCTCATTCTATGCCTCCCTCTATATTCTTTAGTTTGCTTAATCATACTCTTCCATTCGCAGTATTTCATTTTTTTAGATGACCCTTGTGGGTTGAATAAACATTTGCTTTCATCAGGCCGGGAGCACCGTCTGTAGTGATTGAAAGAGGGGTAGGCAGTCCCCTTTGGACCATGCTGCGTAAAAATTCCAGCCAGCAGGCATAGCTTTCTTTATTGCCCAGGTCCATGTGCAAAAGAACTTTTTCGCCGGTAGCCAGGATAGCCCAAGCGCAAAGGATGCCTTCCTTGGGCCCTTTAAACAAACGCATGGGTTCATAAACAGCGTCCAGGAACAGGTAGGCTACATCAAAGCCTGATAAGTCTCTTTGGGTAAAGGCCAGATATTCTTCCCAAAGATTGTCAGTAACCTGGCTAACAGCGCTTTTGCTGATTAAACACTGACCGCTGCTGTCTGTAAAGGTGTCTTCTATGTCACGGGTAGAAAGACCCCTTGCATACATTTCTGTTACCAAATACTGC
>CAZOOA010000042.1:0-25291 GCA_964581355.1 uncultured Desulfovibrionaceae bacterium | reverse complement strand
TGGAAAAAGAGCAGTCTAAAAAACAGTCTTTGGGAGAAACGAGCCAGGGCCAGGAAGAAGAACAGCAGGCAAAAGAAGAGGTAAAAAAACAACCGGCAAAAGAAGAGACACTGCAGAAGCCCCAGGAGGCAGAAACAAACTTACCCCAGGGGACTGATAGCAAGGAAGTTGCCAGCTCTCTTTCTTCCGAAATGGGAAACATCCGTATCTCTGACAGTATCGTGGCCAAAGCATCCGGTATGGCCGCCTCAGGGGTTGAAGGAGTGGCCGGTATGAGCAGCGGCAGCGGCATCGCCGAGGCTTTTGGCAAAAAAAATGTGGGTCGGGGGATAAAGGTGGAAGTCGGCCAGCAGGAAGCCGTGATCAATCTCTACATGATCATGAATTACGGGGTCATGATTAATAAAGTGGCCAGGGAGGTCCAGCAAAAAGTGAAAGCAGCCGTTGAAGATCTTACCGGACTCCAGGTAAAAGAGGTTAACGTTCATGTGCAGGGCGTCCAAATGCCTGCGCCTGAGCCAGAAGATAATAAACTGAAGTAGCCTGCTTTATCTCGGAAAGAAAAAGGAAAGAACGGAAAAAGAAAAGCCCCGCAAAAACGGGGCTTTCTTTGCTTCTTGACTTTACTTTACATCGGGGGCATGCCCATGCCGCCCATGCCGCCCATGCCGCCCATATCGGGGACTCCGGCGCCACCTTCGTTTTCCTGGGGCTTTTCAGCCACGACACATTCAGTCGTCAGGAAGAGAGACGCAATGCTGGCTGCATTCTGGATCGCGGAACGGACCACTTTGGCCGGGTCAACAACACCGCTGTCCATCAGGTTCTCGTACTTGCCTGTCATGGCGTTGTAGCCCATGCCTTTTTCCATGTTCCGAACTTTCTCCACTACAATGGAACCTTCCTCACCGGCATTTTCTGCAATCAAGCGCAGGGGTTCCTCAAGGGCACGGCGCATCAAATGAACGCCTACTGCTTCATCTCCCTCCAGCTGGAAGTCATCCAGGGCATCAACTGCACTGAGGTAGACAACCCCTCCACCGGAAACGATGCCTTCCTCCACAGCGGCCTTGGTTGCCGAAAGGGCATCTTCGATGCGCAGTTTGCGCTCTTTCATTTCTGTCTCTGTAGCGGCTCCAACTTCGATGACAGCTACTCCACCGGCCAGCTTGGCCAAACGCTCCTGCAGTTTTTCCTTGTCAAAATCCGAGGTGGATTCTTCAATCTGGACCCTGATCTGGGAGATCCGCTTCTTGATATCTTCCTGTGCACCGGCACCGTCTACGATCACGGTCTCATCATTGGTTACCCGGACCTGGCGGGCGCTACCCAGCATGTTAAGATCAACATTTTTTATCTCGATGCCCAGGTCTTCGGAAATTACCTGTCCGCCGGTCAGGATAGCAATATCTTCCAACATGGCTTTACGCCTGTCGCCAAAAGCCGGAGCTTTTACCGCTACGCAGGTAAAGGTTCCGCGCAACTTGTTTACCACCAGGGTAGCCATGGCTTCGCCTTCCACATCTTCGGCTATCAGCAGCAGCTGCTTGTTCTGCTGGACAACTTTCTCCAGGATGGGCAGGATTTCCTGGATATTGCTGATCTTGCGGTCTGTCAGCAGGATATATGGATCTTCCAGGACCGCTTCCATTTTCTCCGTATCCGTAACCATGTAAGGAGAAACATACCCGCGGTCGAACTGCATCCCTTCCACAACCTTCAGGTTGGTCTGGGCGCTTTTAGACTCTTCGATGGTAATAACACCATCTTTACCCACTTTTTCCATTGCATCTGCGATGAGTTCACCTACTGCCTCATCGTTGGCAGAGATGGATGCTACCTGGGCAATGGCTTCACGGCTTTCCACCGGGCTGCTCTGCTCTTTGATGTGGTCCGTGATTTTTGTGACTGCCTTTTCAATACCCCTTCGCATAAACATCGGGTTGGATCCTGCGGTTACATTTTTAATCCCCTGCTTGACAATCGCCTGGGCCAAAACCGCTGCACTGGTCGTGCCGTCGCCGGCTACATCATTGGTCTTGGTAGCGACCTCCTTGACCAGCTGAGCTCCCATATTTTCGAAGTGATCGTCCAGTTCAATCTCCCTGGCGATGGTAACCCCGTCGTTGGTAATCTGGGGAGAACCGAATTTCTGGTCCAGGACTACATTACGTCCCCTGGGACCGAGTGTTACTTTGACCGTGTTGGCCAGCTTATCAATTCCCCTCTCCAGGGCCTGGCGTGCCTGTTCCTGGAAAAGAATATCCTTTGCTGACATAAATAAAACGACCTCCTTTAATTGATTTTCCTGTTACTCTTTTTGCTCACTTTACTCTCTGTTACGCTGCTGGCATAACTTCATTTACGAGTATATGGCCAGGATATCATCCTGGCGGATGATCAGGTAATCTTCGCCGTCCACTTTGACTTCTGAACCGGCAAACTTGGAAAAGATCACCCGGTCCCCTTCCTTGACCTCAACAGGTGCTTTGGCACCATTATCCAGGACTTTGCCTGGGCCAACAGCCATGACTTTTCCCTCTTGGGGTCTTTCCTTGGCTTTGTCGGGAAGAACGATACCGCTTTCCGTTTTTTCTTCCTGCTCGATTACTTTAAGCACAACCCTGTCACCAAGCGGTTTTAAGTTCATAAACATCTTACCTCCTTAATTATATGTATTTTGGTTTTAAATTTGTTAGCACTCTGCACAGGTGAGTGCTAAGGCCTCACCTAATATTTTTAAAGCAAAATCGGCTATAACGCAAACCAAACCAACAGATTTGAGAAATGATGAGGTTTGCTGAATGATATTTTCCTCTACATTCCTTTTGAATTCTTCGATATCCGATTAATTGCTAGCTATTTTACCCAAAACAGACAACTTTACCCTGCTCCAGGGGAAAAACGTTCTCACTTAAGCCAAAAAAATCAGCACAGCCACTACCCTTACCATTAAAAAAACACCGACTGACAGCGGTGCGAAACCTGCCGGCTCAATAGCAATCGCCGGCATAAAAGAAGATTATGGCTTGATGATAAGGTTGGTGGTGACCCGCCGTTCGCCTCCCGAGGGGCGATTTAACACCTCACCGTCGTAATAAAAGGTGCTGGACCCTCCCCCGTCCAGGTTATAGGCATCACGAACATTGAATTCCAGCAACTTTTTTTGCGCTTCTTCCAGGGTTACTCCTTTGCTCCAACCTTCCCGGCGCCCGTCGATCACGATAAAGAGCAGATCACCGTTTTCAAAGTGCCCGATGAGCGTACGGGGATGGCGGGTGTTGGCCCATTCACCGGGTATCGGCTGTTTTTCCCCATCCCGCAGCAAGGTAGGAAGGAAGCTGGCGCCGTGTATTATATCCTGATTGTTAATCTGCTCGCGGGCTTCAAATGCGCCTCCGATCAGCTGACCGCTGTGGTTAAAGCCGACAAAGCTTAAATCTGAATTCCCTGAAAATGTTACGATCTCCCCATCCACAACCGTAGTCCCCAAGGGAACCAGGTTGCCACCCTGGGCAAAAAATCCTCCGGCGTTTACCGCCAGTACAGCATTACGTCGTTCACCGGCAGACCGGGTTGTCTCCCCGCCGCTGGCCACCCTGTCATTGGCCAGGACCATTTCCAGGGCATCCAAGCTGTGCAGCCGCACTTTGGCCATATAGCCCCGGTAACCCGCCTCTTCCAGGGAATACACCTTGGTGGTGGAGCGCTCCCCGAAAGTCTGCCCGATGGGATCCCCCAGCATATTAGCCAGGAGGTAGTCCAGCATATCATGGGAAGCACGACTCTGTTGGCCGGAATGCCGGACCAAATCCTCCAGTGAAGCGTGCTGCTGCTGGTAGGCTTGCAGTTCCTCGTAAGCATCCTGGCGGATATGGTTAATGATTTTGCTTGTTGTTTCGGTATTTAAATACACATCCCAAAGGGATTCGCTCATAACAAGTAACTGGGTCGAGAGCTTGTTAGACTCTTCCTGGAGCGCTTCGTCCTGCAGAAACATGGTATCGGTTTCCTGCAAGTGAAAAGGCTGCAGTTGAACGTAGGCCAGGCCAAAGCCCAAAAATGGAGCCAAGACAAATAGAAACAGCAGATGTAATTTAAAAAGCACGGGCAGCTTCCTCCAGTTTTTCCAGTTGTTCTTGCAGCGCTGTAAGCTGCTCGTCCAGTTCTGTCATTCTTTCCTGCATACTCTGGCGTGTCTCATCGGAACCGGTAATTGTCTCGCCGGTCAGTTCCAGTTCATCCTGGATGGTGTTTAATTCCTGGCGGACCTGAACAATTTCCAGGTTGGACTTCTCCAGTTCATCATGAAACAGCTTCATCTTTTCCAGGATCTCCTCTTCTATACGCTGATTTTCCAGTTTAACCTCATTCATTTGGGTCGCAAAATAATCCTGGGTCTGCTGCAGGTGCCGGGTGCCATAATAGTAGCCGCCATAAACCAGGCCGGACCAGAAGAGCAGAAACAGGACTGCGTAAATAGCTATTTTTTTTCTTTCCTGCCGTTTTTTCTTGTCTTTATTTTTCTTGTTTTTGCCAACCCTTGCTGGCTCTTTCTGTGATTTAGAGGAAATATCATCAGTAAGGTCCCTGTTCAGGTCCCGTTCATCCATATAAGTCCTTTCACCCTTTCATCTAAACTTCAGCTATCAAAGCTTTTACAAACCTATTTTAGCACACATTGGCCTGTGATCAAGATAATATGATCCTGCCTACCAGGAAGTATAAAGCAACCCGGCACCCCGTGTAAAGAGGGGTGCAAATTCGTTAGCGGGACAAAATGATCCGGGCATCGGCGGCACCGCAGCCTGAACCGTGGAAAATGACCGGGTTCAAATCCATTTCCTGAAGTGGAAAATAGTGCATCAGCCATCCCACCCTGACAATTAACTCCTGCAGCCTTTCCAGGTCAACACCCTGCTGCCCCCGCACACCCTGCAGCACGGGGTATCCCTTCAGGGAACAGATCATTTCCTCCGCTTCAGCAAGACCTAAAGGGGCCAGGCGGAAAACCGCATCCTGGAAGACTTCCACCCAGATACCCCCCAGGCCGATCATCACTACAGGCCCTGCCTGTTCATCGCAGATACCACCGACGATCACTTCCGTACCCTGGGGCAGCATAGGCTGCACGGCAATGCCCCGCAGTTCACCAGGAGCTATCGCGGAAAGAACATTGTCCCGGATTTCCCGGAAAGCCGTACGGACCTGCCCTTCTTCCTGCAGATCCAGCTTGACACCCCCGGCATCGCTTTTATGCAGCAGTTTTTCCGAAATGGCCTTTAAGACGACCGGGTAGCCCATCCGGGCGGCTGCTTCCACGGCTTCCTCTTCACTTTCAGCCAGGCATGTTTCCACCCAGGGCAGCCCGGCCAGTTTCAGCAGCCTGGTAGCTTCAGGCTCCAGAATTACCTCCTTCCCTTCCGAAAGCGCCTTATGGAAAATCTCCCCTACTTCTGTCACAAACACTGCAGACTCTTCCTTTGCACCGCTGGCCCGTTTCCGCTGCAGTTCCGAATAGCGGGCCAGGTTCACCAAGGCTGAACCCGCCCGTTCCGGAGTGGGATAGACGGGAAAGCCCTTGCGCTGCCAGGCAGCGAATTCTCCCGGGCGGGTTATCGGCGCTCCCCAGACCGCCACCACCGCTTTGCCGGTTTCTTTCCCTTTCTTTTCTGCCAATTCCGTGAAATCATGCACCGGGAAGGAAATATCCTCTTCCTCTTCCAGGGCAGTGGTATAAATACTCAGTACAGCGTCAACCCGGTCATCTTCCAACAAGCTCCCCAGCACTTGCAGGTAGCGCTGCGGTTCGGTCCAGCCCAGGGCAACCAAATCCAGGGGGTTGTCTGCGGGCATGAAGTCGGGCAAGGCACCGCCGGTCTGCAGCTTTTGAACGGTCTCCTGGCTGAATTCCGGCAGTTGAAAACCACCCCGGGCCAGGACATCCGTAGCAATAACAGCCGGACCGGCCGTATGAGTGACCACAGCTGCCCGTTTCCCGCCGATGGTGGGGCAGGCCGTTAAAACCTTGATCGTATCGACCATTTCCTGCACATTATCAGCCTGAACGATTCCAGCCTGGTCAAATACCGCCTGGTAGATTTTTTCCGAACTGGCCATGCTGCCGGTATGGGAAAGGGCCACTTTTTTCCCCGCTGCCGTATGACCGGAGCTCATGGCCACCACAGGCAACTGCCGGGCACACCGGGAAGCCGCATGGTAAAAACGCCTGATATCTTCAATTCCTTCGATAAAAAGCAACACCCCGGAAGTCAGGTGATCTTCCCTGAAGTATTCCAGCAGGTCAGCAAACTCTGTATTGGCCCGGTTTCCCAACCCCACCAGGGTGCCCACCGGCAGGCCGGAATCGATCAGCTGGCTGACAATCAGGGCCAAAGAACCGCCGCTCTGGCTGACAACGGAAATCCCCCGTCCCGGGCAAAAATACTCTGACATTCCGGGCATAAATGTGGCATTTAAGCGGCTGTCGGAGCGCAAAAAGCCCATGGTATTGGGGCCAATAATAATTACGCCGGCTTCATTAGCCATAGTTCTCAGCATTTCTTCCTGCCTTTTGCCTTCAACCCCCATCTCCTTGAACCCGCCGCTGTAAATGACAGCAGCCCGGCAACCCTTTTCAATCGCCGCTTCAAAGGAAGAAAGAATTTTTCCCTGGGGCAGAGCAAACAAAAACAGGTCTACACCTTGCGGCAGGTCTTCGATCCGTTGATAGGCTTTTTTGCCCAGTATTTCAGCCGCTCCCCCGGCGTGGACAGGATAAATGGCTTCCACCCCTGAAGAAATCGCTGAACGCAGGGCAAAATTCCCTAGTTTTTGCGGCTTGGACGAAGCCCCTACTACAGCTACAGAACGAGGATAAAACAGCGGACGAAACCTATCCAGGTTGGATGTTTTTGAATCGGTCATTGCTCTCCTCCTTATAATATGTTAAACCGTGTCTTGGCGCTGCATCCGGGCGACGGGGTAACCCTGTGGAAGGCGCTAAGGTTCCCTCCGGGTCCTCGGGCGGCCTCCCCGGTTTAACTCCCGTCCGGGTCGATCCCGGCGGCCGACGTCCTGTCGGCCGGACCGCCCGAGAACCTTCGGTCACCAAGCGCCTTTAGCCACAGAGACCAACGTCGCCGGACGAATGCACCATCGCCCCGGTTAGGGGGCGGGGTGCTGAAAACCAGCACTTCGACCGTAAGTTTCACGGTCTACTTCCAAGCTTATCACGCAAACGTAATTATTTCAACTTTCGCATTAGCGGGACAAATTTGAATGACTGCCAACATCCCCGGTTCACTGCTCCAGCACGGCAGCACTTGTCATAGAGCACCTGGCAGGTTAAAATGGTATTAAAAGTTAATCATCACTTGAATCGGAGGGGTGAAACATGAACAGGGAAGAGAAAATCGCACAAATGGCAGAATGGGTTAAGGAAAGCAACAATATTGTGGCCTTTACCGGTGCAGGGATCAGCACTGAGTCCGGCATACCTGATTTTCGCAGCCCGGGAGGAATCTGGGAACAGTTTGACCCATCGGATTTTACGTACCAGAAATTCGTCAGCAACCAGGGAAGCCGCAAAATATTATGGCAGTTTTTCCAAAACGCTTATAATATGTTTACCCAGGCCAGCCCTAATCCAGCCCACTTCGCCCTGGCAGAAATGGAAAAAATGGAGAAGTTGCAGGCAATAATTACACAAAATATTGACAGCCTGCACTTGAAAGCCGGCAACACCCTGGAAAAGATCATCGAACTGCACGGCAACATGGAACGGGTTGTCTGTATTGACTGCAGGAGCCATCACGAAAACGAGCAGATACTAAACCGCCTGCTCCAGGGAGAAGAAGTGCCCCCGTGCGACCACTGTTCAGGGATTTTAAAGCCCGACGCCGTATTTTTCGGGGAGCCCATGCCTGTGGATGAAATGAACAGAGCCCAGCAGAGCATCAATTCCTGCGACCTTTGTTTTAGTATCGGCTCATCCCTGGTGGTCTACCCCGCTGCCGGTTTCCCCATAATGGCCAAAAAACAGGGCAAACGCCTGGTGATCATCAACCGGGATCCGACATCGGCAGACCAGTACGCTGACCTGGTCATCCATGACAGCGCCGGGGACACCATGAAAGAACTCTTACAGATGTTGAACAGATAAACGAAAAAACAAAATGGGCCTACTTTATTTTCTTGAGCAGCCAGGCCATGTTTTCCCCCAGCCTTTCCATGGTTAAAAGGCCTTCCTGGTCAGAGCTGACATCGCCTTGCTGCTTACCCAGGCCCATGTTCCAGTAAAAGGAACCGGGGATAATCATCTCATTGATCAGGAAGAAATTGTTTATGGCCTGGAAAACGTTGATGGCACCGGAGCGCCGAACCGCTACCGCGGCAGCGCCCAGCTTTCTTTTGAACATGTGGTCATTTCCCTTAGCCACAAAGCCGGCCCGGTCAATTAACGCTTTTGTCTCTGCAGTCAAAGAAGCAAAGTACGTTGGCGAACCGAGAATCATTCCGTCGGCCTCCAGCATCTTTTCAATACAATCATTGACCATGTCTGTCTCAATCGAACATCTCTTGTTCAAAACGGTACGGCACGTAAAGCAGGCGGTACAGCCCCTGACGGCCTGTCCTCCTACCTGGATTAACTCACACTCCACACCTTCTTTTTCCAGGCTTTTAAACGCCTGCTTGATCAGTATACCCGTATTACCATCTTTTCGGGGACTTCCGTTAAAAGCAACAACTTTCATGCTTATCCTTCCTCCTTTATCAATTCTTCCAAAACCACCCGGGTTTTTTCCAGGGCGCGGCCCCGGTGGCTGATGCGGTTTTTGTCTTCCAGGGCTAACTGGGCAAATGTCTTCCCTTCCTCCTGGGAGATAAACAGGGGATCATAGCCAAAACCTCCGCTGCCGCGCGGAGATGTGGCAATCTTCCCTTCACAGGTACCTGTTACCGTCCGTGTCTGCGCTCCAGGAACAGCCAGGGCGATGGAGCAGACAAAACGGGCATTCCTCCTGGCTACAGGGACCTCTTTCATCAGCTCCAAAAGCAGGGCATTGTTTTGCTCATCGGTAGCGCCTGGTCCGGCAAAACGGGCTGAATAAACCCCCGGCTTACCATCCAGAAAGGCCACTTCCAGTCCCGAATCGTCCGCCAGGGCCATCTCGCCTGTCAACCGGCTGATGGTTTCTGCTTTCAGGACCGCATTTTCTTCAAAAGTGTTACCTGTTTCTTCAACCGGTGGAACTTGAGGGTAATCTTTTAAAGAACAAATATCCAGGGGAAGGTGCCCCAGGATTTCCTGGAGCTCTTTCACTTTCCCTTCATTATGGGTGGCCAGGACCAGCTTTTTCTGCTTCTTCACCCTGATCTCGTCCGCCAGGGGGCCCAAGGCTTCCTGTTGAACAGAAAACAGGTACTCCATCCCTTTTTCCGCCAATTCCAGCATCCGATCCAGCTTTTCCCGGGAAAAGGTACTTTTCTCCGCTGTCCCCTGGATTTCCACCAGTTCTTTGTTCCCGGTCATGACCACATTCATATCCACATCGGCGTCAACATCTTCCTCATAGGCAAGATCAAGGATTTCCCGCCCCTGCCGCAGCCCCACGCTGGACGCTGCAACAAAGTCTTTTACCGGGTTCCGCTGCAGGCGGCCTTGATCCTTCAAGCGGCTTAAGGCCTCGGCCAGGGCAACAAAGGCGCCCGTAATCGCCGCTGTCCGTGTCCCTCCATCGGCCTGCAGCACATCACAATCCATCCAGATAGTTCGTTCACCCAGAGCTTCCAGGTCCACCACAGCGCGCAGTGAGCGTCCGATAAGACGCTGGATCTCGTGAGTCCGCCCCCCGATCCGGCCCCGGGTCACCTCCCTTGCACTGCGGGTTTGGGTCGAGCGGGGCAGCAGAGAGTATTCAGCTGTTATCCAGCCCTGCCCTTCCCCCCTGAGCCAACCAGGAACGCTGTCTTCTACTGAGGCCGAGCAGATCACCTTGGTATCCCCTACTTCAATTAAGACCGATCCTTCGGCATACTTAAGATATTTTGTTGTCATCTTTACTGGCCTGTGTTCATCTTCTTTCCGACCGCCTGGCCTCATAAAGTCACTCCCTTTCTGCATAGTTTGAACATGGAATTTTTCGCTATCGGTTCGGTTGCTTTTTGCGGAAGGCACAGGACAAAATCGACCCGGCCAGGGAAAGCGGATTCCTTTATTCACGGAGAGAGATGCCGTGACATCCTCACGGGGTCAATAGACTCCGAGGATTCCCGCCGGATCTCTAAAGCAGTTCATTCTCTTACCCGGGGCATTTCAAGACCGCAAGTGTCCGCTTATCCGAAGCGTTCGCCAAAAAAGACATTTTTTGCAGGAATCTGGCCTGTATGAGCAGAATTCTTTCAGTATACTCAATCTGGACATGGACAGGCAAGAACCATGAAGGCTGCTTCAATTAGTTTTGCCATTTCAGGGCAAGATTTGAATAGCAAAAGCCTGAATAGAGAATAAAAAATAAGAGGTGATAAAGAACATGCTTGTACGCCGTATTTTTGCTTTTTTAATTGACATAGCCCTCGCCTACCTGCTGAACATGATCCCGTTTATCGGCTGGCTGGCCGCGCTGCTTTTCATCCTGCTGCGCGACGGGCTCACAAGGCAGGGAAGCCCCGGCAAAAACCTGCTCAACCTGGATGTTGCTTCTTTTGGCAGCCACAACGTTTATGAAGAATCAGCCCGCCGCAACATTATTTTTGCGGTACCCTTTTTCTTCTCTGTCATTCCCATCGCCGGAGCGGTCGTAACCTTGATCCTCCTGCTCATAGCCGGCATAATTGAAACAGTAATTGCCAGCAGCGACCCTCAGGGACTTCGTTATGGAGACCACTGGGCCAATACCCGGGTAAAAGAAGCCAGGACAGATCCAAGTGTCCGTTAATCCAAACCTTCTGGATATTATGTTCGACTTGCTGCCGCACGATTCCTTCCACTTGTACTTTACATTAAGGGATTGATCACAAGTGGACGGCCAATGGGCTCCAAAAAAGATATATTATAAGGAAGGATAACCGGTTCCCCTTCCACCAGGACCTGAACCTGTTCAATTCCCGGTATCTCTGTCAGGGTGTAAACCAACTGATTTTTGATATTTTCTTCTCCAGAGCGTCCACCCTGGTAATTCAAAAGTTCCCGGGATAAGTTCACCGCTACCGTGGAGTCCTCCAGCTCTACACCACGGACAGCTGTACCCTGGGGCAGATCGCTGAACAGGAAAGTTTCCCGGCGGGGTCCCTGGAGCAATTCTTCTACAGCAGCCTGGACCGGCTCCCGGTCACCATCAACAACGCGGGAAACCGGGACATAAAATATATCCTTTTCTTCCATGACCAGGCAAAAGTACAGGGTGACCCGGGTAATATCCTGGAAATCTTCCACATCCTGGTCAACTTCCAGGTTAATCCCTCTTTCCCGGCCAAGGGGATTCCCGCCGGGCGTCCCCCCGGGAAAGCTCTCCAGGGCTTCACCATCCACCCAAAACTCCACCTTTTCTACAGCAGGAAATTGCAGCAGGGTAAAAATAACGCTGTTTAATACCCTGCGTTCTTCTTCGGGGTTGTACTCCAAAAAAGCATGATTAAAGTCCACAACAGCTTTCCCTTCCCGGATGGTCAAGCCCAGTATCTTCGTATCAGGTGGTAACAGGGCCCGCAACCCGTAGCGCATCTCCTGCCCTGGTGTAAGTCCGCTAACCAGTTTTTCCAGGCTGGCCCGGGCGACCCCCTCTGTCCAGGGAGTAAATACCGTTACCGGAACCAGGGAATCCGTCTTTTCTTCCAGGAAATATAACTGAAGGGGAAGCATGCCTTCGGGAATTACACGTTTTTTTTCCTCGCTATCTTCCGCTTGTATTTCCTGTTCGTCAGGTTCTTGCGGCAGGATCTGGTCACCTCCTTCTTCCTCTTCCAGGCGAGACAACACATTTTCCAGGCAACCCGCAGATAACAGGACTGCCGAAAACAGTAGCAGCAAGAGCACGGCAATGCTTGCAGGCCTTAACATAAGCAACTTCCCCTTCCTTATAATGATCGTCATAATGATCGTCAACAAACAAACCACCACGGCCCATCCAGGCCACAGCAGGGATGAAAAACCTTGCTTACGTCCGAAGTGCTGGCTTTCAACACCCCGCCCCTAGCCGGGGAGTTGGCGCATTCGTCCGGCGACGTTGGTCTCTGTGGCCAAAGGGGCTTGGTGACCGAAGGTTCTCGGGCGGTCCGGCCGACAGGACGCCGGCCGCCGGGATCGACCCGGACGAGAGTTAAACCGGAGAGGCCGCCCGAGGACCCCGAGGGAACCCTAGCGCCTTCCACAGGGTTAACCCGTCGCCCGGACGACAGCGCCAAGACACGGTTTTTCATACTACTATTTTATAGTTTGAAAGAATCCTTTATGAACAAAACACTCTTAAAAATAAAAAAACGGCCCCTTGGGGCCGTAGAAGGAAGCAGACCAAACAGTGCCTGGATGCAGCCAGAAAGCTTTCAACCCGCTCCTATCCATCTACAGCTGCTAATCGCTGCAGAAAGTCCTTTTTGTTTTGGGCAAATATCCGGGAAATTTGCTGGCACTTTTCAGTCCAGGATTACCTGGTAAGCCTGGATATCTTTCTTCAACATTCGCGTAGCCATTTCAGCGAAAGGCCGGGCCCTCCCGCTGGAAAAAAACCGATGCCTGGCCGGATTGCGGTTTTCCACGTTGAGCAGGTCTTTGGCTTGCAGGATCTGCCGGGCCTCCCGGGCTGTCTCTTCGGCTGAGCTGATCAGGGACACTTCAGGCCCCAATACCTCCTGAATCACGTAGGACATAAGCGGATAATGGGTACATCCCATGATCAAAGCATCTACCCCCGCTTCCTTCAGGGGAGCCAGATATTCTTCAGCCACGCGGCGGGCTTCGGGGGTATCCACCAAATTATTTTCCACCAGGAGGACAAACAGCGGGCAGGGCTGGCCGAATAATTCTACTTCGGGGGCTAACCGGCTAAACACTTCCTGGTAGGCCCCGCTGTGAATGGTGCCTGTGGTCCCGATGACTCCCACCTTGTTATTGCTGGTTTGCTCCAGGGCCGCCCGGACACCGGGCTCAATAACTCCCAAAAGGGGGAGCTCGACCTTTTGACGATAATAATCCAGCCCCGCTGCCGCTGCCGAATTACAGGCCACAATAATGGCTTTGATTTCCTGGGTCAGGAGAAAATCCATAATTTCGTAAACGAAACGGCGCACCTGCTGGTGAGGCCTGGGTCCATAAGGCATACGGGCTGTATCTCCAAAATAAACGATGTTTTCATGAGGCAGCAAATTAACCATTTCCTGCACCACAGTTAACCCGCCAACCCCGGAATCCAAAAAAGCAATGGCCTTATGCCGGTCCAATGAGCATCCCTCCTGTTCACCTGCCCCTGATTCTCCACTTATTCTAACCCTTTCAGAGAAAATTGTCCAACCGGATTACAATTTATTTGGCAGAAATGATTCTAAAAAGCAGCCGGAAAAATCATTTTACAATTTATAATTATTACAGTTGCTGTTCCAAAAATAGCTGACAGCATACTCAAAAACAAAAACTCCTGCAACCCGAATAAGTTCTTAAAGATAAAACTATTAAAAAAAATAAAATTAACCGGGCAGTTTAAAAGGGTTTTTTTATTAATATGTAGAATATATAAAAGCCTTGCGCTAATTAATAAGTATTTTTTCCTGTCTAGTTTTGAAATAATGCTTATTATTTTTGCTGCAAGTCTCAACCAAATATATTTCTTTTAAGGAGGTGCAATTAAATGGCAGTTGATATTCAGGGCCTAACAGAAATCCGCTGGCACGCCAGGGGTGGACAGGGAGCCGTTACAGCAGCCAAAACTTTGGCCGAAATGTCCCTGGTTCGGGATATGTTTTTCCAGGCATTCCCCGAATACGGTCCGGAGCGGATGGGTGCACCCATCAGATGCTTTAACCGCCTGAGCACAAACAAAATTTCAACCTATTGCGGGATTACCAATCCGCAGATCGTGGTAGTGGTCGACGCCTCTGTCATGGAAGTCGTAGACGTTACGGCCGGCATGACAGACGATGGGATCCTTATCATCAACACCCACGAGAACCCGGAGAAAATCCGCAAGAAAACCGGCATTGAAGGCAAAAAGGTCTATACAGTTGACGCAACACACATTTCAATAGACGCCCTGGGCCGCTTTATGCCCAACATTCCCATGCTGGGAGCACTGCTGCGTGTAACCGGATTGCTCAGCAAAGAAGACGCCATTGATTTCCTGAAGCAGTCATTCGGCAAAAAGTTTCCCCAAAAAGTCGTAGACAGCAACATCGTCGCCCTGGAAAGAGCCTACGAGGAGGTGAAGGGAGAGTGAGTTGGGACATTTCTAACATTGAGAAGTGGACATGGAAAGAACACCCCCCCGGTGGCGTGATTAAAGCCCCGGGAAACTCCAAGCAGTTTAAAACCGGTGGCTGGCGAACCCTGCGCCCGGTAAAAGATGAAGAAACCTGCAACCACTGCTTGATCTGCTATGTCTTCTGCCCGGACAGCTCCATCAAGGTGGAAGAAGAACAGATGACCGGGTTTGACCTGGACTTTTGCAAAGGTTGCGGCATTTGTGCTGCAGAATGCCCCAAAAATGCCATCGAAATGGTGGATGAATCCAAAGCAGCTGACTCGGATAATTAATAGTTTTAAAGTGAAAGGAGGAAAGATTTAATGGCTATTGCAAAAAGCAAAACCCTGGCACTGCAAGGCACCGAAGCAGTCTCTCTGGCCATGAAGCAGATTAATCCCGATATGGTCGCCGCATACCCCATCACACCCCAAACTGAAATCGTGCAGGGTTTTTCCGAATATGTAGCTAACGGCGAAGTTGATACACTGATGGTAAACGCTGAAAGCGAACACAGCGCCATGAGTGCCTGTATCGGCGGCGCCTCAGCAGGTGGACGGGTTATGACCGCAACTTCTTCCCAGGGCCTGGCCCTGATGTGGGAACTTCTTTATATCGCCTCCGGTCTGCGCCTGCCCATCGTGATGCCCAACGTAAACCGGACCCTCTCGGCCCCCATTAACATTCACTGCGATCACAGTGACAGCATGGGCGCCCGTGACTCAGGATGGATTCAGTTATTCTCTGAAAACGCCCAGGAGGCGTATGATAATACGCTCCAGGCGGTACGCATTGCCGAACATCCCGATGTTCGAACACCTGCCATGGTTCTCCTGGACGGCTTTATTATCTCCCACTCCCTGGACCGTATGGACGCCATGGAGGACGACAAAGCCAAAGAATTCGTCGGGGAATTTAAACCTGAGTTCTCCCTGCTGGATTCCCAGACACCCACATGTGTAGGTGCTTTCGACGGCCTGTACGGCTACTTTTTTGAATTCAAGCGCCAGCAGGAAGAATCAATGAGAAATGCTTTCCAGGTAGTAAAAGACATCGGCAAAGAATACGGTGAGCTTTCCGGCCGTTCGTACGGCTTTTTTGAACCCTACGGCATGGAAGACGCCGAGTACGCCATCATCGTCCTGGGTTCAGCGGCAGGCACGGTGCGCCACGAAGTGGATTGCATGCGCTCCCGCGGCATCCCCATCGGAATGCTCAAACTGCGGCTTTTCCGGCCTTTCCCGGCCAAAGAGCTGGTGGAAGCGGTTTCCAACCTGAAAGCAGTCGCCGTATTTGACCGCTCCGAAACCTTTGCCGGGGGCATGGGCGGGCCCGTTTTCAACGAGCTTCGTTCAGCCTTATACGAATCAGAAAAGAAACCTTTAATGGTTAACTATATTTACGGCCTGGGTGGACGAGACCTGCCGGTTGAATTGATCAACCAGGCTGCAACCGAACTGGGACAGGTTGCCGACAGCGGACAGGTCAAGCAAAAAATCAACTATCTAGGCTTAAGAGAATAGGAGGTGAAGTACGTGTCTACAAAATTAAAAGACCTAGTTCAGAAACCTGAACTTTTGACAGGAGGACATCGCATGTGCGCCGGGTGCGGGGCACCCATCGCCGTCCGGCAGGTACTCATGGGAGCACCTGAAGGTAAAAGGCTGGTTGTTGCCAACCCGACGGGCTGCCTGGAGGTTTCCACGACAATTTACCCGTACAACTCCTGGAACACCTCCTTTATCCACTGCGGTTTTGAAAACGCAGCAGCCACCTTGAGCGGCGCCGAGGCTACCTATAATTCCTTGAAAAAACAGGGCAAAATTGAACAAGACTCTCATTTTGTCGTTTTTGGAGGGGATGGAGGAACTTACGACATCGGATTCCAATCACTTTCCGGAGCCCTGGAACGCGGGCATCGCATGGTCTATGTCTGCTACAACAACGAAGCCTATATGAACACGGGCATCCAGCGCTCCAGCGCCACGACCCTGGGCGCCTGGACCACCACCAGCCCCCATGGCAAGGAAAGTATCGGAAAGTCCCAGCATCGCAAGGACATGACAGCCATTGCTGCAGCGCACAACATCCCTTACGTGGCCCAGGCTTCCATCAGCCACTGGCGGGACCTGGTGCGTAAAGCCCAGAAGGCCTTTGAAGTGGATGGCCCGTCCTTTATCAACGTCATGGCGCCCTGCCACCGCGGTTGGCGCTACCCCATGGAGCAGACCGTTGAGCTGGCCAAGCTGGCTGTACAGACCTGCTCCTGGCCCCTGTACGAAGTTGAAAACGGGGAATGGAAGCTGACCAACAAGGTCCGCAACAAGAAACCCGTGGAAGAATACATGAAGCTGCAGGGCCGGTTCGGGCACCTGTTTAAAAAGGAAGAAAACAGGGAAGTTCTGGACAGGATCCAGGAGTTTGTTGACAGCGAATGGGAAAAACTGCTGCGGATGTGCGGAGAAGAAGAGGAAGCGTAAGCAAAAGAACAGGATTGCCAAGATCATAAACGGGGTTTCCCAGCAAAATGGGAAACCCCGTTTTTACTTGTATTTATTAATTTATAAACCTCTTTATCTCCTGCCACAACTCTTCCGGGCGAAAGGGTTTGGTCATATAAGAATCTGCACCCGCCTGCAAGGCCCGTTCTTTATCTTCCTCTGCCGTCTTGGCTGTCAAAACGACTATGGGAATATCCTTGGTTTCTTGCATGGATTTTAACTGCTGGCAGGCCTGGAAGCCATTCACCTTGGGCAGCATCAGGTCCAGCAAGATCAGGTCGGGCTTTTCCTTAACAGCAAAATCAACAGCTTTTTCTCCGTCTTCGACCACCTCGACGGAATAGTCGGCCACCTCCAGGCAGGTTTTCACCCCCAGGATGATATTCTTTTCGTCTTCTACCAGCAAGATTTTTTTCGTCATGGCAGAGTTCCTCCTTAAAATAATATTATAGCGTTTACTAACTTCCTTAGCTTACACGGCGCGGATAACTGAACCAAAACACAGTTTTTCACCTTTAATAATCCCTGAACACGGGAATGGAAAAGGTAAAAGTGGCGCCTTCTCCAGGTTCGCTTTCCACCCAGATTTCACCCCCGTGTGCTTCTACAATGTCTTTGCAGATGGCCAGCCCCAAACCGGCTCCCCCGCTGGAGTAATTTCCATCGCTGCCCTGGACGTACTTTTCAAAAATCCGTTCCTGGTCCTCGGGAGCGATCCCCTTGCCGGTATCAATTACGGAGAAGAAAAGCCTTGTCCCCTTGTTCCGGGCTTTTACAGTAATGGTATCGCCCTCCCCTGTATAGCGCAGGGCATTGCCCACCAGGTTGGTCAAGACCCAGATAATCTTGTTGATGTCCGCCTTGATCACGGGAAGATCCGAAGGGACACTGGTAACCAGGTTGATATTTCTTTTTTCCGCCTGCACTTTCAAAGTCCCCAGGGCAGCCTGGACCATCTTGTCCGCATGGGCTTCGTCCATGTCCATGGCAATAGCCCCGGCTTCCATGCGGGACAGGTCCAGTAAATTGTCCGCCAGGCTGAGCAGCCGGTTGCAGTCTTCTTCAATGGCCTCCAGGATCTCTTTGCCTTTCGGTGTAAACTCGGCCAACCGGCCCTGACCCATTTTCATCATTCCCACACACATCAGCATGGAGGTCAAGGGTGTGCGAAACTCGTGGGACACCGTCGCGAAAAAATCTGTCTTCAGCTGCTCAATCTCTTTGAGCATGGTGATGTCCGCCATAACCGTGAGGACATTTTTCAACTCCCCCTCAAAAGTCACCAGGGGAACCATGGAAACCTTAAAAAAACGCTTGCGCCCCCTGACATCGTAAATGATGGTGGAATTTTCAAAGGTCAGCCTGGGCGGGCGGCAGAGCATAACCGTTTCCTCCAGCAGGGAGACAATCTGCGAGGAATCTGTCACATCCCAAAAGGCCCGGCCCCGCACCTGCTCGTAAGATACATTGAGGACTTCTTCTGCCTGCTTGTTCAGGGCGGTTATCTTGTGAGTCTTGTCGGTCATAAAAGCCGCTTCTGGAAGTTCGTCAAAAATTTTCTGGAAGTACGTCATATCCACCCCATACCTTTGCTCAGTTCATGCCACTGTTTTCTCACTGCTGCTATTATACCATCATTTGTCCCTTTTTAAAATTGTTACCTGCCAAAAACTCCCGGCATCAGCTTAAAGGGCATAAAAAAAGACGGCCGCCTGTCCTTACCGTCTTTGCCTGGCCCCTGGAGTCTTTTCCGGTTGTTCCAGCAGAATCCGCTGCCCGACCCAGGTGCCGGTCTGTTTGGCCCTCCCGGCGGGAAGCTCCACCACATAGTGGGCTTCACGCACCACCCTGCTTGCAGACCATTTGGGCAGGGAGTGGGCAATATGTACTATCTCACCACCGATGCCCACAAACAAAACATCAATTTCCATAGACATAAAAAAAGAATGAACCCCCCGGCAAGGGAGCAAGATTAAACCATCCATCCCCTGATCCAGTCTTTTTTTCCCCATCAACCCTTTGAAGCGGCTCCAGAAAGTCGTCGCAAAAACAGCTTCCCGGGCTAAAACCTGGCCGGTGGAAAGGTTGAAAACCCGTGCCGTGGGTGCAGCCATCAGAACCCCCTCCCATACCCCAGGAACTGCCAGGCATAAACCGCCAGAGCTCCCAGGACAATGGCCGGCCCATAGGGGATTCTCTTGCCGGCCCTGCCTGCAGATTCACCGCCCTGCCCTACAGCGACGGCATTCCACTGCAAGCCCCTCACCGGCAAAAAATACAGGGTCAAAAGAGCGTTCTTGACAAAAGCCGGCAGGCGATAATCCCTGGCCATTGCCACCAGGGAAATAACTCCTCCCAACAGGGCTGCCGCCAGGAACACGTAAAATACAAACCAGGGTCCCTGAAAGGCACCTACCACACCCAACAGCTTCACATCCCCGGCACCCATGCCCCCCAGGGCGAAAGGCAGGAATAAAAGAGCAATCCCCAGGAGAAGACCCTGCAGTGAAAAGAGCAATCCGGCAGGCCCCGAGGCAAGAAGATTCAGCAGCAGGCCGGCCATCATACCGGGAAAAACCACTTTATTGTAAATCCGGCGGTGCCTGATGTCGGAATAAAAGGATACCACCAGGACTGCTGCCAGGATCAGATCCATCAATATGTTGAGCATTGAAAAGACACCTCCATCCAGGAGAGAAAACAAAAGACAAAACAAGACCAGCCGGCTGCAGCAAACCCGCAAGCGTTCTAAAACAGCGTGGAAGCAATTTTTATCGCCGCCGGACCCAGCAGAACAATAAAGATGGTGGGGAAGATAAAAAACACCAGGGGAAAAAGCACTTTGATCGGGGTTTTCATCGCCGCTTCTTCCACTTTCTGTTTCTTTTTCAGGCGCACCTGGTCCGACTGAACCCTTAAAACCTGCCCGAAGCGAATTCCCAGCTGGTCGGCCTGGACAATGGCCCCAACAAAGGTGGTTATATTTTCATCGTTCAACCGGTTGGCCATATCTTTTAACGCTTCTTTTCGGCTTTTGCCCATGGAGTTCTCCCGCAGCACCCGTTCAAACTCTTCCGCCAGCACACCTGAGGACTTTTCCACAACCTTGCCCATGGCCCCGTCAAACCCCATTCCAGCTTCCACGCTAACGGTCAACAGGTCCAGCACATTGGGCAGGTCCTTCTCAATCTCACGCATTCGTTGACTGATGCGGTTGTTCAAATACAGCCCCGGTAAAACCCAACCCAGCGCCGCCAGGACCACCGCCAGCAAAAAACCTCCGTGCAGCAGCAGCGGGACCAGGCCCAAGACCAGGGCAATAGAAACACGCAGGGCCAAAAACTCGCCTGCTGTCAAGTTCCCCGGCCTACCGGCCTGCTGCAGTTTCGGCTCCAGGGAGTTGCGGATCTGGGCGGGCATTAACAGGGTGATCAGGCTGGCAATACCGGCCAGGATGGGTTTTAAGGCCCGCTCTGCAAACGGTTTTTTCAGCTCCACTTCCCGCACTGTTGCCCCGGGTTGTTCTGCAGCCTGCCCCAGCCGCTGCAAAACATCCACTTTTTCCTGTTTTTTCCCCCTGGTCAGGGAAAGACCCAGGGAACAAGCCGACATAAACACAAACAGCGCCACAGCATAAGCCATTTCCAACACCTCGTCTTTCTTGATAAAAAACTTCCCGGCGGCGGCGAGTACACCATTTTCACAAAAAGCGGGATGCAGCGTTGCAAATCATCACTTTGTATCACTTTGAACTGCAATAAATTTTTTCATCCCCTGCTGTGACCCGCAAGAGCCATGGTGGTTAGTATTCAATGTTAACTATTTTACGGATCAACAGCAGCCCGATCACCTGGGAACATACGGCCAGTCCCAGCATGACAATCCCCGCCGGGCTGGAAAACAGTGGTGACATGTAAGACGGATTTACTGTCATGACAAAAGCCAGGATAAATACCGGCAGCAAGGAAATAATCAACCCGGAAATCCGGCCCTGGGCGGTAAGGGTTTTCAGGTTCCCCTGGAACCTGATCCGTTCCTGGATGGTATGCCCGATCTTATCCAACACTTCGGCCAAGTTGCCGCCAATCTGGCGTTGAATCTTAACCGCGGTAACCACCAGGTCCAGATCTTCACTGTCCACCCGCTCCATCAAGCGGGTCAGGGCTTCCTCGGTCGGGGTTCCCAGGTTCATCTCTTTCAGCAGGCGGGCAAATTCCGTTGACAATGGGGGCGGCATTTCCTTGCTCAGGGTATCCACCGCCTGCAGGAAACTAAACCCTGCCCGCAGCGAATTGGCCATAATCACCAGCCCTTCCCCCAGCTGGTTGTTAAACCGGGCCGTACGCCTGGCCCGGGACCGTTTGACCAGCATGGGTGGAACCAGGGCTGAGGCCAGGGCCAGGACAAGCACCACGATCAGGCTGTCGGTTAAAGCAAAAGCCAAAAAGATCGATGCGCAGACCAAAAGAATGTTCAGCATGACATACTCTTCTGGTTTCAGTGGAATATCCGCCTGGGCCAGCTCCAGCTCGGCCTTTTTCATCCAGCCCCGGGGCGCCATTGCCCGGCTGGCCGACTGGAACGGCTTGCGCAGCCGTCCCCCCTGGGGATCCGACGTCTGCTCCTGCTCTTTTTTTTCTTCGGTTCCCGAGGAGCGGGTATATTTCTGCAAGCGGGACTGAACCTGCTCTTTCTTCGACCGGGTAACTGCATACACACCGCTAAACAACAAGATCACGACAAAAAATGCCAGCAGTGGTACGATATATTGCATTTCCATCTTTTCTCCCCTCCCCTGCTAAAAGGAATCAGCAAATATTTCCGGACCCAGGTTTAAGCCGCTGACTTCCAACTGAGGCATAAACTTGGGACGAATGCCCGTCGGGCGAAACCTGCCCATCACTTTGCCTTCCTCGTTAATCCCCTCCTGCTGGAATACAAAGAGGTCCTGCATCACAATGACATCGCCTTCCATCCCCTGGATTTCCGTGATATGGGTAACCTTTCGGCTTCCATCCTTCATCCGGCTCTGGTGGATAACCAGGTCGATAGCTGAAGCTATCTGCTCCCGGATGGCCCGCACAGGCAGCTCCATGCCCGCCATCATCACCATGGTTTCCAGCCGGGATAGTATATCCCGGGGACTGTTGGCATGGCCGGTGGTCAGGGAGCCGTCGTGTCCTGTGTTCATTGCTTGGAGCATATCCAGGGCCTCCCCGCTGCGGACCTCTCCCACCACGATCCGGTCCGGACGCATTCTCAAAGCATTTCGCACCAGGTCGCGGATAGAAACACCGCCTTTGCCTTCGGTGTTGGGCAGCCGGGCTTCCAGGGTAACCACGTGTTCCTGGCAGAGCTTGATCTCCGCCGCATCTTCAATGGTCACGATCCGCTCGCTACCACCAATGAAGGAGGATAAAACATTCAGGGTGGATGTCTTCCCGGACCCGGTCCCCCCGGAAACGATAGCATTCAAGCGGCCTTTTACCGCCGCTTCCAGAAATTCTGCCATCTCGGGGCTTAACGTTTCAAATTCCAGCAGGTCGTCGATGGTAAAAGGAACTTCAGAAAACTTGCGAATGGTCAGGGTAGGACCGTTTAGCGCCAGGGGGGTAATGATGGCATTGACCCGGGAACCGTCAGGAAGCCGGGCATCCACCATGGGCTGGCTTTCATCGATCCGCCGCCCCAGGGGAGCAACAATTTTTTCGATGATGTGCAGCACATGAGCATCATCGCGAAACACGATATCAGTCTGCTGCAGCTTCCCATCCCGTTCCACGTAAACTTTCTCCGGTCCGTTGACCATAATTTCCGTGACCGTATGATCCGCCAGGAGAGGATGGATAGGCCCATATCCTACTGCCTCGGCTACAATTTCCTGCAGGATTTTCTCCCGCTCGCCCTTGGGTAGAAAAGTGACTTCCTGGTCCAGTATTTCCGTGGCAATACCATGGATTTCCTCCTGCAAGGAACGGCTTCCTTCCAGTTTTTCCACTTTTTCGATCAGTTTTTTATGCACTGAAGCTTTTAAGCCGGCATGAGGATCTTTGGGCGGCGAAGGGTTTTGCTGTTTTTTCTGTTCCTTTTTTGCCGCTGGCTTTTCCTTTTTTGTCTCAGGCTCCACAGCTTTTTTTGTCTTCGGCTCTCCCGCTTTGTCCGCTGACACTGAAGACGTTGGCTTTTCCTGGGATGGTGCAGGTGTATCCCGGACCGGTTTCTCCTGGTTTGCTCTCTGCAGCCTGCTCAGAAGCGACATCTTACGCCCTCCCTTGTTTATAATTTAAAAGCTGAACAGTTTGGCCAGGGCATGTTTTTTCACCATATCCGGGCTTTTTTCTTTAAACCCATGCAGCATTTTGTCGCCCAGCTCCACCATGTTTTTTGTGATTTCAGCGCTGGCATACTCTGTGACAAAGGGCACCCCTTTGTTGATAGAGGTGACCACGGCTTTTTCATCTCCGGTGATGGAATGGGCCATGGTACGCTCCAGGGCCTGCTCCAGTTCTTTCAACTCTATACCCAAATCCAGGTTGGCCTGGTTCAGAACCACCTGGACCTTGTTTTCCAGGTTCAGTGATTGCAAAATATCCAGCACCGCTTTGATATTTTTGATCGCTGCAATGTCCTTGCGGGCCGGAAGCATGATCAAATCGGACTCTTCCAAAACCATCAGGTTGATCTCGTTAAATGTTGCCGCCGTATCAATAATCACGCAGTCGAAGGACTCCTGCAGGGTCTTTAAAGTAGCCTTTACCTGCTCCACGCTGAGTTTTTCCGCCTCCTGGGGCCAGGGCGAAGCCGCCAGGATGTAAACCCCGGAAATATGGTGAATCAAACAACTGTCCAGGGACTCCCGGTTGATTTCCTCTTCCTCTGCCAGATCGCAAATATTGCGGGTATCGTTCACGTTAAACAGCAGAGAAATATCTCCAAATTGCAGGTCCAGGTCCACCAGGGCCACCTTCATCTTTTTCCTGGCCAGCACCACGGCCAGGTTCGCCGCCAAGGTGGTCTTGCCCGTCCCGCCTTTACCGCTAAACAGGGTCACCGTCTTGTATTGATTATCCGGCAGAGCAGGTCCTTGTTCTACCACCTGGCTGCTGGGGCTGCTGGGGCTGCTTATCCCTTGATTGCGGCGCCTGTTCAACCGATACACCTGGCGGATGGTATTGGCCATTTCTTCGCTGCTCAAGGGCTTGACCAGGTAATCCCGGGCCCCTGCCGCCATGGCCTTTTTCAGGTATTCCTGCTCACCCTGGATGGAAATAATAATCACGCTGACTTCCGGGTGATTAAAAGACACCTCTTCCGTAGCGGTAATGCCGTCCATCACGGGCATATTAATATCCATCAGGATAATATCCGGGCGGGTTTCGCCGATCAGGTCCAGCGCTTCCCGGCCGGTTCCCGCCTCCCCGACAACCTCCACATCTTCTTCAAAATAAAGCAGCCTGCGTATATCGGTGCGGGTTTGGACAATATCATCGGCAATGAGTACCCGGATGGCCTCTTTCGTTTCCTTTGTTTCCTCGACTTCTTTGGTTTCTTTTGTTTCTTTGCTTTCTTTCTGCTTCTCACCCACGTAAATCACCCCCTGTTCCTAAAAATCATCCAGCCTTAAGGGTGTTGCTGTTACAGTTTCGGTATCTGTGGCCTCCCTCAAAAGAAGCCGGATCACACCACGTTCGTCCGCCAATACCAGTTTTTGCGCTTCATCAGGGGAAACTTCCAGGGTCACTGTTGTTGCCTCCAGGGATTCCTGGTCCGCAGCCATGGTTTGGTTGACCGCCAGGACTTTTAAATCCTGGGCACAGATCTCGGAAGTATACGTCCGCTCTTCCTCCCGGTCTATGACCTGGCCTTCCTCTCCATGGATAACTGTTGTTTCTTCCTTCTCCATAACAACGATAACATCCACCCGGTCCCCGGGTAAGACCATGTAACCCACCCCGATGACTTCATTTACGGCCACGGAAACCGCCCGCTTCCCTGAAGCAATGTTGTAGGAGAGGCTGTTGCCCGTCTCCCCCGGCGAAGCCAGCTTTTCCTGCAAAAAAGGTTCTCCCGGGTAAAACGGAGTCTTGGTTATGCTGCCGGCTATTTCGTCTTTATCCTTCAGGGCATCATTTCGCACCTGGCTCAACGGCACTTCTTTGGTCTCCAGCATGTCGCTGGTTACAACAGTGCGCATGGGGATATAGTCCCTGGTAACCAGCATGGTGCCATACTCCAGGTCCTGCCTGGTTTCCTGCTCCAGGTTTTCCATGTAAAGATATACCCCCCCGGCGGCCAGTAGGGCGAAAACAACCGCCAGGACAAAATATAGTTTTTGTTTCA
>CAZOOA010000041.1:0-25320 GCA_964581355.1 uncultured Desulfovibrionaceae bacterium | reverse complement strand
TGGAAAAAGAGCAGTCTAAAAAACAGTCTTTGGGAGAAACGAGCCAGGGCCAGGAGCAGGAGCAGGAGCAGGAAGAAGAACAGCAGGCAAAAGAAGAGGTAAAAAAACAACCGGCAAAAGAAGAGACACTGCAGAAGCCCCAGGAGGCAGAAACAAACTTACCCCAGGGGACTGATAGCAAGGAAGTTGCCAGCTCTCTTTCTTCCGAAATGGGAAACATCCGTATCTCTGACAGTATCGTGGCCAAAGCATCCGGTATGGCCGCCTCAGGGGTTGAAGGAGTGGCCGGTATGAGCAGCGGCAGCGGCATCGCCGAGGCTTTTGGCAAAAAAAATGTGGGTCGGGGGATAAAGGTGGAAGTCGGCCAGCAGGAAGCCGTGATCAATCTCTACATGATCATGAATTACGGGGTCATGATTAATAAAGTGGCCAGGGAGGTCCAGCAAAAAGTGAAAGCAGCCGTTGAAGATCTTACCGGACTCCAGGTAAAAGAGGTTAACGTTCATGTGCAGGGCGTCCAAATGCCTGCGCCTGAGCCAGAAGATAATAAACTGAAGTAGCCTGCTTTATCTCGGAAAGAAAAAGGAAAGAACGGAAAAAGAAAAGCCCCGCAAAAACGGGGCTTTCTTTGCTTCTTGACTTTACTTTACATCGGGGGCATGCCCATGCCGCCCATGCCGCCCATGCCGCCCATATCGGGGACTCCGGCGCCACCTTCGTTTTCCTGGGGCTTTTCAGCCACGACACATTCAGTCGTCAGGAAGAGAGACGCAATGCTGGCTGCATTCTGGATCGCGGAACGGACCACTTTGGCCGGGTCAACAACACCGCTGTCCATCAGGTTCTCGTACTTGCCTGTCATGGCGTTGTAGCCCATGCCTTTTTCCATGTTCCGAACTTTCTCCACTACAATGGAACCTTCCTCACCGGCATTTTCTGCAATCAAGCGCAGGGGTTCCTCAAGGGCACGGCGCATCAAATGAACGCCTACTGCTTCATCTCCCTCCAGCTGGAAGTCATCCAGGGCATCAACTGCACTGAGGTAGACAACCCCTCCACCGGAAACGATGCCTTCCTCCACAGCGGCCTTGGTTGCCGAAAGGGCATCTTCGATGCGCAGTTTGCGCTCTTTCATTTCTGTCTCTGTAGCGGCTCCAACTTCGATGACAGCTACTCCACCGGCCAGCTTGGCCAAACGCTCCTGCAGTTTTTCCTTGTCAAAATCCGAGGTGGATTCTTCAATCTGGACCCTGATCTGGGAGATCCGCTTCTTGATATCTTCCTGTGCACCGGCACCGTCTACGATCACGGTCTCATCATTGGTTACCCGGACCTGGCGGGCGCTACCCAGCATGTTAAGATCAACATTTTTTATCTCGATGCCCAGGTCTTCGGAAATTACCTGTCCGCCGGTCAGGATAGCAATATCTTCCAACATGGCTTTACGCCTGTCGCCAAAAGCCGGAGCTTTTACCGCTACGCAGGTAAAGGTTCCGCGCAACTTGTTTACCACCAGGGTAGCCATGGCTTCGCCTTCCACATCTTCGGCTATCAGCAGCAGCTGCTTGTTCTGCTGGACAACTTTCTCCAGGATGGGCAGGATTTCCTGGATATTGCTGATCTTGCGGTCTGTCAGCAGGATATATGGATCTTCCAGGACCGCTTCCATTTTCTCCGTATCCGTAACCATGTAAGGAGAAACATACCCGCGGTCGAACTGCATCCCTTCCACAACCTTCAGGTTGGTCTGGGCGCTTTTAGACTCTTCGATGGTAATAACACCATCTTTACCCACTTTTTCCATTGCATCTGCGATGAGTTCACCTACTGCCTCATCGTTGGCAGAGATGGATGCTACCTGGGCAATGGCTTCACGGCTTTCCACCGGGCTGCTCTGCTCTTTGATGTGGTCCGTGATTTTTGTGACTGCCTTTTCAATACCCCTTCGCATAAACATCGGGTTGGATCCTGCGGTTACATTTTTAATCCCCTGCTTGACAATCGCCTGGGCCAAAACCGCTGCACTGGTCGTGCCGTCGCCGGCTACATCATTGGTCTTGGTAGCGACCTCCTTGACCAGCTGAGCTCCCATATTTTCGAAGTGATCGTCCAGTTCAATCTCCCTGGCGATGGTAACCCCGTCGTTGGTAATCTGGGGAGAACCGAATTTCTGGTCCAGGACTACATTACGTCCCCTGGGACCGAGTGTTACTTTGACCGTGTTGGCCAGCTTATCAATTCCCCTCTCCAGGGCCTGGCGTGCCTGTTCCTGGAAAAGAATATCCTTTGCTGACATAAATAAAACGACCTCCTTTAATTGATTTTCCTGTTACTCTTTTTGCTCACTTTACTCTCTGTTACGCTGCTGGCATAACTTCATTTACGAGTATATGGCCAGGATATCATCCTGGCGGATGATCAGGTAATCTTCGCCGTCCACTTTGACTTCTGAACCGGCAAACTTGGAAAAGATCACCCGGTCCCCTTCCTTGACCTCAACAGGTGCTTTGGCACCATTATCCAGGACTTTGCCTGGGCCAACAGCCATGACTTTTCCCTCTTGGGGTCTTTCCTTGGCTTTGTCGGGAAGAACGATACCGCTTTCCGTTTTTTCTTCCTGCTCGATTACTTTAAGCACAACCCTGTCACCAAGCGGTTTTAAGTTCATAAACATCTTACCTCCTTAATTATATGTATTTTGGTTTTAAATTTGTTAGCACTCTGCACAGGTGAGTGCTAAGGCCTCACCTAATATTTTTAAAGCAAAATCGGCTATAACGCAAACCAAACCAACAGATTTGAGAAATGATGAGGTTTGCTGAATGATATTTTCCTCTACATTCCTTTTGAATTCTTCGATATCCGATTAATTGCTAGCTATTTTACCCAAAACAGACAACTTTACCCTGCTCCAGGGGAAAAACGTTCTCACTTAAGCCAAAAAAATCAGCACAGCCACTACCCTTACCATTAAAAAAACACCGACTGACAGCGGTGCGAAACCTGCCGGCTCAATAGCAATCGCCGGCATAAAAGAAGATTATGGCTTGATGATAAGGTTGGTGGTGACCCGCCGTTCGCCTCCCGAGGGGCGATTTAACACCTCACCGTCGTAATAAAAGGTGCTGGACCCTCCCCCGTCCAGGTTATAGGCATCACGAACATTGAATTCCAGCAACTTTTTTTGCGCTTCTTCCAGGGTTACTCCTTTGCTCCAACCTTCCCGGCGCCCGTCGATCACGATAAAGAGCAGATCACCGTTTTCAAAGTGCCCGATGAGCGTACGGGGATGGCGGGTGTTGGCCCATTCACCGGGTATCGGCTGTTTTTCCCCATCCCGCAGCAAGGTAGGAAGGAAGCTGGCGCCGTGTATTATATCCTGATTGTTAATCTGCTCGCGGGCTTCAAATGCGCCTCCGATCAGCTGACCGCTGTGGTTAAAGCCGACAAAGCTTAAATCTGAATTCCCTGAAAATGTTACGATCTCCCCATCCACAACCGTAGTCCCCAAGGGAACCAGGTTGCCACCCTGGGCAAAAAATCCTCCGGCGTTTACCGCCAGTACAGCATTACGTCGTTCACCGGCAGACCGGGTTGTCTCCCCGCCGCTGGCCACCCTGTCATTGGCCAGGACCATTTCCAGGGCATCCAAGCTGTGCAGCCGCACTTTGGCCATATAGCCCCGGTAACCCGCCTCTTCCAGGGAATACACCTTGGTGGTGGAGCGCTCCCCGAAAGTCTGCCCGATGGGATCCCCCAGCATATTAGCCAGGAGGTAGTCCAGCATATCATGGGAAGCACGACTCTGTTGGCCGGAATGCCGGACCAAATCCTCCAGTGAAGCGTGCTGCTGCTGGTAGGCTTGCAGTTCCTCGTAAGCATCCTGGCGGATATGGTTAATGATTTTGCTTGTTGTTTCGGTATTTAAATACACATCCCAAAGGGATTCGCTCATAACAAGTAACTGGGTCGAGAGCTTGTTAGACTCTTCCTGGAGCGCTTCGTCCTGCAGAAACATGGTATCGGTTTCCTGCAAGTGAAAAGGCTGCAGTTGAACGTAGGCCAGGCCAAAGCCCAAAAATGGAGCCAAGACAAATAGAAACAGCAGATGTAATTTAAAAAGCACGGGCAGCTTCCTCCAGTTTTTCCAGTTGTTCTTGCAGCGCTGTAAGCTGCTCGTCCAGTTCTGTCATTCTTTCCTGCATACTCTGGCGTGTCTCATCGGAACCGGTAATTGTCTCGCCGGTCAGTTCCAGTTCATCCTGGATGGTGTTTAATTCCTGGCGGACCTGAACAATTTCCAGGTTGGACTTCTCCAGTTCATCATGAAACAGCTTCATCTTTTCCAGGATCTCCTCTTCTATACGCTGATTTTCCAGTTTAACCTCATTCATTTGGGTCGCAAAATAATCCTGGGTCTGCTGCAGGTGCCGGGTGCCATAATAGTAGCCGCCATAAACCAGGCCGGACCAGAAGAGCAGAAACAGGACTGCGTAAATAGCTATTTTTTTTCTTTCCTGCCGTTTTTTCTTGTCTTTATTTTTCTTGTTTTTGCCAACCCTTGCTGGCTCTTTCTGTGATTTAGAGGAAATATCATCAGTAAGGTCCCTGTTCAGGTCCCGTTCATCCATATAAGTCCTTTCACCCTTTCATCTAAACTTCAGCTATCAAAGCTTTTACAAACCTATTTTAGCACACATTGGCCTGTGATCAAGATAATATGATCCTGCCTACCAGGAAGTATAAAGCAACCCGGCACCCCGTGTAAAGAGGGGTGCAAATTCGTTAGCGGGACAAAATGATCCGGGCATCGGCGGCACCGCAGCCTGAACCGTGGAAAATGACCGGGTTCAAATCCATTTCCTGAAGTGGAAAATAGTGCATCAGCCATCCCACCCTGACAATTAACTCCTGCAGCCTTTCCAGGTCAACACCCTGCTGCCCCCGCACACCCTGCAGCACGGGGTATCCCTTCAGGGAACAGATCATTTCCTCCGCTTCAGCAAGACCTAAAGGGGCCAGGCGGAAAACCGCATCCTGGAAGACTTCCACCCAGATACCCCCCAGGCCGATCATCACTACAGGCCCTGCCTGTTCATCGCAGATACCACCGACGATCACTTCCGTACCCTGGGGCAGCATAGGCTGCACGGCAATGCCCCGCAGTTCACCAGGAGCTATCGCGGAAAGAACATTGTCCCGGATTTCCCGGAAAGCCGTACGGACCTGCCCTTCTTCCTGCAGATCCAGCTTGACACCCCCGGCATCGCTTTTATGCAGCAGTTTTTCCGAAATGGCCTTTAAGACGACCGGGTAGCCCATCCGGGCGGCTGCTTCCACGGCTTCCTCTTCACTTTCAGCCAGGCATGTTTCCACCCAGGGCAGCCCGGCCAGTTTCAGCAGCCTGGTAGCTTCAGGCTCCAGAATTACCTCCTTCCCTTCCGAAAGCGCCTTATGGAAAATCTCCCCTACTTCTGTCACAAACACTGCAGACTCTTCCTTTGCACCGCTGGCCCGTTTCCGCTGCAGTTCCGAATAGCGGGCCAGGTTCACCAAGGCTGAACCCGCCCGTTCCGGAGTGGGATAGACGGGAAAGCCCTTGCGCTGCCAGGCAGCGAATTCTCCCGGGCGGGTTATCGGCGCTCCCCAGACCGCCACCACCGCTTTGCCGGTTTCTTTCCCTTTCTTTTCTGCCAATTCCGTGAAATCATGCACCGGGAAGGAAATATCCTCTTCCTCTTCCAGGGCAGTGGTATAAATACTCAGTACAGCGTCAACCCGGTCATCTTCCAACAAGCTCCCCAGCACTTGCAGGTAGCGCTGCGGTTCGGTCCAGCCCAGGGCAACCAAATCCAGGGGGTTGTCTGCGGGCATGAAGTCGGGCAAGGCACCGCCGGTCTGCAGCTTTTGAACGGTCTCCTGGCTGAATTCCGGCAGTTGAAAACCACCCCGGGCCAGGACATCCGTAGCAATAACAGCCGGACCGGCCGTATGAGTGACCACAGCTGCCCGTTTCCCGCCGATGGTGGGGCAGGCCGTTAAAACCTTGATCGTATCGACCATTTCCTGCACATTATCAGCCTGAACGATTCCAGCCTGGTCAAATACCGCCTGGTAGATTTTTTCCGAACTGGCCATGCTGCCGGTATGGGAAAGGGCCACTTTTTTCCCCGCTGCCGTATGACCGGAGCTCATGGCCACCACAGGCAACTGCCGGGCACACCGGGAAGCCGCATGGTAAAAACGCCTGATATCTTCAATTCCTTCGATAAAAAGCAACACCCCGGAAGTCAGGTGATCTTCCCTGAAGTATTCCAGCAGGTCAGCAAACTCTGTATTGGCCCGGTTTCCCAACCCCACCAGGGTGCCCACCGGCAGGCCGGAATCGATCAGCTGGCTGACAATCAGGGCCAAAGAACCGCCGCTCTGGCTGACAACGGAAATCCCCCGTCCCGGGCAAAAATACTCTGACATTCCGGGCATAAATGTGGCATTTAAGCGGCTGTCGGAGCGCAAAAAGCCCATGGTATTGGGGCCAATAATAATTACGCCGGCTTCATTAGCCATAGTTCTCAGCATTTCTTCCTGCCTTTTGCCTTCAACCCCCATCTCCTTGAACCCGCCGCTGTAAATGACAGCAGCCCGGCAACCCTTTTCAATCGCCGCTTCAAAGGAAGAAAGAATTTTTCCCTGGGGCAGAGCAAACAAAAACAGGTCTACACCTTGCGGCAGGTCTTCGATCCGTTGATAGGCTTTTTTGCCCAGTATTTCAGCCGCTCCCCCGGCGTGGACAGGATAAATGGCTTCCACCCCTGAAGAAATCGCTGAACGCAGGGCAAAATTCCCTAGTTTTTGCGGCTTGGACGAAGCCCCTACTACAGCTACAGAACGAGGATAAAACAGCGGACGAAACCTATCCAGGTTGGATGTTTTTGAATCGGTCATTGCTCTCCTCCTTATAATATGTTAAACCGTGTCTTGGCGCTGCATCCGGGCGACGGGGTAACCCTGTGGAAGGCGCTAAGGTTCCCTCCGGGTCCTCGGGCGGCCTCCCCGGTTTAACTCCCGTCCGGGTCGATCCCGGCGGCCGACGTCCTGTCGGCCGGACCGCCCGAGAACCTTCGGTCACCAAGCGCCTTTAGCCACAGAGACCAACGTCGCCGGACGAATGCACCATCGCCCCGGTTAGGGGGCGGGGTGCTGAAAACCAGCACTTCGACCGTAAGTTTCACGGTCTACTTCCAAGCTTATCACGCAAACGTAATTATTTCAACTTTCGCATTAGCGGGACAAATTTGAATGACTGCCAACATCCCCGGTTCACTGCTCCAGCACGGCAGCACTTGTCATAGAGCACCTGGCAGGTTAAAATGGTATTAAAAGTTAATCATCACTTGAATCGGAGGGGTGAAACATGAACAGGGAAGAGAAAATCGCACAAATGGCAGAATGGGTTAAGGAAAGCAACAATATTGTGGCCTTTACCGGTGCAGGGATCAGCACTGAGTCCGGCATACCTGATTTTCGCAGCCCGGGAGGAATCTGGGAACAGTTTGACCCATCGGATTTTACGTACCAGAAATTCGTCAGCAACCAGGGAAGCCGCAAAATATTATGGCAGTTTTTCCAAAACGCTTATAATATGTTTACCCAGGCCAGCCCTAATCCAGCCCACTTCGCCCTGGCAGAAATGGAAAAAATGGAGAAGTTGCAGGCAATAATTACACAAAATATTGACAGCCTGCACTTGAAAGCCGGCAACACCCTGGAAAAGATCATCGAACTGCACGGCAACATGGAACGGGTTGTCTGTATTGACTGCAGGAGCCATCACGAAAACGAGCAGATACTAAACCGCCTGCTCCAGGGAGAAGAAGTGCCCCCGTGCGACCACTGTTCAGGGATTTTAAAGCCCGACGCCGTATTTTTCGGGGAGCCCATGCCTGTGGATGAAATGAACAGAGCCCAGCAGAGCATCAATTCCTGCGACCTTTGTTTTAGTATCGGCTCATCCCTGGTGGTCTACCCCGCTGCCGGTTTCCCCATAATGGCCAAAAAACAGGGCAAACGCCTGGTGATCATCAACCGGGATCCGACATCGGCAGACCAGTACGCTGACCTGGTCATCCATGACAGCGCCGGGGACACCATGAAAGAACTCTTACAGATGTTGAACAGATAAACGAAAAAACAAAATGGGCCTACTTTATTTTCTTGAGCAGCCAGGCCATGTTTTCCCCCAGCCTTTCCATGGTTAAAAGGCCTTCCTGGTCAGAGCTGACATCGCCTTGCTGCTTACCCAGGCCCATGTTCCAGTAAAAGGAACCGGGGATAATCATCTCATTGATCAGGAAGAAATTGTTTATGGCCTGGAAAACGTTGATGGCACCGGAGCGCCGAACCGCTACCGCGGCAGCGCCCAGCTTTCTTTTGAACATGTGGTCATTTCCCTTAGCCACAAAGCCGGCCCGGTCAATTAACGCTTTTGTCTCTGCAGTCAAAGAAGCAAAGTACGTTGGCGAACCGAGAATCATTCCGTCGGCCTCCAGCATCTTTTCAATACAATCATTGACCATGTCTGTCTCAATCGAACATCTCTTGTTCAAAACGGTACGGCACGTAAAGCAGGCGGTACAGCCCCTGACGGCCTGTCCTCCTACCTGGATTAACTCACACTCCACACCTTCTTTTTCCAGGCTTTTAAACGCCTGCTTGATCAGTATACCCGTATTACCATCTTTTCGGGGACTTCCGTTAAAAGCAACAACTTTCATGCTTATCCTTCCTCCTTTATCAATTCTTCCAAAACCACCCGGGTTTTTTCCAGGGCGCGGCCCCGGTGGCTGATGCGGTTTTTGTCTTCCAGGGCTAACTGGGCAAATGTCTTCCCTTCCTCCTGGGAGATAAACAGGGGATCATAGCCAAAACCTCCGCTGCCGCGCGGAGATGTGGCAATCTTCCCTTCACAGGTACCTGTTACCGTCCGTGTCTGCGCTCCAGGAACAGCCAGGGCGATGGAGCAGACAAAACGGGCATTCCTCCTGGCTACAGGGACCTCTTTCATCAGCTCCAAAAGCAGGGCATTGTTTTGCTCATCGGTAGCGCCTGGTCCGGCAAAACGGGCTGAATAAACCCCCGGCTTACCATCCAGAAAGGCCACTTCCAGTCCCGAATCGTCCGCCAGGGCCATCTCGCCTGTCAACCGGCTGATGGTTTCTGCTTTCAGGACCGCATTTTCTTCAAAAGTGTTACCTGTTTCTTCAACCGGTGGAACTTGAGGGTAATCTTTTAAAGAACAAATATCCAGGGGAAGGTGCCCCAGGATTTCCTGGAGCTCTTTCACTTTCCCTTCATTATGGGTGGCCAGGACCAGCTTTTTCTGCTTCTTCACCCTGATCTCGTCCGCCAGGGGGCCCAAGGCTTCCTGTTGAACAGAAAACAGGTACTCCATCCCTTTTTCCGCCAATTCCAGCATCCGATCCAGCTTTTCCCGGGAAAAGGTACTTTTCTCCGCTGTCCCCTGGATTTCCACCAGTTCTTTGTTCCCGGTCATGACCACATTCATATCCACATCGGCGTCAACATCTTCCTCATAGGCAAGATCAAGGATTTCCCGCCCCTGCCGCAGCCCCACGCTGGACGCTGCAACAAAGTCTTTTACCGGGTTCCGCTGCAGGCGGCCTTGATCCTTCAAGCGGCTTAAGGCCTCGGCCAGGGCAACAAAGGCGCCCGTAATCGCCGCTGTCCGTGTCCCTCCATCGGCCTGCAGCACATCACAATCCATCCAGATAGTTCGTTCACCCAGAGCTTCCAGGTCCACCACAGCGCGCAGTGAGCGTCCGATAAGACGCTGGATCTCGTGAGTCCGCCCCCCGATCCGGCCCCGGGTCACCTCCCTTGCACTGCGGGTTTGGGTCGAGCGGGGCAGCAGAGAGTATTCAGCTGTTATCCAGCCCTGCCCTTCCCCCCTGAGCCAACCAGGAACGCTGTCTTCTACTGAGGCCGAGCAGATCACCTTGGTATCCCCTACTTCAATTAAGACCGATCCTTCGGCATACTTAAGATATTTTGTTGTCATCTTTACTGGCCTGTGTTCATCTTCTTTCCGACCGCCTGGCCTCATAAAGTCACTCCCTTTCTGCATAGTTTGAACATGGAATTTTTCGCTATCGGTTCGGTTGCTTTTTGCGGAAGGCACAGGACAAAATCGACCCGGCCAGGGAAAGCGGATTCCTTTATTCACGGAGAGAGATGCCGTGACATCCTCACGGGGTCAATAGACTCCGAGGATTCCCGCCGGATCTCTAAAGCAGTTCATTCTCTTACCCGGGGCATTTCAAGACCGCAAGTGTCCGCTTATCCGAAGCGTTCGCCAAAAAAGACATTTTTTGCAGGAATCTGGCCTGTATGAGCAGAATTCTTTCAGTATACTCAATCTGGACATGGACAGGCAAGAACCATGAAGGCTGCTTCAATTAGTTTTGCCATTTCAGGGCAAGATTTGAATAGCAAAAGCCTGAATAGAGAATAAAAAATAAGAGGTGATAAAGAACATGCTTGTACGCCGTATTTTTGCTTTTTTAATTGACATAGCCCTCGCCTACCTGCTGAACATGATCCCGTTTATCGGCTGGCTGGCCGCGCTGCTTTTCATCCTGCTGCGCGACGGGCTCACAAGGCAGGGAAGCCCCGGCAAAAACCTGCTCAACCTGGATGTTGCTTCTTTTGGCAGCCACAACGTTTATGAAGAATCAGCCCGCCGCAACATTATTTTTGCGGTACCCTTTTTCTTCTCTGTCATTCCCATCGCCGGAGCGGTCGTAACCTTGATCCTCCTGCTCATAGCCGGCATAATTGAAACAGTAATTGCCAGCAGCGACCCTCAGGGACTTCGTTATGGAGACCACTGGGCCAATACCCGGGTAAAAGAAGCCAGGACAGATCCAAGTGTCCGTTAATCCAAACCTTCTGGATATTATGTTCGACTTGCTGCCGCACGATTCCTTCCACTTGTACTTTACATTAAGGGATTGATCACAAGTGGACGGCCAATGGGCTCCAAAAAAGATATATTATAAGGAAGGATAACCGGTTCCCCTTCCACCAGGACCTGAACCTGTTCAATTCCCGGTATCTCTGTCAGGGTGTAAACCAACTGATTTTTGATATTTTCTTCTCCAGAGCGTCCACCCTGGTAATTCAAAAGTTCCCGGGATAAGTTCACCGCTACCGTGGAGTCCTCCAGCTCTACACCACGGACAGCTGTACCCTGGGGCAGATCGCTGAACAGGAAAGTTTCCCGGCGGGGTCCCTGGAGCAATTCTTCTACAGCAGCCTGGACCGGCTCCCGGTCACCATCAACAACGCGGGAAACCGGGACATAAAATATATCCTTTTCTTCCATGACCAGGCAAAAGTACAGGGTGACCCGGGTAATATCCTGGAAATCTTCCACATCCTGGTCAACTTCCAGGTTAATCCCTCTTTCCCGGCCAAGGGGATTCCCGCCGGGCGTCCCCCCGGGAAAGCTCTCCAGGGCTTCACCATCCACCCAAAACTCCACCTTTTCTACAGCAGGAAATTGCAGCAGGGTAAAAATAACGCTGTTTAATACCCTGCGTTCTTCTTCGGGGTTGTACTCCAAAAAAGCATGATTAAAGTCCACAACAGCTTTCCCTTCCCGGATGGTCAAGCCCAGTATCTTCGTATCAGGTGGTAACAGGGCCCGCAACCCGTAGCGCATCTCCTGCCCTGGTGTAAGTCCGCTAACCAGTTTTTCCAGGCTGGCCCGGGCGACCCCCTCTGTCCAGGGAGTAAATACCGTTACCGGAACCAGGGAATCCGTCTTTTCTTCCAGGAAATATAACTGAAGGGGAAGCATGCCTTCGGGAATTACACGTTTTTTTTCCTCGCTATCTTCCGCTTGTATTTCCTGTTCGTCAGGTTCTTGCGGCAGGATCTGGTCACCTCCTTCTTCCTCTTCCAGGCGAGACAACACATTTTCCAGGCAACCCGCAGATAACAGGACTGCCGAAAACAGTAGCAGCAAGAGCACGGCAATGCTTGCAGGCCTTAACATAAGCAACTTCCCCTTCCTTATAATGATCGTCATAATGATCGTCAACAAACAAACCACCACGGCCCATCCAGGCCACAGCAGGGATGAAAAACCTTGCTTACGTCCGAAGTGCTGGCTTTCAACACCCCGCCCCTAGCCGGGGAGTTGGCGCATTCGTCCGGCGACGTTGGTCTCTGTGGCCAAAGGGGCTTGGTGACCGAAGGTTCTCGGGCGGTCCGGCCGACAGGACGCCGGCCGCCGGGATCGACCCGGACGAGAGTTAAACCGGAGAGGCCGCCCGAGGACCCCGAGGGAACCCTAGCGCCTTCCACAGGGTTAACCCGTCGCCCGGACGACAGCGCCAAGACACGGTTTTTCATACTACTATTTTATAGTTTGAAAGAATCCTTTATGAACAAAACACTCTTAAAAATAAAAAAACGGCCCCTTGGGGCCGTAGAAGGAAGCAGACCAAACAGTGCCTGGATGCAGCCAGAAAGCTTTCAACCCGCTCCTATCCATCTACAGCTGCTAATCGCTGCAGAAAGTCCTTTTTGTTTTGGGCAAATATCCGGGAAATTTGCTGGCACTTTTCAGTCCAGGATTACCTGGTAAGCCTGGATATCTTTCTTCAACATTCGCGTAGCCATTTCAGCGAAAGGCCGGGCCCTCCCGCTGGAAAAAAACCGATGCCTGGCCGGATTGCGGTTTTCCACGTTGAGCAGGTCTTTGGCTTGCAGGATCTGCCGGGCCTCCCGGGCTGTCTCTTCGGCTGAGCTGATCAGGGACACTTCAGGCCCCAATACCTCCTGAATCACGTAGGACATAAGCGGATAATGGGTACATCCCATGATCAAAGCATCTACCCCCGCTTCCTTCAGGGGAGCCAGATATTCTTCAGCCACGCGGCGGGCTTCGGGGGTATCCACCAAATTATTTTCCACCAGGAGGACAAACAGCGGGCAGGGCTGGCCGAATAATTCTACTTCGGGGGCTAACCGGCTAAACACTTCCTGGTAGGCCCCGCTGTGAATGGTGCCTGTGGTCCCGATGACTCCCACCTTGTTATTGCTGGTTTGCTCCAGGGCCGCCCGGACACCGGGCTCAATAACTCCCAAAAGGGGGAGCTCGACCTTTTGACGATAATAATCCAGCCCCGCTGCCGCTGCCGAATTACAGGCCACAATAATGGCTTTGATTTCCTGGGTCAGGAGAAAATCCATAATTTCGTAAACGAAACGGCGCACCTGCTGGTGAGGCCTGGGTCCATAAGGCATACGGGCTGTATCTCCAAAATAAACGATGTTTTCATGAGGCAGCAAATTAACCATTTCCTGCACCACAGTTAACCCGCCAACCCCGGAATCCAAAAAAGCAATGGCCTTATGCCGGTCCAATGAGCATCCCTCCTGTTCACCTGCCCCTGATTCTCCACTTATTCTAACCCTTTCAGAGAAAATTGTCCAACCGGATTACAATTTATTTGGCAGAAATGATTCTAAAAAGCAGCCGGAAAAATCATTTTACAATTTATAATTATTACAGTTGCTGTTCCAAAAATAGCTGACAGCATACTCAAAAACAAAAACTCCTGCAACCCGAATAAGTTCTTAAAGATAAAACTATTAAAAAAAATAAAATTAACCGGGCAGTTTAAAAGGGTTTTTTTATTAATATGTAGAATATATAAAAGCCTTGCGCTAATTAATAAGTATTTTTTCCTGTCTAGTTTTGAAATAATGCTTATTATTTTTGCTGCAAGTCTCAACCAAATATATTTCTTTTAAGGAGGTGCAATTAAATGGCAGTTGATATTCAGGGCCTAACAGAAATCCGCTGGCACGCCAGGGGTGGACAGGGAGCCGTTACAGCAGCCAAAACTTTGGCCGAAATGTCCCTGGTTCGGGATATGTTTTTCCAGGCATTCCCCGAATACGGTCCGGAGCGGATGGGTGCACCCATCAGATGCTTTAACCGCCTGAGCACAAACAAAATTTCAACCTATTGCGGGATTACCAATCCGCAGATCGTGGTAGTGGTCGACGCCTCTGTCATGGAAGTCGTAGACGTTACGGCCGGCATGACAGACGATGGGATCCTTATCATCAACACCCACGAGAACCCGGAGAAAATCCGCAAGAAAACCGGCATTGAAGGCAAAAAGGTCTATACAGTTGACGCAACACACATTTCAATAGACGCCCTGGGCCGCTTTATGCCCAACATTCCCATGCTGGGAGCACTGCTGCGTGTAACCGGATTGCTCAGCAAAGAAGACGCCATTGATTTCCTGAAGCAGTCATTCGGCAAAAAGTTTCCCCAAAAAGTCGTAGACAGCAACATCGTCGCCCTGGAAAGAGCCTACGAGGAGGTGAAGGGAGAGTGAGTTGGGACATTTCTAACATTGAGAAGTGGACATGGAAAGAACACCCCCCCGGTGGCGTGATTAAAGCCCCGGGAAACTCCAAGCAGTTTAAAACCGGTGGCTGGCGAACCCTGCGCCCGGTAAAAGATGAAGAAACCTGCAACCACTGCTTGATCTGCTATGTCTTCTGCCCGGACAGCTCCATCAAGGTGGAAGAAGAACAGATGACCGGGTTTGACCTGGACTTTTGCAAAGGTTGCGGCATTTGTGCTGCAGAATGCCCCAAAAATGCCATCGAAATGGTGGATGAATCCAAAGCAGCTGACTCGGATAATTAATAGTTTTAAAGTGAAAGGAGGAAAGATTTAATGGCTATTGCAAAAAGCAAAACCCTGGCACTGCAAGGCACCGAAGCAGTCTCTCTGGCCATGAAGCAGATTAATCCCGATATGGTCGCCGCATACCCCATCACACCCCAAACTGAAATCGTGCAGGGTTTTTCCGAATATGTAGCTAACGGCGAAGTTGATACACTGATGGTAAACGCTGAAAGCGAACACAGCGCCATGAGTGCCTGTATCGGCGGCGCCTCAGCAGGTGGACGGGTTATGACCGCAACTTCTTCCCAGGGCCTGGCCCTGATGTGGGAACTTCTTTATATCGCCTCCGGTCTGCGCCTGCCCATCGTGATGCCCAACGTAAACCGGACCCTCTCGGCCCCCATTAACATTCACTGCGATCACAGTGACAGCATGGGCGCCCGTGACTCAGGATGGATTCAGTTATTCTCTGAAAACGCCCAGGAGGCGTATGATAATACGCTCCAGGCGGTACGCATTGCCGAACATCCCGATGTTCGAACACCTGCCATGGTTCTCCTGGACGGCTTTATTATCTCCCACTCCCTGGACCGTATGGACGCCATGGAGGACGACAAAGCCAAAGAATTCGTCGGGGAATTTAAACCTGAGTTCTCCCTGCTGGATTCCCAGACACCCACATGTGTAGGTGCTTTCGACGGCCTGTACGGCTACTTTTTTGAATTCAAGCGCCAGCAGGAAGAATCAATGAGAAATGCTTTCCAGGTAGTAAAAGACATCGGCAAAGAATACGGTGAGCTTTCCGGCCGTTCGTACGGCTTTTTTGAACCCTACGGCATGGAAGACGCCGAGTACGCCATCATCGTCCTGGGTTCAGCGGCAGGCACGGTGCGCCACGAAGTGGATTGCATGCGCTCCCGCGGCATCCCCATCGGAATGCTCAAACTGCGGCTTTTCCGGCCTTTCCCGGCCAAAGAGCTGGTGGAAGCGGTTTCCAACCTGAAAGCAGTCGCCGTATTTGACCGCTCCGAAACCTTTGCCGGGGGCATGGGCGGGCCCGTTTTCAACGAGCTTCGTTCAGCCTTATACGAATCAGAAAAGAAACCTTTAATGGTTAACTATATTTACGGCCTGGGTGGACGAGACCTGCCGGTTGAATTGATCAACCAGGCTGCAACCGAACTGGGACAGGTTGCCGACAGCGGACAGGTCAAGCAAAAAATCAACTATCTAGGCTTAAGAGAATAGGAGGTGAAGTACGTGTCTACAAAATTAAAAGACCTAGTTCAGAAACCTGAACTTTTGACAGGAGGACATCGCATGTGCGCCGGGTGCGGGGCACCCATCGCCGTCCGGCAGGTACTCATGGGAGCACCTGAAGGTAAAAGGCTGGTTGTTGCCAACCCGACGGGCTGCCTGGAGGTTTCCACGACAATTTACCCGTACAACTCCTGGAACACCTCCTTTATCCACTGCGGTTTTGAAAACGCAGCAGCCACCTTGAGCGGCGCCGAGGCTACCTATAATTCCTTGAAAAAACAGGGCAAAATTGAACAAGACTCTCATTTTGTCGTTTTTGGAGGGGATGGAGGAACTTACGACATCGGATTCCAATCACTTTCCGGAGCCCTGGAACGCGGGCATCGCATGGTCTATGTCTGCTACAACAACGAAGCCTATATGAACACGGGCATCCAGCGCTCCAGCGCCACGACCCTGGGCGCCTGGACCACCACCAGCCCCCATGGCAAGGAAAGTATCGGAAAGTCCCAGCATCGCAAGGACATGACAGCCATTGCTGCAGCGCACAACATCCCTTACGTGGCCCAGGCTTCCATCAGCCACTGGCGGGACCTGGTGCGTAAAGCCCAGAAGGCCTTTGAAGTGGATGGCCCGTCCTTTATCAACGTCATGGCGCCCTGCCACCGCGGTTGGCGCTACCCCATGGAGCAGACCGTTGAGCTGGCCAAGCTGGCTGTACAGACCTGCTCCTGGCCCCTGTACGAAGTTGAAAACGGGGAATGGAAGCTGACCAACAAGGTCCGCAACAAGAAACCCGTGGAAGAATACATGAAGCTGCAGGGCCGGTTCGGGCACCTGTTTAAAAAGGAAGAAAACAGGGAAGTTCTGGACAGGATCCAGGAGTTTGTTGACAGCGAATGGGAAAAACTGCTGCGGATGTGCGGAGAAGAAGAGGAAGCGTAAGCAAAAGAACAGGATTGCCAAGATCATAAACGGGGTTTCCCAGCAAAATGGGAAACCCCGTTTTTACTTGTATTTATTAATTTATAAACCTCTTTATCTCCTGCCACAACTCTTCCGGGCGAAAGGGTTTGGTCATATAAGAATCTGCACCCGCCTGCAAGGCCCGTTCTTTATCTTCCTCTGCCGTCTTGGCTGTCAAAACGACTATGGGAATATCCTTGGTTTCTTGCATGGATTTTAACTGCTGGCAGGCCTGGAAGCCATTCACCTTGGGCAGCATCAGGTCCAGCAAGATCAGGTCGGGCTTTTCCTTAACAGCAAAATCAACAGCTTTTTCTCCGTCTTCGACCACCTCGACGGAATAGTCGGCCACCTCCAGGCAGGTTTTCACCCCCAGGATGATATTCTTTTCGTCTTCTACCAGCAAGATTTTTTTCGTCATGGCAGAGTTCCTCCTTAAAATAATATTATAGCGTTTACTAACTTCCTTAGCTTACACGGCGCGGATAACTGAACCAAAACACAGTTTTTCACCTTTAATAATCCCTGAACACGGGAATGGAAAAGGTAAAAGTGGCGCCTTCTCCAGGTTCGCTTTCCACCCAGATTTCACCCCCGTGTGCTTCTACAATGTCTTTGCAGATGGCCAGCCCCAAACCGGCTCCCCCGCTGGAGTAATTTCCATCGCTGCCCTGGACGTACTTTTCAAAAATCCGTTCCTGGTCCTCGGGAGCGATCCCCTTGCCGGTATCAATTACGGAGAAGAAAAGCCTTGTCCCCTTGTTCCGGGCTTTTACAGTAATGGTATCGCCCTCCCCTGTATAGCGCAGGGCATTGCCCACCAGGTTGGTCAAGACCCAGATAATCTTGTTGATGTCCGCCTTGATCACGGGAAGATCCGAAGGGACACTGGTAACCAGGTTGATATTTCTTTTTTCCGCCTGCACTTTCAAAGTCCCCAGGGCAGCCTGGACCATCTTGTCCGCATGGGCTTCGTCCATGTCCATGGCAATAGCCCCGGCTTCCATGCGGGACAGGTCCAGTAAATTGTCCGCCAGGCTGAGCAGCCGGTTGCAGTCTTCTTCAATGGCCTCCAGGATCTCTTTGCCTTTCGGTGTAAACTCGGCCAACCGGCCCTGACCCATTTTCATCATTCCCACACACATCAGCATGGAGGTCAAGGGTGTGCGAAACTCGTGGGACACCGTCGCGAAAAAATCTGTCTTCAGCTGCTCAATCTCTTTGAGCATGGTGATGTCCGCCATAACCGTGAGGACATTTTTCAACTCCCCCTCAAAAGTCACCAGGGGAACCATGGAAACCTTAAAAAAACGCTTGCGCCCCCTGACATCGTAAATGATGGTGGAATTTTCAAAGGTCAGCCTGGGCGGGCGGCAGAGCATAACCGTTTCCTCCAGCAGGGAGACAATCTGCGAGGAATCTGTCACATCCCAAAAGGCCCGGCCCCGCACCTGCTCGTAAGATACATTGAGGACTTCTTCTGCCTGCTTGTTCAGGGCGGTTATCTTGTGAGTCTTGTCGGTCATAAAAGCCGCTTCTGGAAGTTCGTCAAAAATTTTCTGGAAGTACGTCATATCCACCCCATACCTTTGCTCAGTTCATGCCACTGTTTTCTCACTGCTGCTATTATACCATCATTTGTCCCTTTTTAAAATTGTTACCTGCCAAAAACTCCCGGCATCAGCTTAAAGGGCATAAAAAAAGACGGCCGCCTGTCCTTACCGTCTTTGCCTGGCCCCTGGAGTCTTTTCCGGTTGTTCCAGCAGAATCCGCTGCCCGACCCAGGTGCCGGTCTGTTTGGCCCTCCCGGCGGGAAGCTCCACCACATAGTGGGCTTCACGCACCACCCTGCTTGCAGACCATTTGGGCAGGGAGTGGGCAATATGTACTATCTCACCACCGATGCCCACAAACAAAACATCAATTTCCATAGACATAAAAAAAGAATGAACCCCCCGGCAAGGGAGCAAGATTAAACCATCCATCCCCTGATCCAGTCTTTTTTTCCCCATCAACCCTTTGAAGCGGCTCCAGAAAGTCGTCGCAAAAACAGCTTCCCGGGCTAAAACCTGGCCGGTGGAAAGGTTGAAAACCCGTGCCGTGGGTGCAGCCATCAGAACCCCCTCCCATACCCCAGGAACTGCCAGGCATAAACCGCCAGAGCTCCCAGGACAATGGCCGGCCCATAGGGGATTCTCTTGCCGGCCCTGCCTGCAGATTCACCGCCCTGCCCTACAGCGACGGCATTCCACTGCAAGCCCCTCACCGGCAAAAAATACAGGGTCAAAAGAGCGTTCTTGACAAAAGCCGGCAGGCGATAATCCCTGGCCATTGCCACCAGGGAAATAACTCCTCCCAACAGGGCTGCCGCCAGGAACACGTAAAATACAAACCAGGGTCCCTGAAAGGCACCTACCACACCCAACAGCTTCACATCCCCGGCACCCATGCCCCCCAGGGCGAAAGGCAGGAATAAAAGAGCAATCCCCAGGAGAAGACCCTGCAGTGAAAAGAGCAATCCGGCAGGCCCCGAGGCAAGAAGATTCAGCAGCAGGCCGGCCATCATACCGGGAAAAACCACTTTATTGTAAATCCGGCGGTGCCTGATGTCGGAATAAAAGGATACCACCAGGACTGCTGCCAGGATCAGATCCATCAATATGTTGAGCATTGAAAAGACACCTCCATCCAGGAGAGAAAACAAAAGACAAAACAAGACCAGCCGGCTGCAGCAAACCCGCAAGCGTTCTAAAACAGCGTGGAAGCAATTTTTATCGCCGCCGGACCCAGCAGAACAATAAAGATGGTGGGGAAGATAAAAAACACCAGGGGAAAAAGCACTTTGATCGGGGTTTTCATCGCCGCTTCTTCCACTTTCTGTTTCTTTTTCAGGCGCACCTGGTCCGACTGAACCCTTAAAACCTGCCCGAAGCGAATTCCCAGCTGGTCGGCCTGGACAATGGCCCCAACAAAGGTGGTTATATTTTCATCGTTCAACCGGTTGGCCATATCTTTTAACGCTTCTTTTCGGCTTTTGCCCATGGAGTTCTCCCGCAGCACCCGTTCAAACTCTTCCGCCAGCACACCTGAGGACTTTTCCACAACCTTGCCCATGGCCCCGTCAAACCCCATTCCAGCTTCCACGCTAACGGTCAACAGGTCCAGCACATTGGGCAGGTCCTTCTCAATCTCACGCATTCGTTGACTGATGCGGTTGTTCAAATACAGCCCCGGTAAAACCCAACCCAGCGCCGCCAGGACCACCGCCAGCAAAAAACCTCCGTGCAGCAGCAGCGGGACCAGGCCCAAGACCAGGGCAATAGAAACACGCAGGGCCAAAAACTCGCCTGCTGTCAAGTTCCCCGGCCTACCGGCCTGCTGCAGTTTCGGCTCCAGGGAGTTGCGGATCTGGGCGGGCATTAACAGGGTGATCAGGCTGGCAATACCGGCCAGGATGGGTTTTAAGGCCCGCTCTGCAAACGGTTTTTTCAGCTCCACTTCCCGCACTGTTGCCCCGGGTTGTTCTGCAGCCTGCCCCAGCCGCTGCAAAACATCCACTTTTTCCTGTTTTTTCCCCCTGGTCAGGGAAAGACCCAGGGAACAAGCCGACATAAACACAAACAGCGCCACAGCATAAGCCATTTCCAACACCTCGTCTTTCTTGATAAAAAACTTCCCGGCGGCGGCGAGTACACCATTTTCACAAAAAGCGGGATGCAGCGTTGCAAATCATCACTTTGTATCACTTTGAACTGCAATAAATTTTTTCATCCCCTGCTGTGACCCGCAAGAGCCATGGTGGTTAGTATTCAATGTTAACTATTTTACGGATCAACAGCAGCCCGATCACCTGGGAACATACGGCCAGTCCCAGCATGACAATCCCCGCCGGGCTGGAAAACAGTGGTGACATGTAAGACGGATTTACTGTCATGACAAAAGCCAGGATAAATACCGGCAGCAAGGAAATAATCAACCCGGAAATCCGGCCCTGGGCGGTAAGGGTTTTCAGGTTCCCCTGGAACCTGATCCGTTCCTGGATGGTATGCCCGATCTTATCCAACACTTCGGCCAAGTTGCCGCCAATCTGGCGTTGAATCTTAACCGCGGTAACCACCAGGTCCAGATCTTCACTGTCCACCCGCTCCATCAAGCGGGTCAGGGCTTCCTCGGTCGGGGTTCCCAGGTTCATCTCTTTCAGCAGGCGGGCAAATTCCGTTGACAATGGGGGCGGCATTTCCTTGCTCAGGGTATCCACCGCCTGCAGGAAACTAAACCCTGCCCGCAGCGAATTGGCCATAATCACCAGCCCTTCCCCCAGCTGGTTGTTAAACCGGGCCGTACGCCTGGCCCGGGACCGTTTGACCAGCATGGGTGGAACCAGGGCTGAGGCCAGGGCCAGGACAAGCACCACGATCAGGCTGTCGGTTAAAGCAAAAGCCAAAAAGATCGATGCGCAGACCAAAAGAATGTTCAGCATGACATACTCTTCTGGTTTCAGTGGAATATCCGCCTGGGCCAGCTCCAGCTCGGCCTTTTTCATCCAGCCCCGGGGCGCCATTGCCCGGCTGGCCGACTGGAACGGCTTGCGCAGCCGTCCCCCCTGGGGATCCGACGTCTGCTCCTGCTCTTTTTTTTCTTCGGTTCCCGAGGAGCGGGTATATTTCTGCAAGCGGGACTGAACCTGCTCTTTCTTCGACCGGGTAACTGCATACACACCGCTAAACAACAAGATCACGACAAAAAATGCCAGCAGTGGTACGATATATTGCATTTCCATCTTTTCTCCCCTCCCCTGCTAAAAGGAATCAGCAAATATTTCCGGACCCAGGTTTAAGCCGCTGACTTCCAACTGAGGCATAAACTTGGGACGAATGCCCGTCGGGCGAAACCTGCCCATCACTTTGCCTTCCTCGTTAATCCCCTCCTGCTGGAATACAAAGAGGTCCTGCATCACAATGACATCGCCTTCCATCCCCTGGATTTCCGTGATATGGGTAACCTTTCGGCTTCCATCCTTCATCCGGCTCTGGTGGATAACCAGGTCGATAGCTGAAGCTATCTGCTCCCGGATGGCCCGCACAGGCAGCTCCATGCCCGCCATCATCACCATGGTTTCCAGCCGGGATAGTATATCCCGGGGACTGTTGGCATGGCCGGTGGTCAGGGAGCCGTCGTGTCCTGTGTTCATTGCTTGGAGCATATCCAGGGCCTCCCCGCTGCGGACCTCTCCCACCACGATCCGGTCCGGACGCATTCTCAAAGCATTTCGCACCAGGTCGCGGATAGAAACACCGCCTTTGCCTTCGGTGTTGGGCAGCCGGGCTTCCAGGGTAACCACGTGTTCCTGGCAGAGCTTGATCTCCGCCGCATCTTCAATGGTCACGATCCGCTCGCTACCACCAATGAAGGAGGATAAAACATTCAGGGTGGATGTCTTCCCGGACCCGGTCCCCCCGGAAACGATAGCATTCAAGCGGCCTTTTACCGCCGCTTCCAGAAATTCTGCCATCTCGGGGCTTAACGTTTCAAATTCCAGCAGGTCGTCGATGGTAAAAGGAACTTCAGAAAACTTGCGAATGGTCAGGGTAGGACCGTTTAGCGCCAGGGGGGTAATGATGGCATTGACCCGGGAACCGTCAGGAAGCCGGGCATCCACCATGGGCTGGCTTTCATCGATCCGCCGCCCCAGGGGAGCAACAATTTTTTCGATGATGTGCAGCACATGAGCATCATCGCGAAACACGATATCAGTCTGCTGCAGCTTCCCATCCCGTTCCACGTAAACTTTCTCCGGTCCGTTGACCATAATTTCCGTGACCGTATGATCCGCCAGGAGAGGATGGATAGGCCCATATCCTACTGCCTCGGCTACAATTTCCTGCAGGATTTTCTCCCGCTCGCCCTTGGGTAGAAAAGTGACTTCCTGGTCCAGTATTTCCGTGGCAATACCATGGATTTCCTCCTGCAAGGAACGGCTTCCTTCCAGTTTTTCCACTTTTTCGATCAGTTTTTTATGCACTGAAGCTTTTAAGCCGGCATGAGGATCTTTGGGCGGCGAAGGGTTTTGCTGTTTTTTCTGTTCCTTTTTTGCCGCTGGCTTTTCCTTTTTTGTCTCAGGCTCCACAGCTTTTTTTGTCTTCGGCTCTCCCGCTTTGTCCGCTGACACTGAAGACGTTGGCTTTTCCTGGGATGGTGCAGGTGTATCCCGGACCGGTTTCTCCTGGTTTGCTCTCTGCAGCCTGCTCAGAAGCGACATCTTACGCCCTCCCTTGTTTATAATTTAAAAGCTGAACAGTTTGGCCAGGGCATGTTTTTTCACCATATCCGGGCTTTTTTCTTTAAACCCATGCAGCATTTTGTCGCCCAGCTCCACCATGTTTTTTGTGATTTCAGCGCTGGCATACTCTGTGACAAAGGGCACCCCTTTGTTGATAGAGGTGACCACGGCTTTTTCATCTCCGGTGATGGAATGGGCCATGGTACGCTCCAGGGCCTGCTCCAGTTCTTTCAACTCTATACCCAAATCCAGGTTGGCCTGGTTCAGAACCACCTGGACCTTGTTTTCCAGGTTCAGTGATTGCAAAATATCCAGCACCGCTTTGATATTTTTGATCGCTGCAATGTCCTTGCGGGCCGGAAGCATGATCAAATCGGACTCTTCCAAAACCATCAGGTTGATCTCGTTAAATGTTGCCGCCGTATCAATAATCACGCAGTCGAAGGACTCCTGCAGGGTCTTTAAAGTAGCCTTTACCTGCTCCACGCTGAGTTTTTCCGCCTCCTGGGGCCAGGGCGAAGCCGCCAGGATGTAAACCCCGGAAATATGGTGAATCAAACAACTGTCCAGGGACTCCCGGTTGATTTCCTCTTCCTCTGCCAGATCGCAAATATTGCGGGTATCGTTCACGTTAAACAGCAGAGAAATATCTCCAAATTGCAGGTCCAGGTCCACCAGGGCCACCTTCATCTTTTTCCTGGCCAGCACCACGGCCAGGTTCGCCGCCAAGGTGGTCTTGCCCGTCCCGCCTTTACCGCTAAACAGGGTCACCGTCTTGTATTGATTATCCGGCAGAGCAGGTCCTTGTTCTACCACCTGGCTGCTGGGGCTGCTGGGGCTGCTTATCCCTTGATTGCGGCGCCTGTTCAACCGATACACCTGGCGGATGGTATTGGCCATTTCTTCGCTGCTCAAGGGCTTGACCAGGTAATCCCGGGCCCCTGCCGCCATGGCCTTTTTCAGGTATTCCTGCTCACCCTGGATGGAAATAATAATCACGCTGACTTCCGGGTGATTAAAAGACACCTCTTCCGTAGCGGTAATGCCGTCCATCACGGGCATATTAATATCCATCAGGATAATATCCGGGCGGGTTTCGCCGATCAGGTCCAGCGCTTCCCGGCCGGTTCCCGCCTCCCCGACAACCTCCACATCTTCTTCAAAATAAAGCAGCCTGCGTATATCGGTGCGGGTTTGGACAATATCATCGGCAATGAGTACCCGGATGGCCTCTTTCGTTTCCTTTGTTTCCTCGACTTCTTTGGTTTCTTTTGTTTCTTTGCTTTCTTTCTGCTTCTCACCCACGTAAATCACCCCCTGTTCCTAAAAATCATCCAGCCTTAAGGGTGTTGCTGTTACAGTTTCGGTATCTGTGGCCTCCCTCAAAAGAAGCCGGATCACACCACGTTCGTCCGCCAATACCAGTTTTTGCGCTTCATCAGGGGAAACTTCCAGGGTCACTGTTGTTGCCTCCAGGGATTCCTGGTCCGCAGCCATGGTTTGGTTGACCGCCAGGACTTTTAAATCCTGGGCACAGATCTCGGAAGTATACGTCCGCTCTTCCTCCCGGTCTATGACCTGGCCTTCCTCTCCATGGATAACTGTTGTTTCTTCCTTCTCCATAACAACGATAACATCCACCCGGTCCCCGGGTAAGACCATGTAACCCACCCCGATGACTTCATTTACGGCCACGGAAACCGCCCGCTTCCCTGAAGCAATGTTGTAGGAGAGGCTGTTGCCCGTCTCCCCCGGCGAAGCCAGCTTTTCCTGCAAAAAAGGTTCTCCCGGGTAAAACGGAGTCTTGGTTATGCTGCCGGCTATTTCGTCTTTATCCTTCAGGGCATCATTTCGCACCTGGCTCAACGGCACTTCTTTGGTCTCCAGCATGTCGCTGGTTACAACAGTGCGCATGGGGATATAGTCCCTGGTAACCAGCATGGTGCCATACTCCAGGTCCTGCCTGGTTTCCTGCTCCAGGTTTTCCATGTAAAGATATACCCCCCCGGCGGCCACTAGGGCGAAAACAACCGCCAGGACAAAATATAGTTTTTGTTTCACCTTGCCCTCC
>CAZOOA010000040.1:0-25441 GCA_964581355.1 uncultured Desulfovibrionaceae bacterium | reverse complement strand
CCTCCAAGCGGGAAACGGGTTTGAAAACCCATTTTCATCCCCTGTTGTGGCCCGCGGGGGCCGTGGCTGTTAGTATGAAAATGGAGTTTTAAGTTTCCCGGTATCGGCTCAGGTGCCGGTTTTGGTGGAGCGGGGGGCCCATTTTTTGCCCGAGGCCCGCAACTCGAAGATAATGTCGCGCAATTCGGCAGCTTTTTCAAAGTCCAGTTCCCGGGAAGCGGCCTTCATTTCTTTCTCCAGGCTCCGCAGCATTTTTTCTTTTTCTTTCTGCCCCATGGCCCGGATGCGCTCGGCGGAATACGGGGCAGGTGTATCTTCCATGACCCGGGTGGCCTCAATGGGCGCCCGGATGCTTTTACTGATAGTCTGGGGCACAATGTTGTGCTTTTTGTTAAAGCGAATCTGTTTATTCCTGCGGCGCTCGGTTTCCTGGATAGCACGGGTCATGGAGCCGGTCATTGCCCGGGCATACATGATCACCTGGCCGTTGACGTTGCGGGCCGCCCGCCCCGTGGTCTGGATCAGGGAACGTTCGGATCGCAGGTAGCCTTCCTTGTCCGCATCCAGGATGGCCACCAGGGAAACTTCGGGCAGGTCAAGCCCTTCCCGCAGCAGGTTAATCCCGATGAGCACATCGAATTCACCCAGCCTGAGGCCCCGGATAATCTCCACCCGCTCCAGGGCATCGATATCCGAGTGCATGTAGCGGACCTTGATGCCCATTTCCTGGTAGTAATCGGTCAGGTCTTCGGCCATCCGCTTGGTCAGGGTCGTGACCAGGACTCGTTCTTTGCGCTGCACCCGTTTTTGAATCTCCCCGTAAAGATCTTCCACCTGTCCTTCTACGGGACGGACAATGATTTCCGGGTCCACCAACCCTGTGGGCCGGATAATCTGCTCCACGATCTGCCCGCTATCTTCCAGCTCATAAGGCCCTGGTGTCGCGGAAACATAAACCACATTGGAAACCAAATCCTGGAATTCCTCGAAACGAAGGGGACGGTTATCCAGGGCCGATGGCAGGCGGAAGCCGTGCTCCACCAGGGTCTGCTTGCGGGACATATCTCCGGCAAACATGCCTTTGATCTGGGGCACGCTGACATGAGACTCATCAAGGAAAATCAGGAAGTCTTGCGGAAAATAATCCAGGAGCGTGTACGGACGGCTCCCCGCAGGTCTTCCGTCCAGGTGCCGGGAATAGTTCTCGATCCCCGTGCAGAAACCCATTTCCAGCATCATTTCCAGGTCATAAAGGGTGCGCTGCTCCAGGCGCTGGGCCTCCAGAACCATGTCCCGGGCCCGTAATTCCCGGAGCCTTTCTGCCAGTTCTCGTTCAATATTTTTAATCGCTTCAGCCAACCGGTCCTGGCCGGTAACATAGTGGGAAGCCGGGAACACAGCCACGTGCTGCCTTTCACCCAGCACACGTCCCGTTAACACATCGATTTCCCGCAGTCTTTCAATTTCATCACCGAAAAGTTCCACCCGGATGGCCGCATCAGTGAAAGAAGCCGGGTAAATCTCGATTACATCGCCGCGCACACGGAAGGTGCCCCGCTGAAAATCCATGTCGTTGCGCTGGTATTGGATAGCTACCAGCTTGCGTAGAATTTCCTCGCGGCTTTTTTCCATTCCCACCCGCAGGGACAAAACCTGCTCAGCATATTCTACTGGGGAACCCAGGCCGTAAATACAGGAAACACTGGCAACGATAATCACCTGTTCCTGCTCAAACAGGGCACTGGTTGCTGAGTGACGCAGTTTGTCAATTTCTTCGTTGATGGAAGAATCTTTTTCGATGTAGGTGTCCGATTGGGGAATATATGCTTCGGGCTGGTAGTAGTCGTAATAGCTGATAAAATATTCCACGGCATTATGGGGAAAAAATTCCTTGAACTCGCTATATAGTTGGGCAGCCAGGGTTTTGTTCGGAGCCATAATTATTGCCGGCCTTTGCAGTTGCTCAATAATGTTGGCCATGGTAAAGGTTTTTCCCGAACCTGTTACACCCAGGAGCACCTGGCGTTTCAGGCCGGACTCAAAACCGTTGACGATTTGCTCGATAGCTGCCGGCTGATCTCCTTTAGGGGCAAAGTCAGACACCAGCTGGAACCTGTCCATGATGTTCCCATCCTTTCTTTCCTGCGAAAGTGTCTCGGTTAAAATCCATTTAAACATTATAGCACAAAAGCGGGGAAAAAAACAAAGCCCCTGTCCCAAGAAATTAAGCCGGAAAAAGGGGACAGTGGTTTGAGGGAAAGAAAGAGTGAGCGCAGGGCACGAAAAAACCTCAGATTATTTTTGGATGTCGCTTATTCTAACCTGCTAATTTGAAACAGGCTGTTCCTGGGGACTTTGCTGCTGGTTAATGAGACTTTTTATTTCCACCAGGCAGGCCTCCTCGTTTTCCAGGGCAGGGGTCACCTGGCAGCGGGTGTCACCAACCAGTGTTCCCAGCTGGTTAATCCCCTGCTGCAACTGGAAGCCCATCTCCCTGAGTTTCACCACGTTCTGCTCCAGGGTTACACGTTTTTGCATAATATCATGCTTGAGAAGATGGTTGCCGTAAAACAGACCCGTTAGCCCCTGGCTGGCCCCGGCTTTTTCTTCAAATTGGCACAGGCTGCCTGTTAGGGCGCCCTGTAATACCAGCAGTTTATCCATGATGGATTGAAGATCGCTTAACAGCACTTGTTGTTGAGATTGCATTACAGTCAATTGTCGCTCTAAAAGATAGCGGTTTTGACGGAGGCTGTTCAGCATTTTTTCCAGCTTTTGTTCCATTGCTGCAACTTGGCACATAAAAACGGCAGGCTCCTTTATTTTTCAGCGTTGGGGTACCTGCCGCTAGTTTAACCTTTTCTTTCTCCTAATATTCCAGTTATTACGGACCCTGTCAGTCCCTCTAATCATTTTTAGAACGGCGTCCCCAGCGTTTCCATACCGGGCTGCTCTGCATCTCCACGTATACAGGTGGCAACCTTCCCGGAGCAAATACTGCACCAAAATTGCTGACGGGAACCGGGTATATTTTGGCCGGAAGCATCAATTCACGGCCTTCCCGCTGGACCGTTAGAAGAACCTGGTGATAATTCATCCGCAGCATTTCCAAAAAATGCTGCTCGGAATAGATGGAGAACCGATTGACAGCAGTGATCAGGTCGCCTTCCCTTAAACCGGCCTTTTCGGCGGGTGACCCGGGGACCACGGCCATTACTTTCACTCCCTGGTCATCAGCAGCAAATAATGGAGGTTGAGAAAATTCCTCCTCGTTCCCTTTTTTGATCAGCAGTTCATGCCCCAGGGGGGCCAGCAGGGCGGCGGGCACTACCATAAAAGGGAAAAAGACTGCAGAAATGGCTGTTACTGAAAGCACGATACTGTACAAGGCTAAATTGCGCGCGGTTTTAATCCGTTTATCTATTGGATGCGTGGATACAGCCAGGTCACTGTAGCCCAACCCTGCTACCAGGGGAAGCATCATATAAAGAATTTTTTCTCCACCACCGGGGGACATGGCAGTCCCCAACAGGGGCCACCATTCAGGCATGGCAATGCTGCCAACATGTGCTGCTGATGTTTCCGCCATTACCATGGCCCATAAACCCATCAACGGCAGGGGCCAAAAACGCAGCATACTGTAACCGCCCACAACCGCCCCTGAAGACGTTTTAATATAGATGGGGCTGGCACCTTTATGGCCGCTGATATAAATCAGTAACGCTTCTGTCAGGTGCAAAATTCCTACCAAGGCCAAAAGGCTGGGCAGATGAACATTGAGCAAGCCTTCAACGAGACCAATCTCCCTCAATCCGGGAAATACAGGCTGAAGGGCCTGCAAGATGAGAGATGCTGCGGCTACAATTCCACCGGCATAGGCAAAACAGAGAAAGCGGGGGTTTAAAAGAAACAGCAAAACAGCAACAGGCCAGAGGTAGCCAATGCCGATGCTGTCCAGGGAAATCCCCAGCAAGAGCAGGAAAATACTGCCGAAAACCCCGCCTATGAGACCATAGAGGATGGAGTTAAGCGTCTGCCGCCAGACATTGTTGATGGCCTGGCCGAACAATTTTTTCTCCATGTTCACTGCACGACGGTACTGCATAAAAACAATCAAAACCACCAGCCAGAAAAAAGGGTTTGCCAACCCCAGGGCCAGGGTGTTGAGCATAAGCAAAGATATATCGAGCAAAAAAGTCACGTAAAAGCTCCTTGCTGTATTTTATTTTCCACCACGGCCCTTGCGAACCTTGGGCAGGGGATGAAAAACCTTAGAGTTGCCCAGTCGCCCGGACGACAGCGCCAAGACACGTTTTTTGATACTTTTACTGACCCGGCAAGACAAAGGATTAATTCAGCTGAGATGAAGCAGTTCCAGGGCCTTCTGCAATTGCGCGTCTACAGCTTCCGCCTTCTCCCCCAACACTTTCCGGATCTCATCCCGGGTTAAATCGTCCAGTTCGCCTGAAACCCCAATACCCTGGTCCTGCTGAAAACGCTCTATCGTCTCAATGGTCTCTTCACCAAAAACACCAGTGACTTCCAGGGGATACTGGAGAAATTTCAGCATAGTCTGTAACAGCACAACCTGGTCTCCCGTGTCGCCCTCTTCCAGACCTCCCGGAATGGACTGGTGCTGCAGGAAGTATTCCTCCGGCTGCTCTACCTCGTAGTCGGGCTTTAAGCCCTCGGCATGCAGATCCTGGCCCTTTGGCGTAAGATAACTGGCAATGGTATAGCGTAAACCACTGCCGTCACTCAAGAAATGCAGCTGCTGCACGGTGGCTTTGCCGTACGTGGGCTGTCCTATCAGAATTCCCTGCTCACTATCCTGCAGAGCCCCGGCAATGATCTCTGCGCCGCTGGCTGTAAATTCATTGACCAGGACATAAATGGGGTAATCTTTAGGTTCCGCAGTGGAATGATGTTTATCCAGGACGTTCCCTTCCCGGTCCACGACCCGGGTAATTTCCCCTTGGGGCACAATGGCCTGCCCCAGACTGATAGCCTCATCAAGCAAACCGCCGGGATTATTGCGCAGGTCCAGGATTAAACCATTTAGCCCTTCCTCTTCCAACTGGTCCAGGGTGGATTTAAAATCACTGCCTGTATTTTGATCAAAGTTGGTTACTTCTATATAAGCAAACTGTTCATTAATTCTGCGGGAAAAAATCGTGTCCATGTCAATATCGGCCCGGGTCAAGACCACTTCACGTAATTCCTCTTCACCGGAACGCTTCACCGTAACTTCCACTTCGGTCCCGCTGGGGCCCCGCAATTTCCTCGCTGCTTCATCCAGGCTCAGTTCCAGGGTAGGGCTGCCTTCCACCTTGACAATTCGGTCCCCTTTAAGCAAACCCGCCTCTTCCGAAGGAGACCCCCCGATGACCCGCAAGATCAGGATTTCTCCTTCGTCCTCGGTAATTTCCACTCCAATGCCACTAAAAGAACCCGTGGTGTGGATCAGCATATCGTCCAGGGAATCCGGGCTTAAGTAGCTGGTATGAGGGTCTTCCAGGGAATCGATCATGCCTTCCACAGCGCCACGGAAAAGTGTCTCCCGGTCCAATGGCTGGAAGTACCCTTCATCGAGAATGCGGTAGACTTCCATTAACAAATCGCTTTCTTCCAGCTCCTCCTGTGCCGCTGTTTCTACCCGTTCTTCATAAAAGAAAAAACGGGCAATTAAAAAAGTCGCTATGTTGCTCAGCAGTAGCACACACAGCAACACAATTACCAGTTCCCGTTTTTTCATAAACACCATCTTCCTGTAACACAGTACTCGGCCTGTTTACCTGGCCGGCACTGTAATTATAACGTATTATAGTCCGGAAAGAAACCGTTTCTTTTCCCGGGAAGGAGCAAGATTAGTTAAAGTAACTCATCGGGTCTTTTCGATCCCCGTTAATACGCACTTCAAAGTGCAGATGCGGTCCGGTGCTGAAACCGGTGGACCCCACGATGGCGATGGGCTCGCCCCGGCGGACATCCTGCCCCTGGCTGACATGCAGGCTGTGACAGTGAGCATATAACGTCGTCATTCCCTGGCCGTGGTCGATGATCACCGTATTGCCGTAGCCACCTCTGCGACCGGCATAAATGACAACGCCATTCTCTGCCGCCAAAATATTAACGGGATTGCCGTTATATGCAGAAGAGCCGGGCCAGCGGGATCTGTTGATCCCAATGTCGACACCCCCGTGGAACCTGTTCCCCCCGGTAATGGGATGGATTCTGTAACCAAAGGGGGACGTTATCCGGGTATAACTTTCCACCGGCCAGACCAGCTCCCCCGAGGGGACATAACTTTGGGTCTGCTGTTTGTACTCCTCCTGGAGCTTTTCTATTTCCTGGTCAAGCTTTTCTGCTTCCTGCTCCACTTCCCTGATCGCCTGTTCCTGGGCGTCAATGGCTTCCTGTACATCTTCCAGGAGTGACTCCTGGTTGGCCATCTTTTGGTTCAGGTCATCCCTGCGTTCCAGGCGCTGTACTTTTAACTCCAGGAGGTGGTCTTTTTCCGCTTCCAATTCTCTCTTTTTTTCTTCAACAACCCGGCGCTCCTCGTAGGCGATTTCCAAGAGCTCCAGGTCAGATTCAGCGATGGTCTTCAGGTCATTCAAGCGGGTGAGAAACTCGGCAAAGCTGTAAGCCTCAAACAGAACATCCAGGTACCCTGTATCACCGTTTTCATATATTACCCTCAGCCGGTTCTTCAGCATTTCATCGCGGTGGGCAATCTGATCTTCCGCTTCTTCCAGTTCCTGCTCCGTAACCAGGATGTTTTCTTCTGTTATATCGATCTCCTGATCCAATTCTTCCAGTTCACGTCGCAGCAGGGTCATGCTGTAATTCAAATCGTTGAGTTCAGCAATAAGGCGTTCCTCTTCATTTTGATATTCGGCCAGTTCTTCCTTTCTGGCATCAAGATCCCCCTCCAGGTCCGACAGCCTGTCCTGCTGCTCACGAATGCGCTGCTCCAGAGAAGAAACTTGACCGGGCGATAACAACCCCAGGCCAAAGACAGCAATTAATGCCAGGATTCCGAGTTTTTTAATTTTTGTCATGTCCGAGCTTACCCTCCCTTAGACCATTAAATTAGACTATTAAACTTTTAAGAAGCGCCGTACGGAAATCCCACTGCCCAGGACACCCAAAATCATTCCCAGCGGGATCAGCGTTTTAACCAGGTCATCCATGACTGCTTCTGGATGCAGCATGGAAATAAAGTAAATATTTTCCTGCATCCACATTACTGCAGATTGGTACCCTTGCTGAATGATAAACAAGGGAATCAAGGAACCGACAAAGCCCAGGATTAACCCTTCAAAAATGAACGGCCAGCGGATAAACCACTCTGTCGCTCCCACGTATTTCATAATCATAATTTCCTTGCGCCGGATATAGACAGTCAGCCGGATTGTATGGGAGATGAGAAACACAGCTGTAAGAGCCAGGCCTCCCATGAACAAAAACCCGACCCAGCGGACAACGCCGGTAAACTGGAACAGGGGTTCAACCACACCACTCCCGTAATCCACATAATCCACCCCGGCATAGGTTTCCAGCTCCTGGGCTACCTGGGGCACGTCTTCGGGAACTCGGGTGCGCAACTCGTACGAATGTCTCAGCGGGTTGCTTTCTTCATTCATGTAGTATTCAACCAGGTGCGCCTGGTCACCCAAACGATCAATTAACCGCTCCATGGCCTCGCTCTTGGAAACAAAGCGAACCTCCTGCATCTCCGGGTGTGCTACCAGTTTCTGCTGCAGTTCCAGCTGAACTTCTTCCGGAGCCTCATCTTCCACGTAGAGTACAATCTGAATATCCTCTTTAATATGCTGCGTAATTTCATTCACGTTACGATTCAGGACCATGAAACTGCCCAGGATCAGAAGGGTGATGGCTACAACCGCAATGGAAGCCAGGCTCATCCAGCCATTGCGCAGTATACTTTTCAGCGCCTCCCCAAAAAAATACAAGAGGCTTCTAATATGCATTACTGTAGACCCCTCTTTCCTGATCGCTTACAAGGCATCCACCTTCCAGGATGACTACACGTTTTTGCATCCGGTCAACCTGCTCTTTCGCATGGGTAGCAACAATCACTGTTGTGCCGCGAATATTAATCTCGTGGAATAAATCCATGATCCCCGCAGAAGTTTGGGGATCCAGGTTCCCCGTAGGTTCATCCGCCATAAGCACAGCAGGCCGGTTAACCAGGGCCCGGGCCACAGAAACCCGCTGCTGTTCCCCCCCGGACAGTTCATCGGGCTTTTTCAGGGCCTTATCCTTTAAGCCCACCATTTCAAGGACTGTCGGAACCCGTTTGCGGATTTCCCGCTTGGGCGTACCAATAACCTGAAGAGCGAAAGCAACATTGTCAAAAATGTTACGGTCGCTCAACAGGCGAAAGTCCTGGAAAACCATTCCGATGTTTCTTCTTAAAAAGGGGACCTGGCGGTTTTTGAGCTTGGTAATATCCCGTCCAAAAATCTTGATGCTGCCCCGGGTAGGTACAATTTCCCGCATGAACAGTTTCATCAGCGTGGATTTGCCCGCTCCACTGGGTCCCACGATAAATACAAACTCACCCCGGTCTATGACCAGACTGATGTCTTTTAATGCCGTCCCTTCACTTTCACTCCCATACTGCTTGTAGAGGTGATAAATTTCAATCAATACTGTTCTCTCTCTCTTTTAAAATTTAAATGTTTCACAATAAAACTGAACCGATCTCCACAGTTACTAACCTCGGACTCAGGCAGGAAAAATAATGGTATAAACCCTTTCCAGCCGCGGCGCAGATAACCGGAGCCGATACCGGGAAACTTAAAACTCCATTTTCCTACTAAAAAGGGTGCTGCTTTTTTATTCGACATGTTTTTTGAAATCCCTTTTTCTTTTTGGGCCAAATTATGGATATTTGATCATTATTTGGGTACAAATAAAATATTCCCCGGAAAAACATTTCCCGGGGAATATTTTAGGGTGGAAAAGTCAGATTTACCAGAAACAATACTGTCTTAGCAAGCTTGTTTTTGACAGAAAGAATCCCAAAACAGCATCGTGCTAGTCACTCTTCAGCCAGGGCATCATTTCCCTCAATTCCTTTCCTACCTGTTCAATCAGATGCTCCTCTTCTTTGCGCCTTAAAGCCGTAAAACGGGGTCGGTTCATACGAAACTCGGTGATACATTCATTGGCGAAGACCCCTTCCTGGACTTCTTTCAATATTTTTCTCATTTCTTCCCGGACATTTTCGTCAATAATGCGCGGCCCCCTTGTTAAATCACCGTATTCAGCCACATCACTGACGGAGTAACGCATCCGGGAAAGTCCGCCCTCGTAAATCAAGTCAATAATCAGTTTTAATTCATGCAGGCATTCAAAGTAGGCAATTTCCGGCTGGTAGCCGGCCTCCACCAGCGTGTCAAAGGAAGCCTTGATCAATGCCGCTGTCCCGCCACATAAGACAGCCTGCTCACCAAAAAGATCTGTTTCTGTCTCTTCCTGGAAAGTGGTTTCCAGAACTCCCGCCTTGGTCGAGCCCAGCCCCTGGGCATAGGCCAAAGCCCGCTGCAGACATTGGCCGGAAAAATCCTGGTGAATCGCTACCAGGGCAGGCACGCCATTGCCCTGCTGGTACATACGCCGAAGCAAATGCCCCGGGCTTTTGGGGGCAACCATAAAGACATCAACATTAGCCGGAGGGACAACCTGGTTGAATAAAATGTTAAACCCGTGAGCTACGGCCAGGGCTTTGCCTTCCTCCAGGTAGGGCAGAACTTCATTTTGAAATACAGTCGGCTGATCATTATCCCCAATAAGCATCATAATAACCTTGGAAGCTTTTACGGCCTCGGACACCGTCTGCACTTCCAGCCCATCCTGCTGGACCTTTTCCCAGCGCTGGCTGCCTTTTCGCAACCCTACAACAACATCCAGCCCGCTTTCTTTTAAATTTTGGGCATGGGCATGCCCCTGGCTGCCGTAACCCAAAACGGCAATTTTTTCTCCTTTCAAGTGTGAAAGATCCGCATCCTTGTCATAATAGATAACAGCCATTCCTTCGCCCGTGCATTTTCAACCAGCCGGGCTTTACACCTCCTGTAATAATGATAATTTGTGCAAAAGCGTTACAAATTTTCGGCCCCAACCTGCTACACAGGCAGAGCATACTCTTCGACAAGGCAGGTGACTTTCCCTGCCGGTTTTCGAGGATTCATGAAACGTCTTTCACTGGCAGCATTTCGCTTTTTTTTCTAAAACAGCATGACCGGCCTGGACCAGGTTCCGGGCAGTCAAGCCATATTTCTCCAGAAGGGCATCGGGATTTCCTGATTCTCCAAAGCTGTCCTTTACCCCTATACGAATTAGTGGTACAGGACATTCCTGGGAAAGAACTTCGGCAACAGCTCCACCCAATCCCCCCAGGATGCTGTGCTCTTCCGCGGTCACCACCGCACCGGTTTCCCGGGCTGCCTGGACAAGCAAACTTTCATCCAGCGGCTTTATGGTATGTATATTTACAACAGAAGCATTTACCCCCTGGGCCTTCAGTTCTTCCGCCGCTTCCAGGGCCATAGCTGTCATGATGCCGGTGGTTATATAGGTCAGATCTTTTCCTTCGTTTAACATCTGACCCCGCCCCAGCTCAAAGGGAAAATCCTCACCGATGATCTGAGGCACTTTAGGACGCCCCAAGCGCAGGTATACCGGCCCTTCATGCCGAACAGCAGCACGGACAGCCTGCCGGGCTTGATTTCCGTCAGCTGGCACAATTACCGTCATATTGGGCAGCACACGCATCAAAGCCAGGTCTTCAAGGGTCTGGTGAGAAGCCCCATCTTCACCTACTGTCAAGCCGGTGTGGGTAGCAGCAATTTTTACGTTCAGCCGGGTGTACGCGATAGAATTGCGGACCTGGTCATAAGCCCTCCCGGTAGCAAAAACGCCAAATGTGCTGGCAAAAGGGATATAGCCCGATGCCGCCAACCCCGCTGCTGTGCCCATCATGTCAGCCTCGGAAACACCAACGTTATAGAAACGGCCGGGAAAGGCTTCGGCAAATAATGCTGTCTTGGTTGACTTGGACAGGTCTGCATCCAGGACCACGATACGCTCCTGTTCTTTTCCCAGCTCTACCAGTGCTTTTCCGTAAGCATCCCGGGTAGCCATTTTCTCTGTCATACAATCATCTCCTCCCTTCTCAGGTTGCCAGTTCGGCCAGCCCTTGTTCCAGTTCCTCGGCACTGGGCGCTTTGCCGTGCCAATCCACCTGGTTTTCCATGAATGAAACCCCTTTGCCTTTCACCGTATGTGCCACTATCATGCTGGGTGAGTCGGGGTACGACCGGGCACGCCCCAGAGCTTCCTGGAGAGAGGCAAAGTCGTGGCCATCCGCCTCCTGGACATTCCAGCCAAAGGCTTTCCATTTATCTACCATAGGGTCGGAGCATTTGACATCCCGGCACCATCCATCGATCTGCAGGCCGTTATAATCCAAAAATGCCGTTAGATGACCCAGCCGGTAGTGGGCTGAGGTCATGGCCGCTTCCCAGATCTGCCCCTCCTGGACTTCCCCATCCCCCAGGATCACAAATACCTGTCTTGCAGAACGGTCCATACGGGCCGCCAGGGCCATTCCGTTGGCGACTGAAAGACCCTGTCCCAGCGAACCGGTAGACATTTCCACCCCGGGGGTTTTACGCATATCCGGATGTCCCTGCAGGTGTGATTCAATTTTGCGTAACTGCTCCAGGTCTTCCGCAGGGAAAAAACCCAGATCGGCCAATACAGCATAAAGGGCCGGACATGCATGTCCTTTACTTAAAACCAGCCGGTCCCTTTCTTCCCCGGGATATCCAGCGGGATTGATCCGCATGACCCGGTAATACAAAAAAACTAGCATGTCGATCACTGATAGTGAACCGCCGGGATGCCCCGAACCGGCCCGGTGAATCATGGTCAAAATATCCCGGCGCAGTTTTCGGGCCTTTAGCTTAAGTTCTTCCACCTCTGCAGTTGAAAGTGTCGGCATTGATAACCCCTCCTTTAGTATGAAAATGTAGTTTCCGTTTCCCGGTATCGACTCCGGTTGTCCCGGTGTGAAAAAGGTCAGATTTGCCTGAAACCCTCGCCCATCACTTCCCCCACGCTGCTGACAATAACAAAAGCCTGTGGATCCGTATCGCGGACAATGTTTTTCAAACGGGTTACCTGGTACTGGGGAACCACACAGAGGATAATCCCCCGCTCTTCACCGGTGTAAGCCCCGGTCCCTTCCAGGAAAGTGGCACCGCGGTCCAGGTCATGCAAAATCCGTTTCGATATGGCTTCCTGGTGGTCGCTGATAATCAAGGCCGCCCGGGAGTATCCGGGTCCTTCCTGGACCAAATCGATGACCTTGCTGGTAATAAAAATGGACAGCAGGGCAAACAAGGCCACATCCGGGCTGAAAATAAAGCCCGCTGCCACAATAATCAAAAGGTCTGCAGTAACCAGGCTTTGTCCGCTGCTCAGTCCAAAGTAATGGTTGATCAGTTGGGCTCCCAGGGCTGTGCCTCCTGTAGAACCCTGGGAGCGAAAAACCAGGCCCAGACCCAGACCTACCCCGATACCGCCATAAATCGAAGCAAGAAGCACATCCTCGGTAACCGGGGGCAGAAAAGCTGTCAGTTCCAGCATCAGGGGTAAAAGCAGGGTGCCTGCCAGGCTGTGAGCCACGAACTTCCACCCCAACACATACCAGGCCAGGGTAAAAAGCGGTATATTGACCAGCAGCACGGTCAACCCTACTGGAACTTGGAACAGGTGAAAAAAAATTATTCCCAGGCCGCTGGCTCCACCGGCAGCAAGCTTGTTGGGGATCAAGAAGATATTAAAGGACACTGCAAGGATGGATACGCCGAGCAATATGCCCAGCAGTTCCCAAAAAATCTTTTTCCATCTCTTCATGGCAGCGCTCCTTCAAGGCCTTCTTTATTTTTTTTCGGAACTGCAGTTAAACTGGCGTAAAAATGCCTCCAGGAAAGGATCTAAGTCTCCATCCATCACCGCCTGGATATTGCCCACCTCTACGCCCGTCCGGTGGTCTTTGATTAGTGAATAAGGGTGAAAGACGTATGAGCGAATCTGGCTACCCCAGGCAATTTCTTTCTGCTCACCTCGCAGAGCATCAATGGCTTTGCGCTGCTCCTGCTGGGCCCGGTCAGCCAGCTTGCCCAGCAGAACCTTCATGGCCCTATCCTTATTACTATGCTGGGAGCGTTCACTTTGGCATTGGACCACCAAGCCTGTAGGCAGGTGCGTAATCCGAACGGCGGAATCCGTTGTATTCACGTGCTGCCCTCCAGCTCCCTGCGAGCGGAAGGTATCGATCCTTAAATCATCGGGATTCACCTGGACATCCACGCCTTCTTCCACTTCCGGCAGCACGTCCACGGAAGCAAAAGAGGTATGCCTGCGCCCGCCAGTGTCAAAGGGGGAAATGCGGACCAACCGGTGGACTCCTCGTTCAACCTGGAGATAGCCATAGGCTTTCTCTCCCTGAACCAGAAAGGTAACACTTTTGATCCCCGCTTCATCTCCCGGCAGCAGATCGAGAATCTCCACTGAATATTTTTTTTTCTCTGCCCACTTGGAGTACATGCGCAGGAGCATTTCCGTCCAGTCCTGGGCTTCCAATCCACCGGCCCCTGGATGCAGGGCTACAATGGCATTGCGTTCATCGTATCGCCCCTGGAACAGCCTGGCCACTTCTTCATCATCCAGGGATGATTTCACCGCCTCTTGTAACGTGCTGGCTTCTGCCAGCAGTTCACGGCTTTCCTGTTCATTCTCGGTCTCATCACACATCTGCAGGAGGGCTTCCCAGTCGTCCAGCTGCCTGGCCACTTCTTCAAACTCTTTTACCTGCTCCTGCAACCGTCCCAACCGCTGCATTTTTTTCTGGGCTCCTTCAGGGTGATTCCAGAAGTCGGGTTCGCTGGCTTCTTCCTCCAGTTTTTTGATTTCTTCTTTCAGGCTTTCGGGGTCAAAGAGACTGCCTCCAGTCCTCCAGCCTTTTTTTCTGCCGGGTCCAATCTTCCTTTAAATCAATAAGCATCCGATTTCTCCTCCCTACGATAATTATCACTTCAGCCCTTTAACAGCCAAGTCCCGGTTATATTCCCCGCTCTAACCAAAAAAGGACTTTTCCGCCTATTCTCCCTTGCCGCAGCACTTTTTATACTTTGTACCACTGCCACAGGGACAGGGAGCATTGCGCCCCACCTTGTGCACCTTTACCGGTTCTTTGCGGGAGCTCTCCGCTGCCTGTTCCTGGCCTCCCCTGCTTTCCGCCATAGCGCCTCCCACCTGGGCCCGACCTTCTTGACGGGGCGCGACCACCTGCTGGCGCTGGGGGGCTTCGGTCACCTTGACCCGGAAAAGTATCCGGATGACATCTTCCCGGATGGAACGGATCATTTCATGGAACATGTCATGGGATTCCTTTTTATATTCCACCAGGGGATTTTGCTGTCCGTAGCTTCGCAGCCCTACTCCCTGGCGGAGATCATGCATGGCATCAATGTGGTCCATCCATTTGCGATCTACATCGCGGAGCAGGATGACCCGCTCCAGTTCCCTGATGGTCTCCAGACCCAGTTCCTCTTCCCGCCTGGCGTATAGTTCCTGCGCCTTTTCCAGCAGCAGTTCCCTGATTTCCTCGTGGGTCAGCTCCTGCAGCTCTTCCGCGGAAACAGTGCCGGGAAGGAAGAAAGTCCGCTCCAGGTAATCCACCAACCCTGCCAGGTTCCAGTAATCCTCATCCAGGCTCCTGTCAGCATACTGGGACATGGCTTCGTCGATAAGATCTTCGATCATCTTCAAAATGTTTTCCCGCAGGTTTTCTCCTTCCAAAACCTGGCGGCGCTGCTTGTAGATAATCTCCCGCTGCTGGTTCAGGACATCATCGTATTCCAGGATGTGCTTACGAATCTCAAAGTTGCGGTTTTCCACCTTTTTCTGGGCATTTTCAATGGCCCTGCTGATCATATTGTGCTCTACGGGCACATTTTCTTCCATGCCCAGCCGCTCCATGATGGACCGGGTGCTATCAGACCCAAACAGGCGCATCAGTTCATCTTCCATGGAAACAAAAAACTGGGAGGAACCGGGATCTCCCTGCCGACCGGAGCGTCCCCGGAGCTGGTTGTCGATACGGCGGGATTCATGGCGCTCGGTACCGATGATGTGCAGGCCGCCCAGTTCCACCACCCGGTCGTGGCGTTCCTGCCAGCGGCGCTTGATTTCCTCTATTCGGGCCTGCTTTTCTTCCGGTGTCATCTCCGGGTTGTTGCGGATTTCATCTATTTCCGGGTCGGGGTTGCCGCCCAACACGATATCGGTTCCCCTGCCGGCCATATTGGTCGCAATGGTCACGGCACCTTCCTGGCCCGCCTGGGCCACGATCTCGGCTTCTTTCTCATGATGCTTGGCATTAAGCACATGGTGGCGGATGCCCCGCTTGGAGAGCATCCGGCTCAACAGCTCGGAACGCTCAATGGAAATGGTCCCCACCAGCATAGGCTGCCCCGCTTCATGGCGCCTGGCGATTTCTTCCACCACGGCATCCAACTTGGCCCGCTCTGTCTGGTAGATGACATCGGGCAGATCCTCCCGGATCATCTCTTCGTTGGTCGGGATTACCACCACGTCCATGGAATAAATGGTCTGGAACTCCCCTTCTTCTGTTAAGGCTGTCCCGGTCATACCAGACAGCTTTTCATACATGCGGAAGTAATTCTGAAACGTAATCGAGGCGATGGTCTTGGACCGGCCTTTTACCGTTACCCCTTCTTTGGCTTCAATGGCCTGGTGCAGCCCTTCGCTGTAGCGGCGCCCGTGCATCAGCCGCCCGGTGAATTCGTCAACAATGGTCACTTCCCCGTCCTTAACCACATAATCGACATCTTTTTGAAAGAAAGAATAGGCTTTCAGCAGGGTGCGGATAATGGATTCATGCTCGGCCCCCTGCTGCCGGATCTCCTGCATTTCCTCGCTAAATCCGTCTTCAACGCCTTCTTCGTCATCTTCATCATCCAGGCTATCCAATCTTTCGCGGTCATAACTGTGGAATTTTTTTAAGACTGGCTCTTCTTCCACCAGGATATCGTAGCCCATGGAATGAATATCCACCACCCCGCTGGATTCATCGATGGTAAAATAAAGCCGTTCCTTGATCACCTGTTTCTGGCTGTCTGTAAGGGCATGCTTGACCCGTTCCAGGGCTTTTAACAGGCCGGGCTCTTTTAGCATCTCCAGAAGCTTTGGATTTTTGGGAGCCCCCAGCCTGGCCAAGTAAAGCAGTTCTCCGACTTCTTCCAGGTTGCCCGCCTGTTTTTCTTCTTCGGCCTTTTTCAACAGGTCACTGACCAGACGTTCCTGTTTTTTCATGATGAATTCTACAGGCTTCAGCCAGCGTTCAAAAATACCCGTCTCTTTTTCCGGGGTTCCGCTAATGATCAAAGGTGTCCGGGCCTCATCCACCAGGATACTGTCCACTTCGTCCACGATGGCATAATGCAGCGGCCGCTGGACCAGGTTTTCCTCGTACAGGACCATGTTATCCCGCAGGTAATCGAAGCCAAATTCATTGTTGGTGCCATAAGTGATGTCGGCTTGATAGCCCTGCCGGCGCTCTTCCGCTCTTAAGCCCTGGACAACCAAGCCCACGCTGAGCCCCAGCAGCTCATAAACCGGACTCATCCAGTCCCGGTCCCGCCGGGCCAGATAATCATTTACCGTCACAATGTGGACCCCTTTGCCGGTCAAGGCGTTCAAATAGGCCGGCATGGTTGCCACCAGGGTTTTCCCTTCACCGGTTTTCATCTCGGCAATGCGTCCCTGGTGCAGAACGATGCCACCTAAAACCTGGACATCAAAAGGACGCATGCCCAGGGTCCGGGAGGCGGCCTCCCGGACCAAGGCAAAGGCCTCAGGCAGAAGATCCATCAATTCTTCGCCGTCCTCCAGCCGGGATTTCAACTCCTCTGTGTATGAGGCAAACTCTTCATCTTTCAGTTGTTTCATTTGGTCTTCATACGAGTTTACTTCCTCCACGTAGCGCCAGAGTTTTTTAATTTCCCTGGAGCGTGAATAATTCATGAACTTGGTTAAAAGTCCCACAAAAAAACCTCCTCAAAGGTGAAAACTATCCAAAACAAGCAATTGCCTGCTCCTTTTCTAAACATCTTTCCATTAACATTTTCTGCATCTATTTAAATCTTAAATCATCATTTCTTTCCCTTTTTGCTTCTGCTTTTAATGCTTTGAAGGATATTCTACTAAAAAGAAGTTCAAAATTCAACTGCTGCTATTCACCGTTATATCGGAAAAATCATTGTTCCTGGCCCGCCAGGCGTAAATAAGTCCCGTTTATCCCTGGGGAAACAATGCAAAAATTTGTTCTTCAGGGTTCGAGCAGGCATTTCTGCTGGAATAGAATCTGGGAGTTGAATCATCGGGCTAAATACGGTAGTATAATGAAACAAGAATAAACATGGGGGAAAGGTGAGCAATCTTGGAAAAAATAAAGTTGACCTTGAAAATTTTGCTTTCTGTGGCTTTTGCTGCATCCCTGCTGGGTGCTATAGTCACGTTCTCGCTGGCAGAAATTGTGGTTTCGGAAGAACTGGTTATCGTCACCCAGGCAACAGAATACCCTCCAGAAACAGCCGTGTTCCTTTCCAACCTGGAAGCGAACGTGATCCGCAACCTTTTCTGGTTGTCTCTGGCCTCTATTGGTTTCTGCCTGATCTTTTTATACTACCTTTACGGGAATTTTAAAATATTTTTTGCACCATCCATGTTGGCCTTGATTACTTTTATCCTGGTCCAGATTACTCTAAGCGTTATCCCCGGTTACCTGGCCCACGGTATGGATAGTCCACTGGGCCCCCTAATCCGGGAAGGGCTGAACAAGGCCCAGACAATGAACTTTTTGATTTTAGCCCTGGGAATTATTCTCCTGGTGGTTTCCCTGCGCCTAAAACCAAAACACCGGTGAGCAGAAAACAGATGCTTGCAACGCCACCGGTGGATAATTAAAACCAGATCCTGATTGTTTAGCTCATTCAAGCCAAGGATTTAGCCCAGGAAGTCCGGGAGATAGGTAATATCGGGGAAAACAGCCCTCGCCCCTTCCTGTTGAAATAATGCCTGGCTGGAAGGCCCGTTGTGGCCTGTCAATACCCCGATAAACTCTGCTTCCATTTGCCTGGCAGCCAACAGATCGGCCATGGAATCACCCACAACCAAGCAGCTGTTTCCCGGCGGTCGCGGAAAATCTGCAAAAGCCAGATCCTTTTCCGGGTAAGTCCCAGCCCAGTAGGCCTTGAGAAAGGAAAAAGGGTGAGGCTTGGCCAGGGAAACATCCTGCCCTGTGTTCTCTAGCTCTTTTTGTAACATTTTTTCCGCCTGCTCCACATCGGTAAAAGTGGCTACAGAGTTTTGGTCAAAATAGGCCCAGAGTTCCATCTGTTCCAGGGGAGGATAGAGTTCGTTAAACGGGCGACCTGTTGCAATTCCCAGGGTCCAGCCCTGGTCCAGCAGTCGCTCCAGGGTAGTCCGGACGTTTTTTTGAGGCAAGACAGGCTGCTCTCTGTACATGAGCCCTTCCTTTCCGGGATGGTTTGGTTTTTCTCCATAAAGGGAAGCAAACTGTTCATCACCAAAGTACCATTCCTGGAAAATCCGCTGCATACCCTTCCAAAGCCGGGATGAACTGGAAAAAGTTCCGGCAAATACATCTCTATAGCGGGCAGGCATCATCCGGTCCACCTGCTCCATCAACTTCAATCCACGGGCTTTTTCCGTCCACGGAGCCAAAACCCTGGAATAATCAGGCTGCCAAAGGTTCCCCTGCAGAGAGCGGGCCAAAAACCCCAAGGGGTTTAAATGGTCCAGGCCCAGTTCTTCACCGGGGGACAGGGGAAGCTCTTTTGCCTCGATTCCTGCGCTGGAAAATGCCTGGAACAACTGAACCAGTTGATAGGTAAACGTTAAAAAAGCCAGGTCCCAGTTAGAATTTACAGCCCTGTTCTTAAAAAGGGATATTACAGCATCATCCTCAAAGACCACCTTCCTGATCCTGGAAACCTCCCCGGCAGCAGGGTTTGTGGTAAAAGAAGGAAGGTGGTCAGGAGCAGGCAGCCCCATGTAGCCGGGCGCATAAAACAATTCCCAGACAACCAGGGCAGCTGCATCCCAGTAGCAGCTTTCCCCTGTGATGACGCCATCCATGTCAAAGACAATTTTTCTTCCAGAAGCATCTTTTTCCGGCACCATAAAACCTCCCTGGTTGCATTCTTCCATTTAACATCCCATCCATAAACAATTTGAAACAATTTGACCCCAGCCAACCTTCTGGCAGCTCAGAAAGACAAGCCAGGATGAAAGATCAGGATGCTCCTTCGTCTATATCTACCTGGTTGGTAATGGGGCCAGCCACTCCGGAAGTGATCCCCCTTCTCCATTCCTGAAGTTCCAAGGCCTGGAAAAGAGCTTCACCCAGGGCACGGAAGATAGCTTCCCAAATGTGGTGCCCATTTTCACCTTTTAAAAGATCCACATGCAGCGTGCAGCGCCCTCCCTGCACAAAGCCTTCCAGGAAAGTTTGCAGGTCCTCTGAGTTGGTGTTTTCCGTCTGCGGGGGGATGGAAAGTCCTGGCGAGGTGAAATCCAACAGGGCACGTTCTTCAAAGCTGATTACCACCCGGGCCAGGGCTTCATCGATAGTTGCCAGGGAATAGCCGTATCCTTTCAGGCCATCATCCAGCCTGGCCTGAACGTATTCCCGTACGGCTTGCCCCAGGGTCATCCCAATATCTTCACAAACCACGTGGTAAAGATAGAAATCCGACAGCTGAACGGATACTTCCATGTTGAATTGTCCACGGGCAATAATATGTTCCAGCATGTGGTTTAAGAAAGGCAGCGTGGTCTGCAAGCCCTGCTTGGGATCAGCCACACGGGGGCCAAAATCAAGGGTTACATGAATATCCGATTCGGAAGTCTTTCGCCTTGCGGTTACTTTCATGGCTTCGGACACCCTTTTAGGTGCCCTTTGACACCTCCTCCTGAAATATATATCTCCGGTGCAGGATGAAAATGAGCATCGTTCCTTGACGTCTAACTCATCTGTGGTTTTTCGCTTTTTGCCGGATACCGGCTTCAAAGCCTTTCCTAACGTAGGTCATTCAAAGGAAATGCAGTACTCCAAGGTTTACTCTTGTTTCGCATCCTGTTGATGTTTTTTGGCCCGTTCCCGTACCGCCATGGCATGGGCAGGAAAGCCCTCCAGTTCGGCAAAGCGGGCTGCTTTCTCCCAAACCTTGTTAAAGCCTTCCTCGGTAACATAACCGAAAGAGGAGCGCTTTAAAAAGTCATGAACCGACACCCCGGAAAAAACACGGGCAAAAGCCCCTGTGGGCAGAATGGCATTGGGACCCAGAAGAAAGTTACATAAGGTAACCGGAGTATGGGGGCCGAGCAATATTTCCCCGGCATGTTCGATTTGGGGCAGGATAGCAAAGGGATCTTCCGTCAAAATTTCCATGTGCTCGGGGGCATACTCATTGACAAACGCAATGGATTCTTCCAGGCTTTCTGTTAAAACAATGCCGCCATAGTTGTTGAACACCGTTTCCACGAAGGTTCGCCGGGGTTCAGGCAGCTGCAGAATCCGTTCAGCCACCAGGGGTGGGATATTTCCGGCCAGTTTTTTTGAATGGGTTACCAGCAGTGATGCAGAATCGGGGCCGTGTTCAGCTTCAATTAGCAGGTCCAGGGCTGCAATCTCGGGATCGGTGTAATCATCGGCCAGGATCACACCTTCACTGGGCCCCGCGGGGAGCCCTGTATCCAACACACCGTGAAGCAGGCGCTTGGCCGCAGCCACATAGGCATTGCCAGGGCCGACCACCTTGCTTAAGCGGGGGATTGTTTCTGTGCCAAAAGCAACGGCAGCGATGGCCTGCATGCCCCCTATCCGGTAAACTTCCTCTACACCGGCTATTTTTGCCGCTGCCAGGGTCCCTATTTCCGCCTCTTCATTCTCCCCCGGCGGTGTGCAGACAACGACCCGGGGGACACCGGCCACCCGGGCCGGGATTCCCAGCATCAGCATTACCGAGGGAAAACTGCCCTTGCCCCGGGGGACATAAAGGCAGGTATCAGCAATAGGAGTGACTTTTTCACCGGCTGTAATCCCTTTTTCAATAGTGGTCATCCACATTTCCTGGGGCAGTTGCTCCCTGTGGAACTTGTAGATATTCCCGGCGGCATATTCCAGGGTCTCCCGCACCGGCTGGTCCAGTTTGTGGTAAGCCGCTTCAATTTCCTCCGGGTTGACCCGCAGGGCACTTTTTTTCAGGGAGAGGCCGTCGAATTTCCGGGTATAATAAATAAGGGCTTCATCGCCCTCATTTTTTACCCTGGCTATCACCTCGGCAGCCAGGGTAGCATGACTTGTTACATCTATTTCCGAACGACGAAGCAGCGCTTTTCGTTCTTCCGGTTCCATCCCGGACAAGCGGTATAATTTCACCAGGGTTACACTCCTCTCGGAGAATGGTTGCTAACCTCAATGCATCTCAATGCATCGGCCCGATCTCATCCACCAGGGCCCAGAGACCGCCTAAAACAAGTGAATGCCCACCCAAAATAATGGGAATCTTTGACTGGACAGCTGCCCGGGTTAACTCTTTAAACACAGGCTGGCTCATCTCCTCCCATCGCCCCAGGTCGGAAAGAAACCGTTCCTGGGTAGAAAGCTTTAACTTTAAGTGGGCCATGAGCACCCGGGTGTCCAGGAAAGCACAATGGGCCACTTTTTCAATCGTCTCGATGAATTTCTGGGGCCCCACCAACTCCAGGTAATAGCCCATCACCGATACAACCTGGCCTTTTTCTTCCCGTTCCAGGGCTTTCATGCCCCGCTCCTCAGAAAAAATACGCAGACGTGCTTTCAGGTTGTTGTTAATGTGGGCAATAACGGGAGCGCCTACCCGACCCAAAAGCAGCACTTCTTCGTAATCGCCCCGCAAGACAGCCTTGGCCCTTTCCATCCGGGACAGGTCCAGGCGAAAACTTCTCAGCCTCTGGTATGTTCGCGGTCCGACAAAGGGGCTTCCAGCCAGCACCAACAGGTCGGCGGGAGCGTCCAGGTCAAAAAGCAAACCGGCAGTATTGCGGAAGAGTCTATGCTCCACCCCTGTGCCGTCCCGCAGGGAAATAGCCAAAATATTATCCATCCGGGGAGGTTCAATCCGGTTGATCAAATTTCCTGGGGTAAAAGCGATAATATCTGCAGACTGGGCATTATTGGAATAAATGATGGCTTTGCTGCTGAGCAGCAAGGAACAGATCTCCTGTAATTCCTGGATGGTGACAAAAGGAATGCTGGCACCGCCCATATAAAATATATTATCCATTTTTTCACGGTTGATCAGGTCCCGCAGGACCTCCCCGAAGTGAAACTCTTTTTCCGCTAAGCCACTATCCCAGACCGTAACGCCCATAGCTGCAGCTTCTTCCGCCAGCCAGGAATAATTGGTCAGCAGGTAGATGGAGCCGATGGAATCCACCTGGTTCATCTTGCTGATATTGTCCAGTAAAACCGCATGGCGAACGCTTACCAGCATTTTTTCGATTTCACTGGCCGGCTCTCCTCCTTCAAAAATAACGACACTGACAGCGTCTTTCACGTTGTGATCAGACTCCTTCTGGCTAGAAATGCTGGGATGATAAGCGACAATAGCTGGATCATTACATTCCAAAATGTACCCTGGAAAACTACCTTCACGGCCCTGCCAGGCCTTGAACAGGAGATGAAAATGGGTTTTCAAGCCCGCTTCCCGCCTGGAGGAGCTCCGCTTTCCCTGTATCGGCGACTTTGTCAAGCGGCTAAAAGCGCTTGGTGTCCGAAGGTCCTCGGGAGGTCTAGTCGACAGAACGCTCGCTACTCCAGGGCAGCGCGGCGGTTGCCGGACCCGACCGGTGCATGTGCAGCGAAGATGCAAGTTACTGCGAAACGAGGGCCAGGAGGGGACCCGGCCGGCATGGATGCCGGCCGCCTGGCAGCCGAAGCATGGATGCTGAGTCTGCAGGTTGGTCCCCGGAGGGCCGAGTAGAGCAGCTTAACTTGCCTGAAGCGAACCTAAACCGGCGGGTCCGGCATACGCCAACGCTGCCATTTCCATACTAATAAACCGGTTCGATTAAACCATAATTGCCATCTTTTCGCTTGTAGATAACATTGAGCTCCTCTGTTTCCGCATTATTAAAAACAAAAAAGCTGTGTCCCAGAAGATCCATCTGCAAAATAGCTTCTTCGACCTGCATGGGTTTCATCACAAACCGCTTGGTCCGGACAATGCCGGGCTCGGTCTCCTCTTCCTCTTCTTCCACGGGAGCAGGAGCCAGTTGCTCACTTAACTCTTTTACCCCTTGCTGCCTGAGTTTACGGTTTATTTTTGTCTTGTGCTTATGAATTTGGCGTTCAAGTTTGTCAACAACAGAATCTACGGATGCATACATATCCGGCGATACCTCTTCTCCCCTGAGCAGCAGACCATCGATAGAAATTGTAACCTCTACGATGTGAGACTCCCGGGCTATACTCATCGTTATATTGGCTTCAATATCCGATTCAAAGTACTTCTCCAGTTTACCTAAACGCTTTTCCAGGTAATCCTGCAGGGCAGGAGTTACCTCCATGTTTTTTCCCCGAGTGTTGATCCTCATAAAATAATTCCCCTTTCCAGAACTAAACTCTCACAATAAACTTACAAGATAAGAGTAATATTTCCCTACCGGGGATAAAATTCCTTCCCCGTTTTTAAAATTAATTGCCAAAAAGAAAAGAGGCCGATACAGCCTCTCCCCTTCCGTCTATTCAGTATTATCATATCGGGTGGCAATTGTCAAGCAAAACCGCTGCTGACAGGTTTTGGCGGTCTTTTACGCGCATAATCACCCTTGTATTATTATACCCTCTGTGCCTGATTCCTGTGCCTGCTTCCAGCAATGCCAGCGGTTGTAATTGCGCCGGGAGAAACCAGTTAGCCTTCTTTTGGCAAAGTCAAAAAATGAAAAAACTTGGAAACGACAAAACAAACCCTACTCTTTTAGCAGGTACACCTGAAGCTTTTTTCGACCAAATTTGAGCGCTTCTTCATGCCGGTCAAAGAGCAGGTCGATAATCCTGCCCTGGATGGCACTGCCCGTATCTTCTGCCCGAGCAACGCCATAATCTTCGATATACACCAGGGAACCCAGGGGAATTACCCGGGGATCAACAGCGATAATATTCGGATTTTCCAAACTCCCATCGCCGGCTGCAGCACGTGTGCCGGTATAAGTATAACCATCGTTATAGTGTCCGGTGCAATGGGCTGCCCCTTTAGCATCCACGGGACAACCCGAACCGGGAGTCCCCGGGCAGTAAGCAGTGGCCATCATTTCCAGGACCTGCTCAAATTCATAATTTCTGCCTGAACGGGAAGCAATAACATTTTCCCCGTATTCCAGGATATTTTTAACAGGCTCTTTCACCACGCGACTGGAAAGGAGAGTCCGGCCAACTTCCCGTCCACCGTTTATTTCCACTTCGAAAACTATTTCCTCGATCCCGTCTTCACCTTCCTGCCTGGTTATTACCTGGCCCGGTTCCAGTTGGGGATTGGAAAAGCGTATGGTTTCATAAGGAATCCTCTCTGTTTCTGTTTTTTGCTTTTTAAATACCCGGTTTACCATGATCGTTTTTCCTTGCTCCAATCTTACATCAAGACCAGGTGTAACATGGTCCTTTTCCCCAAGGATAACCCCCTCTTCACGAAGCAGGGAAGCCACTGTCAGCTCATGAGTCCATGTTTCCCAGCTTTCCCCGTCAACCTCCACCATAACTGGAAAGGCCCGCTGAATATACACAACGTCCCCATCATGCAAGATTTGATCCTGCCCGGGGATTACCCGGTCATGCTGCCCAAGCTCTACATTTTTCTCCTTCAGCAGATGATCCACGGATCTGCTGAAAGTATGGGTCCAGAGTTTCGTCTCTCCATCGACAATAGCCACGACTTTGACCTGTTGAAAGTAAAAAATACAGATCATCAGCGTCGCCAACAGGAAAAAAGCCAGAATTTCTACGCTTCTTCGGTGGGAGGAAAGGCTTTTTCCGCTTTGCCGGCCAGGTGCGGCAGAACGGCCCCATCGTTCCTTTTTCATGGTCTCCTCCTCCAGGAAAAGTCTTTTTTACAGGCATACAAAAACTAGTATGCACCGAAAAGCTTCCTTTTATGAAAAAAGAGTAATGAAAGAAAGAGCTCATAACGCTCGAAAAAGGTTATACGAGGGGTGAAGGAGTGTTAATGAAAAACCTGCCTGGAGAGGAATA
>CAZOOA010000039.1:0-25525 GCA_964581355.1 uncultured Desulfovibrionaceae bacterium | reverse complement strand
CTTCCACAGAGTTACCCAGTCGCCCGGACGACAGCGCCAATACACGGTTTTTCATTCTAATGGATTGGTTCGGATGGCTTTCCCCTTTCAATGGTTCTACTGTATCAATATGACAAATAATGAAGGGAGATCATAAACATGACTTTAACCCGGCTGAATGCGTCAGCTGCTACATTAACCAAAAACCGGACGGAGGGCTCTGTAAGTCCCTTTAGCGGGATGTGTGTTACCTGTGTCGATGGCTGCGTGGGCATGTGTGAGATCGGGAAATCGGCTTACCGGGGCCATGAAACCCTGTATCCTCAACCTTTTGGCATCATTACCACAGCTTCAGAAAAGGATTATCCTGTAGATTATTCCCACTTTTCCATTATGGGTACAGCTGTCGGCGCTGTAGGAATCGAGGCGGATAGCGATAAGGCTATTTTCCCCAATGTAAACCTGGAGACCCGGGTGGGTCAGGGGGAAGGGGTTAAACTCAAGATGCCTTTTGTGATCCCGGGGATCGGTTCCACCGATGTGGCTAAATACAACTGGGACGGTCTGGCTGTTGGGGCTGCTCTTACGGGCACTATTTTAACCATCGGTGAAAATGTCTGTGGTATGGACGAGGAGGCGGTGATCAAAGATGGCCGTGTAGTCAGCACCGTGGATTTGGACCGGCGGGTGAAATTGTTCCAGGACTGGCAGCGAGACGGCTACGGGGCCATTGTGGTGCAGGCCAATGTGGAAGACAGCAGGCTGGGGGGACAGGAATACGCCATCAGGGAGCTGGGCGTGGAAGTTGTAGAACTAAAATGGGGCCAGGGAGCAAAAGACATCGGTGGCGAAGTAAAAATTAAAAACCTGGAAAAAGCCAAAATGCTGAAAAAGCGGGGCTATGTGGTCCTGCCGGATCCCGAAAACCCCAAGGTTGCCGAAGCTTTTAACCGGGGGGCCTTTACCGAATTTGAACGTCACTCCCGGGTAGGCATGGTGGAGCTGGAATCGTTCCTGGAGAAAGTGGAAGAACTCAGGCAAGCCGGGGCCAAACAGGTTTTCTTGAAAACCGGGGCATACCGCCCGGCTGACCTGGCCCGGGCCGTGAAATTCGCCTCAAAGGCCAAAATCGACCTGTTGACTGTGGACGGGGCCGGCGGAGGAACTGGCATGAGCCCCTGGCGCATGATGAACGAGTGGGGGGTTCCGGCCGTGGAACTGCACTCCCTGCTGTACCAATACTGCAGCAAACTGGCGCAAAAAGGAGAATTTGTGCCTGACGTTGCCCTGGCTGGCGGCTTTACTTTTGAAGACCAGATCTTTAAAGGTTTGGCTATTGGGGCGCCTTATGTGAAACTAATTGGTATGGCCCGGGGACCCATTGCTGCCGCTATGGTAGGCAAGACCATTGGGAAGCGCATAGATGAGCATAAACTGCCTGTTTACGTGGAGCGGTTCGGGCAGGATGTGGAGGAGGTATTTGTTACAGCCTCGGAACTCAGGGCTGAGTTGGGTGACGAGACATTTAAGCAGGTTCCTCCTGGAGCTTTAGGGCTTTATACCTACTACGAGCGCCTGGCCCAGGGGCTTCGGCAATTGATGTGCGGCAGTCGCAAATTTTCCCTGGAGTATATTTCAAGAGATGACATTGCGGCTTTGACCAGGGAGGCAGCAGATATCAGCAAGATCCCCTATATCATGGAACTGGATCGGGAAGAAGTGGATGAGATTTTGAACATGTAAAAAGCCGGAATTTGTAAATATACAACGTAAACTGTGATTGCTCAGAGCTATTATTCTTTGAGATACGGGTAAGCCTATGGCTTACCCGTTCTTTATGCCCGGGATGCTCCGGGTACCGGCTTCGCTTCCAGGTAGCTTTGGAAGAGGGTTCGAAAGAGTTTTTAGTGCATTATAAAATAAAAAATGGTAGAATGATGAAGGAAAAAAATCGAGAAAGAGGTTGAAGCTTCTATGCGCTGTGAAATTATTGGTGTGGGAACTGAGCTTCTGATGGGGCAGACAACGAACACAAATGCTCGTGATATAGCCTGCGAACTATCCACTCTTGGAATAGGAGTGTATTACCAAACGGTTGTGGGAGATAACGAGGCTCGCCTGGAAGAAGTATTCAAGCAGGCTTTTCAGCGTACGGATCTGGTTATTTTAACAGGCGGGCTGGGCCCCACTAAGGATGATTTAACCCGGGAAACTGTAACCAGGGTCCTGGAGCTACCCCTGGAAAAAAATGAGGCCTGGGAAAGGCAGTTGGAAGATTTTTTCCGTAAACGGCAGCGCTCCATGTCGGAGATAAACCGCAGGCAGGCGATGGTTCCCCGTGGAGCAGAGCTGCTGCCTAATGATCGGGGGACAGCACCGGGAATCTTCCTGGAAACAAAAGACCGGCTTGTTGTTCTGCTACCCGGGCCACCCAGGGAGTTGCTGCCCATGTTCCAAAAACAGGTTATGCCCCGTCTGCGGGAAAAGTTGGCAGGCAAAGGTGATTTGGCCGTGATGGAATCCAAGATCCTGCGGGTAATTGGCCTGGGTGAATCAGCACTGGTAAGCAAGATTAATGAGATTTTGGATCGTCAAAGCAATCCAACCATTGCCCCTTTAGCGAAGGGCACTGAAGTGCATCTGCGGGTTACAGCCCGTGCGCCTTCCAGCCGGGAAGCAAATGCCCTGATTCAGCAGGCGGTGGATGAGATTACGGAAGCATTGGGTGACTATATTTACGGTGAAGATGACGTGGAACTGGAACAGGCCGTGTCAAGAAAGCTTATAAACCTGCAAAAGACCCTTGCTTTAGCCGAATCTTGTTCTGGCGGTTTTTTGAGCCACCGTTTGACCAATATACCGGGCAGCTCAACTTATTTTAAAGCTGGACTGGTAACCTACAGCAATGAAGCCAAATCAGGCATTCTCGGACTGGACCAGGGCTTAATTGAAACACATGGGGCAGTAAGTGAGGAAGTGGCCGCAGCAATGGCGCATCAGGTCCGGCAGATTTGCGGAACAGACCTGGGTTTGAGCATTACCGGTATTGCCGGCCCCGGTGGCGGGACGCCGGATAAGCCTGTTGGTTTGACGTACATTGCCCTGCAAACAGAGGGCGGTTCTTTTTGCCGGCGTTATGAGTTTTGGGGCAGCCGTTTGGAAATCAAAGAAAGAGCTTCCCAGACAGCCCTGTATTTGCTCTGGCTTTATTCCCTTGAAAAGCTAAAACTGCAATAGCATGAAAATTAAGTTTTCCTTGCCGGCTTGGGTTCGAAAAATTTGAAATTAGAAATTAAATGGGGAAAAGCGTAGAAAAAAAGGATATTTTAAGGTATATGGACAATAGTATAAGTGCCAGTATATAAGTAGTGCTTTCCATAACCTCCAGCTTTAGACATTTTGAAGGTGATGATTTTATGGAGTTTCAACGAGTGAAAATAAAGGATCTGCAGCCGGGCTTAATTTTGGCGGAGAATATTTTCTGTCCCCGCTTCGGGGTGCTTTTGCTCAAGAAAGAAACGGTACTGCAGGCAAACACCCTGGAGTTGTTAAGGAACCTGGATAGGGAAAAATATTGCCTGGTACATAGACCTGCTGCTATTCAAGGAAAAGAAAAAACGAGACAAGGCAGGGCGTTTTTGACGGAAGATCATACTCTGCATGATAGTATAGCCAGGCAGAAAGAGGTTGAAGAGCAGCTAGTGGGTATTCCTGAAGAAATAGCGGATCAAGAAGCAAAAGAGTTGTATGCAAGCGTTTACGGGGTTATTAATGAGATTTACAAGAACCGCAAGGTGCAACCGCACCTGGAGGAGTTATACAGTGTTACCGCCCACCTGGCCAGGAAAATCTTGTTACACCCGGAGATGTTGATTCAGATTGCAATGTTAAAGAAAATTGATAATTACTATTTGTCTCACTCTGTTAATGTTTCTATTTTTGCCGCCTACCTGGGCTGCCTGTCCCGGATGGAACTGGAAGATATAAAGAATATCGCTTTAGCTGGTATGCTTCATGATATCGGAAAGTTGGACATACCTCCTAAAATATTTAACAAAGAGGGTGAGCTGACAGATGAAGAATTTGCCCGGGTAAAAATGCATTCCATGTACAGCTTTTTCCGGCTTTCTGAAGAAGGTTCCGGTCTAAAAAAACCAGTCCTTGAAGGAGTGCTGCAGCACCATGAGCGGTTTGATGGGAGCGGTTATCCTCATGGACTGAAAGGCAGTGCTATTCATACCTGGAGTAAAATTTTGGGCATTGTGGATGTATACGATGCCTTAACCAGTGCTCGGACATACAGAAAAGCTTATTCTCATCACCAGGGACTGGAAATCCTTTTTAGCAATGCCCAGCAATTTGATAATGAACTGCTGAATTACTTTATCCGTAACATTTCTTTCTTCCCTGTAGGTTCCAGGGTTCAATTAAATACCGGGGAGATGGGAACCATTCTCGGAACGTACCGCAGTATTCCCTTTCGTCCCATAGTAAAAGTCCATGATGAATCAGGCGAGGAAAAACGAATTGTCGATTTATCTGAAGATTTGACAGTATTTATTGAAAAAGTATGCTGACCATTTTTTACCAAGGGTTGCTGGATGAAGGGAGGTAAACAGGTAGTGGACACAAAAACATCTACAATCAATATTCGAATTACTATAGAAGAGGGCTTACAATCCCTGGCCCCCCTGGCTGTTGCTGTTGCCGGTTATTCCAAAGAGACCTGCGAATCGGACCCGTATTTCTGGTTGACATTAATTCACCACGAAGACCGGGAGCTTATTGCTGAACTTCAAAAAAAACTAAAAACTGGCCATGTTCCCACAGGTCCTCATTCCATTCGTTGGAAACATTGCCGGGGCCACCTGGTCTGGACTGAGTTATGGCTTTTCCCTGTTTATCAAGACAGTAAAGAGGGCATTGCAGTAGAGGCCGTCGCCAGGGATGTGACCTGGCAAAAGAACCTGGAACACACGCTCCGCTTGCGTAACCGGGAACTGGAGATAATGAATCAACTGGCCTTTTCTGATGATGCTTCCATGGATATTAATAGTTTTTTGTCCTTCTCCCTGGAGCTTGCCCTTTCCTTCTCCGATGCCGAAGAAGGGGGAATCTACCTGTTGGAAAAAAACCTTCCCCTGATGGTCTGCTGTAGCAGTAACTTCAACAGGGTTTGGGCTGAAAAGATCATTCAAAAAGCAATGCCCGAGAGCTTGGAAGGCACCCCTGTTTATTCTCATGAACTGCAAAAAGAGGCTGTGGAAGAAAAAGCTCAATGGGCTCTTTTACCTCTACTTGAATTGGGTGAGGTTAAAGGATTTTGCCTTTTATTTGGTCATGAAGAGCTTCAGGAGCCGGGCACCCAGCGTTTGCTGAGTATTTTTACCCTGGGGGTAACTGATGGTTTAGCCCGCAAGCGTAAGGAAGAAGCATATCGAATTTCTGAAGAACGCTACCGCGAGATTGTAGAAAATATTCAAGAAGGGTATTATGAAGTTGACCTGGCAAACGGTGTCGTCTATTTCAATAATTCCTTTTGCTCGCTTTTGGGTTATTCCCGGCAGGAACTTTTGGATATTGATCCAAGGAAAATATGTATGGATATGGACCAGGTTGAAAATATTTGTGGATCTGTTCTGTTAAAGGGTGAGCGGGAAAAACAGGTGCTAAAACTTCGCCGCAAAGATGGTCGGATGTTATTTGTAGAGCTAATATTGTCACCATTGCAAGATAGTGTGGGCAATATTCGCGGACTTAAGGGGTTGCTAAAAGATATCACTGATAAAAAGGAGGCAGAAGCCAGGCTGGCTTCTTCAGAGTGGAGATTTAGTCTGGTTGCAGATTTTTTTCCAGGGGTAATTTATTTGCTGCAGAATAAACCCCGTTTTCCGGTATTATATGTTAATGATGCGGTAGAAAGCCTGCTGGGCTATGCGGTGCAGGATTTCCTGGATGGGAAACTGTGCTGGTTGGACCTTTTACATCCGGAAGATCTTGAGCTTTTTAACCAAAAAGTGCTTTCCTTCCTGGAAAAAGAAGGAGGAGAGCATTTTGAAATCGATGTTCGCCTGAAAGATCGGCAGGGTAATTGGGTTTGGACGAAACAGGCCGGCCAGGCGGTTCTTGATCACAACAATGAGCTGGAATTTATTGAAGGATTCCTGCTGGATATAACGGGTCAAAAGAAGACCGAGGATCGTCTCAGCTATCTAAACTCGCATGATGAATTGACCGGTTTGTTTAACCGGTCCTATTTTGAAAATAAGTTGCAATTGCTGGAGCAAGAAAGATGTTTCCCCGTCAGTGTGATAACCTGTGATATCGATGGTCTGAAAGAAGTAAATGACACCCTGGGGCATGAAAAAGGGGATGAGATATTAATTTCCATCTCTGAAATCTTGAGAAAGGTGTTACGTTCAGAAGATATTGTGGCGCGGATAGGCGGTGATGAGATCGGGGTCATCTTGCCTGGTGCCAATAAAAGGGAATGTGGCGAAATATGCCGCAGAATTCTGTCCGGTGTAAAAGATTTTAACCAACAGTTTCCTCAAAAAAAATTTAGTATTTCCCTGGGGATGGGCACATCAGAAAACGACGATAGCTCTCTTTTGGAAATATATCGACAAGCTGATAATAACATGTACAAGGACAAGCTATCGCAAAAGAAAAGTGTTCGCAGCAGCATTATTGAAACCTTGATGGTCAGCTTGGGAGAGAGAGATTTTATCACCCAGGGGCATGCAGAGCGTCTTGAGATGTTGGCCACTCGACTGGGGGAAGCCGTTGGGCTTGCTTCCCATGAAATGAATGACCTTGTGCTCCTTTCCAAGCTTCATGATATTGGAAAAATCGGGGTTCCCGATCAAATTCTATTCAAGCAAGGAAAGCTTACCCGTGATGAATGGGAGGAAATGAAAAAACATTGTGAAATAGGTTACCGTATTGCGAAAACCACTCCAGACCTGACTCCTATTGCAGAAATGATTTTGCAGCATCACGAATGGTGGAACGGGGCAGGATATCCCCAGGGCCTAAAAGGAAAGGACATACATATTTGCAGCCGCATCCTGTCTATTGTTGATGCATATGATGCCATGACCAGCGTAAGGCCGTACCAAACCCCCCGTGCTTCTGACGAAGCCTTGCTGGAACTGGAGCGCTGTCGCGGCACGCAATTTGACCCTCACCTGGTCGATCTTTTTATTGATCTCATGTCTAATCAAAGTAAAGAGTAGCTTTTTCCCGGGTTTTTTAATCCCGCTCAAACTCACAGAGGCCTGGTGATTCTTTGGGAGGCGTTTCGTAATGGAAAGAGGAACTGAGCAGCATCCTGTTTGTGACGGGCATGTCCATTTTTTCCCGGAAAAACTCTACTATGCAGTGCATGACTGGTTTTCCAGGGCGGGTTGGAAGATTCCTTACCGCTGGCCTCCAGACAAAAAGAAGCAGTTTTTAAAAGATACGGGCGTAGATAAAGCGTTTTTACTGGTTTATGCCCATAAGCCGGATATGTCCCTGGAAATAAACCGTTGGGTGTATGAATTTGCAGCAGAAGATGATTTTTTCTTTCCCTTTGGCTGCGTTCACCCCCGTGATTCCAACTTAAAAAATGTTTTGCATACAGCCCTGGATGAGTATGGGTTTTACGGGTTTAAGCTGCAGTTACTGGTCAAAGGCTTTCGCGCCGATGATGAAAAATTGTTTCCGGTTTACGAAGCGGTTATGGAAAGGCAAAAAGCTGTGGTTATCCATGCCACAACTTTTCCACTGCCCCAGGATAATCTGGGTGTAAAATACGTAGAACGCCTTTTATGCCGCTACCCGGAATTAAACCTGGTTATCCCTCACATGGGCTTATATGAATCTCATGTTTATGCTGAACTGTTAGAGGAATATCCCGGTTTGTACCTGGATACAGCTTTCTTGTTCGACACCCACAAGTTTTCTGTACCCCTGGGAACAGTAAAAGAGATAATTATCCGCTTTCCGGACCGGATACTTTACGGCAGCGATTTTCCTTTTCTGGAAAGCAGTCCCGCCGAAAGCGTAAAAACACTCTGCAGTATGAACCTGGGCCATGAACTGGAACGGAAGCTTCTCTGGGACAATGCCCATAATTTTCTGGCTCGTCTAAAATAAACCAATTACCACCCCTTTCCTGTTGCTCATCCGGAAAACAAGGGATAGTTGTCCTGTACAGGCCTCTTGGGGTTGTTCCAAGCTGGACAAGCCAGGCCAGAACCATTAAGGAAAGCCAAAGAAGTAGGCTGTTGGCCGCTGCTTCAATTAATATTCCCTTTTTACGCAAAACTCCACTGCTTGACTGCTGCAGAGCTTACGTGGTTCCTTCATCTTGAACCACACCCACTCCGTCTTCCAGGTAAGTGTCCCGAAGTTGGGCATAAACAGCTATGCCCTGCTGCATGTACCAGAGGGAGTTGCCTGAAAGCTCCTTTTTCACCTGGGCAGGTGTGCCGGCAGCAAGATGACGGGGCGGTATTTCGCTCTTGTCTCCAACCACACTGCCTGCGGCGATTACAGCCTCCTCGCCTATATTAGCAAAATCCAGGACAACGGAATTAATTCCTACCACTGCGCCGCGGCCGATAGTGCAGTTATGCAGCACTACACCGTGCCCGATAGTAACATCTTCCTGGATAAGCGTTTGGCCTTGAGGAAGCACGTGAACCACAACGTTATCCTGGACACTGGCACCTTTTTTCACCACAATCGATCCCAGGTCCCCTCGCAGTACGGCGCCGAACCAGATGCTTGCCCCGGGTTCTACGGTTACATCACCAATAAGGACTGCTGTTGGTGCGACGAAAGCCCCACTTTTTACAACCGGTCTTTTCCCATTATAAGGAATACGTAGCATGAGTTTGCGGTCATTGCCAAAAGCAATGACCTGACCTCCTTTCAGCGTATAAGATTCTGACCTCCTAATTATTCAGTGCATTACAACTCTTTCTTAAAAGGAACGTCCAGGGTTAGCAACCCTTGGCAGGCGATTAATGTCCTGTTGCTAATGCCTTGACTCAGTCCTTTCTGAATATTTATTCTCTTTTTCCTTCCCAACTCCTGTTATATTTGCAAGAAAATTATCAAGAGTAGAGCAGTTTATCCTTGTTATGCCTATTATCCTGCTTGTTGAAAGTTCCGGCTTCTTTGTGAAGAAAAAAACAATCTTCTGGCAGGAAAAATGGACTGGAAGAAGAATTAATATACACTGGATATGGTTTTTTACCTGGTAACGGACGGATGCTCAATATTTTTATACATGAAGGAGTGAAAGTAATGTCAAACAACAACACCGGGCTCGTGGAAGGTGTCAGCGGTCTGCCTCCATGCCAGGCAGCCTGCCCGATTCACCAGGAGGCCCGGGAATACCTGCGTTTAATTGCTATCGGTGATTTTGATCGTTCCCTGGAAGTAATCAAGCGGGTCAATCCTCTATCTTCCGTTTGCGGCACTATCTGTGCTCACCATTGTGAGGATGAATGCCGCCGCCACAACGTGGATGATGCTCTCTCCATCCGGGGCCTCAAACGGGCTGCCGTGGAGTACGGCCAGGCTGATATCCAGGCCCCGCCTGCCGATGAAAACAAAAAGATTGCCATAATCGGTTCAGGTCCTGCAGGACAGATTGCCGCATTCGATTTGGCCCTGGAAGGATGCAAAGTCGTTGTTTTTGAGCGGGAGAAAGACCTGGGGGGAGCACCGCGGAATTTTATCCCGCTTTATCGTCTGCCCGATGAAACGGTGGACAGGGACATCGATGCCTTGAAAAAAATGGGTGTTGAATTTAAAACCGGTGTGGAGTTTGGTACCGATATCACCCTGGATGAACTGAAAAACCAGGGGTTTAAAGCTGTTTTAATTGCAGCGGGTTTAACAGCCAGCCGGGGGCTGCCAATACCTGGTGCAGATCATGAAGATGTGCTCATGGCCCTGCAGTTTCTAAGAGCATCCAAGCGGGAAAATTACCGGTTGGACGGCCGGGAGGTCATTGTCATCGGCGGTGGTAACGTTGCTATGGACGTGGCCCGTTCTGCTGTGCGCTGCGGAGCTTCCAAGGTTCGACTGGCCTGCCTGGAAGCCCATGAAGAAATGCCCGCTTTTTCCTGGGAGATCGAAGAAGCCGAGGAGGAAGGCGTGGAGTTCCACTGTTCCTGGGGTCCCAGCGCCATTACGATCGAAGGCGGCAAGATCACAGGGCTGGAAAGCAAAGAATGTACGGCTGTTTTTGATGAAGAAGGCCGGTTTAATCCCTGTTTTGACGAAGAAAGCAAAAAGACCATCAACGGGGATACAGTTATTTTTGCCATTGGCCAGGCTTCCGAACTGGAAGCAGTGAAAAAGGCGGGACTGCCGGTTAATGAGCGGGGCAACCTGGTTTATGATCCCCATACACTGCAAACTCCCGTGGAAGGTGTTTTTGCCTGCGGGGAAGTAGCCGCCGGCCCCAGCACTGCTGTTAAGGCCATGGCTCATGCTCGTGTGGCGGTCTTGGCTATCCAACACTACCTGGAAGGCAAGTCTTTCCACAGCTCCATGGTGGAAGAAGAAGAGGCCCTTCCCGAATTGGCCGCAGATGTGGCGGAATATGTGAAAAAGAGTCCCAGGCTGGAGATTCCCATGCTCACCCCGGAAGAGCGTTCCGACAACTTTAAACCCATCGAAAAAGGATACACCATGGCCATGGCGGTCTGGGAAAGCCGGCGCTGCCTGGGCTGTGCTGCAGGTGCCCAGCGGGTCGTGGAAAAATGTGCCGACTGCCTGACCTGCCTGCGCACCTGTCCATACAATGTCCCCGTAGTCGGGGCTGACGGTGGGCTGATTATTCGTGACCACCAGTGCCAGGCCTGTGGCCTTTGCCTGACAGTATGTCCCAACCTGGCCATTGAATTCAGGACACCTTATATTATGGAAGCCGAAGACCAGATGGAGCAGGCGGTCAAAGATGCCGTGGCTGCCCGCAACGGTTCTCCTGCTGTAGCCGTCCTTTCCTGTTCCCTGGGGGCATACGCCCTGCCCGAGTTCAATGACGGGTTTGTCAAGAACAAACCGGCCCACGTGGGCGTGGTAAAGTTCCCCTGTATTTCCAAGATCGATACCACCCATATGCTGCGGGCCTTTGAACTGGGCGCCGATGCGGTTATCGTAGCAGGATGTTCAGAAGATGAAAAAGACGACTGTCCCTTCCAGAAAACCATGTTCTGGGCCCAGGGTCGGGTAAACAGGGTCAAGAATATCCTCAAGGAGCTGGAATTGGAAGAAGATCGGCTGGCTCTCTGCAGCTTCACTCCCGAGGAAGTGGCCAACTTTGGCGACTCCGTGGGAGAAGTGATGCAGAAAGTGAACGAGCTGGGTAAAAAATAACCAGGCCTTTTTCATAACATAAGGCTTGAAACAAAAGTGTTGCTTGGACTTGGGTTGCCCTGGAAAATGCCGGGGTAACCCAAGTTTTTTATTAAAAATATCTGCCTGTTTCAAAAAAAGGGGCAATTTTTTGCCAGAACAAAAAAAACAATATTAACAATATGGTTGAAACCTTGAAGTTTGTGAAAAAATTCTCTAACCTAAGTTTTGTAGGGTCCGCATTTGAATATAAAATTTTGCAAGTTAAGCTGGAGCAATTATCTTAATGTGCTTGAATGAGTAAAAAGGTGCTTGTACAGGCAAAAAGGAAAAAAGGCACAATGGATTTAGTTAATAATCCGAAGTGCCTGTTTTTGGATCAGGCTCTGTTTAAATTTTACTAAAGGAGTGTTTCCATGAGCAACCTTACTGCAGGCGTAAAAGGGTTCTGGAGTTATCTCTGGTACCTGCACAGGCAGGCTAAGGAAATGATGAAGTTAAACTTCGCTGCAGCCATGAGTGGCGGCGGCGGTGGAGGGGGCACCCCTCCTGGTGGTGACGAAGACAAGCAAAAAGATAAGCAGGAAGAAGAAAAAACCAATGATGATGTTGACATGGAAGAGATCATCCCTGGAGGTGACCCCAGCGATCGAGGTGGCATGGACGTGGATGAATACGGCCCCCGCCAGAGAGTCGGGTTATTCCTGGGTCCAATACTTTTCATCCTCTTCCTGCTCATTCCCACCCCGGAAGGAATGAGCGTGGAAGCCCAGCGCGTTTTGGCCGCTACGGCCTGGATTGCCTGCTGGTGGATTACCGAGGCTATTCCCATCCCGGCAACATCCTTGATGCCTGTTGTCCTTTTTCCCATGACGGGCGCCCTGGATACGGGAGAAGCAATGTCGCCGTATGCCAATCATAACGTGTTTCTGTTCCTGGGCGGTTTTACCATTGCTGTCTGTATGGAACGCTGGAACCTGCACCGCAGAATAGCACTGAATATCATTAAGGCCATTGGGACAAGTCCGAACTTGTTAATCCTGGGCTTTATGGTGGCCACTGCTTTTCTTTCCATGTGGATTTCCAATACGGCCACGACCATGATGATGATGCCCATCGGCCTGGCTGTTATTTTGCAGGTAGCGATTCTGGTTAAAGAGCGTGGTGTTGAAGGAGTGGATGTTCGTCAGGGTCGCTTTAATTTCGGGACCTGTCTAATGCTTTCCATCGGTTATGCCGCTTCCATCGGCGGAGTTGCCACCCTGATCGGGACTCCACCAAACATCATTTTTGCAGGCGTGGCAGAAGAGATGTTCGGGATAACCATTGCTTTTGCCCAGTGGTTCAGTTATGGTTTGCCCATTGCTACGGTGTTCCTGATCATCGCCTGGTTATACATGACCCGTATAGCCTACCCGACCAAGTTGAAGGAAATACCTGGTGGTAAAGAAGTTATTGACCAGGAGATTAAAGGTTTAGGCAGGATTACAAGGGAAGAAAAATCTATCGCCATTGTTTTCTTTTGTGTGGCAGTAGCCTGGATTACGCGTTCCTTTGTGCTGGAAGATATTTTCCCCTTGATGAACGATGCAGTTATCGGGATTCTGGGAGCGGTTGTGACCTTCCTGATCCCTGTGAATTTGAAAAAAGGCCAGTTTTTAAATAACTGGGAAACCGCTGTGAAAGTTCCCTGGGGTATTCTTTTGCTCTTTGGTGGGGGACTTTCCATCGCGGCCGGCTTCCAGGAAACGGGACTGGCCCGCTGGATTGGGGAGCGCCTGGGTGCCCTGGAAGGAGCGCCCATGCTGTTAATCATGCTGGCCGTGGTAGCACTGGTTATCTATCTGACGGAAATCACCTCTAATACGGCTACCACCTCCATGATGATGCCCATTATGGCTGCTATGGCTTCCGCCATGATGATTCACCCCTTCGCTTTGATGATTACGGCGGCGACAGCAGCATCCTATGCCTTTATGCTGCCTGTGGCCACACCGCCCAACGCCGTTGTCTTCGGCAGCGGATATATCACCATACCACAGATGGTCAAGGCCGGAGTCTGGTTAAATATTCTGGGTATTATCGTGATCACCCTTTTCTGTTACTTCTGGCTTCCCGCAGTCTGGGGTATCGATGTCTTTACCTTCCCCGAAGGCTGGATGTAAAGATCGCAGGTTCACAACAAGCAAGAAACTCTTCTTGAAAGTGTTGAAGAGTGTGCAAAGTCGTAATGATGCAGGGCGGCTTCCGGTGCAGGTACAAAAACCGGAAGCCGCCCTTTTTTTCTCTCGCATAAAAGCACGAGAAGCACGGGGACGAAGCAAGGGGACGAAAGCACAAAGGAAGCAAGTGGACGGTCCTCCTGCTTCCTAAGCGAAGCGAAGGACCGTAGGGGAAGCAAAAGAACCGTCCCCTTGCTTCCTCGTGGTTGGCAAACTATTTTTCTTAACCTTTGTCATTTTACGGGTTGCTTTATCCGGGGTCTTTGATTATAATCAGTCTATATCAACAGACAAGAACTATTACTGTTTCCGGGCTGAATTAGGCCCGGGTTCCCTTTTTGGAGGCGGTATAGCATGGCAACGGCTGATCTGAATCTCGCTATCGCATTTGGCGCAGGCCTGGTTTCATTTTTTTCTCCTTGTGTTTTACCTTTAATTCCTGCTTACCTGGGTTCTATGGGTGCCCTGGCCTTCCCCGACAGGGATGCAGGAGAAGAAGAAATTCGGGCTACCGGAAAGGCTGTATCTTTTACAGCGGCCTTTGTCCTGGGTTTCTCCCTAATTTTTATCCTGCTGGGCATTTCAGCGGGCCTGGCCGGCGGGCTGGTTATGGAGTACCGCGATGTATTGTTCCGGATCGGCGGGACAGTGGTGATACTTTTCGGCTTGCAACAGTTGGGTTTGCTCCGCATCGGTTTTTTGGAGCGCAGCCTGAAAGGGAGCGGTGGGGTCCCCAAGAAAACGGGATTTCTAAGCTCCTTTATCATGGGGTCGCTTTTCTCATTAGGCTGGACGCCTTGCGTGGGCCCGGTTCTGGCCAGCATTCTGCTGCTGGCCATGGGGACCGGCAGTCCTGTATCTGCAGGCTACTATCTTGTGGCTTACTCCCTGGGGATGGCTGTCCCCTTCATGGTGATTGCTCTTTTCCTGGAAAAGTTTATGCAGAAAAGGAAATCCTTCAACCGTTACCTTCCCTTAATCAGTCGGATCAGCGGCATCTTGCTGCTCCTGGTTGGTTTTCTGCTCATCAGCGGGTTATTCTTGCGGTTTGCCAGTATTGTAAGCTGAGTGTAACCTTTGCCTGCCCGTGGGGTGAATCAGCTAATCCATAGCAGAGAACAAATCGGTAACAGGGTTTTCTTATTTTCGAAAAAAAGGAACTTTTTCGCTGCTGAAACGTTTTATAATTAAGAGAAATAAAAAAGGGGGGGAAATCCACAGGCTAAGAAAGCCGGGTAAAAAATGAAAAATAACAAAAGCGTTAAACTTATGAAGGGAAAAAAAGGAAAAAGTCAACGTTGGCTGGGTATAGTGGCAATTTTGGGGTTGCTGGCTGTTTTTCTAAGTGGCTGTGCGGCGGTGGAACCGGATTTTCGCGCTGTTGAAGAGAGCTATGAAGAAGCTCCGGCCACGGCGCCTGAAGCGGTGCCGGATGAAGACGTCGATGATTCAGCTGCCCGCCGCCGGGGTGAAGTTGAAGCAGCGGAAGGGCGTCGTTATATCATCCGCAATGCCAGGCTGACCCTGGAGATCCAGGATATCGATGAGGCCGTGGAGCAGATTCAGGCGGAAACGGATAGGATGGAGGGATACGTATCGGCACTGGATATTCATACCATTTCCGAGGACCGCCGTTCTGGAAATATAACCCTGCGTATTCCCGAAGAACGCTTCGATCAGGCCATGGAAACCATTAAGCAGTTGGGGAGAATCTTGAATGAACAGTTTGATACCGATGATGTCACCCGCCAGTATATCGACATGGAAGCGCGAATTGCCAACCTGGAAGTACAGGAACAGCGTATGCGGGAGCTGCTGGAGCAGGCTGATAACGTTGAAGACGTGTTAAAGGTGGAAAATGAGCTGTCCCGGATCCGGGGAGAGCTGGAATCCATGCAGGGTGACTTCAAATATTTACAGGAACGGGTTCGTTACTCCACCATCCATGTCAGCTTGCGGGAGCGGGATCCCAGGACGCAGGCTGTGGCTGATGGAGGGGGTTCCTGGGAGCAGCTGGGGAATCTTTTAATCTTAAATACCAACCGGTTGGTGCAGGGTGTTTCAGGTTTTTTCATCTGGTTTGTCGGTTCCCTGCCTATTCTTATTCCCCTGGGTGGTTTGGCATTTGGCGGGTGGAAGCTTATTGCCCTAAGGAGAGAGCGTAAACGGAAGAAACGAGAGCAGCAGAAACATGAACAGCAGGCTGAATAGCTGGATATGGCAGGCTGCTCTGGAAAAACCGTGTTGTGGTTCGGTTGCCCGGGTGACCTGGGTAATCCTGCAAAACGTAACCTTCTATTACTTTTTCTGGGCGGTCTCGGTTGGTGTGCTTGCCCGGATTTTAGTTCTGGTTAAGTCCTGCTGGACGACATTTTTGGCGCCGGACCACTTGCACTACCGGCTCCTGCTGTTCTCATTATAATATATCATTGCATCCTGAGATGGGCCCCTGCCCAAATGTAGGCTCACACGGCAATTTTTGTGGTACAGCGCCAGGATGCAGATTCTTTTGCATCTAACGATGCGACGGATCCTGCTTTTGGTCATGCCCTGCACTGTGCGGCAGCAGGCGGGATACATGTCATGGCCTTTTTTGCCTGGCAGACAAGGAAGGCATTGAACTGTACAGTCAAGTTCATATTTCAAAAGCTTAATCCAGGAGTGTTGACTTTATCGACAAGTTAAATGGAACGCTGAATTCTGTCACTAAAAAACAAGTGATCGGAGCGGCCCTCTCTTTTGCCTGTTTTCTGCTGCTTTACCGGTTCGGGGTTCCTGCCCTGGGCCAGGAGATGGGGGCAGCCCTGGCGGTGATTATTGCCGGGGTGCTGCTCTGGGTGCTGGAACCTTTCCCCTTGTCCCTGACTTGCCTGCTAATTATTTTTGGACTGATGGTTACCGGTACGGCTTCATCAGAAGTGGTTTTAAGCGGTTTTAGCTCCGGTGCCACCTTTTTAATTTTATCCGGGTTGATGATGGCCAAGGGAATCAGTCATACGACCCTGGGCGAAAGGGCGGCATACCGCATTATTCTCTGGTTTGGCGCTTCTCCTAAGGGAAGCCTGATGGCCCTGTTGTTGACGCTGCAGCTTTTGGCTTTTTTTGTGCCTGCAACAGCTGTAAAAGCTACTTTGCTCCTTCCCATTACCTATACCTTGGGGAAAAATATGGTTGCAACAGGAAGCCATCCCCGCGTACATAAAATGCTGCTCCTGGGGTTGGCCTACGGTACGCATATTACCGGGTTGGCTGTGCTGCCGGGAGCTCTTGGAAACGTAATTACGGCGGATTTAATTTCTGCCAACCTTTCCTATGAGCTGAACTATACCCGGTGGCTGGCCTATTTTGCCCCGGTGAGCCTGGCCCTGATCCCTTGTGCCTGGGTCATTTTGTCCTGGGCTTTTCCTGCTGGTGATGGTGGACGTCCTGGAGAGCGAGTTGACTACCTGGAACAGCAGCTCAAATCCTTTGGTCCTCTTACTCCAGGAGAAAAACGGTTGATGGCTATCTTGTTCCTTACTGTTGTGCTTTGGATGACGGACTTTATCCACGGTTGGCCTGCTTTTGTCCCGGCCATGCTGGCTGTAATTTTGATGGCTCTGCCGGGTGTGGGCTTTATTGCCTGGGACAGGCTGCTGAAGATCAGCTGGGAGAACGTGCTGATGATCGGGACCAATCTTTCCATGGGCATGGTTTTCATCAATACCGGGGCAGCTGGTTACCTGGCCACCACCTTATTCCCTGATAGTATTTTGCCGGCGGTTTTTGCTTTTTCCGTGCTGGGTTTTATCTTGATGAGCAGCCTGGTGCAATTTTACCATCTCTTTATCGGGAACGTAGCCACCCTGATTATAATAATGGTCCCCATGGTGCTGGAGTTGGGAACGGGGCTGGGCATTGATCCCCTCTACTGGGTTTTAATTACCGGGGCTTCCAGTCTTTTGGGATTTATCCTGGTTATTCAGACTATGCCGGGGGTGATTGTTTACGGCACCGGGGAATTGAGTGCCCTGGATTTTATCAAGGCCGGAGTCCCTTTGACACTGGCCAGCATCCTGGTGCTGGCCCTGGTGGCCCGCTTCTGGTGGCCTTTGCTGGAGACAGTCTTGGTAAAGTAGTTAATGCGCAAAGCGCATATATGTTTAACATCAATGCTTTAAACCCGGCTCTTAGTTATGATCAGGGAGTCCCTGCTGTCGCCCGCCGGGTTGAAGCTGCGGTAAAACTGGCGGGTGCCGGATATCCCACCGGTTTCCTGGTGGCTCCGGTTTTTCTTTATGGTGGCTGGGAAAGTATTCTTTGCTACGGGTTGTTTTTTTAACGCAAAACGCATTAATTTGATACATATGTAGTGGCCTACTGTTTCTTTACAGGACATTCACAGGACAGTTGCAGGTTAATTTTGATTGCAACTTAACGCCTATTATTTTTGTTAGGACTTTGAAATCCCGTTATCTCATGATATTGTATTGGTAAGTGTATTTTTAAAAAAATGGCATTTATTTTGCAATATTAAATAAAAAAACAATAAAATAATCAAAAAAAATTAGTAATTGCTCAGCCCTTATGTGATTGCGCAACACACCGCGAAGCAGGGGGACGGTTCTCGCGCTTTCCCTGTCGGGCCTCCGCTACGCTACGGAAGCGCGAGAACCGTCCCCGCAGCATCGCTTACAAATAGCGCTGAGCAGTTACTAAAATTAATGATTCAACCCAGGTTTTCGAAAAAGCATTTTGAAGCGCTGAACTGGGTTTTTGTGCATATGTCTCATCTATTTCGCTAAATGGAGGTGTATTTAATTGTTGTCCAGTTTATCAGTACAGGGTAAGGTAGCTGTCGTTACAGGCGCCACAAAAGGCCTGGGTTATGGTATGGCACACGGTTTGGCGGATGCGGGGGCCAACCTGGTTATCGTTAGCCGAAATCAGGATGACTGTGAAAAAGTTTCCCGGGAAATAGAAAAAAAGGGGCGCCAGGCTCTTCCGAGATCTGCTGATATGAGGAAGCTTGATTCAATTGATTCACTTGTAGAAGAAGTAGTCCGGCAGTTTGGTCAAATTGACGTTTTGGTAAATAATGCAGGAACGGCAGTAACCAAAACTCCTGAAAAAATGACGGAAGAAGATTGGGACTTTGTATTGGATCTTAATTTAAAAGGTGCTTTTTTTACAGCCCAGCGGGTTGGGAGTCAGATGATTAAACAGAAGCACGGTAAAATTATTAATGTTGCTTCTGTTTTTGGTTTTGTTGGCGACGGTAACGTAGTTTCTTATTGTGCCAGCAAAGGAGGATTGATATTGATGACAAAGTCGCTGGCCATAGCTTGGGCCCGGCATAATATCCAGGTTAATGCTATAGCTCCGGGTTATATTGAAACGGAGATGAATACTGATGTGTTAAACCAGGAAAAAGTGTTTAAGCACCTGATGAACAATACTCCGGCAAAACGGCTGGGGCAGGTTGAGGATGTAGTTGGTGCCGTGGTTTTCATGTCATCGCCTGCTTCAGACTTCATGACTGGAGAAAGCATTGTTGTTGATGGGGGCTGGCTGGCCCATTAAATAGCATTGACATAACAACATATATCATGTAATAATATCTGTATGAATATCAGATCGGTAAAAGTATCCGAAGTGTTGCGGTTGAACATGTTGATGAGGCCCAGGAATTGACAAAATGGTGCAATAATAATTGGAATGACAGATTCTCTACAGAATAAGTTTAAAAAACCGGAAGGAGTGTCTATTTTGCGAACGAAACAGGAGTATATTGATAGTTTAAAAGAATTGAATACGGTAGTATATGCTTTTGGTGAGAAACTGGACAACTTTGTGGATCATCCATTAATTAAGCCCCATGTTAATGCCGCGGCGATGACGTATGAAATGGCCCATGATCCCGAATTTGAAGATCTTGTTACTGCGACCTCCCATTTAACGGGGAAAAAGGTCAGTCGTTTTACCCATATTCACCAAAGCGCGGAAGACCTGGTAAGAAAGGTCAAGATGCTGCGGGCTATATCCCAGCGTACGGGATCCTGCTACCAGCGTTGTGTGGGCTTTGACGGGATTAATGCCCTTTATGCCACTACTTATGATATCGACCAAAAACATGGGACTAACTATCATGAGCGGATGAAAGAGTATGTTAAACACCTGCAGGAGACAGACAATATGGTCTGTGGTGCCATGACCGACCCAAAAGGAGACCGGGGTTTAAGTCCCAGCAAACAAGACGATCCTGACATGTACGTACGCATTGTAGAAAAAAATGATGAAGGTATCGTGATCCGAGGTGCCAAGGCTCACCAAACAGGTGTTGTCAACTCCCATGAAGTATTGATTATGCCTACGGTAGCCTTGACAGAAGAGGACCAAGATTATGCCGTCTCCTGTGCCATCCCTGTAGATGCACCGGGGGTAATTCACATCTTTGGTCGGCAGAGCAATGATACCCGTAAATTTGACGAAATGGACCAGGGCAATGCCTGCTTTGGGGTGGTTGGTGGAGAAGCGTTGACGGTCTTGAATGACGTTTTTGTCCCCTGGGAAAAGGTGTTTATGTGTGGAGAGCACGACTTCGCAGGGTCTCTGGTAGAGCGTTTTGCCTGCTACCACCGCCAGAACTACGGTGGATGTAAAGGTGGAGTTAGCGATATCATTGTCGGTGCCACCGCTGCAATTGCCGACATGAACGGGGTGGCCAGGGCATCCCACATCAGGGATAAAATTGTGGAAATGATGCACCTGACAGAGACTGTTTACTGCTGCTCCATCGCCTGTTCATCCCAGGGCAGCCCCACACCCAGTGGCGCTTACTTTGTAGACCCGATGCTGGCAAATGTCGGCAAGCTAAATATCACCCGCGTCATTTATGAAGTTAGTCGGATCAGTCATGATATTGCCGGTGGTCTTTTGGCTACGTTGCCTTCAGAAAAAGACTTGAAGCACCCGGAAATTGGAAAATACGTAGAAAAATATTTCAAGGGCAAAGCTGATGTGCCTACAGAGGAACGTTATCGCATCGTTCGGTTGCTGGAGAACATGACCGGGGGCACTGCCCTGGTGGAAAGTATGCACGGTGCGGGTTCACCCCAGGCTCAAAGGGTGATGATTTTAAGGCAGGGCAACCTGCCTCACAAGGTGGCTTTAGCCCGCAAGCTGGCGGGTATTGAGGACAAGTAATATTTGAAGGGGCTTAAGTTGTATGTCATCCAGGTTAAAAAAGGTGGGAGCTAAGCTTTGTGGCAATTGTAATCCCCATATTGCCAGCAGGGAAGTATACAAGAACATTATACAAGAATTAGAGGGTGTGGAAGGAATCGAAGTTGTTCCCAAAGAAACTCCAGGGCTGGACATTCTTATTGTAATTAGCGGTTGCCCCGTTGATTGTGCCGAGAGGCCCGGGGGAGGTTACGAGGAGATTGTTGTGGCCGGAGAGTCGGTGGACCGGGTTAGCTGTCCATCCGGTGAGATTACGGAAAAAGTGCTTGGACGATTAAAGCAGGAACAGAGTAAAAACAATGGTGAAAACTTTAATGAGTAGGTAGGATCTTCTCCTATCTACTCATGTTTTTCGCAGGCTTTACTTTTGCCCGCAGGCTTTTGCCTAAAAAAATATCCCGGGGAAGGAGATAATTAATTCTAATGGAATCACATTATGATATTTCCATTGTTGGTGGAGGGCCGGCAGGCTATGCTGCTGCCATTAGGGCAAGTCAACTGGGAAAAAAAGTTTGCTTGATAGAAAAAGATGGCCTGGGCGGTACTTGTTTAAATGCAGGTTGTATTCCAACCAAGGCCTTACTCCACGTAAGCAACACATTTGCAAGCTTTAAACAATCCAGTTCTATAGGGATAATAAGTGATCATTTCCACCTTGATTGGAGCAAAGTGCAAAGTTATAAACAGAATGTGGTTAAAAAACTGACAATGGGTGTAGCTTACTTGATGGAAAAAAATAAGGTGGATGTTTTTAAGGGAACTGCAGCATTCCTGGATGAAAAAAGCCTGGAGATTAATCATGAGCATAAATCTCTAATCGCCAGTGATTACTTTGTCCTCTGCACCGGTGCAAGCAGTTCATTTCCCCTTGTAGATGGGTTGGATCGAAATGATCCTTATATTTACGACAGTGCCCGCATACTAAATATTGACAAAATCCCTGGAAAGCTGGTGATTATTGGTGGCGGCATTATCGGGCTGGAATTTGCTTTTATTTTTGCTACCCTGGGTTCCGATGTTACCGTGGTGGAAGTGATGCCGCAAGTACTGAGTGATTTTGACCCTGACCTGGCTGGAGCAGCGTTATCATGCCTGAAAAAAAGAGGGGTTAAATTCCATACTGATACGAAAATAATCAATGTATTCCAGGATGAGCAGGGGAAAAAAATACTGTGTTCCAGAACAGGCGAAGAATTTTCCCTCTCTGCCGAGGCAATTTTAGTGGCGACAGGGCGGAAACCCCATACTGAAAATTTAAACCTGGCCAGTCTTGCCGTCCAGTTGGGGCCGGACGGTGCAGTGGAAACAAACGAGTTTTTACAGACCGGCGTGCCCCATATATATGCTGCCGGTGATGTGTTAGGCAAGCATTTGTTTGCGCATGTGGCATACAAAGAAGCGACAACTGCGGTAGCAAATGCCCTGGGAGATGAAGATGAAAAAATGCCCATGGATTACAGATTCATTCCTAAAGTTTTGTTTTTGGAACCGCAACTGGCATCAGTAGGCATGACGGAAAAGGAAGCACAGGATACTGGATATAACGCAAAGGTTGGAATGTTCCCTCTTAATTCCAACGGCAAGGCGTCTATTTTACGTGAAGCAGCGGGTTTTATGAAAGTTGTCGTGGACAATGACACAGGGGATATGCTCGGCTTTCATTTATGTGCCCCACATGCTGGAGAGCTAATCAACACTGGAACGCTGGCGCTAAACCTGGAAGCCTTACGGGAAGAATTTGGCAGTTCCATCTTCGTGCATCCCAGCATCTCTGAAGCTTTACACGAGGCATCCCTTGCAACGGAAGACAAAGTGTTGCATATGTAAGCCCGGGAGACAATATCATGATGGAGTAAGGGGCGTGCAGTTGTGCCTGGCAAGCATCCGGACTGGATTAAAATAAGGGTAAATCCTTATGCAGGTGCCCTTGTCGATAAGATCCTGCAAAAAAATAAAATCAATACTGTATGCAGGGAAGCAAGCTGCCCAAACATTTGGGAGTGTTTTCAAGAGCGTACGGCTACTTTTTTGATCCTGGGCAAGCAGTGCACCCGTAGTTGTAGTTTTTGTGCCGTAGGGAAAAGTCCAGCGGAAAGAGTGGATCCCGGGGAGGCTGAAAGGGTTGCCCTGGCTGCCCGGCAGCTAAAATTAAAACACGTTGTTGTAACTTCTGTTACGCGTGACGATCTGCCCGATGGAGGGGCAGGGCTGTTTGCATTAACCATTAATAAATTAAAGCAATACCTTCCGGGTTCAACTGTTGAAGTCCTGGTCCCGGATTTTAATGGGAGCTCCTCGGCCCTGCAGAAGGTGCTGGATGCAGGACCTGATATCCTGAATCATAATGTGGAAACCGTGCCAGATTTGTATCCATCTGTCAGGCCACAGGCGGATTACTGGCGTTCCATCAGACTGCTCCAAAAAGCTAAAGAATATAAACAGCATGTCAGGACCAAGTCAGGGCTGATGGTGGGGCTGGGGGAGAAAGTTGAAGAGGTGGTAAGAGTGGGAAAGGATTTGCTGCAGGCTAACTGTGATGCAGTCACAGTTGGTCAATACTTGAGCCCATCGTCACAACATCACCCGGTGCTGAAGTACTATACACCCGCGGAGTTTGAAAACTTGGAGAAAACATTGTGTGACTTAGGTTTTTTCCATGTAAAGGTTGGCCCCCTGGTAAGGAGTTCCTACCGCGCTTATGATTTAGTAATAAGTAAAGGTGACTGTCCTTGATCAGGCAGCCACCTTTAATGCCAGGTTGTCTTTTTGTTTATTGTCCTGTAAACTTCGGTGCTCGTTTTTCCAAAAAAGCTTTTGCACCTTCATTTTTATCTTCTGTTTTGCAGACTTCTCCAAAGCCTTCCGCTTCCAAAGTAAGCCCGTCATTCAGGTTTTTTTCCACACCTTCCCGGATCACTTTTTTTGCCACTTTTAAAGCTACGGGGCCACGGGAATTAATTGCTTCTGCCAGTTTAATCGCTTCATCCAGCGCAGAGTCTTGGACAACTCGTTCAATAATCCCAATGCGTTGTCCTTCAGCAGCATCGATCATCTCTCCAGAGAAAATTAATTCTTTTGCTTTTCCCTGGGGGATTAACCTGGGCAGGCGCTGGGTGCCTCCATAGCCTGGAATAACACCCAGTTTAATTTCAGGAAGCCCAAGTTTTGCCCTTTCAGCTGCTACACGGATATCGCAGGCCAGGGCCAGCTCCAGCCCTCCCCCCAGGGCAAAGCCGTTAATGGCACATATGACAGGATAGGGAAACTCTTCAATCTTTTGAAACACTTGATGTCCTGTCCTGGACTTTTCAATTCCTTCTTCGTAGCCCATGGAGGGGAAATCTGAAATGTCTGCCCCTGCGACAAAGGCTTTATCCCCACCACCGGTCAAAACAACAGATAATATTTCTCCATCTCTGGCAAGCTGGTCAAATGCCTGACCAAGCTCTTCAATAACTAAAGCATTTAAGGCGTTTACAGGGGGGTTGTTGATGGTAACGATTGCTGTGCGCTCTCTTTTTTCCAGTGAAATGGTTTTTAAAGACATCTCCAAACTCCTTTCAAATTTTCATTTTCAAATTTGTTTAAGTTAACTGTTCAAATGCAAATCAAATTTCTTTCTGTTTTTGTAATGATTTCAGCGCCGGTTTCTGTGATTAAAACCGTATCTTCCAGGTCAGCACCATCCCAGCCGGGGATCATAATTTTTGGCTCCAGGGCCAGGGTCATGCCCGGCTTTAAGATTAAGTCGGTTTTTGGACTAACAAGAGGTGGTTCATCGATTTCCAGGCCCAGACCGTGTCCCACGTATTCAAAGTCGTATAATGCGTTGGTCATAAAAAATCCGGAAAACTCGGAAGCCTCCACTACTTCTTTAGCAGCCTGGAATATATCTTTAATGTAATTTCCGGGCTTTGCTGCTACGACAGCTGCTTTCATAGCTTCATGGATAGTGTCGTAACACTTTTGTTGCCTGGCGTCTGGCTCACCGATAAAAAATGTCCTGGCTTCATCAACATGATAACCGTGAAAGGAAAAACCCTTGTTGACACAAATAAACTCCCCCGGTTTAATTTTTTTGCAAGAAGGTCCCCATGGGCGGTCCAAACTGATTCCTTTGCCGCCTCCATTTAGCCAATAGCCGGATACTTCGTAATTGTTCTCCCCTGAAGAAACCGTGCCGAAGCATGGAAACTGGTTCCAGGCCCGGAAGGTTAAAAGAGGCTCTGCCCCTAAAGATATTTGTGTTTCGGTGATTTTATTTTTTATTTCAAATTCAGTTATGTCCGGGCGTAAAGCCTTCATGCAGGACCTAAATCCCTGGTAGGATATTTCTGCAGCCTTTTTCATGATTTCGATTTCTTTTTCGGATTTTATCAGCCGTGTTTCCAGAATATCAGGGGAAATATCTTCAAATGCGGTATCAGGTATAAGTTTCTGCAGGCGCTGAAACATTTTAACTGGTAGGACATCCATCTCAATTCCAATACAGTTAAGGGTTTTTTGCAGTTCCTGTAGCACTTCCTTTAAGGTGGAGAACCCCGTGGAAGGACGGACATCAGCAATCCAGCTCTCTTCCCTTACGCGTTTTTCGTTGATCTGGACCAGGAAAACAGGATCTTTTTCCAGCGGGATGACGAGAATAGCGTGGGCTACGATGCCGGCAAAATAATAAATGTCCAGGGGATGCAGGATCAAGGCCAAGTCTATGTTTTTCTGTTCCATCTTTTTTTTAA
>CAZOOA010000038.1:0-25630 GCA_964581355.1 uncultured Desulfovibrionaceae bacterium | reverse complement strand
ACCCGAACAACAATTCACCCCAATCACTTCAAAATACCTTGTCTGCTTATCACCTTCTTTTTAAAAAAAGATTCCATAACTTTCCATCCTATTTACATAAGTTTTTCTGCTTTTTGTTCAGTTAAATCATAATCCAGCGGACAGTAAGATACTGCCTATTCCCCTTTAATTAACTCCAAAGAATCCATGATATTTATTGCTGTATCTTCATATTGTTCATAAATATGCTCCGGAGCAGTATAACTAATTTGCTGCAGGTATCCATCCTTCCTATCAACAGCTACAATAAACTGATTAAAAACCACTCCATCCTCATATTCAGCAAAGAAACCTATAGAATCATAAGTCTCCCCGTCCTGAATAAAATCCTCTTGCCCCATATCAGAAATTCTTCCTCCAACAGAAGCAATCTGATCACGATAATCAGTATAAATATCTTCAAGGTTTTGGTAAGCTATGCCCAACTCTATTGTTTGCACATTTACTGTAGCATCATAAGCCTCTGTTCCTTCCCTGCCGCTGAAAATTAGTATATGTTCTTCTGGTTTTTCATAAATCCAATCTTCAGGGTAACTTACTGCAAATGCAGGGTCTTCATATCTCTGCATTCCTTCCCCAATCTCTACAGGTTCTTCCGAAACCACCTCTTGAGTCTCTGTTTCTACTTCTTCATCCCCACCAAAGTCGCAACTAAACGAACAACCTGTTATCCCTAATAAACACACCAACAATGCACACAATAAAACTTTCATTTTCAAAATTGCTACCCTCTTAATTAATATTGACTTTCTCTTCTGTTATATAAAATACACACTCCTACTATAGATCCCACCATGACAACTCCATACACCACTGGGCCACGAACAAAATTTGAAACTTCACTTGCAACAGGAAAATCCCTATAAAAGAATGTTATAAACCTGCCTAAAGAAAATACAAAACAAAATACAAAAGTAGCTACCCCTCTAATCCCCACATTTTTAAATATGTACCACGAAATCAAAACTGCTGTTAACGCTGCCAGCATCTCATATATTTGAGTGGGATGGACATAGCTTGTGCTTAAGATAGAAAACAAATTACCTGAATCTACTTGTGCCAAATGTGCCTGAGAAAGAAATGCTACGGGTGCACCCCAAGGTAGTGAGGTCGGCTTGCCGTAACAACATCCATTCAAAAAGCACCCGATACGCATGATCACTATGGCTATACCTACATGAGGGACAATTCTGTCAGTTATTTGAAAAAAGTTTAGCTTCATCTTTTTGGAAATATAATAGAAAAACAAACCGCTTAAAATTAACCCCCCGTGAAGAGAAAATCCACTTAGGCGTAAAGAGTAAAGCATTTCAGGGGATTCTTTGACCATAGAAAAATACAATATTGAGAATAATAATCTTGAACCTATAAAAAATAGTATCATTGATGCTATAGCTACAAGAAAAATTTTTGTTATATCTATCCCTAACCTGTTAAAAACATAAAAAACAGAAACAGACATGTATCCAGCAGCCAATACACCAAACAGTCTGTATGAACCTATGGTAACATCTTGAGTTATGCTTATTTCTGGATACATGTCTGTCCACCTTTACTTATTCTTCTACTCTTTCTACTCTCCAATTTCCAGACATAAACTCATGGTGCATTTGTCCAGTGTTGGGATGCTCCACAGGATCAGCGAGGGGAACAGAAAGCGTCCCGGAAACTGCATCTTCGGTATCAAAGGCCCCTGTAAACACTGCCCCCATATCTCCATCAGAAGCATCAGTCTGCGTTATTGTTATTTGCCCATCTGAAATCCTGGCCATTATAGGCGTTTCATTATCTTCTGCTTCCATTCCTTCTGCCATTTCCAAGACTTCCCCTACTCTTAAAAGCATTGTCCCAGTATATACATCTTCATTCTCTGTAGACTCAAAGGTGAAAGTTGTTCTTATATCTTTATGCATTATCTCCTGAAACATTTTAAATACCGCATACATTAAACCTTCACCTAACTCTGCCTCACAAGCTTCTATAGTATCAATATCCTCAGTTCCTTCTTCTAAAAGAGCATCTATGTCTAAATCAGCATATATAAAATCTGTTATAACAGTCGTGCCTTCCCATGTACCTGCTAAATCAGCTTCTATTAATTCTCCTATCGCCACTCTCGTATGAGGGACATCGACTACAAAATCTTCAACATGAGCAACGTTTCCTTCTTTCAAATCTTCTAACGTTTCATATAACCTGATTTCATCAGGTGCCCCGGCAGTTAGATGTCCTAACACTCTAAACCTTGTTGAGGTATAACCGTTATCGTCTAACCTACCTGTCCATTGCCTTATATCAGTTTCTTCTGATAGTGGAGCAAACTGAACATAATAACCGGCATACTCTGGCTCTTCACCGTCTTGCACTACTTCTTGAACTTCAAATTCCACGATTTGATTTAACTTCTCTTTTACACTATTTAATTCTGCTTGGTACTCCCTAAACTGCTCCTCACGAAGTTCCATCTCCAACCTTCTAAAAACAGGGTTTAAAGTATCTCTTAGAATTAATCGCTTATTATAATCAGCAATCTCATCTTTTAAAGCTTCATTCAAACCTCCGCCTGGGGTAAAACCATGATCTTGTGCTTCTACTTGATAATCGGCTTGGATATATTCTGGTTCATCCCAAAATTTATAAGTATAATGCTCTAATTCTAAATCAAGAACATATTCAAACCTATCTGGTTGACTTACATTGTCATGTATTTCTTTTATCCTGTTATACCATTCCTGACCACTTCTCCCATGATCTCTATAATACATACGATAAGCTTCATACCACACATCTTCCCTTCCGCCAATTACCTGTTCTCTTAACTGTGTCAAAGAATAATCTATGGCAGTTACACCTATCATAGACAACTTTAGCGCTTTTGTGCCCCATTTTCCAATGGCCAACCCTTGAGCAGTATTAAAAGCTCCTACTGCCATTGCCTGGTCATCGCCTCTACTATAATCCACTGCTAATTGAGCCATGGACAAGGCAAGCCCAACATTACCAAAAGCATCTGATAGATCAGACAGAAATTCGGAGCTATAAGCTATACCTTCAAATTCAAAAATCACACCAGTATACATAAACCAATCATCAATAACACTTTTGCCTAAATCGTATGCTTTACCTCTGGGTGTTATTTCATCTCCAAACGCTTCCTGTATAACAGCTCCATAATCAAAATCATAATTATACAAATGATCGTAAGGCGCAAAAAGACCTGATTTTATCCTCGCTCCTCTTGTACCTTCACCTTCTATAACAAAAGAACCATAAGTCGATAAGTGGGAAGTTAAAATTATAACCCGATGATTCTCAGTATCTACTTCATAAACAACGGGGTCCCAACTTCTTGTATCTTCATTAAAATACCCTGCACCTACTTCACCCTCTATACTTGCATCATAAGGAATAGATATTTCATACATCCCATTATAATCAGTATTTAAAAGTGAAAAAGAAAAAGCGTTTACATTTGCCCCTTCAACTGGTTCAGGAGCAGCCATTCTAGTTACATTTAATTGAGCATCGTTCCCTAAAAACACACTATCCACTGAAAATTCCACTTCTTCGCTTATAAATGTGCCCTCGTCTGCAGTTAGCACTTCTGTGACCGAGTATTCGTTTTCTTCATCGGGTTCCGGTAACCATAATTCTTCATCAAAATCTTCAACAAGCCCAAATTCTCCTTGCCTATAATCATGCTCGTAAGGATCTATATCTTCTGCTGCTCCAGACGTTTCTGCTCCTGGTGCTCCCCCGTTTCCACAACCCATGACCCCCGTCAGTAACATCATTAAAATTAAAACACTACTTAAAAATTTTTTCATTCTGATTTGAGTTTTATCCACATTTAGATAAAACCCCAAACCTCCTCTAATCTTTATTTTGTTTTATACCTCTATTACTTTAAACTCAAAAAACACATCATCACTGGTAACATTTGTTTGTATTATAAAATCCAAATAAGGTTCGTCAGTCATCAGTTTTCATTGACCGTAAATTCGTAAAATACATCATAACCTAAAGCATTTGCTTCGATACCGACAAAAAGATGATCTGATTCAGGTGTTAATGTGAGTTCTATGGGTTGCCCGAGCGAATCTAATCCCTCTATTTCACCTGTCTCTGCCATCCCATAAGACCCATCACGAAAAAGCATACTGACCGAAAAATGGTCACTGTCCATATTCGTGTCCGTTACAATCAAAGTAGCAGTATAACTAGTTCCAGGCTCAGCAGGTAATTCATAATAAAGTTTAGGTGTTCCTGTTACATAATCTGTAATGTTCCCTGTAAAGGTTTCCCCTACTTCAACAATGTAAGGATCTCCGTGCATACCTGTACCCGTTCCGACTTCTAAATCTCTAGATAGGATATCAAACTCGAAATCTTCGTCCGCCTCTGATACATCTTCTTCTATAATTTCAGGGTCTTCTACTGTCGCTTCTTCTAAAACTTCGGGGTCAGGGGCGGCGTCCTGTACTTCGTCTCCATTGCCGCAACCAACTACAAACATTATTGAGAAAACCAGCAAGCCTGCTAAAGTCAAATAAAAATTGTTCTTCACTTCTGTCTACCTCCTGGTCATTTTATAATAAGACCCCCATGCTCCCACAAAACGGGGCACCATCAGAAGGATGAAAATGCGCGGCCAGCGTTGTCATGAGCAAGAATTTTAAGCGACAGTTATTATTTTCAGGGTAGTTCACAATCATCAACCAGATGGCCTCTTTCACTATAGCTTTTGCTTGATTTAAAGCCGGTTTTTGTTGATCGCTGCCACCTCGGAAATGGGAGGACTGGGATCTTCGGCACCTGGATGCCAGGGTACAAACTTCTTCGCCACAAAACAGGCACTGCTTGTGCTCTGCCAACAACCCCCTTATCTATCCTTTTACGACAGGCCCGATTTCTTCACGACCACTGTCCCGGCCACCCGGTCACCTAGGCGCTGGCGCTGCGGGGAAACCCAAATCAATACGGCACCCAGCAGGTAAAAGAAAGGTAAAAAGTCCACCATACGCAGGATATTGCGGATCAAAGCCGGACCTATGCCGCAGATGCTCCCGTCGGGCTTCCGTACAGTAATACCGACCGCCATCTTGCCCAGGGTCGCGCCCAGCATTCCTTCCATTAAAAGATAATAGGCCATCCCCAGGAAAAACTGGAAAAAGACAGGCCCCCCTTCCATAGCGTATCCCGCAGAAGTCGTGTCCCCCGTAAACAATGCGATAATAAATCCCAGGACAAAAAAGACCGCGCTGTCGATAATCAAGGCCACAAACCGTAGTCCCACACTAACATATTTCATTCCTGCAGCGGAGACTGGCTGACCTGGAGTTTTTCCATGCGAGGGTGGTGGAGGGGGCGAAGAGAATAGCCCCGGCACATCAGCCGCCCTGGACCACTGTATCATCTGTTCGCTCTTGACAAGATCATCTCTAGTAATTCTCCCCTCACGGGAATACTCCTGAAACTGTTCCCAGGAATAAGGGCCGTAACTATTGCCATCCCTTTGCAGAAACCAGTTGGCTGACACAGGCATCACTCCTTCGTTCAGAATAGGCTCGCCGATCAAAAGCAAACAACTCCAGGCAAGCTAATTACTTGTCCACACATTTTAGTCCAGTATAATTCATTATTCTCAAAGAAATCTCAAAAAAAAATAAAATGGCCCCGAAAAAAGAAATAATAATAAAAAAAGCTGCCCGCCAATATCGAAGATTTTGTCAGGAGCTTTTGAAATATGGTAAACTATTTATTGAAGAATCGAATGGTGGCAGGTAAAACAATCACATTTTTGCGTAAAGCCTTACGGTTCAACAAGTAGTTTCCCAAAGGTTGCAATCACCCCTGGCTGCTGCAGGGCAATCCTTGCAGGCAGGCGATGATTATTCACTTGATTCACTTGCGCCAGATTTACAAGCAACGAACAGCAACGAACAAGGAAAAAAGGAAAGGAGTAAATAGCAAAGGATGAACAAGAAAAAGAGCGGAATGGGCCTGTTTTGGGGTGGCCTGCTGTTAACTATTGTCCTGCTGTTATGGCCCATACTGATGTTCATTTCAGAGGTGCAGGGAACGGTGGGGGAACAGTTGGAGCAAATCGCACAAGATCCTTCACTTTACATGGCCAATTTTTTTATCGCCTCTCTGATTGCCCCGGCCCTGATCATTCTTTTGGTCACACTGGCTTTCTCCCTGGACACAAACTTGCGCACCCCGCTGCTGGACCAGGTGGGAATTATTTTCCTGGTCATTTATGCTGTGCTGGTCAGCATCGCTTACACTTCACAATACGTTTACCTGCCCGGGCTGCTGACCGAAGGGGAGATGTCCCTGGCAAAACCCTGGTTCTTCCATGACGGAGGCACCTCAATCTCATACTTTCTCAACCAACTGGGGTATGCCTGTTTTGGTGCTGCAGCGCTTTTAATCGGTTATAAGCTGCTCTTTGAAAGAGGAATGGCAAAGGCGGCGGGTGTTTTGCTGTGGGCCTCGGGATTGCTTTCCCTGGCCGCTTTTGCTGGACTGGCCCTGCAAATTGAAATCCAGGGAGTGATTTCTATCATCAGCGGGTTACTTATGCTGCCCGTAAGTATCCTGGCAATCTTTTGGGGGAAAAAGCTGCTGCAGGAAGTGGCTGCAGAAAAGTATTTTTTATAAGACATCCATGAAGCTCCGCTCCACCAGCAAAAGGATGAAAATTTTAATCAAAAACTCGCGGACCTATATGCAACAGTTATTTATTTTCTCAGGGTAGGATAGTAATTGCTCAGCCTATTTTAAGCCACACTCCGTGAAACTGGGGAACAGCTCTGGCGCTTTCCCTTCCGGTTCTCCGCTGCGTTCTGAAAGCGCTGCAACAGTCCCCACAGTTTTTGGAAGAAAACATTGCCCGGGAAATATAATAAATGCGACCCTGAACAATTTGAAAGGTAAAAGTATTGCACCGCCCTGCCAATAACCATAGTTTAAGCAACGAAAATTTTGCCTGGGTAAAACCTTGACTTGATTTTTCCGGCTAGCTTACAAAATGCCAAGGAACGAAGAAAGCAAAATAACCGCTGCCAGGGTCCAGACATAATAAGAAAAAAAGCGGAATCTCGCCCGGTACAACAGCTTAAGAACAAGGTATAGGGCACCAATCCCCACCAGGGCGGCCGTAATAAAACCCACTGCCAACTCTGTCAATCCCAGGTTAATAGCACCACCCATTTGACCAACCTGCAGGCCCTGTAAGGCCGTTGCCCCCAGGATTGTTGGAAAAGCAATAAAAAAGCTGTATTCTGCAGCCCAGCGCCGCTTCAAACCTGCAAACAACGCAAAAGCTATTGTCGTCCCACTACGGCTAACCCCCGGAAGAAGGGCCAAGCCCTGGGCTGCCCCAATGACTGCAGCAATTGGCAGAGATACTTTTCGTAAGCCGAGTTTCCGGGGTCCGATAATGTCGGTGGAGTAGAGCAAAATCCCGGTAATGGTCAGGGTAACTCCCAGGACAACAGGATGGGCAAATGCCTGCTCGAATAACGTTTTTAAAGGCAGCCCAACAGCCGCTGTGACCAAAACGGAAAACAGGCCGAGCAATCCCAGGCGGAAATAAAGAAATTCCCGCTCCCGAAAACGGTTTTCTTTTTGCAACAAACGCGAAACATCCTTGCTGAAATTGGACAAAAAAATCTGGAGACTGCGGCGAAAGACGAAAGCGATCGATACCAAAGTCCCTACGTGCACTACCAGGTCAAAAAGGATCATTTCCGGACTATCCGGCGGAGGAAGTGCAGATCCATGGCGAATCAACAAATGCTGCATCAGCACCAGATGACTGGTGGAGCTAACGGGTAGAAACATGAAAACACCTTGAATTATTCCGAGTAACAGAGCTTCAAAAAATGTCATGTTGAGTTGCAAAGCCTGGAACAGTTTGCCCTGGGGTCAGTCCAGGTCATCTTCCTTTCTTTAGATCTGACGTATCACGAACCGGTTTCCTGAATACCAGCATACCAGGAATGAACCGGCAGCAGGCTTCCGCAGTTGAAAACTGTCGGCAAGGCACCCAAAGTAAGCCTTTTCTGCTCACCTTTGACGGATCCATGTGTCAGTGGTTCCATCCCAAATTATACACTACCTGGTCCAACCTGAAAATGTTCACAGGGATATATTGGCTTTTTTTTCTTGCAAATAAAACTTGCTATAATCAGCCTTGCCTGTGGTATAATGGAAAAAAACGACGGGGCGGAGGATAATACGTGAAGCGATTAATAATCTTTACATTCATCTTTTTTGCAATTGGCCTGTTGTGCCTGTTCTCAAACAATACGGCCTCAGCTGGGAACAACCTGTCTGCGTTGGGTATGAGCTATACCCGGACTGCAGAAGAAAAACTCGGTGAAGGCACCTATCTTCGAACGTACAACTTGAAAATCGGGGAAAATTCCACAAGAGCCAGAAAACTGGTCGTCGAACTGGATAACCCCTACGCTGAAGTACAGGCCATGCATCCACGGGAAGGATTTAATAACCGGCAAACAGTGAAAGACATGGCCACAGATCAGGACGCCGTGGCTGCAGTTAACGCCGATCTGTTCCATTTGACCCGGCCTGCTGCTCCTTTCGGGTTACATATGGAAAACGGCAAAATCCTTTCCTCTCCTACAGACAACCGTTCCTACTTTGGTTTTGGTATCGATGAACAAAAGACCGCCCATATTTTAAGCTGGGGCTTTAACGGCCGAATTACCTGTGACGGGGAACATCAACACAGTCTCTATGGCTATAATCAGACCTACGCCAGCGGCAACCGCATCTATCTCTATGACCGCAACTGGGGCAGGGAGGTTGCTTCCTCTTTCTTTGGAGAGCCTGTCCTCCAGGTAACGGTACAAGGGGGCAGGGTTACACGGGTGGAAGAGACAAAGTCAACCGCACCTGTCCCTGCTGATGGTTTTGTTTTAATCGCTGAAGGAAGCGGCGCTGAATTTTTGGAACGTCATGCTCTTCCCGGCAGCCAGGTGGAGTATACCCTGGGCCTGATTCCCGATATGAACCTGGACACTTCTGTGGGTGGACATATTGTGGTCGTTGACCAGGGGGACCCAGTTGATCCGGGCAGACTCACTTCGCCCGGGGCCTCCCGGGCACCCCGGACTGCTGTAGGCATCGATGCAGAAGGGAAAAAAATATATTTTGTAACCATCGACGGCTCATCGCTTTTGTCCGGGGTTACCATGGAAGAACTGTCCGTATTTTTAAGCAGCCTGGGTATAGATCGTGCACTAAACCTGGACGGCGGTGGTTCCACATCCATGGTGGCCCGCCACCTAGGAGAACTTCAGCCGAATATCATTAACCGCCCAATTTATGGAAGCCAAAGGGCCCTGCCCAATGCCATCGGCATCTTTAACCGCGCCCCGAAAACTGACGCGGACAAGCTGTTCGTGCGAGGTGAAAAAGGCCTGCTGATCGGGACGGAAGCTGATTACAGGGTTACCGGTCATGACCGCCATTATCATCCCCTGGATATTTCCCCGGAAGATCTGCGCTGGGAGGTATCGGACAGAGAACAAGCAGAGGTGGTTGACGGAACCCTGAAAGCCAAAAAGCAAGGCGAAGTTACCCTTAAAGTATCCTACCAGGGCGCTTCAGAAGAAAAGACTGTCTATATTTACGGTGGAGAAGACCTTGTCTCCCTTTCTGTGACCCCTGATGTAATACAACTGCTACCCGGTCAAAAAATGCCGCTGACAGTGCAGGTTAAGACAAAGGACGGACTTACCCTGGAAGCGGGGCCATCCAGCGTTACCTGGGAAGCAGACCTGGGCACCGTTAAGGAAAATACCTATTACGCGGAAGAAGAAGGGTTTGGAACCCTGACAGCAGAAATTGACGGCTTCAAAAAGGAAATTCCCCTGCGGATTGGCGGCAAGTTGGAACCATTTTTCACCTTCCGTGAATGGCAGACCACGGAGTTCCGCAGCCATCCTCCCGGCCTGCCGGGAAGTTTTAAAATTGAAAAGAATACAAATTACATCTACAGGGGCGAGCGGTCCGGACGACTGGAATATGATTTCAGCAAGAAAGAAGACGGGGTCATGATTGCTTACGGACAGTTGGGATCGGGAAGAATTTCCATGAGCGAACGGGTGTTGGGAGTCTCTGCCTACATTTATGGCGATAACAGCAAATACTGGCTCCGGGCAGAAATCTTTGATGCCGGCGGAACACGCCGCTACGTGGACCTGGCCGATGAAATAGACTGGAGCGGTTGGAAGCGCGTCCAGGGTGCCGTAGACCCCTCGTGGCCACAACCCCTCACATTAAGCAGCATTTACCTGGTCCAGGTTCCGGAAATGCGCACCGATGATTACCCCAAAACCGGACGCATCTTCATCGACCATGTGGAAATGATTAAGGGCCTGGAAGCTGAAGATAAAGAAGCCTGGAAAGAAAGCGACGAAAAGCTGCCACGCCTGGATAACGGGACTGACAAAGACGACGAAAAGCCGGGAAATGATCTTCCGTTCATTGATCTCGAAGGCCACTGGGGCAAAACATACCTGTTGGACCTGGTAGAAGCAGGCATCCTTCAGGGCTACGGGGATAAAACCATACGCCCCGACCGGACAGTATCCCGGGCAGAATATGTGGCACTGCTGCAGCGTGTCTTTTGGGCCGATGAAAACCCCGGGCAAAAGGTTGGAGGGGAATTCAAAGATGACCTTCCTTCCTGGGCTGAAGAGGCTGTTGCCCTAGCTGTAGAAAAAGGTGTAGTTCAGGGGTACGAAGATGGTACATTTCGGCCTCATAACCCCATTACCCGGTCTGAACTGGCAGCGATGACCAATCTCGCCCTGCATACTTCCCAACCCGGAGACTCCAATGAGGATAATATTGAAAACCTGGAGGAAAAGCTAAAAACGGCATTTAATGATTACGATGAAATTCCTTCCTGGGCCTGGGAACATGTCTATGAGCTTTACAGCCGGGAACTGGTCCAGGGTTCCGCGGGATCATTTAACCCGGGCTCCAAGGCCACCCGGGCCGAAGCAGCCGTAGTCTTTTGGAAAATCCTGAATTAGGCAATGCAAATCAAACCAACCAGAACCAAAGAATATTTGCAACCCCAAATTAATACTAATGCCGGCTCGGGCTGAACGAGCCGGCACTTTATTATTCCTCAAACGAGGAGGTCAAGAACAGTTTTTCTTTTTCCGTGTATGGTAGCCAAAAGTGATGCTGCAGTCTAGGTTTTGTATCTTGTTCAAACGTTATTACTCAGGGCTATTTGCAAGCGAAGCCGTAGGGACGTGTGGCGAAAAATTTGTGTTTAGCAGTTACGTTCCAACTATTCATCCCCCCTGCCTGAACTGCTTTTACTAGAAATGCTTTAATCCTGCAAGAGCATCTGCCTTTCCAGTTTGCCGGGAAAAACCCGGGAATTGTTTTGCCCGGGCCAACCCAAAAGTGACCGGGTATAGGGATGCTGGGGATCATGAATTACCCTGGATGCCGGGCCTTCTTCGACAATACAGCCCTGCTGCATCACCCCGATCCGGTCCCCCGCCTTGGCAGCCAGGGCCAAGTCATGGGTAATCAGGAAAAGGGCAAAACCCCGTTCATTCTGCAGGTGGAGCAAAAGCTTAATCACCTTGGCCTGGACGCTGGCATCCAGCGAGGCGCTGGGTTCATCAGCTACCAGCACTTTGGGCTCCATAACCAGGGCCCGGGCCAAGGCAACGCGCTGCAGCTCACCACCGCTTAAGTGATGAGGATATTCGTGCAGGAAGTGCTCGCTTGTCGGCAGGTTTACCCATTCCAGCGAACGCAAAACCGCTTCCTTCTGGCTTTCCCGGTCACCGATTTTTTGAATCTGCAACGGCTCAACTACCAAGTCGTAGACGTTGAACCGGTGGCTAAGGGCTTCACCGGAGTTTTGAAACAGCATCTGCAGGTTTCGGTTCAGTTCTTTTTGTTCTTTCGCCTCCATCCTGCCAAGGGACTGTCCCTGGAAAAAGACGGTTCCCTGGTACGGGCGATCGACCCCGGCCAGGATCCGGCCCAGGGTGCTTTTGCCCGAACCGCTTTCTCCCACCAGGGCATAAACTTCCCCCTCCCGCAGTGATAAACTTACACCGCGCACAGCTTCCAGGTACCTGGAAGCCTCTTTCCTGGCTTTCTTCTTATCTTTCCCCCCGGCAGGAGTGCTGCTTAAGTAGTTCCGGCCAGCCCGGCCACTTAGGCTATACCTTTGGATAACCTGCTCACACCGGAGCAGCTCCACTACACCCCCGCGGTGACAAGACAACAACCTTTGCTTGTTCGTGCCGATCCCTGTCAGCTCCGGACGTTTCCGGCCGCATATTTCCAAAGCCTGGGTGCACCGGGGGTGGAAAGGACAGCCGCCGGGACGCTGGTCCAGGGGTGGAAACTCTCCACGGATGCCCTGCAGTTCACGGGTCCCTTCCAGGGTGGGGTAGGCTCGCACCAGGGCACGGGTATATGGATGGGCCGGTTCCTGCAAGCACTCTTTGGTCTGCCCTGTTTCCAGGATCGCCCCGCAGTAAAGTACAGCAGTCCGGTCAGCAAGCCGGGTAACGGATTGCAAGTCGTGTGAAATGACCAGGACGGTGCAGCCGGCCGTCACCTCCTCCAGCAGGTCCAGGATATCAGCTTTGGTCCGGGCATCCAGGGAAGAAACCGGTTCGTCCAGAATCAGCAGTTCCGGTTCTGTAATCAAGGCCATGGCCAGCAAGGCCCGCTGCACTTCCCCGCCACTCATGGTAAAAGGATAGCGGTAAAAAAATGACGGATTCAGCCCTACCCGTTCCAGAAACTGCCCTGCTGAAATACGGGCTTGTTCTTTATGACCGGGATACATTTTCAGGTACGGCTCCATAACCTGCTCCAGTAAAGGCAGGGTGGGGGTAAGCATCTCCCCCGACTGCTGCATCACCATGGAAATAACGGAACCACGCAGTTTTTCCCACTGGTCAGGAGTTTTATCCAGCAATTCTTCACCGTGGAACTTGACGGAACCCGTTATGATCCCGCTTTGCTGTGTCATCCCCATTAAGGTCAAAGCCAAAGTGCTTTTTCCTGAACCGGATTCTCCGACAATGCCCCATTTCTCCCCTTTTTGCACGGTCAGGCTAACCCGGTCCAGCACCTTTAAATTGCTGTGGGAATGATGTGTATGCTGTTGGGAGAGAAATTCCACGGTCAAACCTTCAATTTCCAACATAAGTCTGCCTCCTTAAACGGGGATCAAGGGCCGCTTCCAGGGCATAGCCCACCAGGGCAAAGGCTATGATGGTAAATGAGATGGCCAGTGCGGAAGGCAAAAGCCACCACAGCCAGGCATCGGTAAACATAAAGTCCCTGGCATAGTGCAGCATTAAGCCCCAGCTTTTCTGGGAAGGGTCGAACACGCCCAGGAAGGCCATGCCGGCCTCCATGAATACAGCCCTGCGCACTACCTGGATAAAATTCACCGCCAGCAAAGGATACAATTCAGGGACCAGGTGCCGTAGAGCTACATACCCGGTACCAGCGCCGAAATGACGGGCAGCGGCCACATGTCCCTGGCTGCGCAGGGAAAGAACCTGTGCCCAGATGATCCGGGCACCGGGCGGCCAGAGCAAAAAGGCAAACAGGACCACCAGGGTTACCTCTCCCGGCTGCACATAGGCTGCTACCAGCAGGGCCAGCAAAAAAACAGGGATGACCAGCATTACATCCACCAGGCGCAGCAGCACCCGCTCCACCCAACCCCGGAACAAGCCTGCCAGCAGACCAAGCAGCAAGCTGAAAAAAGTAGAAAACAGGGCTGCTGCACTCCCCACCAGCAGGGTAGTCCGGGCCCCGTAAAGGAGCTCGCTGAAAATGTCCTGACCCACCTCATTAGTGCCTAAGGGATGGGACCAGGAAGGGGCGCTTAAGGGAGGGGCAACATAGGCAAAAGGATCATGGGGTGCCAGCCAGCCGGCTCCTGCCGCTACCACTCCCAGCAAAGCCACCATGTACAGGCCTTTGCGCCCCAAGCGATCTTTGTTAAGTTCTTTCCAGTAATTGACGTGCATTTATTTCCCTCAATCTTGGATCGATCTTTTGGTTAATCAAGTCAGCCAGTAAATTAAAGAGCAGCACACAAACTGTAATCAACAACAGGCACCCATGGATGGTGGGATAGTCGTGATGGCGCAGTGCCAGGTAGAATAAGTGCCCCATCCCCGGGTAGGCAAAAACAATCTCAACAAAAAGCACGGAAGTAAACAACAGACCGATGCTCATACCCAGGCGGGTAATCACCGGGGCCAGAGCCCCCCTGGCTGCATGCCGGTAACGGACTGCCCGGTCCTTAATACCCTTGCCTTTGGCCGTATAGATATAAGGCTTCTCTTTAACTCCCAGCAAAGCACTGCGCATTAGTAGAAAGTTGCGCGGCAGCTGCACCAGGGTCAAGGTTAAAGCCGGCAAAACCAGGTGCCATAAAAGGTCCCCAATTCGCTCCAGGCCGGTGTAATCCATAAAAGCAGAAGCACCGCCGGAAAGAGGAAACAGGGGAAGATAATACCCCAACAAAAGCAGCAGCAAAATGCCCAGCACAAAACCCGGCACTCCATTTAACAGCATCACGGCCACCAGGGAATTGCGGTCAAATTTCCGCCCCCTTCTCCAGGCAGCTTCAATGCCCCAAATGATGCCTGCCACTGCAGAAAACACCAGGGACACAGTAACCAGCAGCAGGGTCCAGGGAAGGGCACCGGCCAGCACCTGCCATACAGGAGCCCGGAAGTAAAAAGAATACCCCAGGTCGCCCTGGACCAGATTGGATATATATGTCAGGAACTGTTCTCCCAGGGGCTTATCCAACCCGTACCGCTCCAGCAGGTAGGCTTCTGTTTCCGGAGTCATCTCCAAAAGGGCATCTCCGTACATGGCACTGATAGGTTCCCCCGGCATCAGGCGCGGCAGCAAAAAATTCAGAATCAAAATTATGAGCAAGGCCAGGGCATAATCTCCCAGACGCTTTCGCATCGACAAAACCTACTCCTTTTACCCGCAATTTATTTCTTTTACACAAAAAATAAAATTTATGCCTTCCCATATATCACACAATATCACACAATATCACACAGCGGGCTGCTTTTTGCTCTTATGCATATTTTTGCCCCGCTAATTGTTCCGTTAGGCTCTTAACAGTTGAGTCTTGCGCTTTTTTGGCAAAACCTTTCTCCCGGTCGTAAATCCTTGATAGCTCTGGCTTGTCCAGGTTGGGCTCTTACAGCTATGAACCTTCCAGCAGGGCCAGCTTGTTTAAAGGCAAGGGAGTACCGGTGCCGATACCGTCATGTGTAAAAAACCAGTCCACCTGGTCATCATAAGCATAGTACCAGGTAGGATGATGCAGAGTGTAGGCAGGAATTTCTTCCGCATAGATTCTCTGCAGATCATGAACCAGTTCCTTGCGTTTCGCTTCGTCCATTTCCCTGCCCTGGGCCCGGAGCAATTCTTCCAGTTCAGCATGCTCATAGCGTGCATTCAGGTGAGGGGAGCCTTGACCGACCATAAACCGATTGAGCACTTCCGGATCACCGCCTACCCCGCCATGCCCGGTAACAGCCAGGTCGAACTTCCACTCCCGAACCCTGGAATCCACCACCGAACTTTCAGCTGCCCGGGTTCTTACTTCCAGCCCCGCTTCCCGCAGCTGCCCGGCCAAAAGCTCCGCCTCCCGGGAATAATCCGCCAGGACAAGCAATTCCAGCTCCTTTTGGAAATCATATCCGGCCTCTTCCAGCATATCTATCGCCGCATCGGGATCGTGGGCATAATCTGGCAAAGCGTCTGACCCGGCATACCAGCGGCTGTCCGGTGAAACCAGGCCGGGACTGCCAGGCAAACCATGCCCTCGCAAAGCCCTGTCAACCAGCTCTTCCAAATCCAATGCCTGGGCAAAAGCCCGCCGGACTGAGACCTGGTTAAAGGGTTCTTCCCGGTGGTTAAACATCAGTTTCAAGTTCCAGTCATGAGTGCCTTCAACCACCTGAAAACCGGCTTCCTCCAGGGTTTCAACAGCTTCCGCCTGGACCATGGCATAGTTCACGTCGCCCCGCTGCAAAGCCAGATGTGGTTCGCTTACTTTGACCATCAGCAAGGTTTCTACTTTTGGTTCACCCAGGTAATAGCCGGGGAAAGCCGTAAATTTATAACGCCCCTGCTCCCGCTGGTATTCTTCCAACTGGTAAGGGCCAGTGCCGATAACGGCTTCCGGTTCAATGAACTCTCCCGGGTCACTTACATCGTCCCAAACATGCTCAGGCAAAATGGGCATAACGCCGGCAACATTATTTATAAAAGGCGCATAAGGCTCCTGGAGATATATTTTAACCTCTCCATCCTCCGTTTCCGTCACTTCCTGAATTATATCCAGGCTAAACCAGGGAAGGGGATGTTCTTTTAGATACTCCACGGTAAAAACCACATCACGGGTTGAAAAGGGTGTATCGTCGTGCCACTTGACCCCCTCTCTTAGCTGAAAAGTGTAGCTGTTCTCTTCTTCGTCAAAGACCCACTCTTCAGCCAGGGCTGAAGTAAATCCTTCGCTGTCTTTCCAGACCAGGGTATCAAAAACATAGGAAACCCGGAGGAACCCCGGTCCCCGGGGATAAGCTGCAAAAGGGGAAGGATAGCCCCAGTCCCCCTGTTCATCACCGATGATATAGGTGCTGGCAGGATCTCCTGCTTCGTGAGGGTCTCCAGTGCAGGCAGTACCAGTAACAAGCATCAGACAAATCATGGCACCAAACAAAAACAACACAGCGGCTTTTTTTAGCATAATTCTCTTCCTTTTCCATTTATTTCTGTTATGAGCTCTTTGACAGCCTATCTCTATAAAAAAAACATCACGACTGGCTTGCTAACCTGCTAATTTATTGTGTATACATCGAGAAGCAGGGGGAAGTTCTGCTCTTAAAGACAATCCTGGCAGGCGATTTCGCCTTCCTTGACCCGGGCCCGCGGCTCCATGACCCCTTCACCGCAAAAAGCACATTCCACTGTGTTGAAAATGCGGGCCTTGGGAGGAAAGTTCATTTCGATTGTCTTCATCTCCATGATATTCTCCAACGGCTCTTCCAGCAACTTTTCCGTCGCCTGCCGGTGCAGCTCCTTAAAACGGCTTTGCTCCTCTGGAGCGGCTGTTTTGTTAAATACCTTCTCTCTTAATTCAGCCCAGCCCTCAGGGGCCAAATCATCGATCACACCGTTTTTTAGAATCAAGCGCAGACCTTTGTCCTTGCCCCGCACCCCGAAGCTAAAAGCTTGTTTGCCCACATCCCGAAAAAAGAAATTGCCTTTCCCAAAAGTGCAGCCCGTAATCAACTGCACGGCATCCACGCCGCAGGCATCGGTTTCTACAATGGCTACAATTTCTTCATCGGCTGCCCGTTCCTCGTTCAACCTGTCCATCGCTTCCACAGCAGCCCGGTAGCCTATGGCCAGGCCAGGACAAACATGGCCGTGAAATTCCACTGCTTTTTCCCATGTTGTCATTTCATTACACATCAGCAAATCCTCCTCAATTAATCATAGTTAATGCTACGGATTTTACAATTGTAACACTAAAAGGCAAAATTGTAAAGAGAACTAACACACTGGAATGATCTCTTTGTTGCCGTGCTGTTTGAAATTTTCATTATCAAGTCAGGCAGGATTTTCCCGGAAAATAAAGAAACACTAATCAAAGAAATGCTGAATTGGAATCAGATGCATGATATCTTTCAGGAGGCTGACAATGCATAAAAATATCTTTCAACTGCGCCTAAAGATTCCTTTCACCCTGAGCCATGTCTACGCTTATGCCATCGGAAATACAGAAGGCTGGTTCCTGATCGATGCCGGCATGAACAACCCCGGATCAAGAACCGCTTGGGAACAGTTTTTCCAGGAACACCAAATCGCACCCGGGAAGATCAAAGGCATCATCATTACCCATCATCACCCTGACCATTATGGTGCAGCAGGCTGGCTCCAGGATTTTTGCCAGGCACCCGTTTACATGACGACAGAGGACAAAAAAAGCGCAGAGCTGGCCTGGCAGGAGTGGTCGCAAAACATCGTAAATATGAAAGCACTCTACCAGCAACACGGCGCTCCCGGCGAAATAACAGCCGACCTGGAAAAGAATCTTTCCCGGCTAATCCAACAAATGCAACCTTACCCGGAAGTGGAACCTGTCGAAGATGGCACGATCCTCTCAACAAGCAGCCTGTCGTTGAAAGTGATCCGGACACCGGGCCATTCCGATGGCCATATAAGCATTATTTTACCGGAAACCCATATTCTTTTCTCAGGAGATCACCTGCTCCCCGAAATCACCACCAATGTCGGCCTAAGAACAGAGGCCTCCAGTGTCGACCCCCTGGGTGATTATTTACAGTCACTGGACAAAATTGCCACCCTGGAGATCAAGACGGTCTATCCTGGTCACGGACCCAGCTTCAACCAGCCCCAAAAACGTATTGATCAGCTACGGGAGCACCACCGGCAGCGACTCCTGGAAATCCGAAAGTTTTCCGAAGGCGGGGTTACAGCCTATCAAATCAGCATGGACATTTTTGGTCGAGATATTTCTGCCTTTGAACGCCGCCTGGCCCTGGCTGAAACCCTGGCCCACTTGAACTACCTGGAGTACCGCGGCGAAATCCGTTCCTATGATACCGGGGAAATGATAATATATGACCAAGTTCTGTAAAAACGGGCTTTGATCCGGCCTGAGGCCCGGGCAACCAGTTATGCGTAAACCCGCTCAAGCTCTTAAACAGTTACTGTTATCCTGTTTATCATAGCGCTGGAGACAAAGTAATCAAGGGCATTTTAAAGCACACAGTCCGCTTTTTCCTGGATTAGATCCCAGGCATCCCGAACATGACGTTCACTTGTTGTCCGCTGCCCGATGGCCAAGCGCAGGACAAAGCGCCCCCGCAGGGAGGTATGGGTCATAAACACCTGACCGGTGGCATTGATCTCCTCCAGCAGGCGGCGGTTAATTTGGTCCAGCTCTTCTTCTGCTGCCCCCCCGGGATTCAAGCGAAAACAGACGAGGCTGAAATATGCCGGGGCCATCAGTTCAAAACGGCCATCTTCTTCCGCCCATTCCTTGAGGAGCCGGGCCAGGCGCAGGTGCTCCCGCACCAGTTCCTGCAACCCCTCTACCCCGTATGTGCGGATCACAAACCAAAGCTTCAGGGCCCGGAACCTGCGGCCAAGTTGAATGCCCCAATCCCGGTAATTGTTTACCTGGGCATCCTGGCCGGTCTTCAGGTACTCGGGATGAATTTCCAGGGTCCTGGTTAAAAGCTTGGGGTTTTTCACAAAATAAGCAGAGCAGTCAAAGTTTGTCAGCATCCACTTGTGGGGGTTAAAAACAAACGAATCCATCCTTTCCGCTCCCTTGAACATCGCCCTCTCTTCTTCCAGCAGTGCAGCTGTGCCTGCATAAGCGGCATCGACATGAAACCAGATCCCGTGACGCTGGCAGATAGCCCCGATGGGCTCCAGGGGGTCAACAGCGCCAGAAGAGGTGGTGCCCAGCGTGGCCACAACACAGGCCGGCTTAAGCCCGGCTATTTTATCTTGCTCCACTGCCTCTTCCAACAGATGGGGGACCATGGCAAAATTATCATCCGTGGGAATGAAGCGGATGAACTCCCTGCCATAACCGGCAATTTTAGCCCCTTTTTCGATACTGGAATGGGCCTGGTCCGAGGTGTAAACAACCAGGGATTCAAGGACCCCTTGCTCGTTACTGGAGAAACCGGTGGCAACCTCCCGGGCCGTCAACAGTGCACAGAGCGTGGCCGTGGAAGCCGTGTCCTGGATTACTCCGGTCATGCCTTGGGGCAGGGCCAACATTTGACGCAGCCACTCCAGGACCACCTCTTCCAGCTCTTCTGCAGCTGGAGAGGTCTGCCAGATCATACACTGGAGACCCAGGCCGGCGGTCAGAAGCTCCGCCAGCACCGAAGGCGGGCTATTGTTGGCCGGGAAATAGGCAAACCAGCCGGGATGCTGCCAGTGCGTCACTCCGGGCATGATAATCTTTTGAAAATCGGAGAATAGCTGGTCCATGCCCTCCCCTTTTTGCGGTGGACCTCCCGGGAGCTTGCCTTTAATCTCCCCTGGTTGCACCCGGGACTGGACGGGGTAATTCTCCACCTCATCGAAGTAGTCTGCCACCCAGTCAATCAACTGGTGACCATGTTTTCGAAAAGCTTCTTTGTCCACTAACTATCACCTCGCAAAACAATATCAATTGGTCAGGTATTGAACCCTGCCTGCCTGCCTGCCTGCCTGCCTGCCTGCCTGCCTGCCTGCCAAACGGACGGACGGATTTTTTCATCCCATGGCAGCACGTTTGTCCACGTGCTCTTTCTTTTTAATTCACGCAATTTGCTGGTTCCAGAAATAAACTGGCTAGACGATCAGCATCCCCATACCGAATAGCAGCAACCCGGAAAGAAAAGTCACAAACAAGACCAGGTACTGCACCCGGTGGACATCAAAGCTGTTAACGCAAAAGTAGTTGTTGCTCAGGATCTGGCAAAGATGAATGGGTGAGACAAAGTAACTAAAAAATGCGCTGGCATAGAGCAGAACAGCGTAAAAGATCGCCCCTTCCTGCGACTGGACTAAAGGAAAAAGCAGGGGAAGCGGTATGGCAATGGCAATAGGAAAGGCAGCGGAAACCCACCCGATCAGCAGCGGGACAAATATAAACAGGAAGACATAGGGAATTCCGCTCTCGCCCAGGCGTTCCACCATGATGAATGCGCCTTCCAGTTCACGGATCAGTTCCTGGAAAACCATGATGCCAGCAATACCCAGCATCAGGACCGGGTTGGATCCTTTCAGGATAAGATCCTTAAAGTCAACGCCGTCTTTTTCTCCAAGAACGAATCCTACCAGCACCCCGATAACCAGGGCTACTACCAAAGGCACCCCGAAAAGCACAAACAAACCCAGGCTGGCCAACAGCGGCGCCCCATAGTAAAGCATTGCTCCGACCCGCCCGAGCCATTGGCCCTGCTCTTGCCCCGGTTCTTCCTGCTTGACTTCCTTTTTCCCGTGCAGGTAGAAAAAATATGCCACAATAAAGTTGACGATACCAATGGGAACCAGGTATTTCAACAGCTCCAGCAGCTCAAACCCGGTAATACTGGCCATGATAATTAATGCCGGGTTCACAGGTGAAAAATAAAAGACAGCATGACGAAAAACCAGGTTAACGGAGCTTTTGATGGTTTGCGACAGCTTGAGCCTGTCCCCCAGGGAATCGACCATAGGCGCGGACATGATGGCACCGCCGACAACAGGGAAAAGGCCGATCAGGGCGGGGATGATAACCAGGGCAATTTTTGCACTGCGAAAAAGGAGCACCGTGGACTCCATCAGTTTTTCCAGGAATCCCATTTCTTTGAGCATCCGGCTCAGCAGGGAAATCAAACCCACGGCAAATACCAGTTCCAGCGTTGTCCTGTTAATTAAAGCCCTGAAAAACAGTTCAGCGCTTTTCTGTAGCGGTTCGCCCATGGATAAGAGCACGATCACTATTCCCACCAGCATAGCCTGGTAAAGGGGGCGTTTTTTTTGAATCAATATGACAATTCCTGCCAGGGCCACCAGCAGGCAAATCACTTGCAGCAAAGCAAACATCTCCCATCTTTGGGGGTATGAAAAAACTTGTTTTGGCGCTATCATCCGGGCGACTGGTTAGGCCCATAATAGTGAAGTCCAACGCATTTTGTGGCAAAAGAATTTAAGTCATTTATGGTTCTGGCTCGTCCAGGTTAGGAGGTGCACTGCCGGTCTTATTCAGCTTCCCGTTCTCTGCTCCAGGACTCAATTGTTTTCACCTTCTTCTGTTACGTCTATCCCGATCATTTTCATCAAGGCGACAGCATTAGTAGTCCGGGATATACCCGGCCTGAGCTTGTAATCAAACAGAATTTGATCCCCGCGAATTTCATCGGAAAAATGATAGTTAAAAACCGCGCCTGGATGCTCTTTTTCCAGCGTGCCCAGTTCCAGGTCGTGGGTGGTTACCAATCCAATGGTATTCATTTGTTTCAATTGCCGGATTACAGTTCGGGTAGCCAGGATTCGATCCCGCGAATTGGTCCCCCGGAAAATTTCATCCAGCAGGAAAAATAACGGCTCTCCCTCCCGGGCTGCATCAATGATCTGCTTCATGCGTTTTAACTCCGCGTAAAAGGTGGAAATCCGCTGTTCAAGGTTGTCCTGCACCTGCATTTTGGAGTAGACCTGCATGATCGCACAGTCCATTTCTGCTGCACAGACAGGTGCCCCGGCATAAGCCAGGATTAAATTGATACCAGTCGTTCGCAGCAGTGTGCTTTTGCCGGACATGTTGGACCCGGTGATCAAAAGTACTGTGCCGGGACCGGAAAGGGATAGATCATTTTCCACTCTTTCTCCCGGGTCAATCAGGGGATGGCCCAGGGCTCTGGCTTTGATGAAAGGCGGCCCATCAGAAACGGAGGGGTAAGCCCAGCGCGGGTTATCACAGGCCAGGACAGCCAGGCTGGAAAGAGATTCTATCTCCCCGGTCACTTCAAACCACTGCCGGACCGTCTGACCCCATTTTTTCTTCCAGTTTTCGAGCTTTTTTAACGTCCATAAGTCCCAAAGCAAGCCAATATTCAGGGGGAAATAAATCAAGGCATTATTATAGCGCAAGTTAATCCGGTCGGCAATACCTGCCAGAACCCGCACCTGCCTGGAAGCTGGGAAGTCGCCCCCAAAGATCTTGTTTTGCAACTCTACCAACAACGGTGCCTGCAAGGACTCTTTTTCAATCCAGCCCAGCAAACCGGTATAACGTTTTAACAGCCGCACCGCTTTACCGGTCTCTTCAAAACGCTCCCGGACAATATTTTCACCCCAAAAGGCGACCCCAACCTGGACCACCAGGATGATAGCAGGGACCCAGAAGGGAAGGAGCCCAAGAAAAGCGATACCGAAGAATAAGGCAGCAGCCACCGGCAAGAACAAAACTGCATTCCACCACTGCCGGCCCCAAAATAACGGTCCTTCTGCCCAGGTCAGCACTTCCTCAGGATCCTGGCTTTTAAAAGCGGGGTCCATCCCTTCAGCCTGTAAATACTGGCGAAAGTCCAACCGGGTGGCCAATTCGGCTACTGCTTCCTGCCTGGGACCGACCTCTTCCACCCGTCCCGGCCGGCTTAACTGTTCAACCAGCTTTTGCTCGCCCAGAAAAGAACCGGTTGAGTTGATGTATTGAAAAAGTGAGCCGCGGCCAAAAATATTCAAATCCGTGGTATACGGATGATCCGGCTGCAAATAACTTTCCCCACAGCCGGGAAAAGAGGTCCAGCCCCAGTCCAGGCGCTGCAGGGCTGTTTTGTTAATATAAATCAACCGGCCCAGAAAGTCAATTTGTCGTTTTGCCCGGAGGTGCAAAGCTATCCAAACAATAAACAAAACCAGCAGTGGAATGGAGAGGTATGAAATGTAAGGGTGCGGGCTGTAAGATCCCCAAACCAGCACACCGAGGGCAGCAAGGAAAGTAATCAACCGCAGTGATGATAAAATATTACTTGTCCGCTGGATTTTTTTCCGCTCCAGTTCATGCTTTTTCTGCCGCGAGAGATACAGTTCTTGTATCTCTGCTTTTTCCTGATTATTCAATGTTGTTTCTTCCATTTCTTTTAGGGTGTTGTATAATAATTCTCTACGGTCTTCCTGGTTCCTTCAGCCTGGATTAACACTCTGGTCTTTTTTGTTCGTTTTTTAAATCACAGAATCTTTTTACATGTCCCCTGTTTTGTGTTATGCTATAAACACGTCCTGAAAAGGAGGGTGGAATTATTATGGTACACGCTATTCTGATCTTTGCCGGCGTATTTATTCTGATGGTAGTTGGCTTTCGGTTGATCACCCACTTTTACTTCTGTGGGCGAGTCTCCGAAAAAAACCCCGGCGAAAATATCCAGGGTTGCCCCATCTGGACTCAAAAAGGCAATAAAGACAAAGTTGAAAAAGGTTAAACGGAAACATTCGTTTCTTTTCTAAAAAGCAAAACAATACAGCAGGTTTTATCTCGAAAAGCTTGTGCCGCCCGAAACTTGACCGGCGGCTTTATTATATAAGCAAGGAGTGGATTATGTGGAAGCAAGCAAAACCTTTGATGTGATCTGCCTGGGTGGAGGTGGCGCTGGAATACTGGCCGCTGTAAGAGCAGCAGAACTGGGAAAAAAAGTGGCCCTGGTCTCCAAGGAACCGGCCGGTTATGGCAATACCCGCCTGGCCGTAGGAATGATGGCCTGCCCGGGAATCATGCCGGAAGACAGCGTCACAGATTTCGTGGACAATTTATCTCAAAGCGGAGCAGGACTCAGTGAACCCGATCTGGCTGCAATAATCGGCCGGCAGTCCAGGGAAGCCATAATTTGCATGGAAAAGTACGGTATGACCCTTTACCGGGACAAGGAGGGGAAACTGGGAGAAAGCGTCGTTTTTACTGCCGGGGGTCATAACAGGCCTCGCACTGTGCGCAATGCCGGCGGCGGTGCTGCCCTGGGGGCCGTATTACGAACTGCCTTATGGCGGTACAAAATTACTGTGTTGCATGAAACCGCAGCCCTGGAGCTGCTCCAGGACAAAGGTGCCATTTGCGGCGTTTTATGCCTGGATTTAAAAACCGGTGAAATGGAATTACTTCAAGCCCCGGCAGTCATTATTGCCACAGGAGGATGCGGAGCCATCTATTACCCACATACCTCCAATAGCAACGGGGCTGTCGGAGATGGCCTGGCCCTGGCTTTACAGGCAGGCGCTGTGCTATGGGATATGGAACAGGTCCAGGCCATTCCTTTTGGTGTCACCCACCCTGAATCCATGCTGGGGGCACTTTTGGGGGAGTCCAGCACCGCAGGACCGGCAGGTCGCCTGTTAAATGGTAAAGGTGAGGTAGTGCTGGACAAAGATATCCACAAAATGACCAGGGCTGCCCTGGTGAAAACCATGATGCTGGAAATCATAAGCGGAAATGCCACAGATCAAGGGGGGCTTTTGCTGGATCTGGCCCCTAACTTAACACTGCCCCAGGGTGACAAACTCTACCGGGCTATCGAAGCCAGCGGCATTTTCCAGGCTGCCCGCTATGCTTACGGGGAAAAAGCATACCGCTGGGAGGAACCCTGGAGCGTGCTGCCGACCATGCATTATCTTATGGGGGGGATCCAGGTCAATTCCCGGGGAGAAACAAAAGTGCCTGGACTCTTTGCCGCCGGAGAAGCCCAGGCCGGGATCCATGGAGGCAACCGGCTGGGTTCGGTCGCATTAAGCGAAATCTTTACATTCGGACGCCTGGCCGGTGAAACGGCTGCTGCGTATAGCAGCGAAGCAGGAAAAACCCTTGACCTTTCGGCAACTGAAACTTGCCGCACCTGGCAAAAGGTGTTGGCCAGCGATGGAGAGCACTCTCCTCAGCACTTAAAAAAACAACTGCAGGCATGCATGTGGAAAAACTGCGGCCCGGTCAGGCAGG
>CAZOOA010000037.1:7132-25708 GCA_964581355.1 uncultured Desulfovibrionaceae bacterium | reverse complement strand
CTAAATTCTTGTCATCCTTTCTATGCTTTTCTGCACATATAAACCCTGTTTTTGGAGGTGAGGAGGATGTTTATGATCTTGCTGAGCGAAGCGAAGAAACAGCTGGACCAAGTTTTGAACGAATCCAATAAAAAGCTTCGCCCCTTTTTCATTACCGATGAAGATAATTCTTTTCACTCCTGGGTTATTAGCAATGAACTGATGGAAAAACTACTTGATAACTTGAGTTGCCGTACAGAGATCGAAAAGGAAAGTAATATGGGTTTTTGGACGGCATATGTCCACGAGCTGGATGTCTGGGGTCGGGGCAACACGGTGGAAGAAGCTGTGGACGATCTGGTTTCGGCGGTGCAGGATTATATGGAAGTGTTCCTGGACAATGTTCCATTTTTTCTGGGTGCGGGACGCAAAGAGCATCTTCCTTATATATTCCGGGTTCTGTTTGCCCGGGGAAGCAGGGAGAAAATTAAGGAATTTTTGGGCGTTCAGTCCAAAGATACAGGCGCTGACCTTTTATCCTGAGCCTGCTGCTCTTAACCATTTTGATTCGCCTGATGGTGATCTCGCTTGTGAGGGCAGGGGAGTCTTAATAATAAATATGGGAATGCTGCAAAAATGAAACGACGCAACTATGGAAAATGGTTCCTATCTGATGTGAAACGTACCATTATGCGCTATGATCTAATCCGGGAAGGAGACAAAGTGGCCCTGGGGGTCTCCGGCGGCAAGGATAGCAGTGCGCTGCTTTATATCCTTTCCCTGGTCCGCGACCAGGCCCCTTTCCCTTTTTCCCTGCAGGCCGTTTTTGTTGACCTGGGCTGGGGTATGGATGTCTCGCCTCTCCAGGAGATTTGCCGGCACCTGGAGATTCCGCTGCATGTGGAAAAAACAGTGATTTCCCGCATAGTGTTTGAACGAAAAAAAGAGAAAAATCCCTGTTCCCTCTGTGCCAAGTTGAGGAGAGGAGCGCTTAACAGCACAGCCAGGAAGTTGGATTGCAACCGGGTGGCCCTAGGACACCACCTGGATGATGCGCTGCAGACGTTTTTTTTGAATCTTTTCCACTCGGGGAAGCTGGACACTTTTAAACCCCATACATACCTGGATAAGAGTGAGATCCACCTGATCCGTCCCCTGATCGGGATCAAAGAAAAAACGCTGAGCTCCCTGGTTCAACAGGAGAACCTTCCTGTCGTGGAGAACCTTTGCCCGGTAGCGGAAGAAACGGAACGAAAGGATATGGAGGAGATTGTCAGCTTTATGTTGGCACGCTACCCCAAGCTCCATCGACGTTTTCTTACGGCGATGGAGAAAAGCGGTACCTGGCCTCAAGGTCCCCATTATCTTGATTAGGCTGAAAACCGGTGTACCATAACAAAGTCACCGATACAGGAAAAGCGGGCTTTCTCCAAGGCGGGAAATTGGGTTAGAAACCGTTTTCATTTCCTGATGTGACCCTGCATGTGCGGTGAAAGGCAAAATGATTTTTGGGAAGTACTGAAAGGAGTTTTTTTCGTGGATTGGGAAAAACTGTGTGATGAAATTGTAGATTGGCTAAAAGAACAGGCGAGACGTTCCGGGGGGGCTGGAGGTGTATTTGGTTTAAGTGGCGGCATTGACTCAGCGGTGGTAGCCGGTCTTTGTAAGAGGGCTTTTGGTGAACATTCCCTTGGAGTGATCATGCCTTGTTTCAGCCAGGAACTGGATACCCGGCATGGAGAGCAGGTGGCTAAGGCATTCGATCTTCCTTATGTCATTGTTAACCTGGATGGCACCTATTGCTCCTTGCTTGAGGCCCTAAACACCAGTGAATCGGAACACAGGGCTCAAGAAGGAGATCTGGCCCTGGCCAATATAAAGCCCCGGCTGCGCATGACTGTGCTGTATTATTATGCGGCAGTCAAGCATTACCGGGTGGTGGGAACAGGAAACAAAAGCGAAATTTATATCGGTTACTTTACCAAGTACGGGGACGGGGCCGTAGACCTGGAGCCCCTGGGTGAATTGACCAAAAATGAAGTCAGGCAGCTGGCCCTTCATCTGGGGGTTCCCGGTGAAATCATCAATAAAAAACCCACAGCGGGGCTGTGGGAAGGTCAGACAGATGAAGCGGAAATGGGTTTCTCTTACGACGAACTGGACCGTTACCTGGAAGGCAAGCCCGTGGAAGATAGTTTGCTGGGAAAAATTGAAAATCTCCACGGGCAAAGCGCTCACAAACGCATTCTCCCTCCTACTTTTCAAAGAAAGGTTTGACTTCCTGGCAAAGGTCTTCCGGGGCCAACACAGCAAAAGGTTCCTGGAGTGCTACCTGGAACATATTGGTGTCCGGGGGCTTTTGCATCAGGTTCAGGTAGGTGCGCGGGATAATCCGGGCGTGGAGTGTATAATAGTCTTTTACTTCCATCTCTTCCTCTTCCCGGTGCGGGGCAAAGTAAAGACCCATGTTAAAACTGTAAATCTGCCGGGACTCAAAATAATCAAACAGACGCCTCAAGCCCTGAACCAGGTCATCCAGGGTTTTTTCCTGCATGTCGTCAATGGTATGAATTCCTGGAAAAACGGCCATGAATTCTCCCAGGACACCCAGGGGCACAAAGGGGACGAGCCAGTGGCCCTGGCCAATCCTTCCCAGGTAACGCTCGTTCTTGGCCTGTTCCGTCTCATAGAGCGCTTCCCAGTAGTTTTTCCCCTTTTGCCGGGCAAACTGGCGGCTGCTGTCAATTGTCTTGCGGTAAAGGTTGCCCGGGGCATCAGTAATGATCACCTGCTGGTGAGGGTGGACCAGGCCGCCGCCGGAAGGGGGCATGTAGTTCCAGCCGATCAGGTGATAGGGAAGCTGTGGATCTTTTTCCCGGACAAGATGGCAGAATTCAAGTCCGGCCTGGAAAGCATTTTTTAATAGTTTCTCTGTCAGCATTTCCACAGTAACCAGGTGGTCTTTACTCATGACAGTCAGCCCGCTGTACTGGTCATAAGGGGAGATATTGCAGATAACCGTGGCATCACCTTTACGCAGGTGTCCTTCAGGGATCAGGTCTTCGGGAAACCGTGGAGTCATGGTTTCGATATTCCCCGGGCAGAAAGGGCAAATCTGGCGTATTTCCGGGGTGTCCCATCCGCTAAAGTCTTCTTTTTGTGCCGTAATCATCCCCAAGTGGGCCAACCGTCCGCTGTCTTTTGTTAGCGGGTCTGTTCGAATCTCTGTCTCTACAGATTTCAGGGCAAAGTTTTCCCGGGGATCCAGGAGAGTGGACTTAACCTTCCTGGAGGCAAATTCAATCACGTTAAAAACCTCCTTGCTAAACGTTGTTCTCACATTTCAATTCTTTACCGGGCAGGAAAAGTCCTGCCTGCCGGGGTTTTAACTTTCCCCTTGTTGCCAGGGGGAAAAAGATATGATAAAATAGAATATACATATAATGGTCAAAAAAAATGGGCCAAATTACCCGAACTCGCCTTTTAGGCGGCATTTTTTTAGTCCGGGTATTGAAATAAACAGGTTGCTGTGATAAAAAGGGTTAAAAGGTTTTTGTAAAGAAGTCCCGGCAGTATTTTTGCCGGATTTCTTAATCCGTCGAACTGAAGGAGGTAAGCATAATCAGTGTACAAGTGGGAGAAAATAGACAACAATAAAGTGAACCTGGAGGTCGAGGTGCCCAAGGAGGAAGTCAATAAGGCCCTGGACCAGGCCTACCGCAAAATTGTAAAAAAAGTTGATGTTCCAGGGTTTCGCAAGGGCAAAGTACCCCGCAAAGTCCTGGAAAACCGTTTTGGGCCGGAGATTTTTTATGAAGATGCCCTGGAAATCCTGGTAGATCCGGCTTATGCCAAAGCAGTCGATGAGTGCGATTTTGAACCCATCAACCAGCCCGAGATGGATCTGGTTCAGATGGAAAAAGATAAACCGCTGATCTTCAATGTGACGGTGGAAGTGAAACCGGATGTGGAGTTGGGAGACTACAAAGGCGTCACCGTGGAGCATGAGCCCAATACAGTTACCGATGAAGATGTAGACCGCTACCTGGATTCTTTACGAGAACAGCACGCCCGCTTGGTGACCCTGGAAGATGGAGAAGTCCAGGTCAAAGACCTGGCAGTGATCGATTTTAAAGGGACAATTGAGGGCGAACCCTTTGAAGGTGGAGAAGGTGAAAACTACTCCCTGGAAATCGGCTCGGGGACCTTTATTCCCGGTTTTGAAGAACAGCTGATCGGGGCAAAGGTTGGTAATGAAATTGATGTAACAGTGACCTTCCCCGAAGACTACCAGGTAGATGACCTGGCCGGGAAGGAAGCAGTTTTCCACGTGAAAGTGAATGAAATAAAGCGCCCGGAACTGCCGGAGTTAGACGATGACTTCGTGCAGGAACTTACTGAGGAGTTTTCCACCCTGGAAGAGTTCCGCTCTGATGTAGAAGAAAAGCTCAAAGCAGACGTGGAGCGCCGGGACAAGATGGAGCTGGAAAGCAAAGTTATCGAAAAGGTCGCCGAAGAATGCGGAGTTGAAGTGCCCGAGGTTCTGGTGCAGAGGGAAATTGACAATATGCTGGGCGAATTTGAGTACTACCTGCGTATGCAGGGTCTTTCCCTGGAGCAATATGGAAACCTGATGGAAGGCGGGATTGAACAGTTAAGGGAAGAACGCCGGGATGACGCGGAAAAACGGGCCAAGGCCAACCTGGTTCTGGATGCGATCATTAAGGAGGAAGAGATCATTGCCAGCATGAAGGAAATTGATGCCAGGCTGGAAGAAATTGCTCAAAACCAGGATGTGGATATGGAACAGTTGAAGGAACAATTTGCCTCCCAGGGCCGCCTGGATATGATTGCCCACGAAATACGCTACCGCAAGGTTATTGACCTGCTGGTGGAAAATGCTAAAATAGTAGATGCTGTTGAAGGTGGAGCCGAAGAGAGCGGGGAAGGTCAGACCCAAGAAGGCGCTGCAGATAATCATGAGAGTGCCGTAGAACCTGGAGAAGAGCCAAAAGCGGCTTCGGAAGAAGAGGAAAAAACCTCTGCAGAGACGAAAGAGGCAGATGAAAACCGGGAAGAAAAGCCACAGTAAATACTTTTCAGCAATAAAGCTTTGTTGCTCGGAGAAAGCCCGGGCTGATTGAAAGGAGAGGAAACTTTATGCAGTTAGTTCCCATGGTTGTGGAGCAAACCAGTCGCGGGGAAAGAGCATATGATATTTACTCCCGCCTGTTAAAAGATCGGATAATATTTATCGGCACCCCAATTGATGATAACGTGGCTAACCTGGTCATAGCCCAGCTTCTCTTCCTGGAGTCGGAGGACCCGGATAAGGATATAAACCTGTATATCAATTCCCCGGGAGGCATGATTTACTCCGGCTTGGCCATTTATGATACCATGCAGTACATTAAGCCCGATGTCTCTACGATTTGTGTCGGTCTGGCCGCCAGTATGGGTGCGGTGCTTCTTGCCGCCGGTGCCAAGGGCAAGCGTCATGCTCTGCCCCATTCCCGTGTGATGATGCACCAGCCGGCTGGTGGAGCCCAGGGGCAGGCAGTGGATATTGAGATTCATGCCAAAGAGATCCTCTATATCAGAGAATCTCTCAACAAAATCCTGTCCCATCATACGGGGCAGCCGGTGGAACGGATTGCCACGGATACTGATAGAGATTATTACATGTCCGCTGATATGGCGATTGAATATGGAATCATCGATTCCATTCTCGAAAATCGGGAACTAATTAAGAGGTGAAACCATGTTTAAATTTACTGAAGAGAAAGGACAGCTCAAGTGTTCCTTTTGCGGCAAGACCCAGGAACAGGTGCGCAAGCTTGTAGCCGGTCCTGGTGTGTATATTTGCGATGAATGCATTGAGCTTTGTAACGAAATTATCGAAGAAGAGATTGGCGAGGATATGGACTTCAATATGGTCGACCTGCCCAAACCTTCGGAGATTAATGAAGTGCTGAACAAATATGTTATCGGGCAGGAAAACGCCAAACGGGTTCTTTCCGTGGCAGTTTACAACCATTACAAGCGGGTAAATGCCGGGCAGAAAGTCGATGACGTGGAATTGCAAAAAAGCAATATCATGCTAATGGGTCCTACAGGCGTAGGAAAAACCCTGTTGGCCCAGACTCTGGCTCGTCTGTTGAACGTTCCCTTTGCCATTGCCGATGCCACTTCTCTGACAGAAGCCGGTTACGTTGGCGAGGACGTGGAAAATATCCTGCTCAAGCTGATCCAGGCTGCCGATTATGACCTGGAAAAAGCGGAGAAAGGGATCGTCTATATCGATGAGTTCGATAAGATTGCCCGCAAAAGTGAAAATCCCTCCATTACCCGGGATGTGTCCGGTGAAGGAGTGCAGCAGGCTCTGTTGAAAATCCTGGAAGGGACTGTAGCCAGTGTTCCGCCCCAAGGTGGTCGCAAGCATCCTCACCAGGAATTCATGCAGATAGATACCACGGATATCCTGTTCATCTGTGGCGGCGCCTTTGATGGGCTGGAGAAGACCATTCTCAGCCGCACTGGGGCCGGCGGCATGGGTTTTGGTGCTGATGTTCGTCCCAAGCTGGACTTAAACGTAGGTGAAGTGCTCCGCTATGTTCGTCCCGAAGATCTGATCAAGTACGGGCTGATCCCCGAATGTGTAGGGCGTCTGCAGGTTATAGCTGTCCTGGATGCCCTGGACCGGGATGCCCTGGTCCGTATCCTGACCGAACCGGTCAATGCCTTGGTCAAACAGTACCAGAAAATGTTTGAACTGGACGGAGTCCAACTGGAGTTTAAAGACGGAGCCCTGGAGGCCATTGCCGATGAAGCCATTGGTCACAAGACTGGCGCCCGAGGGTTGCGGGGTATCCTGGAAGGGATTCTGCTTAATATCATGTATGATATTCCCTCCCGGGAAGATATCGAAAAGTGCACCATAACACCGGGTGTTGTCCGCAAGGAAGAAGAACCAAAGCTTTTAACCTCTTCCGGTAAAAACAAAAAAGAAATATCAGCATCTTAGCAGGTTGTAAACAGAAAACAAGCGGGCAGCTTTAAGCTGCCCTTTTTTATTCGCCAGGCGCATAACATAAATAGTTTGCGAAATTCCTTTCCCGGCTGAGGATTTTGATTAATCTGGGCAGACTCTGGCCATACTAAACGTGTGGCAGTATTTTGCCCATCGAGAATCAGATTGTGGGAGGGAATTACCATCGCTTACAGTTTGCCCGGAGTGTTCGGGTTGATCCAACTATTGTTTGTTGTTATTATTGGGCTTTATTTCTGGAACCTCCTGCGTAATCAGCGGGGGAGCAAGGTGGCCATTGACCGTGAGTCTACCAAGGAAATGGAAGAACTGCGCAGGATGCGGAGCCTTTCATTGACAGAACCCCTGGCGGAAAAGGTGCGCCCTTCTAATTTCCTGGAGATTATCGGGCAGGGAGAAGGACTCAAGGCGCTCCGGGCTTCCCTGTGCGGCCCCAATCCTCAGCATGTCCTGCTGTATGGCCCGCCCGGTGTTGGCAAAACAGCTGCAGCCCGGCTGGTTTTGGAGGAGGCGAAGCTCAACGAGCATTCCCCTTTTAGCCAGGATGCCCGGTTCGTGGAAGTAGATGCAACGACCGTCCGCTTTGATGAACGTGGGATTGCCGACCCACTCATGGGGACGGTTCACGATCCGATTTACCAGGGTGCCGGCCCTATGGGGGTGGCCGGGATCCCGCAGCCAAAGCCTGGCGCTGTAACCAAGGCCCACGGCGGTATCTTGTTTATCGATGAAATCGGGGAGCTTCATCCCGTGCAGATCAACAAACTATTAAAAGTGTTGGAAGATCGGAAAGTATTCCTGGAAAGCGCATATTACAACAGTGAAGATCGCAACCTGCCCCGACATATCCACGAGATCTTCCAAAACGGCCTTCCGGCTGATTTTCGTCTTATTGGGGCCACCACCCGTCAACCAGAAGAACTCCCTCCTGCAGTGCGTTCCCGCTGCATGGAGATCTTTTTCCGGCCCCTGGCACCTGAGGAAATCAACAAGATCGCCGCTAACGCCGCCGGACGGATAAGCTTTTCCTTAACGGGAGAGGCATCGCGAGTGATCGAAACATTCGCTTTGAATGGCCGGGAAGCGGTCAACATGATCCAGATCGCCGCCGGAGTGGCCCAGGGTGAAGGACGGGTGCTGCTGGGAGCAGAAGATATGGAATGGGTGGTTAACAACAGCAGGCTTTCTCCCCGGCCGGAAAAATGCATTCCCGAACGACCGCAGGTAGGCCTGGTCAATGGGTTGGCTGTTTATGGACCCCACCTGGGAGCTATCCTGGAAATAGAGGCCAGCGTTTCAGCGGCAGATAAAGGCTCCGGGCGCTTAAGTATTACCGGTATTGTGGAAGAAGAAGAGCTGGGCCGGATGGGGCGCACTTTAAAGCGTAAAGGTATGGCTCGCAGTTCGGTGGAAAATGTACTTACTGTCCTGGCCGGTCATCTGGGGCTAAACGTCAGGGATTATGATATTCACTTGAATTTTCCCGGCGGGATACCCGTCGATGGCCCTTCAGCTGGTGTGGGTATCGCCACGGCTGTCTACTCGGCCATGACCGGCATCCCTGTTGACAATAAGGTAGCCATGACCGGGGAACTTTCCATCCGTGGCTTGTTGTGCCCGGTGGGGGGTGTAATGGCAAAAATTGAAGCGGCCCGGGAAGCAGGGGTAAAGCGGGTGTTCATTCCCCGGAAAAACTGGCAGCATCTTTTCGATAAGGAGACCTGTCTTCAGGTCATTCCCGTGGACTGGTTGCAGGAAATCCTGGACCAGGTTCTCCAGGCAGCAACTATAACCGCCGGGCCAGGGAAAAAGGCGGGCACGGAAAAGGCTGCCCGGGAGTTTGTTTCCCTGAATGCAAAAAAAGAGGAAATATGTGATTAAAAAGAGAAATAGACAATAGACAAAAGGATTTCTCATCCTGGTTTCGTAGTGCAGGAACCTGGATAGTTTAGGTAAGCCTTCAGGGCATCAGTTTAAAACAATTGTGATCCCAAGTTGTTGTTGGGAGAGGAGGGGTAAATTAAATGAGCAATTTGCGGGAATTACCGCTGCTTCCTTTAAGAGGGGTTACTGTTTTCCCCAACATGGTTATCCACCTGGATGTTGGCAGGGAAAAGTCAGTGCAGGCCTTGGATGAAGCCATGGTCCACGATAACCAGATCTTTCTGGTCGCTCAAAAAGAAGCCAAGACCAATGAGCCTGAAGCCGAAGACCTGTACTCCATGGGTGCTGTAGCCAATATTAAACAGACATTAAAGCTTCCCGGTGGGACCCTTCGGGTGCTGGTTGAAGGACTGCACCGGGCAAAAATTGAGGACTTTGTGCAGACTGAGCCTTTTTTCAAAGTGAAGATTGAGGAATTATTGATTGAAGAGACCAAGACACCAGAAATTGAGGCCCTGATGCGCAGCGTGTTAGAACAGTTTGAACAGTATCTCAAATTAAGTAAAAAGATTCCGCCGGAAGCATATAACGCTGTTTCCGAAATCGAAGAACCGGGACACCTGGCCGATGGAATTATTTCTCACCTTTCCTTGAAGCAGGATCAAAAACAGGAGCTGCTTGAAGCTGTAACGCCCCAGGAACGCCTGGAAAAACTGGCTGAGATCCTAAGCCAGGAAATGGAAATCCTTGAACTGGAGAAAAAAATAAACCTGCGGGTTCGCAAGCAGATGGAAAAAACCCAGAAAGAATACTACCTCAGGGAACAGGTCAAGGCCATACAAAAAGAACTGGGCGAAGGCGATGAGCGCACCGCCGAGGCCGATGAGTACAGGGAAAAGATCCAGCAAGCCGAACTGCCTGAAGAAGTTGAAAACAAAGCGTACAAAGAATTGGATCGACTGGAAAAAATGCCCCCGGCTGCTGCTGAAGCTGTTGTCATTCGCAACTACCTGGACTGGCTGCTGGAACTGCCCTGGAGCATCATGACAGAAGATAGGCTGGACCTGGAAGTTGTGGAACAGATTTTGGATGAAGACCACTACGGACTGGAAAAAGTGAAGGAACGGATCGTGGAATACCTGGCTGTTCGCCAGCTAACCAAAAAAATAAAAGGGCCAATACTTTGTCTCATTGGGCCTCCCGGTGTGGGGAAAACTTCCCTGGCCCGTTCCATTGCCCGCAGTTTGCAGCGAAATTTTATCCGAATCTCCCTGGGCGGCGTGCGGGATGAAGCAGAGATCCGGGGCCATCGCCGCACATACGTGGGAGCTATGCCTGGTCGAATTATCCAGGGAATCAGGCAGGCCAAATCCAGTAACCCTGTTTTCCTGCTGGATGAGGTGGATAAAATGGCTACCGATTTTCGGGGGGATCCATCGGCGGCTTTGCTGGAGGTCCTGGATCCTGAACAGAATAATTCTTTCAGCGACCACTATATCGAAGTGGCCTTTGACCTTTCCCAGGTCATGTTTATCACCACTGCCAACAGTCGTTTTAACATCCCCCAGGCGTTGCTGGACCGGATGGAGATCATCTATATTGCCGGCTATACAGAAGAGGAAAAAGTCAAGATTGCCCAGCGGCACCTGATTAAAAAACAGCTGGAAGAAAACGGTTTGACCGAAAGCAACCTGCGTATCTCAGAAGGAACACTGCGGCACATTGTCCGGGAGTATACCCGGGAAGCCGGCGTGCGGAACCTGGAGCGGGAAATCGCCAATATTTGCCGAAAAACAGCTAAAGAAGTGGTTAAAGAGAAAGAATATCGTGTCAATGTCACCCGCAGCAACTTGCACAAGTACTTGGGGCCGCCGCGTTTCCGCTATGGATTGGCCGAAAAGGAAAACGAGGTCGGGGTAGCTACCGGTGTAGCCTGGACCGAATCCGGTGGCGACCTGCTGGCTATCGAGGTAACCTTGATGAAAGGCAAGGGCAAGTTAATCCTGACCGGTAAACTGGGTGATATCATGCAGGAATCCGCCCAGGCGGCCCTTAGCTTTATTCGCTCCAGGGTTGAATCCCTGAACATCGATCCCCAGTTTTACGAGGAATACGATATTCACATTCATATTCCCGAAGGGGCCATTCCCAAGGACGGTCCTTCCGCCGGTATAACCATGGCTACAGCCATGGTTTCTGCCCTGACGCAGGTGCCGGCTGACCGCCATGTGGCCATGTCGGGGGAAATCACCTTGAGAGGACGGGTACTTCCTATCGGTGGAGTCAAAGAAAAAGTGCTGGCGGCCCACCGGGCAGGGATCAGGACCATAATCCTGCCCGAGGAAAACAAAAAAGACCTGGCAGAAATACCAGGAAATGTGCGCCGCAAGATGGACTTTGTCCTGGTTGAGCATATTGACCAGGTTATTGAAAAAGCCCTGCTTACAGGGGACAAGAATGATAATGGGGAAAAAGGCGATGAAGATAAAAAAAGCGGAGTTCGTAAAGTTAGCTAACCGTCCGGAAGACTTCCTGCCCGAAAGCTATCCGGAAATTGCCCTGGCCGGGCGCTCCAATGTAGGAAAATCTTCCTTGCTCAATACGCTGGCCGAACAGCGCAACCTGGCCCGGACCAGTAATACTCCGGGCAAAACCCGGGCGGTACACTTTTATTTTTTCAACGACTCATTTTACCTGGTTGACCTGCCCGGGTATGGTTATGCCCGGGTTTCTCGCTCGGAGCAACAAAAATGGGGTCCTTTAATCGAAGGGTTTCTTGTCAAACGTAAAACCATCAAAATGATCCTGCATGTGGTTGATATCCGCCATGCGCCTTCGGAAGAGGACAAGAAAATGTCCATGTGGTTGAATTATTTTGAGTTTCCCGCCCAGGTCGTGGCTACCAAGCTGGACAAGATACCCCGGGGCAAACGGGAAGGGCAAAAGATTCTTATCGCCCGCACCCTGGAAAAGGACCCTGGAGAGATCCTGCTGTTTTCCTCCAAGACCAGGGAAGGGCGGGATAAACTGTTAAAGGCAATTCAGGACCAACTGCCTGGATAGTAAGCCACGCCGTATTTTATAGGCCACAGGAGGGCAGCAGTCCGGCTTTGAGTAGCTGCTGCCGAACAGCCAGGCTGAGCCCGGCGGCAGCAAATATTTTAGCCAGGTCCAGGGGAATAAAGGGCACGACCCCGACCATAAGCGCCTGGAAGAAGTCGAGGCCGGTAATAAGTCCCAGTTGCAAGGTCCCCAGGGTGTAGATGGCTGCCAAGCAGACAGCCATGGCTATTACTGAAAAGACATACGTATTTTTCTGCTCTACTATTTTGCCCAGCAAGAACACGCCCAGGACGAAGCCCCACAGATAGCCCCCGGTGGGGCCCAGGATAATATGTAGCCCCCCCTGGGCGTAGTGAAAGACAGGCAGTCCTACACTACCCATGAAAACATAGATCAGCATGGAAACTGCACCATAGCGGCTTCCCAGGATACCGCCCACCAGGAAGACTCCGAAGGTTTGCCCGGTAATGGGGACCGGGCTGAATGGAAGGGGAATGGATATCTGTGCCATAATGGCCATCAACGCGGCAAATAACCCACATAAAATATATTGTTTTGTCTGCATGGAACGGCCCTCCGCCTGAATTATCTTCGCAGCGTAACTTCACCCGCATGAAAATGCTTTCTCGTCCCATCTTCTTTTTCCACAACCAGGGCGCCGTCTGCGCTTATATCCACCGCTTTACCTGGATAATCTCCCGCAGGGTGAGAGATGGTTACCTTTCGGCCCAGCGTGATGCTGTGTTCTTTCCATGCTTTGATAATCGGTCTTGCCCCCTGCGAGCAGAACTGATGGTATGCATGGTCCAGCTGGTTGATCATATCTGCAGCCAGCTGCAGCCGGTCTGCTTTCTTGCCGCTTTCCAGGTAAATGGATGTAGCTGAAGGGGCCAAATCCGGTGGAAAATCTTCTTCTTCCTGGTCTGCGTTTAACCCGATGCCAGCAACCAGGTAATGAATCCGGTCGGTCTCTGCCTTAAGCTCTGTCAGAATGCCGCAGGCTTTCTTTTCGTGAACCAGGATATCATTAGGCCACTTGATTCCTGCTTTAAGTTCTGGATGGTTCATTCTTATGGCACGGGATACAGCCAGGGCTGCCAGGAGGGTGAAAACAGGGACCTCCTGTGGAAAAACGGCAGGTTTCAGTAAAACGGATAGCCAGATTCCCTTGCCCCTGGGAGAAGACCAGCTTCGCCCCAACCGTCCTTTGCCCCGGGTTTGCTCTTCAGCCAAAACAACAGTCCCCTCTGAAGCCCCTTTTTCAGCCAACTGCTTCAATGTTTCATTGGTAGACTCCAGGGAAAGAAAGTGGTGCATTTTTTCTACGGGCATACCGATCAATTTGCTCTGCAGCTTTCCCTCCATTTCCACCGGGTAGAGCCAACCGGGAGCCTGGAGCAGGCGGTATCCCAACCGTGGGCTGCTTTCAATGAGATAATCCTTATCCTGCCAGTAATGAATGGCTTTCCATACAGCAGTCCGGCTGACAGATAGTTCCCGGGCTATGGTTTCACCGGAAACAAAGTCGGGCTGGTATTTTTTTAACAGTTCCAAAACCCTGCTGCGCATATTCCATCTCCTGTCTTGCTCTGCTGCTGTGCGATCACAATAAAGTTAGCATAAACATAAACGGACCGATTGTCAACCCCAAAAATATTCAGGTTAACAATGTTCCCTATGGCAATTCAGTTGGAAAAGTTGACTTTACCTTCTTAAGAATGTATGATAAGGAAAAAGTTCGGAAATGCTTAAAGGTGGTGTGTCGGGAAGCTTTTTTCGATCCTGGATATAATGTTTGACATGGTGAGGAGTTACTAATTTTTTTAGATTTTTGAGGGAGGTTTTTGCATGGGAATTGAACTTCCGTCGGTTTACCAACCAGAAGAGGTAGAGCAAAAAATATATCAGTTTTGGCTGGAAGGGGGGTTTTTTACAGCCCCCCGGAGAGAAGATAAAGAAACGTTCACCATTGTGATTCCACCTCCAAACGTGACGGGTTCGCTGCATATGGGTCATGCCTTGAACAATACCATCCAGGATGTCCTCATCCGCTGGCGGAGAATGCAGGGGTACGATACACTCTGGCTTCCGGGGACGGATCACGCCGGGATTGCTACACAGAATAAAGTGGAAGAGCATATCCTGGCCGAGGGCAAAAACCGGCATCAACTGGGCCGGGAAAAATTCCTGGAGCGGGCCTGGGCCTGGAAAGAAGAATACCATGAGCGTATCCTGAATCAGCTTTTTAAGCTGGGAGTGTCTTGTGACTGGTCCCGGGAACGCTTCACCATGGATGACGGTTGCTCCCGGGCTGTCCGGGAAGTCTTTGTCTCTTTGTACGAGCAAGGACTGATCTATCGGGGCGACTATATGATCAACTGGTGTACTCGCTGCAATACGGCTCTTTCTGATATCGAAGTGGAACACGAAGATAAGGATTCCACCCTGACTCATATTCGCTACCCCGGCGTGGGTTGGGATGGACATATTGTTGTAGCAACCACCCGCCCGGAGACCATGCTGGGTGATACCGCAGTGGCTGTTCATCCGGAAGATGAACGCTACAGCAACCTGATCGGGAAAACAGTCCTGCTTCCCCTAATGGAGCGGGAGATTCCCATTATAGCCGACGATTACGTGGATCCTTCTTTTGGCTCCGGTGCCGTTAAAATCACACCTGCTCATGATCCCAATGACTTTGAGATCGGCCTGAGGCATTCCCTGGAACGGATTAAAGCCATCGCTGAAGATGGTGCCATGACGGAAGAAACGGGGAAATTTGCCGGCCTGGAGCGTTTTGAAGCGCGCCAAAAAGTGGTGGAAGATCTGAAAAAGGAAGGATTACTGGAAGAAATTGAGGAATACACCCACTCTGTAGGACTCTGTCAGCGCTGTGCCAAGGAAGTGGAACCGCTCATATCACTGCAGTGGTTTGTCCGGATGCAGCCCCTGGCTGAGCCGGCTATTGATGTGGTCAAAGCGGGCAAAGTTCGTTATGTGCCGGAGCGATTTACCCGCATGTACCTGAACTGGATGGAAAATATCCGTGACTGGTGTATTTCCCGCCAGATCTGGTGGGGGCACCGTATCCCAGCCTGGTACTGCGGTTGCGGTGAGTTCATTGTTTCCCGCCAGGACCCCACCAGCTGTCCCGCCTGTGGCAGCAGCCAGTTGGAACAGGACCCCGATGTGCTGGATACCTGGTTCAGCTCGGCCCTGTGGCCTTTTTCCACCCTGGGTTGGCCGGAAGAAACCCCTGACTTAAAACATTACTTTCCCACCGATGTCCTGGTTACGGGATATGATATCATCACTTTCTGGGTGGCGCGCATGATCTTTATGTCTCTTAACTTCATGAACGAGATTCCGTTTTCCGATGTCTGTATTCACGGGCTGGTTCGTGACGCCCAGGGACGAAAAATGAGCAAGTCCCTGGGTAATGGGGTGGACCCCCTGGAAGTGATCGACCAGTACGGTTCAGATACGCTGCGGTTTACCCTGATTACCGGCCAGGCGCCGGGCAACGACCAGCGATTCCGGCACGAAAACGTGGAAGCCAGCCGTAATTTTGCCAATAAAATCTGGAACGCCTCCCGCTACGTCCTTATGAATCTCCAGGATTACCGTCCAGGTCCCCTGGAGATTGAACTGAACCGGCACGACCGCTGGATCCTGGACCGTTTTAATGCGACTGTGGAAGAAACAAACCGGTTGCTGGAAAAATATGAACTGGGCGAAGCAGCCCGCTGTGTTTATGAATTCTTGTGGGGAGATTACTGTGACTGGTATATTGAACTGAGCAAAATACCCATGTTTGACCAGGATGATGTCGAAAAAGAAAGAGTCAGGGCGGTATTACACTTTATCCTGGAAAAGACCCTGCGGCTTTTGCACCCTTTTATGCCATTTATCACCGAGGAAATTTGGCAGAATCTGCCCCGTAACGGCGAGGAAAAGGCGCTGGTGGTGGCCCCCTGGCCCGAGGCCCAGCCCAACCTGGTGGATGAAGCTGCCCGTCAGGAGATGGACCAGGTTATGGGTGTGATCAGGGCGGTCCGTAATTTGCGCAGCGAGATGAACATTCCACCGGGCCAGAAATCTGCCATAATCGTGCGGGCCCCGGAAAAAGAGCGGGAGCTTTTAAGCCAGGAAAGGGCGATCATGGAACGTCTTTCCTGGGCTGAGCCGGTAGAAATCAGGGATTTACAGGAGGAAAAACCTTCCAAGGCATTGACAGCCCTGGTGGGCAGCATCGAGGTTTACCTTCCCCTGGAAGGTGTTGTGGATTTTAACCAGGAGTTGGCCAGGCTGGAGAAAAACATCCAGGAGCTGGAAAAAGACCTGGAAAAGGTTTCTGCCAAGCTGGTTAACAATAATTTCCTGGAACGAGCTCCTGAGGAAGTTGTAGAAAAAGAACGCAGTAAAGAACAGGAATTGAAAATCCAGCGAGATAAATTGACGGCAAGGCTGGAAGAACTAAAAAAAATGACCTGACAGTGGAACGAGTCCTCTTAAGGCAATTCAGGAGGTATGAAATTGAACTACCAAGAAGCACTACGCTGGATCCATGGCATACAAAGATTTGGAATGAACCCGGGACTGGAACGAATTAAAGCACTCCTGGATTCCCTGGGAAATCCGCAGAGAAAGTTGAATTATCTGCATATAGGGGGTAGCAACGGCAAGGGTTCGGTTGCTGCTTTTGCGGCAGGAGTTCTGGAAACAGCCGGTTATCGTGTGGGAATGTATACCTCCCCGTACCTGGTGCAGTTCACCAACCGCATGGCAATTAATGGAGAAGATATCTCGCAAGAGCGGTTGGTGGAAATGGTGGCCCGGATCAAGCCCAAGGTTGAAGCCATTGCTGCAGACCCCGACCTGGGGCATCCCACGGAGTTCGAGGTTGTCACGGCGATAGCCTTTACCTATTTTGCTGAAGAGGCCCCGGACTTGGTTATCCTGGAGGTGGGCCTGGGAGGACGTTTGGATGCCACCAACGTGATTGACCCGCTGGCTACCATTATCACCACGGTTAGCCTGGAGCATACCCAGATCCTGGGCAGCACCGTGGAGGAAGTGGCCGGGGAAAAAGCGGGAATTATTAAAGAAGGATGCGATGTGGTGACTGGAGCTACCGGCAAAGCACTGGAAGTTATTCAGCAAAAATGCCGGGACAAAAAGGCGAATCTGTACATAGCAGGCCAGGATTTTGAAGCCCGGGTTCAATCTTCAAACCTGGAAGGACAGAACTTTCAGTACCGGGGGATAGGGCATACCTTCGAAGATCTCCATATAACCATGCTGGGAGAATACCAGGCGGGCAACGCCGCCCTGGCGCTGGCTGCTTTGGAGTTGTTGGAAGAAAAAGGGTTTTACGTCAGGGAAGAGGCGGTGCAAAGCGGCCTGGGGAGCACCCGCTGGCCGGGAAGACTGGAAGTAATGCGGCGCGCCCCCCTGGTTGTCCTGGACGGGGCTCACAACCTGGAGGCATTCCAGGGCCTAAGGCACTCGGTTAAGACAGCGTTTTCTTACCGTTACCTGGTTTTGGTCCTTGGGCTTCTGGCAGACAAAGCCCTGGAAGAAATTTTGCAGGAAATCGTTCCCCTGGCCGATTCCGTGATTTTAACCACCCCCAACAGCCCTCGGGCTGCAGATCCCTGGATGTTGCAGGAAATCGTTTCCGGGCTGTCCCCCGGACCCGTCCATGTGGTTGAAAACATTTCCGGGGCTGTAAAACTGGCCCTTTCCATGGCCAGGTCACCGGATATGGTCCTGGTAGCGGGATCCCTGTACCTGATCAGCGACGTCCGGCACCAGTTGACCAGGGGCAGTGCCTCCCTGCTTTAACAAGTAACTATATTTTGTCAGTTTTTACTCCTGTTTTACGTTATAGGCCAACAAGATGATTTGCCTCTTTCCCTGGCGTTCATGCTGGTGGTCTGGCTGGCTGTTGATAAATTGCTCTGCGTCTTTGACTATTTTAAGTTCTTTTTCTGTCAGGTGTGCGAAGGAAATAGGGTCTGTTTGTTCCATCTTTTTCACGCTCCACTTTATTTGAACTTTATTTCTCTTCTGTTCGGAAAACTACTATTTCCGAACTTTATTTATTATTGCCAGATTTCCAGGTTTCATGCACCCACAGTGCGTTTACAGCTGGACCAGGGCATAGTTTTGGCCGGATGGAATGTTTTATAATGCCCAGTTCATCTACTTGCATGGTAATTGGTTTGCCTGAAGGGAGTAAAATTAAGTTATTATTCAATAAACACTATTTTGTTTCTTTTTTCATTTGTTTGTCTAGTTTTTTGTTTCCTGGGAAGGGATTTAAAAAAAAGAATCGAAATCTTTTTATCAGCGACTTTTCAAAAACTAAGTCTTGCGTTATAATGAGAAAGTATTGGGCAAGTGCGCGACGATTGTGAACATCTTCACTTTTCAGAAAAGCCTGCAATTCCAGGCAAGCCAGGAAGATGTTGGCGAACCGGATTTTTTCAACAAGTGTTTCTTCGTATTGAGACGACGGAGTTTGGATGGGTAGCTATGGGTAACTGCGAATTTCTTTTTGTGAGCGGTTTCGGCCAGGGAATTTGCTGATTATTATT